>JAVBPC010000095.1:0-4102 GCA_031549905.1 Eubacteriales bacterium
ATTTCACGTCGCAGGCGTAGCAGAATCCGCTTTTCCAGGCGCGAAATATAGCTTTGAGAAATCCCCATAAAATCCGCCACTTCTTTTTGCGTTTTTTCCTTTGCGCCGGAAAGGCCAAATCGCATGGAGATGATTTCTCGCTCCCGTTCCGGCAGCTTGGAAACGGCCTTTAGGAGAATGGTTCGGTCCACGTCCTCTTCTACAGGCTTTGCCACGCAGTCCGGCTCCGTTCCCAGGATATCGGAAAGGAGCAGCTCGTTCCCGTCCCAATCCGTATTGAGGGGTTCGTCAAAGGAGAGCTCTCCCCGATGCCCGGAGTTCTTACGCAGGAACATGAGGATTTCGTTTTCAATGCAGCGGGAGGCATAGGTGGCTAGCTTGATGTTTTTTTCAGGGTTATACGTTTCCACCGCTTTGATAAGGCCAATGGTTCCGATGGAGATCAAATCCTCAATGCCAACGCCGGTGTTCTCGAATTTTCTGGCGATGTAGGCGACCAGGCGCAGGTTGTGCTCGATTAAAATCGCGCGCACCTGGCTGTTGCCCTGCTGTACCTGTAAGGTCTGCACAAGCCGTTCCTCCTCTTCCCGGGTGAGTGGGGCGGGCAGAACATCCGCGCCGCCGATATAATCCACCCGCCCGGAAAAGAGCCGGGCGATAGCTTCCTTAATCTTTTGCAGGGCTAAAAGGATCGTTTCTTTCATGATGCCTTCCTTCCTGGACGCGTGTTTTTTCCGGGTGCGCCGTCCGGGGATTTCATCAGAAAACCCAGAATGCCGGGGCGCAAAGCCGATGATGTTTCGCCTAGCAACGCCGCGGGCACCAGCGCCCCCGGCAGCGATTCCTTGGGCGCCAGCGCCGCTACCGCCTTGACGGGCACGCCGTCGATCAGCACCGCGTCCGGCGCAAAGCACGGCAGCAGCCTTCCCCCGGCAGCCGTGCGGATGGACAGCACGCGGCCGGGCTCCGGGGTGAACAGCCCTTCCGGCACCAGCACCACCGGCAGTCCTGACCACACATCCAGCGCGCGGCAGCCGGAATCCACCAGCGCCGTGATCTCCCGTGAAACCTCGCCCTGGCGCACGGTCAAAGTGACCGTTTCCTGCGGGGGCAGGCGTTTTCTTTTGAGAAGTGAACAGCCGAAAAACCCTGTGGCGATCCCCGCCAGCAGCACCGACAGCCCCAGCGCCGCCGCGCCGCCAAGCAGCAAAGAGAACGTCCAGACCGCGCCCGCGCCCTGCGCCGTGGCGGTGAGACCCCCGCCCGGCAGCGCCGTGCGGCACATCACAAGGGAGACGATCAGGATGACCGGAAGGGATGCCAGCACGCCGCCCGTAAGCGTTGCCGCCAGCGCGTAAAGGGTGCCCAGCAGGGAGCCAAGCGCCAGCCGAACCGGCCGGATGCGCTCCCCCCGCCAGCGGGCCATGAGGCACAGAAGGCCCGCGTCCACAATTGCGTTCTGTAGCAGAAAGGGTTCCAGGTACATGGTTGCCATGTTTGGGATACCCCCTTTCGGCAGTTGGATGGTTATGAAGTTTAAGGCAATACCGCACAAAGCGTTGGCGTGCCGACGAGCTGGTTTTTCGCTTAGGTGTGCCTGCAAAATGCGAAGGCGTAGCAGCGCTACGTCGAGCGTTTTGCAGGTGCGCATGGGCGGAAAATCAGCCGTCTGCGCGCCTGCGCTTTGTGCGGTATTGCCTTAGGTGAGGACAAGTATAAGTGCGGGACAGGCGCGCCGCTGTTGAAAACCGCCGCGAAAATTCAGGGGCCTTCGACTAGAAGGACAAACAAAAAAGACCGCCCACGCGGGGCGGCCTAGATTGTCGATAACTATTATACTATATGTTGTATATTACCTGTTTCACGGAGTTTTTTGCCGGATGCGGAAACCCCGCGCGCGCAGGTTTATTGGTGCGCAAGATCAAGCAAATCCTTGTGCGCGGCGATCTCCGCCAGGATGGGCAGCAGATACCCGGAGCCCGAATACCGTGTCGGATCACCAAAGTTTTGGCTTAATTCGGACCAAAAGAGCGGGTTTGCCTCTTCAATCAGCGAAACTTCCCTGTTCAGCCGCCCAAAATAGACACAAACGATGATGCCGGACAGCGGCCGCGCAAAATCCATCAGATGGCGCAGATGGATGTCAGACGGGGCGATGCCCGTTTCCTCAAACAGCTCCCTGTAGGCGCAGGCCAGGCTGTCTTCGCAGTCTTCCGCTTTGCCGCCGGGCAGGTCTATCAGGCCCTTGTACGGGTCGTGGGTTCTTTTGCACAGCAGCAGCTTTTCTTCATCATGCCGGAATACCGCGATTACCGAGACAGTTACCATGGTGATACCTCACAGTCAGCCGGCAGGCTTTGCAGCCTTGCAAAAAAGCTGCCGCGGGGATGCCCTTCGCAGCAGCCTTCATAGTACCAACACGCACCTACTTTATCCCTTTTCTGAAATCAACAAGCGCGTAAACATCATCAAACAGTGCGTCCGGGGACCTTGCGATGCGTTACTCCTCGCTCCCCGCCGCACTGACCTTGTCAATCAGCGCGAAAAGCGTATCCCCGCCCGCGATGCCGTCCTTGATCAGCCGGTTGCCCCGCTGGAACCTTTTCACGGCCGACTCGGTCTTTGCGCCGTACACGCCGTCCGCCTTGTCCTTCAGATAACCTGTCTGGATCAGCATTTCTTGCAGCCGCACCACGTCATCGCCTTCGTCGTTCAGCTTCATTGCCCGGGTAAAGCCCTCCGGCAGCGCCTTGTTCGGCTCGGCGTATGCCGGCAGCACATAATCCATCTGCGCAAGCGCCGCGCGCGTATCCTGGCCGACAACGCCATCCACTGTGATATCCGACATGATCTGCAGCTTGCGCACGGCAGCCTGCGTTTTGGGGCCGTACACGCCGTCCACGCGCGAATCGAACAGGTTCAGCGCGGTCAAAGCATCCTGCAGCGCGAAAATGTCATTGCCCTCTTTCCACAGGGTGATCGTGCGCAGCGTGCCATCCTCGGAAGGGATGGGCGTGGGGCTGGGCGACGGCGTGGGTTCGGGCGTCGGCTCCGGGGTGGCGGTGGGGTCCGGGGTCGGTTCGGGCGTGGGCTCGGGGGTTGCGGTCGGCTCCTGGGTCGGCTCTTCAGTCGGGGCCGGCGTGGCGGTGGGCGCATCGGTGGGCGCAGGCGAAGCGGTCGGCTTCTGGGTGGCGGATGTCTTCGCGGCGGTGGCCTTTTCCGTGGCTGTTGCTGTTGCCGTGGCCGTGGCCGTAGCCGTAGGCGCAGGATCAGCCGCCTTTACGCCGGTGGCCGCATCCATCTCGGCCTGCGTGCCCCTGAAAATGCTGAAAGTCACATTGTCCGGCGCTTCGCGCGGCACACCCTCTTCGCGAAGCACAAAATCGTTCATGCCCGCGCCAAGCGTCAGCGTGATTTCCGCCTCCGCGGTGGCCAGCGCGATTGTTTCCGGGTACTGCCAAATATTCTGGTTGCGCTGGGACAGCGTGTAGCTGACCCCCGGTTCGCCGAAAACCGTCAGGGTAACTTTCTCTTTTTCCACGCGAACAGGCGCGTCAATGACGCCGTAAAGCGGCGCATCTTCCGCGATAGCAACAGACATAAGCATGACCAGGGCGAGAGAAATGAGCGCAATTTTTTTCATGAGCGTCTCCTTTGTGTGCCGCCAAAGGGCAAAATATGTTTTTACGGGAAAATTCTTCCACGAAAAAGTCCTATAAAAAACCCCTCCCTGCACCCACAGGCGCAAGAAGGAGCTATTAGGGGCGGGCCGTTCCGCAACGAACATCCCCTATGTTCCCCATCCTCACCTAGGCAAACCTTATATGGTGGACATTTCTCTGGAGCACCCCAGGGGCACAACCCAGCGTGAGCGTCCACGCCCCCCTCGGCGGTCGCACCCGAAATTCCAGGACTTTCGGCAGACCGCACCCCGGGGTGCTCGAGGGGGCCTCAGCCCCCTCGACCTCAATCCGGCATCGGCGGCTTTGCCGCCGAACGGACAGAAAAACCGCAAGGTTTTTCTACCTCGCACGGCCGCAAGGCCGTGAGGGGGTTTCTAAAAGGGGGACGTGTCCCCCTTTTACCGCTTCGGCGGCCGCCG
>JAVBPC010000007.1:0-43250 GCA_031549905.1 Eubacteriales bacterium
CACCGGCATCGGCATCAACGCCGGGCACACCGGCAGCGGCGACCTGAGCATAAACATCCTCAGCGCGGTTGACCCCGCCAACCCGGATAACACCCTGCGCGCCTCCGTCACCGGCGGCAAGGACGGCATCAGCGCAGAGCACACCGGCACCAGCACCGGCGACATAGCGATAACGGTAGAAGGCGATGTGGAAGGCCGGGGCGGCCAGGGCATATACGCGGGTGTGATCGGTGATTTCAATAGCAATCTCAGCACTAACACGGGCGGCATCACCGTAATCACCGGCGCGGGCAGCACCGTTACGGGAAGCCAGAACGGCATCCTCGCCGCGCACGCCGGCACCGGCGACATAGCGATAATGGTCGATGGCGATGTGGAAGGCCAGGGCGGGCATGGCATAAACACAAACGTGCAGGGGGATATCATCAACGATGTCATCACTGACACGGGCGACATCACCGTAACCACCGGCGCGGGCAGCACCGTTACGGGAAGCCTGAACGGCATCCGCGCCGGGCAGGGGGGCACCGGAGACACGGCCGTATCGGCCTCCGGCACCGTCACCGGCACCACCGGCAACGGCATCTTCGCGGAACTGACAAGGGACACCGCAGGCACCCTCCAGATCATAACACAAGAAACCGCCGCCGTGAACGGCTCCGCAGCCGCAGGCACGGGCGACGGCGCGGGCATCAACGCGCAGAGCGCCGGTGGCACTATCATCATCGCAAACATCGGCGAAACCGGCGGCATCGACGCCGCGCACACCGGTGCCGCCGGCAGCGTGTCCATCAACAACACCGGCACCGTCACCGGCGACGGCATCAACGCCACTGTCATCGGCACTGACACCAATCCGGCGAACGGTGGCATAAACATCATCAACATCGGCACCGTCGCCTCCGGGGATATCGACGCCGGTATCACATACGGAAACGGCGACATATTGATCTTCAACGCACAGACCGGCACCATCGTGGACGGCGGCGTGAACGCCGGCATCACGAACGGCAACGGCAACCTGGTCGTCCAGAATCTAGGCGGCATCACCGGCGGGGGCATAGATGCCGGCATCACGGATGGCAACGGTACCCTGAACGTAGGCAACGCCGGCACCATCGACGCCCAGGGCAACGGCATCACCGCGCAGAGCAACAGCACCGGTACGTTCATCGTGGAAAACGGCGGCCAGATTAACGCTACCGGCGGCAACGGCATTGAGGCCCTGCAGGATAACCCCGCCGGGGCTCCGCTGCTTGTACAAAACGTCGGAGACATCACCGCCACCGGCGGCACCGGCGTGGTGGCCAGCGGGAATGGCGTGGTCGCCGTGTCTGTCAATAACACCGGCGCTATCACCGGCGATACCGGCGTGCAGCTGACCAACACCGGCGCGGGCAACAGTGTGCTTCTCAACGTCGGCGCCATCACCGGCACCGCTGGCCCCGGCGCGGAGATACAGCATAACGCGGGTACAGTCCTGGTCCTCCCCGGCAACGGCACCATCCAGGGCGGCGCGTATACCGATCAAAACGGCAGGGTCAACACCCCCACCGACCTGCTGCACCGCGTGATCACCGCCCAGGATGCCCCCGCGCTGACCGAGGCGGAGCTGCTCCTGCTGGCGCAGGCCGCCGGCCTGGTGGATGCAAACGGCAACGTGTGGATCAACAGCGGCCAGGGCGTGCTGGTGCTGGAAGGGCAGAACGCGGACGGCACGAACTACTCCGTCATGCAGCGCCCGCTGCAGCCGGACCCCGAGCCGGACCCCGTGCCGGACCCCCAGCCGGAACAGGAACAGCAGATCACCGTCAACGCCGATTTCTACCTGAACCAGCCGAAGCCCGAACCCCCGCGCCCCACATTCCGCGGCATCTCCTATTCCGATAAATGGCTGATGCAGGCGTTTGTGGGCGGCGCAAGCCGCGATCTTCGCGCCTATGCCCAAACAAAGGATGGCGACGGCCTGCCCGAAAAGGCCCGCCACAGCGAATTCACCGAAGCCCTGTCGGACGCCCCGGACGGCAGCATCATGCTGACCCTTACCGTGCGCACCAAGCAGGACGGCAGCCCGCTGGTGGTGCTCAGCATGCACGCGCTGGAAGTGCTGCTGCGCCAGGATGTCACGTTCCTGACCGTCCTCAACTACAAAGACGGCACGGTGGCCGACATCTACCCCCTGGCGGAAATATACGCCGCGCTGGTGGCCTCCGGCCACGCCGACTGCCAGGAGATCTGGCTTGCCGGGATGGATGCCGATGCCGTTATCGTGGATGCAAGCGGCAACAAAACGGCGCTGTAAGCAGGCGAAGGCGCGCATACCCGATATGCGCTCTTTCGTTGGAATGCCCCCTGATAAATATTTCCAAACACCTGTAGTGATTCCGGCATCCCGGCGTCTATAGCATTAGGACCCTAATGCGAAGCGGACGGCGTGACTGCCGGAATCTTTGCGTGCGCACACCGCATCACCATAAACCGACAGGAGGCCCCATCCCATGACACACAACACGCACAAAACCCTCATCGCCCGCGCGCTGGCGCTGGCCCTTGCGCTGACCCTGCTGATCATGCCCGGCACGGCGGGCGCGCTGTCGTGGTCCGCCCTGATTACCGCCATCAGCACGGCCACCCCTGTGAATGGCAACATCACGGTGGATGGCGCGGCCATAGTCGGTGAAACGGTAGACACCGATACCGGCCGCGTAGAGGTTACGGATATCCCGTACAACGCCGCAATCGACCGCACCGGCTTCACAAACACCCTCACGCTGAAAAACCTGGCCTTCACAAGCAAGCTGGCGCTGGCAAACGGCGCGTTCGTGCTGGATAACGTGGGTGTAAACGCATCCGGTACCGGCATTTCCATAACAGGAACCGGCGCAACAGATATCTCCCTGACGCTGGAAAACGGCAGCGAGGTCCACAGCGGCAACAGCAACGCCGTGGATGCATCTCATACCGGCACCGGCAGCATCACCATCACAAACGAAGCCGGCGTCATCATCGAAACCGCCACCGGCAGTAACGGCATTGCCGCGGTGCACAACGGCGCAGGCGACATCCACATCACCAACGGCGACGGCGTCAGCATCTCAGGAAAAGCCGGTATGGGCGTGTATGCCCTTGGCGGCGGGGATATCAACATCACAAACGGAAATGATGTCGCCATCACGGGCAGTGGTTGGGATGGCATCTATGTGCAGTCCACAGTAGGCGGCGATGTATCCCTCACCATCGGCCAGGGCGGCCAGGTGCAAGGGGGGGATAAGGGCGTCATCATCAAAACAGGCAACGCCAGCGACAGCATCACCATCGATAACGCGGGCGCCATCACAGGCATTAGCGGCGCTGGCCTGCAAATAGAGCAGCATATGGATGCCACCCTTTCTGTCACCAACACCGGCACCGTCACGGGCGCCGTCACCTTCACCGATGCGGGCGGCGAGCACACGGGTATTGGCACCCAGCTGGTTGTGCGCGTGCCAAATGATCTCACCAGCAGCACCGATGACAACAGGCACGCGATGGTGGACTGGGTGGATGATTCCGGCCTGCCGGGCGTGGATGGCGATATCCTGATCTATGTCAGAAACAGTAACGGTTCGGGCGGCTACCAAATGCTCTGGGCAGAGCACGATTGCCCCAATAAACCCGTGGAACCCGACCCCGATCCGGCCCCCCAGCAGCAGCCCGAACCGCAGGTCACCGTCAACGCCGATTTCTACCTGAACCAGCCCGCGCCCGCACCGGCGGTCCACACCGGCCCCAGCTACCGCAACCTCTCCTATTCGGATGAATACCTCTACCAGGCCTGGCTGGATGGCCGCAGCTGGCAGCTGCGCACGCACTACCCGGAGCCGGGCGAAGGCGAAGCCGCCCTGCCCGAGAAAGGCGAAAAGCGCCCCTTCACGGAAACGCTCTCCCGCGGGCCGGATGGTTCCATCCAGCTGACACTGGATGTGTACGCAAAGCGCGAGGGCAGCATGCTGACGGCGATATCGATGGAAACCCTGCGCAAGCTGCTGGCCCGCGACATCACCACGCTGTGCGTGATAAACGGCGATACGGTGGATGTCTACCCCCTGGCGGAAATCCTGAAAGCGCTGGAAGCTGCGGGCCACCCCGACTGCCAGGAAATATGGCTTGCCGGGATGGAGGGTGACGCCGTCATCATCGACAAAGATGGCGCAAAAGTAGCGCTGTAAAGCAAAACCAACTTGTTCTGTGACAAAAGCGGGCGGCCCAATCGGGGTTGCCCGCGCCTTTGTTATAGGGCGGTGCGGCCCCTTGCCACCCGCGCGCCCATGCCGTATACTGTACCCAAAACCCACCTGAAAGGGGCATTCCTATGATCAGCAAAACCGCCCTCGCGCGCGTGATCGCGCTGACGCTGACGCTGCTGCTGTTGCTGCCGCCGATCACTGCTGGCGCGCTCACCCAGGATGACTTCCTATCCGCCGTGGAGGCCGCCTTCGCCGCCCGAGACGCCCAGGGCAACGCCATCGTCAGCGGCGCGGACATCGCCCCCGGCAGCCTGGATGCAAACGGCCGCCTGGTCGTGGATGCCGCCGCCATCAGCCTGCCCGCGAACATCCTTCGCGGCACGCTGACGCTGAAAGACCTTACGTTCACCGGCCCTCTGTCGCTGGAAAACGGCAGGTACGCGCTTCAAAATGTGCAGGTGCAGGCGGCGGATGGCGCGGGCATCACCTTCACCGTAACGGAAGGCGCGGATGCGTCGCTTACCCTGAATGGCGACAGCGCCGTCACAGGCGGCAGCGCGGGCATCCGGGTGACCGTTACATCCAATACCAGCCTGACCATCCATACCGGCAAAACTTCCACAGTCGTGGGCGGCGAGCGGGGCATTTTTGTGGATTACAGCGGCATAGGCAGCGTGCGCCTGCGCACAAACGGCACAGTGGAGGGCGCAAACGCCATCCTGGTCAAGATAAGGCCCGGCAGCCTGGGCGATGCGGAGATCACCGTTTGCGCGGACAGCCGTGTGATGGGGGACATCGCCGCATCGCACGAGGGTGAGGGCGGCATCTTCATCGAAATTGGCGAAAGCGCCGCCGCCATAGGCACCGATGTTGGCCTGGGCGCGGTGCACTACGGCACGGGCGATATCGCCCTTATGATCGGGGAAGGCAGCGCCGTATCCGGCATGGGCGCGGGCATCGGCATCGAGCACCAGGGCGCGGGCGATGTGTATGTCTCCACCGGCGCAGCCTCCACCGTCACCGGCATCGGCGGTCCCGGCATGTTCGCCGGCCTGCCCGCTGACGCCGCCCTGAGCCTCTATCTGGATGGCGAAATCACCGGCGGCACGGCAGGCGAACCGGGCGCGACGCCCGCAATGGTGATAGGCGTGATAGCGCCGGATGACGCCTACACGCTCGCTGACCTGCTCGCCTGGGCCAAAGCCAGCGGCATAGCCCCGGAAGAAGGCAAGGCCGTGCTGGAAGCCTGGCAGGGGAAAGAGCTGCTTTTCAGGTACCCGGCGGGGGAGTGAAGGCGGGGGAGTGAAGGCGGGGGAGACGCAAGGGGGGAAGGACGCAAGGGGTTTCACCCCTTAGACCCCACTTAAGGGCCGAAGGCCCTTACGAATCCCTACATAGGGATGAACTTGACAAACCTGCGCAAAAAGGCCGTCGCGACAGCAAAACCGCGGCGGCCATTTCTATCCCCCCGACCCCGCCGCAGCGGAAGCAGGGGTTCCAAGGGGCCTTAGGCCCCTTGGCAGGGTCTGGGACGGAGTCCCAGCGCATCCCTCACCGTCCTCACCGTTCCCTCCTCCGCCCCACGCACCGGATGCACTCCGGCCCGTTGGGCTTTGCGCACATGGGGCACTTGCCGCACTTTTCGGTGGGCTTGATCCGGTAGAGCGAAACGCGGTTGAATAGCGCGTACACTGCGCCCAGGGGGCATAGGTACCGGCAGAACGGGCGGTAGATCACGATGGATGCCAGCGACACCATCACCAGTATCCAAACTTTCCACGCGTACAGCCAGCCTGCGGCGCTGCGCAGCGCTGGGTTCAGCAGCAGCTGCGGGATGCCGCCCATCAGCGTGCCGCTGGGGCAAATCCACTTGCAGAACCAGGGCGCGCCCTGGCCGATGACATCCACTACAACCAGCGGCAGCAATATCACAAACACGGCAAGGAGCACATATGTCAGGTACCGCAGCAGCCTGTCGCCCTTACAGGTGCGCACCGTCCATTTCAATGGGATTTTGTGCAGCAGATCCTGGAACAGCCCGAATGGGCACAGCCACCCGCACACAAACCGCCCGCACAGCGCGCCCACAAGCGTCAAAAACCCGAATATGTAGCACGAAAACTGGAACTTGCGGTCGCCCAGCACCGCCTGCAGCGCGCCGATGGGGCACGCGCCCAGAGCGCCCGGGCACGAATAGCACGACAACCCCGGCACGCATATGCTTTTCAGATCGCCCTGGTACAGCCGCCCCGTGATGAACCCGGTGACATAGCTGTTCGTCGCCGCGGTGAACAGCGCCTGCACAATATGCCGCTTCGTATCTTTAGCCAATGCCGATGCACTCCAAACAAATGCGGATCGCCTTCTTCAGCACCACCGCGCCCTCGCCGCGAAGAAGGCCAAAAACGACCAGCGCCGCGCCCAGGGCGCAAAGGCCCAGAGGCGCGGCCAGGCGCGGCAGCGCGTTACGGCGCGGCATCGGGGATGACATCCGTCAGTTCAAAGTCCGGCAGGTATTGCTGGCAAAGGGCGACCCAGCCATCCAGATCGTCGCTGCCCACCTGCACGCCCGCAACATTGCCCTTGGCATCCACAATGAAAGTGGTGGGCACGGCGGTGCACATGGCAACAATCTTGGAAAGCATCGCGTCCGGCACCACGATGGGGTACGCCGCGCGGCCCGATTTCATCAGCGTGACGGCGGCATCCAGCGCATCGGCATCTTCGTTGCCCTGCATATCCAGCGCATCCGACAGCACGCCCCACACCTGCACGCGCCCGCCGCTGCGCGCGGCAAGCTCACCCAGGTAGGGAATTTCGCTGATGCACGGGCCGCACCAGGTGGCCCAGATGTTCACCAGCGTAAGCTCCGCATCGGCGAAGTTCTTTTCCGTAAGGGCCTTCGGCCCGTCCTCCGTTACGTTTCCGGTGTACACATCGGCCACAAACGGCACGAAGGGCGTCACCTTCACCGCTGCCTCTTGGGCAAGGGCCGGGGCGGCCAGGCAAAGCAGCAGTGCGCACACGGTGCACAGGGCGGCGGTTCTTTTCATATGGGTCATGTTCTATCCTCCCGTCATGGCGGCGCATGGCGCGCCTGCCCATCTATAAGAAGGGACAGGGCAGGATTTTCTTCCCATCGGCGTTGCTTCTCTTTGATATGATGGCAGATTATGGTATACTGGAATTGGTGGCAAAGTGACCGCAATCATGAAGGAGTGGTGCTCATGAAGCATGGAAGAAGACCCGCGCTGTATGCGCTGTTGGCCGTGACGCTCACCCTGGTGCTTTTGACCGGAATACCCGGCGGCGTTGGCGCGGAGGCGACCCTGCAAACCACCGTGCCGCGCGGGGATGAAACGGTTTCCGCCGTGCTTGTGCTGGAAGGCGGTAACATCGTCATCGATGCCGACAACCCGTTCGGGCTGCTGCTGTTGGCCCCCGGCGTGACACTTGCCGATGTCCTGGCAGACCCGGCCGCCTATGACGGCGAAGTGATGTACCTGACCGAGGAAGAAGTGCTGTCTGTTCAGCGCTATGCGAAAGACGGCAAGCCGGTTGCCCTGTGCGACGGCAGCTGCTGCGAGCATCCCGATGACGCGGATGACCATATCAAATTCGACTGCGGCCACTGCCGCTACTGCGTGCACAAGGATGAATGCATGCGGATATGCGGCGAATGCAAAAGGTACATGTGCAACACGCTGACGCATGCCGTCATCTGCAACTACTGCAACGCGACCGACTGCAATGACCCGCATAACGGTTTGCACGGGCCGTTCGGGTGCGTAGAGGGGCACTATGTGAGCATTCCGGTGAAAGAGGAGCCGGAACCGGTGAAGTGCTGTGGGTTGCTGCTGGTAGAGGGCGCGTGCGGTTGCGATAGTGAGCTTTGTTGTAATCGGGATATTCCATGCCAGTATCCCTGCTGGTGCAACAGACGGCCGGTGGAGGAGCAGACAGTGAACTAATCGGAGCAGAGCGTAAAGAACCATTGTCCCCCCAACCCCTACCCATCCCGCCTCCGCCCAACCCGGGCGGGGGCACTTTTTCTGTTCAGCACGCCTATTCCCCCTTGCAATCTGCCTCAAAAGCGAATATACTTTTGCATAGAGGGGAGCAAAGCATTCGGCATGCCAAACCGGGGGAGGTGAAAGCCATGCCCGACCGCGTGATCTACCACTGCGATATGAACGCCTATTTTGCAAGCGTTGAAGAGCTGTTCCACCCCGAACTGCGGGAGGTTCCCATGGCCATCTGCGGCGACCCGGAAAGTCGCCGCGGCATCATCGTGGCCAAAAACGACAAGGCGAAGGCGTATGGCGTCAAAACCGCCGAAACCATCTACCAGGCGCTGAAGAAGTGCCCCGGACTGGTGCTGCGCCGGGCGCGCGGCCATGAATACAGCGACTTTTGCGACAAGGCCAACGCAATCTACGGCAGCTACACCGATCTGGTGGAGATGGCCAGCATCGATGAATCATACCTGGATGTGACGAACTCGCTGCACCTGTTCGGCGGGGATGGCATCGCCCTGGCGCACACTATAAAGGATAGAATCCACAGGGAGCTGGGGCTGACCATTTCGGTCGGCGTATCGTACAACAAGTTTTTCGCCAAAATGGGCTCCGACCTGAAGAAGCCCAACGCCGTTACCGTCATCGACAGGGAAAACTTCTACGAGAAGCTGTGGATGCTGCCGATAGGGCAAATGCACATGGTCGGCAAGGCGGCTGAGGCGGCGCTTCGCGCCATCAACATCCGTACCATCGGCGACCTTGCCCGCTTTGACTTAGCGCTGCTGGAAGCGAAATTTGGCAAGCAGGGCGATTACCTGCACGCGATGGCAAACGGGCTGGATACATCGCCCGTGATTCCGCCCGATAAAACCCCCGCCGCCAAATCCATCGGCAAGCACAACACATTCAGCCGCGACCTGCTCACCCGTGAGGAGATCAAGGCGGGCATCACGGCGCTGTCCGACATGGTGGCCACCAGCCTGCGCAGGGAAGGGTTCAAATGCATGACGGTGCAGGTGACGATCAAAGACCCGGAGCTGACCGTCATCACCCGGCAGAAGGGCCTGCCCGTGCCCACCTGGCTGCAGGCGGACCTGACGGCGGCCTGCATGGAGCTGATGGACGCATCCTGGCCCAGGGGGAAGCCGATCCGCCTGCTGGCCGTAACGGCGATGCGGCTGGTGCCAAAGGATCAGGTGGTGGAGCAGCTATCCCTGCTGGACGCGCCCGGTGTGGGCGGCGGCCCCGGAAAGGAAAAGCGGGAGAGGCTGGAAATGGCGGTGGATAAAATACGCAGGCGGTACGGCATGGAGAGCATCACCACCGCGGGCGTCGCATTCAGCGATATAGGCATACACGACCGGCACGGCGAGCCGGAAGAGGAGTAACCGCGCCAATCCCCGCGCACAATACGCCGGGGTGATGGCAACATGAACCGAAGGGAAAAGATCGGGGTATTCGCAATCGGCGCGGCAGGCTATCCAATCATTGAGCTGCTGTACCGAAAGCGCACGCATTGGTCGATGGCGGTGGCGGGCGGCGTCTGCTTTTCGCTGATATACCGCATACACGGAACAAAGCGGCCGCTGCTGCTGCGCTGCGCGATGGGCGCGGCTGCCGTTACCTGCGTGGAATTTGTGACCGGGCTGGTGGTAAACCGCCTGTTTAAGCTTGGCGTGTGGGACTATTCGAAAAAGCGGTTCAACCTGCTGGGCCAGGTGTGCCCGAAATATACGGGCATGTGGTTTGCGCTGTGCGCCGCGCTGTCGCCCGTGTGCAAGGGCATCCGGGCTGTTTACCGTAGAAAAAAGCGATAGGTTGGTGCTGAACATGATCTACTTAAGCAGCATCTCTCTGCCAAATGAGGATGCGGAGTGGCGCTTTCGCGTCGGTGCGGTGCAAAGGACCTGCTACACCACCATATATCCGTTTTACACGCTGTCTCAGGCGGGGCTTGAGCGCCTGGATTTTGATCACATCACGATCCTGTACGGGGGCAACGGTTCCGGCAAAACGACCGCGCTGAACATCATCGCGGAAACGCTGGGCTTGCAGCGCGGCGCGCCGTTCAACCGTTCCAATTTTTTTGCCGATTATGTGAAGATGTGCAGGGTAGAAACCGAAGAGCCGATCCCGGCCGGCAGCCGCATCATCACCAGCGATGATGTGTTTGACTTCATGCTGGATTTGCGCAGCATGAATGAGAGCATAGACCGCAGGAAAGAGCAGCTGTTTGATGAGCATTTCGAGGCCCGGCATTCGGTTGTGCAGGTGCGCTCGCTGGATGATTACGAAGCGCTGCGCAAGCAGAACAGCGCGCGCCGCAAAACGCAGTCCGCGTTCGTGCGCGAGCAGGTGATGGCGAACGTGCGCGAGCAATCCAACGGCGAAAGCGCGGATTTCTTTTTCAAGCAGAAAATAGAGGCGGACGCGCTCTACCTGCTGGATGAGCCGGAAAACAGCCTGTCTGCCGCCAAGCAGATTGCGCTGGCCCGGTATTTGCAGGAATCGGTGCGGTACATGGGCTGCCAGCTGATCATCTCCACGCATTCGCCGTTCCTGCTGGCGATGGAGCGCGCGAAGATTTACGACCTGGACGCCCGCCCCGTCGATATCAAGAAGTGGACGGAGCTTGAAAACGTCAGGGTGTATCATGACTTTTTCATGCGGCATATGGATGAGTTTGCGTAGCGGGGGAGGGTGCCGTATTCGGTGAAGGGATTCCCTGGGGTTGGTTTGATAAACCGGCAAGCGTGCAGGCTGGTGTTTGCTGCGTGGCGGATTTTCTTTTTGCGATATAGAAAAAGGGGGCGGAATTTGGAAATTGGTACTTGACAGAAGGCCGTTCCTGGAGTATTATAAACACCGTTGATTCGCCGTGCGCCATTAGCTCAGTTGGTAGAGCACCTGACTCTTAATCAGGGTGTCCCGGGTTCGAGTCCCTGATGGCGCACCACCAAAAAACCGTTGAGAATACTAGATTCTCAGCGGTTTATTTTTTGTTGGTTTATAAGCTATTTTCCGTCATTCTGGGACTATTTTGGGACTACTCGGTTTTTCTGTGTCAATGTTCTCTTATTTGTTCCCCTGTTTTCGCGCTTTCCCAGCCTGTAAAAGAACATCCAACCCATCAGCTGCTTCCCTGTCTTTCTGCTCAAAACTGTGGCTGTAAAACCGCATCGTGACGGTGGGATCACTATGCCCTAGCCTATCCGAAACTACCCGCATCGGCATGTCCATAATGTTCAGCAGCAGGGATGCCCCAGTATGCCGCAGGTCATGAAAGCGGATAGGCGGCAGATCATTTGCTTTGAGAAACTTTTGAAACCAGCTGCTCAAAGTATCCGGGTGCTGCCGCGCGCCGTTCCATTGAACGAATACCGCACCGCTGTCCTGCCATGTGTCGCCCAAACTCAATCGGGCCTGGGCTTGCTCTGCTTTGAGTTTTCGTAGCAGCGCAGCAACTTGTTGTGGCATGGAGATTGTGCGCTGCCCTGCCTCAGTTTTAGGTGCTTTGAGGATGACGCCGCCACCCACAAGGCTTGCCGCACTTCGTGTGATGGTCAGAGAAGACCTGTCAAAATCAATATCAGACCAGTTCAACCCGCCAACCTCCCCAAGCCGTAGCTGGCACATCAGAGCCAGTGCTATACTTCGGGGTTAATCTCCTGCCATGGTTTGGCACTTTCATGGTCGCGGATCGCGGCGACCATGGGGAAGGTCAGGAACCGATGTTTCCCGGAACGGTTGCTAGATTTTCGACCCTTGCCCGCTCCCGTGTGTTCACCTCCGCCCTGTAATTGTGTGAAACCGAAAAGCGTAACATACAAAATGGAAAAAGCCGCAAGTTCTATTTTGCGTAGCTTTTTGATGATGCGATGAACACGGGTACGAAGCGCAAATACGCCGATGCCAAGGCTATGCGCCAGGGCTTCGCTTGAGATGTTCGCATCATAGTAATCCAAGAGAAGGCGGTAGTTCTCTTCCCCAATCACCACTTTCATTTTTTCCTGCTACTCCTGAAGGAGCAATAGGGTTTCTGGGTTTATATCCAAACTCGGGTCTGCTGCTACAGCTTCATTCACCTTGCCCGCGTGACGTTTGGCCCTGCGATGCTCCTTGCTGCCGGAGGTGCGGACCTTGTTGAAAGCCACCCAGCTCTGTTCTCATGGCTGATCAGCCTTTCCCGCTTGCCCCATAGCAGATGGAATACATCCTGAACAATGTCTTCAACATCCTGATAGGCCCGCATATGAAATACCCCCGGCTCCGCCGGAGGATGATTATTCTATTGATCGCAATGCCGTGTTTTTTCATCCGCCGAATTCGAAACGGAGGGCGGTATGGCCGCCGCATCGCGGCTTCGCCTCAGCAGCGCTTGCCACAGCGTTTTCTTGTGATTCACGTTATCGCGGCAGAAATCACATGCCCTAAGCACCTTTTTGATCACGCCATCGGTGCCGTCCATTTAATCACCGCCTCCCTTGCCGTAAAGCGTTTCATATTGCATAGACGGAGAAAAGGAGGCTTTACTACAGACAACTGAAAATTTCTTTGTGCCGGCGAAGCTTTGCGATCGCACGGGCCAGTATGACGCTAACGTTTTTTTCGGATAGACCCATCTGTGCCGCAATTTCCGCGTAGGATAAGTCGCCCCAATAGCGCAGCGTCAGCGCTTCCCGCGGGCGGTCATCCAACTCCGCAAGCAGCGCGCGAAGCTGTTGCCTTTGCTCCCGCGCGGTCAACTCATCCGCCGACAAGTCTTCCAAGAGCAATCCTTCTTCTATCGGCATACAGGCAGCCCGCTTCGCTTTGCGGCGGTGATCGGTTACGGCGTTCCTTGCGATGGCAAACAGCCAGGTTGCCGCGGAGGCACCCTGACGGCCGTCATACTGCGAAAAGGCGTCAAACGCCCGAAAGAAAACCTCGCTCACCACATCCTCCGTCTGTTGAGGGTGCAGCAGACGATAGTAAACATAGTGATAAACCCTTTGATATTGCTCATCATACAGCTGAGCGAAGTCCGGGTTCATGCGGTGTTTCCCTCCTGATCCGGCGTTCCTGTTTGTGCGATCCCATAGGGGATGGCCACTTTTGTCAAAATACCACAGGATGTACACCGAATGAACACCGCGGCAATACAACAAGCCCCCGCGGTTCGCGAGGGCCCGATCCATTTCCTTTACCTTGTGAGAGCTTTGCTGTTCAGCACCCCGATTGTCATTTCAGCCCAGCTATAGTTGGCCATATATTCTCCGCAATATGCGTTGACCGCCGTTGCGCTGCCTTGCAGCAGCTGATAGTAATCGCATGCGAACTTGGAAGGATCAACGGCCATTCGGTTCCATCCCTTGATCAGGACATCTTCTATGCTGGCATCCCGCAGCGTCCGCACCATAAAGCTGATCACATTCTGCGTTTGCTTTTGCGATGAGCGGTCATAGGGCTTGTCTTCCCAAAGCACGGCGGCGATTTCGGCAGCTGTAACCGTTGCGCCCTGCCGGTCGATAAGGTATGCAAACGCTTCTTTTGCCTTTGACCGCGCGAAAAGCAGGGGCTGCTGGTCAATAAACACATCAAAGTTGCCGAATGTCTTGATGAAAACGCGCGGCAGGCCGGGTTCGCTCACAGGGAAGCGGAGGTTTTTCAGCTCCTGTTCCACCATCTGGCGCGTTACCGGTTTGAGCAGATATCCGCTTGCGTGCATGGAAAATGCGCGCCCCATGTACTCCGCATAGCCGGTGACAAAGATGATATTCGTTTGCGGGCGTATGGCTTTCAGCTTCAGCGCGACATCCAGTCCGCTGGTTCCGCGCATGTCCACATCCAAAAACGCCACATCGCACGGAATGCTTTGCGCGCACGCAAGCAGCTCGGACGGCTTTCGGAACGCATGCATCTTTGCATCCGGCACGGCTTCCGATATGGCCTGCGCAAGCATCCTGAGTGCCAGTTCCTCATCATCCGCGGCAAAGATTGTCATGAAACCGCCCCGCTTTCCTTCGGCACCCGGATGGTGGCCGTAGTGCCCGCGCCGACATGGCTGATGATTTCAAGCGTTCCGCCGCACTGCGCCTGCAAGCGCTTGCGCACATTCTCTATGCCGATATGCGTGCGGCCATCATACTGGGTTTGATACATGTCGTACCCCACGCCGTCATCGGCCACGATGATCAGGTACTCGCCGACGGTCTCTGTTGCCGAGATTGTCACCGTGCCACCTTCCTCTTTATTGCCGACGCCGTACCGCACCGCGTTTTCCACAAGCGGCTGCAGCGTCAGCGGCGGGAGGGAAAATGCTTTTGCTTCTATTTGATACTTGATGTTCAGATCATCGCCAAAGCGCATTTTTTCCAGCGTCAGATAGATCTCCGTGTGTTCCAGCTCTTTCTGAAAAGGAATCAGCGTGTCTTGCTTAAGCGAATCCATATTCCCGCGCAAATACACAGAAAAATCGATGATGGCGCGCTTGGCCTTCGCGGGCTCGCTGTCACACAGCATGGCGATGGCGGATAGCGCGTTGTACAAAAAGTGCGGCTGTATCTGGCTGAGCATGATGGAGATGCGGCTGTTTTCCAGTTCCGAGTCCTTCTGCGCAAGCTGCCTATCCTGTTCAACCTGAATGCCGACATAGAGCAGCAGCACGGCCAGCGTCACCGCAGCATTCATGAAGTACGGTCCGTCAAAGGTGCTCTGCAGCACAACCGCAAGAACTGGAAGCAGCTCATACGCCAGAAAAAAGAAAAACTCCGTGCGGGTGAATGCGCGGCGGAAGGCAACGATGACAAGCAAATTTACCAGCATGGCGGCCCCCGCGATGCATTGCGACAGCCAGAACCATTCCCCGCGGTGGTATACGTTTTGTGCGTCGGTGTAGAAAAACATGCCATTGAATAGCGTGAGGGTCGCAAGCAGGATGCCCGCTGCGCATAGCGCGTACAGAACATTGGCAATCCAGCGGGGGACTGCTGCCCGCGCTGACAGGAATTTCACCAGGTAATTGAAGAAGGCTGCCAGCAGCAGATACCCGAAAGCATAAACCAAGAAATTTGCCATGAGCACAAGATGGCCGCCGAACGGACCGCCGATGTTTCCGCCGATATACGCCGCGCCGTCACTGGCAAGCACCGTCACATGGCAGACCAGTATCCACACCAACAGCCTGTGTGCGCGGTTCGCCTTCGCCTTGTTTGCAAGCACACACATTGTGATAACCAGTGTTATCACCCAGCTATACACAACAAGGGTCATGTTGATAACCTGAATGCTGCTCATTATGCGCTCCGATACACGCTATTCGCTTCCACTGGATGCTATTCTAGCCAATTCGGCACGTTGTGTCAATTTAACGGCATGTTTCTTTGTTTGTTGCGGCACAGAGGGATTGTTACGCCGTTTTTACGCCGTTTGTTGCGCACGGGCGAAGATATTTTGCCCGCAAACGCCGCTGACGGTAGTCATTCGGTGTGCATGTATGGTATAATAATAAGAAGGTCACGGCCGCGTGTGCCCAACTGATACAGCATTTTATACTGTTCACAAACAAAAAGGAGCGAATCAACATGACCATCGAAAGAAGCAACCAAGACGACGCCATTACCCTTTCCCTTTCTGGCAGGCTTGATACCACCACCGCACCTGAACTGCAGATGACGCTGATTCCCGTTTTCGACGAAGGCATGCCCGTCGTGCTGGATTTTGCCGGTTTGCAGTATGTTTCATCGGCGGGGCTGCGCGTGCTGCTGATGGGCGAAAAGGCCGCGAAAGCCAAGGGTGGAAGCATGGCGCTTGTGAATGTCTCCGCTGAGATCATGGATGTTTTCAACATGACCGGTTTTGCGGATATTCTGACCATCCGTTAAATCCATGGAGGACAATGGCCGGTTTCTACGGGATCTGCTTGGAAAGCAGGCGGCGCTCAATGCGCTGTCGCTGCTGGCATCCACCGTCGGACCTGTCGTCTGCGGGGTGCTGGCGGGGCGCTGGTATGGCAGCGAAGGGCTTGCGGTAAGCGCGCTGTGCTCGCCGCTGTTCTTCCTGGCGGGGCTGATCGGCTTTATCATCAGCGGCGGCGCGTCGGTGCTGTGCGCCAAGGCGATTGCGCGAAACGAAACGGATGAGGCGTCGGGCTTGTATAGCGCGGCGCTGTTGCTTAGTGCGCTGCTTGGGCTTGCGATGGCAGCAGCGCTGATTTTGCTTCGCGGGCCCGTGATGGCCTTGCTCAGCGGCGGCAGGCAGATCGATTTTGAGGCGTACTTCATCTGTTGCGTGCTTTACGCGCTTTCTACGGTGATGGTGTATGTGCCGCTGTATTTTGCGCGCACGGCGGGGCGCGGTGAACTGGGCCTGATTCAAACCGGCGTGATGACCGTTGTGTCGCTGGTATCGGTGTTTCTGCTGCGGCCCTTGCTAGGCATTGCCGCGCTGGCGCTGGGGCAGGCGATCGGTTCATTTGTGGCAACGGTGCTGTGCATCGTGCTGATTGCGCAGGGGACCACGCTGTCCCTGCGTGTGCCGCGCCGCATCCCGCTGCGCCAGATCGTGACAGTCGGCAGTCCGCTTGGCCTTCCGCGGCTGTACGCATTTGTGCAGTCGCTTACGCTGAATAACCTGTTCCTGGCATCGGGCGGCGCGGAAGCGCTGGCCGTGTATGGCGCGGTGGGCACGCTGAACCGCTTCCTGACATCGATCACGCTGGGCGTGTCACAGCCTGTGGTGCCGCTAGCGTCCGTGTTCAGTGAGGAACGCGATGTAACCAGCGCCCGTCAGCTTGTGCGCACGGCGCTTGTCATGGGCAACATCGCGCTTTTGGCCGCAGTTGTGCTGCTGACCCTGCTGCACGGCCCGGTAGAGGCAATGTTTGGCCTGCAGGCGGGTGCGCTGAAGATTCCGCTGTTGCTGGATGGCGCGTACCTGCTGGTTGCGCTGAATACGGCGGTGCTTTGCGCGCATTTCAATGCCAGCGGGCATTTGGGGCTGGCAAACCTGTCATCGCTGCTGCAGGACTGTGCGCTGCTGCTTCCGCTGGCTTTCCTGCTGAGCGGTACGGCCCTGGGGCTGTGGGCATCGCTGCCCCTGGCGGCGGCCGGCGCGCTTGCCGCGCTGCTTGTTATGTCTGTTTTGCTTAGCAAGAGAAGGTCAAACCTCAGCTTTCCGTTGCTTGTAGATACCCGCATGGAAAAGGATGGGCGCTACACCTCTTTCTCCGTGCAGAGTGAGCCCGCCGAGGCCAGCGAGGCCGCCGCGAAAATCTCCGCGTTCTGCGAAGAGGCGGAGCTTGGGCCGAAGCAAACGATGCTGATTTCCATGGCGGTGGAAGAGATGCTGACGCTGATCATCGGCCAGATGGGCGGAAAGCGCGCCATTTCGGTGCGTCTGCTGCTGCTTGACGGCACAACGATCCTGCGCATCCGGTTTGCCGGCGGGCGCTTTGACCCCATCGAATACTATCACCAGGAAATCAGCGGCGATTTTGAGCGTCAGCTGGATGTCATCGGCATCAAGTATGTGGTTGAATCCGCGGAGGTTATCGACTACCGCCAGATGCTGGGCGTGAACAACCTGGTAGTGCTCATCTGAAAGGAAGAACATGCTCACGATCAGAAAGGCCGAAGGGCCTGATTTTGGCGCGGCGGCAGACTGCCTGAACGCGGTGTTTGAGGGAAGCTACCTAAACCCGCGCGTATTTGAGGCAGGCTATCTGGCGGCGCGCGTGGCGGCGGGGGGCTACCAGCTGCTGGTTGCCGCCGAGCCGGGCGGCACCGTTGCGGCCACCGGCGCGCTGTATCAGCACGAATGGTTCCCGGGCGGCGCGGAGGTGTGCCTGCTGGCAACCAGGCCCTCGCACCGTGGGCTTGGGCTGGGTGGGCGGCTTATGGGCCGGCTGACGGGCATGGCGGTGGATAGCAGCGCGTATGCGGCGTTTGCCTGCTGCGCTACGCATGTTCCCCAGTCACAGCACCTGCTGCAGCGCCATGGCTATGTGCCCACCGGCTTCTGGTTTTCGGAATATGACCCGGCCAAACAGGCCGCCAGCTTTAACCACGCAAGCTGTAAGCTGACCTCCGAAGCGTATGTGCGCCCTGGACACAGAACGCAGCACCGCCTGTATCTGCCAAAGAGCCTGAAACCGCTGGCAGCGCGCATCTACCGGCCCATCGGCCCCGCGTGCTTTCCGGAAGAGACCGGCGCGCCTGCGCCCGAAACCAAGCTGACCCTGTGGCCGAACGACTACCATGCCACGGATTATCTGTTCGTTGACGCGTGCGGGCCGGATCTGCGCGAAAAGCTTGCCGCCATCGCGCCACGCACGGAGGGCCGCACTGCCGTGCTGTTTCTGGATGTGGCGCACGCCTCGGCGGCGCAGGGATACGCTGCGCTGCTGGAGGCGGGATTCCGGTTCGCGGGGTTCATACCGGCGGCGGAAGGGCGCGAATATTTGATCATGTCAAGGCGCGGTGCAGAGCCGTTTGTTCCGGAAGAGCTGTCGCTGACGGGCGCTTCCCAGGCGCTGCTCAAGGATATTTTATCGCAGCAACAGGCAGAGGAGGCGGAATATGGTCGGTAAGCGGTACTCTATCCAAAGCCGGGCGCAGCGCCTGCTGCTGGGCGTGGCGCTGGGCGCGCTGGCGCTGGTGGTATTGGTAACAGCGCTTGGGGTGTTCATGCTCAGGAACGGCACCTTGGAGGTGAGCGGCGAGCTGGGCGAAGGCGCCGCGCACGACAGCCGCGCCGCGCTGGAGAAGCAGATCACCAGCCAGCTCAGCGCATTGGCCGAGAGCAAGGCGCAGCTGGGCGATGAAAACTTTGACCGCATTCAAACACAAATCCGCACGCTTGTGGACCGCGCGGAAGCCATGCTGCTGAATCCGGACGATTATGCGGCGGTCAGCGTGTCCCGCGCGGACCCGAAAAACGACGGCATCGTCAAAGTGCAGTTTAACAGCGCTGAAGGGGTGGACCTTCAGGCGAACGCCGATGAGATGGGCCTGATGGGCAACATCGCGGGGCTGCTGGAATCCATCGCGGCGCACAACCGCATCGTGGGTTCGGTCTATCTTGGCACAGAAACCGGGCTGTACTTCATCGCGGATGATATTTCCGCCCGCAAAATGCCCACGTTTGACCCGCGCCTTCGCCCCTGGTATATTACCGCAAAGGCGGCCGGGCAGCTTACCTGGTCGGATGTGTTTGACGATGCAGACGGCAGGGGCCTTGCGGTCACCTGCGCCTCACCCTACCGGGATGCGGATGGAAACATTCGCGGTGTGGTCGGGCTGGGTTCGCTTCTGAATTTTCTGAGTGATATTGTATTGGAAACAAAGGTGGGGGATACCGGATACGCGTTTGTGCTCAATGAGCGCGGGCAGATGATCATCTCACCCACCATTCAAAAGGATGTTGACGGTAAAATCATCCGCGAGGAGCTGCTGGAAAGCGAAAATGCAGCATTGCGCGAAGCAGCGGAAAAGATGGTGCACGCGGAGAGCGGCATGGCGCTGGTGGAGATTGGCGGCGTGCCGCACTACATGGCGTATGCGCCGATGTCCGTTGTGCCATGGAGCTTTGCGGCGCTGATCACTGTGGAAGAGGCGCTTGCCCCGGCAACAGAGAACGAGCAGGCGATTATGCGCCTGACGGACAGCGCGCTTGAAAGCATTGACCGGACGATCCTGACGATGCTGTGTGTGTTCGCGGCGCTGGTGCTGCTGGTAGTTGTGGCGGTCAGCATCGTGGCGCGGCGGTTTTCCAGCGCGCTTACGCACCCCATTTCGCAGCTGCAGTCGGGCGTCAGCCGTATTGCCGCAGGTCAGCTGGATGAGCGCGTGACCGTTGAAACGGAGGATGAGATCGGCGACCTGGCCCGCTCCGTCAACCGCATGGCGGCTGACCTGAAAGATCACATCAACAGCCTGCAGCGGGTGACCGCCGAAAAGGAACGCATCGGCGCGGAGCTGAGCGTCGCGACACAAATCCAGGCGTCCATGTTGCCCTGCCTGTTCCCGGCGTTTCCTGACCGCAGCGATTTCGACATCTACGCCTCCATGGACCCTGCCAAAGAGGTGGGCGGCGACTTCTATGACTTTTTCCTGGTGGATGACGACCACCTGTGCGTGGTGATCGCGGATGTCAGCGGAAAGGGCGTGCCCGCCGCGCTGTTCATGGTCATTGCGAAAACGCTGATCAAGAATAACGCAACCAACGGCATTGCGCCCAAGGCGGTGTTCGAAATCGTCAACGATCTGTTGTGCGAAAACAACGAGGCGGGCATGTTCGTGACCGCGTTTATGGGCTGCCTTACGCTGTCCACGTGTGAGTTCCGCTATGTCAACGCCGGACACAACCCGCCGCTGATTCGGCGCGCGGGCGGTCAGTACCAGATGCTGCCGTGCAAGCCGGGCTTTGTGCTGGCGGGCATGGAGGGCGTGCGCTACCGCGAAGAGAGCATGCGCCTTGGCGTGGGGGATACGCTGGTGCTGTACACCGACGGCGTCACCGAGGCGGTAAACCCGGAGGACGAGCTGTTCGGCGATCCTCGGCTGCTGGAGGCCGCCAACGCTGTAGCGGCCGCGCCCCCGCAGGCGTTCATTGCCAAGATCAAGCAAGAGATCACCCGCTTTGCGCGCGGCGCGGAGCAAGCTGACGACATCACGCTGCTTGCGCTTGAGATCAAGCAGACAGGCCCCGCCATGCGCAGCATCAAAGTGGATGCCAGCGTGGATCAGCTGCCGCAGGTGTTGGGGTTTATAGAGGGTGAACTGGAAGCGGTGGACTGCCAGATGCAGGTCATGTCGCAGATCGCCATCGCAGTGGAAGAGGTTTTTGTCAACATCGCGCAGTATGCCTATGCACCCGGCAGCGGCAGCGCTACGGTATCCATTGCCACCGAGGGCGGCGTGGTCATCCGGTTTGAGGATACAGGCTTTGCGTACAACCCGCTGGAAAAGGCGGACCCGGATACTTCGCTTGGCGCGGAGCAGCGCCAGATTGGCGGGCTGGGCATCTTCATGGTGAAAAAGCTGATGGATGATGTGCAGTACAGCCGTGAGGATAACCGCAACATCCTGACCATTCGTAAGGCAATCTAATTATTATAAAAGGAGCAATGTACCATGAAATCCGACGTTTTCAAACTGATCAAGCGCGAGGAGATTCCCAATGTTCTATCGGAGGTGGAACGGTTCGGCGAGTTCTGCGGGCTTACCCACCTGGACGCGATGAAGCTGCGCCTGCTGGCGGAAGAAATGTTCACGCTGACCGAGCGGACGCTGACGGCATACGACAGCGAGTTCTATGTGGAACACGAAAAGGGGGAGTTCTCCCTGCACATGAGCAAGTGGGCGTATATGAACCGCGACCAGCGCGACAAGCTGATTTCCGTATCCAGCACGCAGCAAAACGCGCGCAACAAGGGTTTCTTCGGCAAGCTTGCCGGCATGATGGAGTCCATCATGGAACCCAGTGAAGGCACCGAGATCGCGCATGACAGCTTCTACGCCATGGGCGCGTTCCCGCATGAGGGGTACGCGCATACCTGGTCGCTGCGCATTTATGAAGCGGCCATCCCGGCGGAAGAGCGCGAGACGGAATGGGACGGGCTGGAGAAGTCCATCCTGATGCACGTTGCCGATGACATCGTGGTGGGCGCCAGGGGCGACGCGCTGGAAATCACGGTGAAGGTGACGTTCTAGGACAAGGATGCTGTCGCGGCAGGAGAGGATGCTGGGATGCTGTCCCAGACCCTGCCAAAGGAAAACGCTAAACTGCCACTGAACAGTCCGCTGGGCTGTTCAGCCTTTAGAATCCCGTCTTTTGGCCTCACGGCGGACGGGTTTTGGATGGACTCATCCATTTAAGAAGGGATTCTGAATGGCATTTGCTATTTTAGGATTTCAAGGGCATCTTACGCCGAGGTCAGGCGGAGCACATTCTCTCCGTTTTTCTCCCCAGGGTCTATGCTGCTACGCGTGCTTGCCGCCTTATCCCATTCATCCCCTCGTGTATAGGCTATTGCTGGGCTGGTCGGATCAGGCTTTCGCCTGTCATCGCCTGGGGCTGCTCAATCCCCATCAGCGCCAGGATTGTCGGCGCAACATCGGCAAGCTTGCCATCGGCGCGCAGTGCAATGCCGCTTTGGCCCGGTGCCACCAACAGCAGAGGCACGGGGTTTTCCGTGTGCGCGGTGAATGGCTGGCCGCTTACGGGGTCTGTCATCTGCTCGCAATTGCCGTGATCGCTGGTCACGATGGCCATTCCACCCGCCGCGACTACCGCGTCCAGCAATCGCCCGACGCAGGCGTCCGTGATCTCGCAGCCCTCTACAGCTAGGTGATAATCGCCCGTATGGCCCATGGTGTCGGTGTTGGCATAGTTGATGACGATGAACCCATACTTGCCGGACATAACCGCCCCGACGGCCGCGTCCGTGATGGCCTCGGCCTGCATCGCGGCGCCCGCACCGTCAACCGATTCCACGACAAACCGTTCCTCGCCGGGGTATGGTTCCTCCACGCCGCCATTGAAGAAGTAGGCTACATGCGCGTATTTTTCGCTTTCGGCGATGCGCATCTGGCATATGCCCTGCGCCGATAAATACGCTCCCAGCGAATCCTCAATCGTCTGCGGAGGGTACGCAACCGATACATTTTCATATGCGCCGCCGTAATCGGTCATCGTTACAAATGTGGGGTTCAGGTAGCCGCCGGGGCGCGCAAACCCGTTAAATATCGGATCGGTCAGCGCTTCGGTCAGCCCACGCGCCCTGTCGGCGCGAAAATGGAAGAAGATGACCGTGTCACCCGGCTGCATCGGTCCGACCAGCTCGCCCGCACTGTCCACGAACACAACCGGTTCGGCAAACTCATCGGTCACGCCGGCCGCATAGCTGGCGGCAAGAGCATCGCGCCAGTTCGCGGCGGTTGCGCCTTCTCCGATTAGCGCGGCGTATCCAACTTCGATGCGGTCCCAGTTGCCGTCGCGGTCCATCGGATAATAGCGCCCTGCCATGCTGGCTAGCTTCCCGCTTGAAAGCGCTTCCATCTGCTGTTCCAGCGCGTCCAAATACCCTTCCGCACTCATGGGCAGCGTGTCGCGCCCATCCAGAAACGCGTGCACAAAGGTTCTGTCAGCCATGCCCCGCTCGGCGCACATTTCTAGCAGTGCGTGCAGGTGCGCCTGGTGGCTGTGCACGCCGCCGTCGGATACAAGACCGATCAAGTGCACATTCGCTCCGTTTTCCCTGGCCGCGTCAATGGCGGCGGTCAGCGCGGAATTGTCAAAGAAGCCGCCCTCTTCGATATCCTTGGTGATGCGGGTAAGCTCCTGATACACAACCCGCCCCGCGCCGATGTTCATGTGACCCACCTCGCTGGAGCCCATCTGCCCCTCAGGAAGGCCCACGGCAAGCCCGGCCGCCTCTACCGTCGTATGCGGGTACATGGCCTCATACCTTGCCAGGTTCGCCATGTCCGCTCCGGCGGCAGCATTGCTTTCCAAAGTATCACTAACCCCAAAACCATCCAGGATCACCAGCACCACCGGCCCATTTGCCGCCTGCGCGGGCACCGTCATCAGCAGCGCCAACGTCAGCGCGATGGCGATCCAAAGCGCCCGATATCGCTTCACGTTCCACACCTCCGTGTTTAAACTCAAAACAAGATTTACGCAAAAAAACGGCCATAGGGCCGTGAAACCGAAATCAATTTTCTTTCACTATTATAATACCACACTTTCGCTGGAAACGCTAGACTATACCTTTTGCGAAAAATGTGATAGGCTACGAACACGCCGGAAGAAATGGAGGGATGCGAACCATGGAGGCAAACTCAGCCCAGTGGACGGAAGAGCAGGCGCATCTTGCACAAACGATTCAGGTGGCAAAGACGGAACTTGACGCGCTTGCAAAGCGCAGTGAGCGGCGCCTGGGGGAGATACAGGCGGCGCAGGAGGAGATGCTGGAGCGCGTTACCTATGATATGGGCGGGCTGTACAGCGCACAGGGGTTTCAGGATCTGCTGGAGCTAACGCAGCTGTCCGATCCCATCAGCGGCGAGGCGCACGCGCAAAAAACGGATGACCAGGCGATGCGCTCCCTCATCCGCATGATTGGCGCGCCTTATTTTGCCCGCATTGATTTTCTCCGCGAGGGCGATAAAGAGCCGCGCATCGTGTACATCGGCCGCGCGACGCTGATGGAGAAGGATTCGCTTGCATTCCATGTGTATGACTGGCGCACGCCCATCGCCAGCGTGTTTTACCGCTACGGCGTTGGCCCCGCGCGCTATGAAGCGCCCGCGGGAGAGGTCACGGGCGAAGTGCAGCTCAAGCGGCAGTATGAAATAGAAAACGGAGAGCTTCGCTTCTTTTTTGATGCGGATGTGCAGATTGTCGATCAGTTCCTACGCGATCTGCTTTCGCGCCCGGCGTCCGCATCGATGAAAAGCATCGTGGAGACGATCCAGCGCGATCAGGATGCCGTTATCCGCGACCTGACAAGCGACCTGCTGATGGTGCAGGGATCGGCCGGCAGCGGCAAAACATCGGTGGCGCTGCACCGCGTGGCGTACCTGATGTACCAGGGGTTGGCGGACCGCCGCCTGTCCGCAGAGGATATCCTGATCCTTTCGCCCAACGCCGTGTTTGAGCGCTATATTTCTCATGTGCTGCCGGAACTGGGCGAAAAGCAGGTGCAGACCGCGCTGTTTGAGGAGCTGTTCCAGCGGATGCTGCCGGATATCGCGATACAGCCGCGCAGCGCATGGGCGGAAGAGTGGCTTGCCTGCCGCGATCAGCGGGCGAAGGACGTGATGCGCCGCGTGCGCGCGTTCAAGGGCTCGAAACAGTTCATGCAAATGCTGGACCGGCTGGTGTATGAACTGCCGCGCAGGTGGATTCCGTTTGCCGATGTGGACTATGCCGGGCAGCGGGTTGCTATCGGCGATTTGATGCGCGTTGAAATTTGCAACAGCAAAAAGCATGCGCCCATAGGCATCCGGCTGCAATGGCTGGAAAAGGCGATTTTCCAGCGGGTGCACGCGCTGCGCCCCAAGCGGCTGGAGAAGCTGTGGCGCTTCGCATCCAAGGATACGGAGCACGCATACGAATCCCGTGAATACGCGCGTGCACTGTCCATCGCGGAGCACGCGGCGCTGCTTCATCAGGTTCGCGCTTTTTCCCGGGTGGATTGCGCAGGGCTGTACCGGGCACTGTTTGCGGACAGCGCTGCCTTCGCGCGGCTTTCCGAGGGCTTGATACCTGAGGACGACGCGGAGTTGATCCGTGTTGCGACGCTTGAAGGGCTTTCTGATGACGCGTTACTCTACGGTGATGCGGCGGCGATAGCGTACCTGACGGCGCGCGTGTACGGTGTCAGGGCGTACGCGCACATGCGCCAGGTGGTGGTGGATGAAGTGCAGGATCAGGATGCATTGCATATCTCGCTGCTGAATACGCTGTTCCCCAAGGCGCGCTTTACCGTGCTGGGTGACATCCACCAAACCGTCGCCGGAACAAGCAACCCGGCGCTTTACGAAGAGATCAGGGGGATGCTGCAAAAATCCAACAGCATGTTGGTTACGATGGACAAGAGCTTCCGCTGCACGAAGGAGATATTCGATTTCAGCGCGGCTTTCCTGCCGCCGGGGGCGGTGGGCGCGTGCTTCAGCCGCTCCGGACCCACGCCTCAGGTGCATGCCACAAGCGATGCGGCGGGGGAGGACGCACTGCTGATCCGCGAGATCGAAGCGATGCAAGGCGCAGGCATGCGCGCCATTGCGCTGCTGTGCAAAACAGACGGCGATGCCTGTGCGCTGCACGCGCGGCTGAAAGACCGGATTCCGCTCAGGCTGGTGCGCGATGACGGCGCGCTGGAAACGGGCGGCGTGTTTGCCATCCCGCTGTATGCCGCGAAGGGGCTGGAATTCGACGCCGTGCTGGTATGCGATGTGGATGCGGCGCACTACCTGGATGAAGAGGACAGAAACCTGCTGTACATTGCATGCACAAGGGCGCTGCACCGGCTAAGCCTTTTCTATGCCGGAGACGCAAGCCCGCTGCTGCCAAGACCGGAAGCAAGGGGGGATTGTTGATGGCGCGCGTAACGGTGGGAGAGCTTCTGGGCGAGGTACTCCGGCACGACTTTCAGGCGTACAGCCCTTCCTTCGCGCTGACACGCGAAAACGGCGTGGAGCCGATTGATATCGCAAAGCTGGCGATGGCGTGCGAAAGGGTATACCGCGTGACCCTGAATGATGAGGAGATCGCCGAATGGCACACTTTGGGCGATGCCAACGCGCATGTGCAAAGGCTGCTGGATGCGGGGGATGACAAGGCGCTGGCGCGCGATGATACGGATAGAACCGGGTGGTTTTATGAGTATGACTGAATAAGGAAAAAGCTGCATACATAAGCTTCATAAACCTAAAGGATTCTTAAGAACGCCGCAAAGCCCTTGCGGCGTTTTTTCTGCCGTGGTATCGTATCTATGCGCCCAACACGAGTGGGTGTCATTTCCAAAGGGGAGGGTGCTACGGTGGCGAAACGCAAACGCATGGCGGTGATCCTGTCTGTTTTGTTTGCCGCGCTTATGCTGCTGTCCGCCGCGCTTCCCGCCGCGCACGCAGGCGGACACTGCGCGGAGGATCACTGCGCCACCTGCGCGATGATCCAGCGCCTGAGCACGCTGCTGCGCTGCCTGTTGGGCTTGGCAACCCTCTTGGCGCTGCTGTTCACGGTGCGCCTGTTTTCCGCGCGTTTTGCTGACGGTGCGCTGTTTTCACAGCCCGCGTGTACACTGGTTTCCCTGAAGGTGCGCCTGAACCCTTAAGTTGCTCCTGTTACGCCTTTCATTTTCCGTATAGAATCATATCGAAAAAAGAATACGCATACAAGGAGCATAATGATGAAAAAAATCATCTCTTGCCTGATTTCCCTATCCTTTTTGCTCGCCGCCATCACCGGCAGCGCAGCTTTTGCCCAGGGCGAATCCTCCGAATCCGGCACAAAAAAGATAAGCGTGGTCACTACCATTTTCCCCCCGTATGATTTCATCCGTGAGATCGCCGGCGACCTTGTGGATGTGACCATGCTGCTGCCCATCGGTACGGAGAGCCACTCCTTTGAACCCACGCCGCGCGATATCATCGCCATTCAGAATTGCGACATTTTCATCTATGTTGGCGGCGAAGGCGACAAGTGGGTTGAGCGCATCCTGTCATCGATGGATACAAGCAACTTCAAAACCATTGCGCTGGTGGACTGTGTAAATGCCGTCACAGAGGAAATTGTTGAAGGCATGGAAGCCGACCACGACCATGATCACGGAGACGAAGAGTTTGACCCGGCAAACGTGCAGGATCGCCTCTTCAGCGATTTCGACGGTTCATGGATTTCCGGCGTGCCGCTGATCAACGACGGATCGCTGGACGATTACCTTGCCGAAGCGGCCGAGGACGCCGACATCACCTTGGCGGAACAAAAGGAAAAGACGCTTGGCAAATGGGCTTCCGACTATGACAACATTCAGATTGGCAATGACCAGCTCACCATCAATGGCGCAAGCGCAGCCTACGCGTATCAGGGGTACCGCATCGTTGAAAGTGACCACGGCGCTTCGGTCTGGTATCAGTATCAGAGTACCGATCCGGCATCCGGATTGCCCGAGTATCTGGCCTTCAACGACCACAAGTACACCAGTGAAGAAGCGCACGACGATCACGAAGAGATTGCGCACATGCACATGCGCTATGGCAACGAGAGTTTTGAGGCGCTGATGGCAGAGGGGGTAAGTTCGCCGTTCTACTTTGATAGCAGCTACACCAACGCGGAAATTGGCGCATTCATGGGCGGCGGCCATAGTCACGATGAAGATGAGGCGCTTGACGAACACGTTTGGACATCCCCGGTAAACGCAAAGCGCATCGTTGCCGCGCTGGCAAAGGCGCTTGCGGAGAAAGACGCAGGCAATGCCGCGGCCTATCAGGCCAACGCCCAGGCGTACGCGGAAAAGCTGGATGAACTGGATGCCGCGTTCAAGCAAGTGACCGAAAACGCCGTCCGCACGACTCTTGTATTCGGCGACCGCTTCCCCTTTCGCTACCTGACGGATGCATACGGCCTGACCTACTACGCCGCGTTCGCCGGTTGCGCTACGGAAACGGAAGCCAGCGCCGCGACCATCGCATTCCTGATCAAGAAGGTGCGGGAAGAGCAAGTGCCCGCCGTGTTCACGATTGAGCTTTCAAACGGCAAAATTGCCGACGCAATCGTGGAGAGTACCGGCACGAAGAAGCTGGCGCTGCAATCCGCGCACAACCTGACCCGTGCGGAGTTTGAAGCGGGCATCGGCTACCTGGATCTGATGTGGCAAAACGTTGAGGCACTAAAGGAGGCTTTGCAGTAACATGGCGCTGATCACCTGTCGGGACGCTGCCTTCGCATATGAAGGAAACATCGTTGTGGAAGGGCTTAACTTTGAGATACAGGAGGGCATGTACCTGTGCATTGTCGGCGAAAACGGATCGGGCAAAAGCACGCTGATCAAGGGCCTGCTTCGCCTGAAACAGCCGGCAAAGGGCACCGTCTCGATGGGTGACGGCCTTCGGGCCAATGAGATCGGCTACCTGCCGCAGCAGACGGCCGCGCAGAAGGATTTTCCCGCCAGCGTGTACGAGGTCATCCTTTCCGGGCGGCTGAACAGCTGTGGGCTGAAACCCTTCTACGGCAAGGCGGACCGCGACGCCGCAAGGGAGAACATGGAAAGGCTGGGCATGGGCGCAATGCGAAACGCATGCTACAGGGAGCTTTCCGGCGGGCAACAGCAAAGGGTGCTGCTCGCCCGCGCCCTGTGCGCCACGAAGAAAATGCTGCTGCTGGATGAGCCGGTTTCGGGCCTTGACCCGGTGGTAACGCAATCGCTGTATGATTTGATCGCGCGCATCAACCGTGAGATGGGCATCACCGTGGTCATGGTTTCCCACGATGTGCAGTGCGCCGCCAAGTTCGCCAGCCATGTCCTGCATCTAAAAGGCAAACAGCTGTTTTTTGGCCGCGTGGAGGATTACGAGCGCACGGAAACCGGCGCAGCCTTTCTGGGAGGTGGCAGGCATGACGCAGCTGTTTAATATGCTATCCGAAATGATGTCGTATACCTTCCTGACGCGCGCTTTGATCGTGGGGCTGCTGGTGTCGCTGTGCGCGGCGCTGCTGGGGGTCAGCCTGGTGCTCAAACGGTATTCGATGATCGGCGACGGCCTTTCCCACGTGGGCTTTGGCACGCTGGCCATCGCGACGGCGCTGGGGCTGGCGCCGCTGGCTGTTTCGATCCCGCTGGTGGTGCTGGCGGCGTTCCTGTTGCTGCGCATCAGCGAAAACGGCAAGATCAAGGGCGATGCGGCGATCGCGCTGATCTCCACCAGCTCGCTTGCCATCGGCGTCATCGTCGTATCCATGACAACCGGCATGAACACCGATGTGTGCAACTACATGTTCGGAAGCATCCTGGCGATGAGCAAGGCGGATGTGACGCTTTCCATCGTGCTGTGCGGCGTGGTGCTGGTGCTGTTCATCGCTTTCTACAGCAAGATTTTTGCCGTTACATTTGATGAAACGTTCGCCCGCGCCACCGGCACCAAAGCCGGCGCGTACAACATGCTGATCGCGCTGCTGACGGCGCTGACAATTGTGCTGGGCATGCGGATGATGGGCGCGATGCTGATCTCCAGCCTGATTATCTTTCCGGCGCTGACCAGCATGCGCGTGTGCAAAACATTCCGCGCGGTGGTCATTTGTTCCACCATCGTATCGGTGCTGTGTTTCTTTGTGGGCCTTGTGCTCTCGTATGCGCTTGCACTGCCCACCGGGGCCAGCGTGGTGGCGGTGAATATTGTGCTGTTCCTGCTGTTTTCAGTGGCGGGCATGGCGCGCAGGAGGGGAATGGTATGAAAAACAAGAGGATCTATGTTCTGTGCCTGATGCTGGCGGTTTGCGCGGCGCTTTCCGGTTGCTCGCAAACGGCGGATACCACGAACGCGGGCGCCGCCATCGCGGAAAGCGCGCCGGAAACTACGCCTGTCAGTACGGCGGCCGAAACCGAAGAGGTCAAGATCGACTTAGAAGTGAAGGAAAAGCTGTTCCTGGCGCAAACGAACGATGTGTACCTGAACTCAAAGGACTATCTGGGCAAGACCATCAAGCTGGAGGGCATGTTTTTTGGCAACCTGTACGAACCCACAGGCGAGATGGTTTATATGGTTATCCGCTATGGGCCGGGCTGCTGCGGATCGGACGGGCAGGCAGGATTTGAGGTGCGCTGGGAGGATGCCGGCATCAAGCAGCCCAAGGATAACGACTGGGTGGAAATCATCGGCACGCTGGAAGAGTACGAGGAGCTGGGCAGCACCTACCTTCGGCTGAACCTTTCCAGCATGAAAACGCTGTTTAAGCGGGGCTTGGAGACGGTGACACAGTAAAACAGGCCGCCTTAGAGCATTTTACGAAAACATTCGGCATGTCTTTGCGGATCTTTTGCCGCCTCGCGTTGCCTCGTCCACGCGGCGTAGCGCTGCTACGCCTTGCTCCCTCGGCTTAGCGAAACGGCAAAACTCTGGCAAATCCATTTCGAATGTTTCCGAAAATTGCTCTAGGGCTGGATTTAATCAATCCTGTACCCCCCGCCCCATACGGTTTTGATCAGCGCAGGCTGGTTTGCATCCTGCTCCAGCTTCTTGCGCAGGTTCCGAATGTGCACCATCACGGTGCCGGCGGAGCTGAGCAGGTATGTTTCCTGCCACGCCATTTCATATAGCGTACGCGCATCTACCGTTTCCCCGGCGCGGGTCGCCAGACACAACAAAAGCTTGCTTTCCAGCCCGGTCAGCGGCACACGTTGCCCCGCGCGCCGGGCTTCGCCCGTTTTCAGGTCGATTTCCACATCGCCCCGGCGCAGCACTTCCGCTTCGGGCTGCGCGCCCACTTGCATGCGGCTGCGGCGGATCAGCGCGTGCACGCGCGCGCTCAGCTCCGCCGGGGAAAACGGCTTTGCCAGATAGTCATCCCCGCCACGGCGAAGGCCCTGCACGGTGTCCGCCTCCTGCGCCTTCGCGGTGAGGAACAGCACCGGCACCTGGCTTGTCCTTCTAATCATCTCGCACGCGGTATACCCGTCGATGCCCGGCATCATCACATCCAGCAGCACCAGCGAAACATCCGGGGCCAGCGCCGTCAGCGCCTCTTCGCCCGTTGCGGCTTCGCGCACCAGATAGCCGTCGGAGGCGAGCAACAGGCGGAGCACCTCGCGGATATCCGCATCATCATCCACAATCAAAACTGTTTCCTGCGTTTGCATGGGTATAGTATACTAGGAACGGCGGCAGAGCGCCAGGAGTTTTTCAGGGCTTATAGTAAGGAGCGATCTTCATGCGCGGATGGATAGGGGCACGCCTGACCCGGCAGCTGGCGCTGATGACGCTGCTGGCGTTTATCATCGGCTGCGGCGCGTACTTGGGACTGGATGCCGCTGCCGATACGCTGATCTGCAACTATTATGAAAGCCGCCCGGATTTGGTGGGAAAACAGGCGCAGGCGCTGCTGGATAAGTTCCAACAGACTGTGACAGACAAAGCCATTGCGGCCACCGACAGCGCGGCCATTTCCGCGTGGGTGCAGAAGTACCCGCTGCTGATCCTGCAAATATACCAGCAGAACGCGCTGGTGTACGATTCCACCCGGAGTAAATCCTCGCAGTTGCACATGCATCAGGCGCAGCACACCCCTTCCATGCACCAGGCGGTGCGCACCATTACATTCGCAAACGGCGCGGCCTCCGTATCGCTGGCGGTGTTTCCGGAAACGAGCACGATGCAGTGGGTGCGCATGGCCATTTTGCTGTTTTCCGCCGCCGTTGCCTTTGCGATCATCCTGCTTGGCGTCAGCCGGAAGACGCGCCATGTGGCCCGCCTGGAACAAGAGGTGCTGGCCATTGCGGGAGGGGAATGGGCGCTGCCGCTTACCGTATCCGGCGCGGATGAAATGGCGCGCCTGGCCGAATGTATCGACCAGCTGCGCGGCGCGCTGGTATCTAAGGTGCGGCGTGAAGAGGCGCAGCGGCTGGAGGCGGATCAGTGGGTCACCGCGCTGGCGCATGATCTCAGAACCCCGCTGACCTCGCTGATCGGCTACCTGACGCTGCTTTCGCGGGGGGAACTTTCTAAATCGCAGCAGGCACTTGCGGAAAAGGCGCTGCAGAAGGCATTCCGAACAAAGGAAATGTCCGACATCCTGTTCCAGTGTTTTGCGTCGCTGCCGCAGGAAGAGACGCAGGCCGCGCCAATGTCCGCGCAGGCGTTTGCGCAGGTGCTGGAAGAAAGGCTTTGCGAGCTGCGCGAGAAAGGCTTTTCCGTTGAAGGCGTGATCGCGCCGCCCACCGCACTGCCGCTCGCGGAACCTGCCGCGCTGGCGCGTGTGCTCGATAACGTCTGTTCAAATTTGGATAAGCATGCAACCCGTGCGGAAGCCATCCGCGTAACGGCAGCCGAAGAGGGGTACGTTTTTTCCGTAGCTTTCGAAAGCACCACAAAGCCTGATGCCGATATGCAGGGCACGGGTCTGGGGCTTGCGATTTGCGGGAACTTGATGCGTGGCATGGGCGGCAGCTTTGCCTGGGAAGGATCGGGAAAAGGATTCCGGGTTACGGTTGCCTGGAAGACGGTTGCGGAAAAAGCCTGAGTGTTTCAAATATACCCTTAGCGAAGCGCAGCATCCTCCCTCTGATAAATATTGCAAGATTATCCAAAAAATCTCATACAAGAGTTATATTTTGGTTTGCTTTCTTTGTTATGCCATGGTATGATTATTACAATGCATATTTGGAGAGGAGTATCGCGATGACACAAAAGCTCCGTGCACAAATACGCGAATCACTTGGTGCCATCCTACCGATCACGGGAATTGTTCTTTTGCTTTCCTTCACGATTTCCCCCTTGCCCATGGGCACATTGGGGCAATTCTTGGTGGGCGCAGCTTTCCTGGTGGTGGGCATGGGATTTTTTCAGCTTGGTGTGGAAATGTCCCTGACGCCGATGGGCAATGAGATGGGCGCGCACCTGACGAAGCGCCGAAGCCTTCCGTTAATGATTGGGGTCGCCTTTATCATGGGCATTCTGATCACCATCGCTGAACCCGATCTGTCCGTGCTGGCCAAGCAGGTTCCCAGCATTCCGGATATGACGCTGATCTTGGCCGTTGCGGTGGGCGTGGGCATCTTCCTGGTGGTGGGCTTTCTGCGCATCATTTTCCAGTGGAGATTATCCACCACGCTGCTGATCAGCTATGCGCTGGTGTTCGGGCTTGGAATTTTTGTATCGGAAACATACGTCCCGGTTGCGTTTGACTCCGGCGGCGTGACCACAGGGCCGATTACTGTGCCCTTTATCCTGGCGCTTGGGTTTGGTATTGCCAGCGTGCGCAGCGGCAAGGATGCGCAGAACGACGGATTCGGGCTGGTGGCGCTGGGCTCGGCGGGGCCGATGCTGGCGGTCATGATTCTGGGCATGTTTTTCCCGGGTACGGTGGAATCCTCCATCACGGAGCTGACCAACCCGGCGACCACGCATGACATGCTGCGTCTCTTTTTTGAAGCGATTCCGCATCACATCAAAGAAGTTTCTATTGCGCTTGCCCCCATACTTGTGTTATTCTTCATTTTTCAGTTCACCATGCTGCACCTGTCCTCAAAGCGCGTAAAGCGTATGCTGGTGGGCCTGCTGTACACGCTGATTGGGCTTGTACTGTTCCTGACGGGGGTCAATGTAGGCTTCCTGCCGGTCGGCAGTTTTCTGGGCCAGTCCATTGGAAGCACATCCTACGCGTGGCTGCTGCTGCCGATCGGTATGGTCATCGGCTACTTTATTGTCGCGGCGGAGCCCGCCGTGCATGTGCTGAATGAGCAGGTGGAAGCGCTGACCGGCGGCACGATCAGCAAGCGCGCGATGATGAACTCGCTCTCCATCGGCGTGAGCGTTTCCGTCGGCCTTGCGATGATCCGCGTGCTGACCGGCATTTCGGTTTGGTGGCTGCTGGTGCCTGGCTACCTGATCGCGCTGGGGATGACGTTTTTCGTACCGCCGGTGTTCACCGCCATCGCGTTTGACTCCGGAGGCGTCGCCAGCGGGGCGATGGCCGCGGCATTCCTGCTGCCGTTTACGGTGGGTGCCTGCCAGGCGCTGGGCGGGAATGTAATGACCGATGCGTTTGGCGCGGTCGCGATGGTGGCAATGACCCCGCTGCTGACCATACAGGGCCTGGGCCTTATCTACAAGCTGCAAACAAAACGGGCACAAAAGGCATCTATTGTAGAGGCACCCCAGGCGGATGATGACGAAATCATCGATGTTGAACCCGATGTGGAATCATAAGGAGGAACCCATGGACACGCGCCAACCGGATTCAATCAAAGAACATGCGCATGCGCACGCGCTGCACGGTATTTCGGTGGAACTGCTGATCACCATTGTAGACCGTGGAAAGGGACAGGTTGTGGTCAACCTGCTGCAAAAGGAAAAAATCCTTTTCCACCGCATTGTGCTGGGGCGGGGCACGGCAAAGACCGAAATGCTAAACCTGCTGGGCATTGGGGACACCGCAAAGGATATCGTTTTTTCGGTATTGCCCAATGCGCTTACGCCGCACGCAATGCACAGGCTTTCGATGTCCCTGCAGCTTGACAACCCCGGCCACGGCATCGCGTTTTCAGTGCCCATCGGCAGCGTCGGCGGGCATCGCGTACTTCGCTTTTTCGGCATCGAGTCAATTCCCGGCGAACAGCACGCCGGAAAGGAGCACACCATGGAAACCACCAACAAGCGGTATGATTTGATCATGGCAATCGTCGATCACGGCTTTGCCGATGATCTGATGGATGCGGCGCGCCCTGCCGGCGCGAAGGGCGGCACGGTGATACACGCGCGCGGCGCGGGCATCGCCGAGGCAGAGAAGTTTTTCGGCATCACCATCCAGCCTGAAAAGGAAATGGTGCTGATCCTGGCCAGCCACGAAACCAAGCGCCCCATTATGGAAGCGATCTGCCATAAGGTGGGCCTGGGCACGGACGGCCACGGCATCGTGTTGAGCCTGCCGGTGGATGATGTGATGGGCGTGGCGCGCATGCTGCGCGAGGATGAAGAAGCGTAAAACCCGTAAAACCCGTAAAACCGTCTTGGGCAACAACTGCATAGCAGACAAAACCGATCACCGCGCAGGCAATGCTTGCGCGGTTACTTGCATATTGCGGCCGTTTCAACTTATTGCGGCCCCGTTTCAAGCAGATCAAGTATGCAGCAAATTGGGCAAATGCTAGAATATGTTCACGCAAGATATAGAGGAAATGGACATGACTTGATAGAAAGCAGGTGGTTAATGGGAGCATAGCCGGAATCGCGCATAGACCATCCAAGACTATTACGAAAAAGGAGAATGCTTATGTACAAACGCTTATGGCTCATTCTCATCGCGCTGGCGCTGATCCCAATCCCTTGCGCGACTGCCCTGGAATCCTTTCAAGCGGCCGGGCTGCCGGTGCTGACTCAGCCCAAGACATACACCATTGCGGTGGAAATCTCATCCCGGTGCGAAAACAGCTTTGCGGATAAGCAGGCAAGCATCATGGCGGAAGAAGCCACCGGCATTCATATTGAATGGATCGAAATCCCCGCGGTTAGTTGGAATGAGCAGGTAAACATCCTCATCGCATCCGGCGATCTGCCTGATGCCTTCTGCTCCATGGCGGGTGTGGATACCATGACCAACAACGAGCTGTTTGCCCCGCTGACAGGCTATATTGAGCAATACGCACCCAACATCACCGAAATGCTGGATGCGAACCCTGAGCTTCGCGCCGCCATCACATCCCACGATGGCGAGATCTACAGCCTACCCACCGGCAAGGATCAGCCCGCGAAGGAAATTGGGCATTCCCTATGGATCAACGTGGAGTGGCTGGATGCGCTCGGCCTTGAGATGCCAAAGACGACCGACGAGTTCGTTGAGGTCCTCAAAGCCTTCCGCGACGGCGATCCAAACGGAAACGGCATTACAGATGAGATCCCCCTGATGTGCAGCGGAACAACCCAGGAAGCAACGATCAACCCGCTGTTCGGCGCGTTTGGCACGATGCTGACGAATGAGTACGTCTACTCGCTGGATGGCGAAACGGTTCTGTTCTGCGGCGAACAGGAAGGGTTCCTGGGCGCGCTGGAATGGTTGCATTTGCTGTACGAGGAAGGGCTGCTCTACAACGGTCTGTTCACCATGACAAGCGCGGAACTTACCGCGCTGGCCACCAACCCGGATACCGTCCTCGGCTGCATCATGCTTTGGAGCCCAGATTCTTTGGATGCCCGTTATGCGGCTTATGAAATCATGGACCCGCTGGTTGGGCCTGACGGCAGCCAGTATTGGTCCATCAACGCGGAGCCGCTCGGTCAGCTTGAAGGTTTTTGCATCACCACAGCCTGCGAAGACCCCGAGGTGCTGGTGCGCTACTACGATTACAACATTTCAACGCTTGAAACCGCGCTGACATGGATGTACGGGCCGGATGGCGCCGGCTGCTGGGAAGCGCTGGAGGGCAACGGTGCGGGCAAAACATGGCAGCAGACCAGCAAGTATGTTACGGATGGCATGAGCCTGACCTACTTCAAGTTCACTGCCGCCGGCGGCGATTACAGCCCCATGTACCTATGGAATAAATACACGGACGCCGAACTGCCTGACGCCCGGAACCAGAAGAAGCTGGAAGGCATATCGCGCTGCCTGCCGCATGCGGTTACCGTGATGCCAAACGGCGTGGATAACCCCGAGCGCGCATCCGAAAGAGACCTTCTGTTTGTGGATATCGACAACTACATGCAGAAGTTCATTGCCACATCCATTGTCAACGGCATTGATGCCGCCGCGTGGGAAAGCCACCTTGCGACGCTTTCCAAGCTAAATGTGGATGGATACGTTTCGCTTTGGCAAGCGTATTTCGCAGAGAAGACCGGAAAATAGCCCCTTAGCGCCATTCCGGGCTGCCTGCTTAGCGCCGGTGGCCCGGAAAACAGCAAGTTTTCTGCTATCAATGCTGTGAAAGCGGGGAAATGCCGTGGATACTGTATACACCTGCGCCAGGGCGGTTCCTGTGCTTGGGCAGTGCGATGTGCTGGTCGTCGGCAGCGGCCCGGCCGGCGTCTCTGCCGCCATCGCCGCCGCGCGAACCGGCGCGGATACCTGGCTATGCGAGCAGCACGGCCGCTTTGGCGGCGCGCTGTCCATCGGCATGGTGGAGTCCTACACCTTTGCCACAAACAGGACGCCGGAGCTTCTCAGCGGCATCCCGCTGGAAATCGTCACACGCATGACGGAGAGGGGCGCGACGCGGCCCGACGAACGCGGCGCAGGCGTGCTGATCAACCCCGACCTGTACGCGTGCTGCCTGGATGACTGGATGGAGGAATGCGGCGTGCATCCGCTGCTGCATGCCCGCGCCGTTGATGTGCTGATGGAAGGGGACCGGCTGACCGGTGTGATCTTCCACACCAAGGCCGGGTTGCTGGCTGTGCGGGCCCGCTGCGTGATAGACGCCACGGGCGATGGGGATGTTGCGGTCATGGCCGGTGCGCCTTATGATATGAGAAGTTCTGAGAACTTGCAGCCCGTTACCATGGTCTTTGGCATCAGCGGCGTGGATGAAGCGCTGTTTGCTGCGCACCGCAAGGCGCACCCCGATCCGCTGGACCCGGAGTACGGGCTCAGGCGGCCATTTCGCCGCGCCAAAGAGGCCGGCAAGTGGACCGTTCCGCGCATTGGCGGCGCGTGGAAGACGATCACCGGCAATGGGGAAATCACGAGCCTAAACATCACCCAGATAAATAAGATCGACGCCACAAACCCCGTGGACCTAACCCGTGCCGAGATCGAAGGGCGCAGGCAAGCCCTCCAGGCGGTCGAGGTGTTGCGGGAGTTTGGTGCGGATATCGGGTTTGGACGCTGTTCCCTGCGCAGCATTGCTGCGCAGATAGGCGTGCGGGAAACACGCCGCATTCGCGGGCGCGCGATGCTTACGCGCGATGATATCCTGCAAAGAAAGCCCGTTATTGACGCTATCGGCATATTTCCATGCTTCATCGACCCGTTTGGCGAGATCATCCGCCCGTCTGGAAACGAGCACTTTCAGGTTCCATATGGCATGCTGCTTCCAGATGGCGTGGAAAACCTTCTGGTTGCGGGCAGGTGCGTATCCTGCGCGGAGGATGCCTTTGGCGCGGTGCGCATGATGGTGTGCTGCGCCGTTACAGGCCAGGCTGCGGGCACGGCCGCCGCGCTGTCTGCACGCGCCGGCTGCGTACCGGGTGCGCTGGATGTGGAAAGCCTGCAGCAAAGGCTCCGTCAGGATGGTGTGATCCTGCAATAAGGAGGCGCTAGCGTGAAACGTAGAAAGGTGTTTTGGAACATTCTAATTTCATACCTTGTGCTCATCACGCTGCCGCTGCTTTTTACAGGGGTCATGTTCAGCGATACGGTGAATGGCTTTTTTAAGGATGAGATTCTCATGTCCCGCGCCGCGCAGTTGGATTCCGCCAGAAGCATCGTGGATTTCTTCATCAACTCTATGGATGCAAACGCCCGGCAGATGCTTGCTTCCAGCGCGTTCAGCACCTCAAGGCTTACAGAAAGCTACGGCAATTTCTACGATGTGATCCGTTCGATCAGCGCGATATACACCTCTTCCACCTTCATCAGCGATGTGTATTATCTCAATGGCGAGGTCAAAACGATTTACTCTCACGTGACCGCCTTTGACTACGACGGCTTTCTGGCCTACAGCGAAGGCGCGTACGACTGCACTGCCGAAGATTTGGACGCGCTGTTGCTTGGCAACCGCCATTCCTATTGGATTCCCACGCGCGCCGTCGGCTCAGGCAGGGCGTTTACCTATGTGGTCACGGCCAAGCGCAGTTCGCTGGCGCCGACGCGTTCCATGTTTTTCCAAATTACCACGCAGAAGATGAGCACGGTTCTGGGCGGTGATGACAAGAACCTGATGATCCTTTCGGACTCGGGAGGGCAGATCATCTACGCATCGGATGAGGAGCAAGCCGCGCCGATCTGGCAGCACTGGCTTGCGCAGCCACAGGCGGTCACCGACAATCTGACAAGCATCACGCTGGATGGCAGCGAATACTACATCTATCAAACCGATTCCGCCGTCAGCGCCCTGAAATACACCGCCATCATACCCCTTCAGGAAATCACGCGCACCATCCGCGCGTATATGAGCAAGGCGGCGATGATTTACCTTGCTACCGCAGCCTTGGGCGCCGCCGCAATCTTCTTTTTTCTTCGCAGAACTTATCAACCCATTCGGATGGTCAGCGGCCTGGCTGGCACTACCTTCGATACGCCGCCTTCATCGCTGGATGAGCTGCAAATTGCCCAGCAGGCGCTGATCACCATGAACCGCGAGATGGATATCCGCCGCCGTGAAAAGACCCTGCTGGATGTTCTCAACAGCGGCGCGCCGATACTGGAAAAGCAGCGCACCTTGCTGGCCATTCCGCCCGGGCTGGCGGGGCAGGTTTACCCCGTGGTGATCATTGCTAGGCGCGCCGGCGAAGGCCGCATAGACATGGATGCCTACCGTGAATATGCCGCATTTGCGCAGACCCACCTGCGCCAGCACCTGTGTGCGTGCGCGCTGCCCCTTCCTGAAGTGCAGGCCATATACCTATTCATCTTTTCGGATAGCGAAAACATTGCGTTTCTGATTCCGCCGCTCATGCAGCTAAAGAACGTGCTGGATTACACCTTCAACATCCGCACGGGAATCGGCATTGGCGAAAAGGCGGCTTCTAGCGACGTAGGCTGTGCTTTTGCAAACGCGAAAAGAGCCGCGCTGCACGCCTCGTTCTTTGGGATCACCTTTCAAACGGCAAGCGACTTGGATACGGCGCGCGCCCAGATGGACCCATCGTTTGACCGCGCACTGGATGCCCTGGCGCACGCCGCGGCGCACCATGTTCAAGCGCTACCTGAGAAGCTGTCCCTGCTGACGGAAAGCATCGGCCGCTCGGCCACCCCGCTGGATGCGCGCTGCCGCATCTATTCCGCGGCGCGGGTCCTGCTGCAAGGCCAGCCGCATGAGACCGTGAATGAAATGGCCTGCCTGCAAATTGACACGCTGGAAGACGGATACCGCCTGCTGCAGGAGATCGTAGGCGCCCGCCTTAGCGGCCACAGCCCGGGGATCGTCTTCCCGCAAGGGCATGAAGACCAGAACGAGTTTGGCAATGTGATGCGGTATATCCTTTCGCATTATCATGAAACCACGTTCTCCATCAAAAGCTATGCGTTGGATCTTGGCATGTCACTGTCCAACTTCAGCCACTATTTTAAGAAGAACACCGGCCAGACCGTTACGGAATACCTGGCATTGCTGCGCTTTGAAAAGGCCCGGGAGCTGCTGCGCACGACAAACCTTTCCGTAAAGGACATCGCGGAAAAATGCGGATATCCCAACGCCGGGGCAATGACAAGGCAGTTCAAGCAAAAAACGGGCCGCAACCCAACCGAATACCGGGAAGAGTAGACGAAAGGACGATGCACATGATCAAGCAGGCGGCCCCCATGCCGCACAGGCCGGTACTGTCACCCGGATACCGGCGCATTGCGGGCAATTGGGTGTTGTACCTCTTTTTGCTCCCTTGCCTCGCATATATTATCATTTTCAATTATGCGCCCATGTACGGCATCATCAATGCATTCAAGGATTTCAAGGGGGCCAGGGGCATTTGGGGAAGCCCATGGGTAGGGCTTAAGCACTTTGAGCGCTTCTTTTCATCGTATCAGTTTTCATCCCTGATGCGGAATACGCTTTCACTCAGCCTATACTGCCTGCTTGCCGCATTCCCGCCGCCCATCATTCTGGCGCTGCTGCTGAAGTATACGACCTCCGGGGCGCTCAAAAAGATTGCCCAGACAACGACCTACGCGCCGCACCTGATCTCTGTCGTCGTGGTGTGCGGCATGTTGATCACGTTTTGCTCCACAAGCGGGCTGTTCAACCAGCTGCTGGCGCTGTTTGGCGCATCCTCCGCACCGCTGCTTGGGCGGCAGGATATTTATCAAACGATCTATGTCCTTTCCAATGTGTGGCAACATGTGGGATACAACGCGGTGCTTTATATTGCCGCGCTGACCAGCGTGGACCCGCAGCTGCACGAGGCGGCGGTCATGGATGGCGCAAACAAGCTGCAGCGCGTGTTCCACGTTGATTTGCCCTGCATCCGCCCAACGATTGTGATTCTACTGATCATGCAGCTGGGCAGGCTGATGAACATCGGTTTTGAAAAATCATATCTGCTGCAAAACAGCCTGAACCTGGAGGTCAGCGAAATCATTTCGACCTATTCATACAAGATTGGCATTCAAAGCGCGCAGTACAGCTACGCCACGGCCATCGGCCTGTTCAACAATGTGATCAACCTGGCCCTGCTGGTCAGCGTCAACGCCGTCAGCGGGCGGCTTTCCGAAAGCAGTCTTTGGTAAAGGGGAATGCATATGATCGCGCAAAGCAAAGCGCCGCTCCGGCTGCGGCAAACCCTGGATGACCGGCTGTTCGATATCGTTGTCAATGTGGCCGTTGTCATCGCCACGCTGGTAACGCTGTACCCCCTGTACTTTGTCGTGATCGCCTCCATCAGCGATCCGTACGCGACGGCGGCGGGGAAGACGCTTCTTTTGCCTGTGCAGGTCAGTTTCCGCGCGTACGCGCACATCCTGAAGGTACAAAAGATCTGGACGGGTTACTATAACACCATCATTTACACCCTTGGCAGCACCTGCCTTGGCGTTATGATGACCACCATGGCGGCTTACGCGCTTTCCCGGAGGGACCTTGTCGGGCGCGATGTTTTCATGAAGCTGGTCGTGTTCACGATGTATTTCAGCGGCGGGCTTGTGCCGACGTACATGATCATCAAGGGGCTTAACCTGATCAACACGCGGCTGGTGATCATCCTGCTGGGCGGCTTTACGGCGTATAACCTGATCATCGCGCGCACGTTTTTCATATCAAAAATCCCAACCGAATTGTTGGAGGCGGCCTCTGTGGACGGGTGCGGCAATGGGCGCTTTTTCTTCAGGATCGTACTGCCGCTTTCCAAGGAAATCATCACAGTGCTGGCGCTTTACTACGCGGTATCGCAATGGAACTCTTATTTCAACGCGATGATCTATCTGACAAAGGCTGCCTTGGCGCCGCTTCAGATTGTGCTGCGCGAAATTCTGATCAACGCGACCAATATCCTTGTGGATGGCGCGACGGCGGCAGAACTTGCCGAGCAGCAGCGCCTGGCGGAAACCACAAAGTATGGTATCATGGTGGTATCCAGCATCCCGATTTTGGTTATGTATCTTTTCATGCAGCGGTATTTCATTGGCGGCATCATGATCGGTTCGATTAAGGGGTAGGAGGATAGGCATGCATTGCATCAACTATGCCCACCGCGGCGCAAGCGAGTACGCGCCGGAAAACACAATGGCGGCGTTCTATCTGGCGCTTTCTATGGGCGCGGATGGGATTGAAACGGACATCCAGCGCACAAGGGATGGCGGGCTCGTGCTGTTTCATGATGACACGCTGGACCGCATCCTGGGCATTCCTAGCAGCATCCAAAGCCATACCTTTGCGGATTTGCAGCGGCATGACTTTGGCGCATACCACAAAAAAGCCGCATACCCGCGTGAACGCCTGGTGAGGCTGGCCGATTTTCTGTATTATTTTTCCATGAAAGATTTGCAGTTTGCGCTGGAGTTAAAGCACGAAGGCGCTGCGCAGGAGGTTGCGAGGCTGGTTCAGCAGTTTGGCCTTTGGGACCGCACCATGATCACATCGTTTCAGTGGGATGCCCTGGTGGAGGCGCGCAGCTATATGCCCGGCGGCAAAATCGGGTATTTGTGCCATGAGGCCGTTTCA
>JAVBPC010000043.1:0-49978 GCA_031549905.1 Eubacteriales bacterium
GTTCGCCTTGATCAGGCCCGTGATGACGTTTGCGGACGGACGCTGTGTGGCGATGACCAGATAGATGCCGCACGCGCGGGCCAGCTGGGCGATGCGGATGATCGAATCCTCCACCTCGCCGGGCGCGACGAGCATCAGGTCTGCCAGCTCATCGATGACGATAACGATCTGCGGCATCTGCGGCGCGCCTTCGGGGCGGATGGCGTTGTACTTGCTGATGTGGTTCACGCCCACATCGGCAAACAGCTTGTACCGCTCGTCCATCTCCATCACGGCCCAGTGCAGCGCGCCGCTGGCCTTCTTCGCGTCGGTCACAACCGGCACCAGCAGGTGCGGGATGCCGTTGTAATGCGGCAGCTCAACCTTTTTCGGGTCAACCAGGATCAGGCGCACCTCTTCCGGCGTTGCGCGGTAGATCAGACTCGTCAGCAGCGAGTTGATGCACATCGATTTTCCCGCGCCGGTTTGGCCCGCGATCAGAAGGTGCGGCATCTGCGCCAGGTCGGCGATGATCCGCTTGCCGGTGATATCCTTGCCCAGCGCCACGGCCAGCCTGGATGCGTGATGCAGCGCCTCATCCCCCTCCAGCACATCGCGCAGGTATACGATCTGCCGCTCCTGGTTGGCGATCTCGATGCCGATGGCTGCCTTTCCGGGAATCGGGGCTTCAATGCGCACGGACATCGCCGCCATCGTCAGCGCGATATCGTCGGTAAGGTTCACTATCTTGCTGACCTTTACGCCCATCGCGGGCTGCAGTTCATACCGCGTGATGGACGGCCCGTGCACCACCTTGATGACGTGTGCCTCCACGCCGAAGCTTGCCAGCGCCTCTTCCAGCTTACGGGAGTTTTGCATATCCTCATCGCGCGTATCACCCGCGCCGGAGGTATCGCCGCGCGCCAGCAGAGAAATCGGCGGTTGGCGGTACTCCGGCCCGTCAGAAACCACCGCTTCCACCACGGGAGGCGGCGCGGGCTTCCAGTCCGGACGGTCCAGGCGCTCTTCCGGCGGGATTTCCGGCGTCCTGTCCAGCGGGTTGGCATAGCGGTCGCGGCGGCGCACGGGCGCGGGCGCCTCTTCTTTCGGTGCGTACATCGGCTCCACAGGCTCCCAAGGCAGCGATTCCGTGGGCTCCGGTTCGGGCAGTGCAGTCTCTTCCTGCAGATCATCCCATGGCTCCGAATCAGCGTATTCCGCCGCAGGAGCAGGGGGCGCGTTGTATCGAACCTCTTCCGCTTCATATGCCTGCGCGGGGGCGTCTTCCGGCTCCCACGGGGCGAATGGGCGCGTGCCGTCACGGCGCTTTGTGATATAATCCGGCGCGGTATCCGGCTGCTTGCGCCTGGGGCGGTTTTCATATTTCGTGCGCTCTACGTCGTACTCGGTATAGGCATCATCGGCGGGCGCTGTGCCGCCTTGCTGGGGCAACACATCTTCGATAAACAGCTTGCGCTGCGCCGCGTTTGCGGCTTCCTGTCTTGCCGGTGCGGCCTTTACGGGTCTTTCCGGCGCTTTTGTGCCCTTTGGGGGCAGCTTCGCCTCCGGCTCAGACGTGGCAAGCTTACGGCCCTTGGCGATCTTGGGCTTGGGCAAATCGTCATCCATGGGATCGCCCTGCAGCAGTTCTTCCGGCAAAGGCACCAGCAGCGCATCCTGCCTTTCGCGCAGCAACGCCGCTTTGTCGGCCTGACGTTCTTCGCGGCGCAGCGAAAAATCTTCACGGATCTGGTCCCACCAGCCGCCTACAGATTCGCCCGCCGAAGGAAACAGCATGCGAATGATCCCCCACGCGCACGCGCCCATCGCAAAGAACAGTACCAGCACGCTGCCCACGATATCCAGCCCGCCTTCAAGCGGGTATGCAAGCAGCGCGCCAATCGCGCCGCCGCCCTTTGCCACTTCATTGGACCGTGTGCCGGATAGCTCCACAAATTTAACATAACCGGATTCACCGATGCTCGACAGTTCCCGAAGCACAGTCGGCGCCTCAAACACCTGCAGCAGCGTCAGCAGACAGAACACCAGCAGGCTTGCCAGCGGAAGCAGCGCGCGCTGTATCGGCCAGCGCTCACCAAAGGCCCATTGCATGCCAAGCCAGCACACCAGCATCACGGAAAGCCACCCAAGCGTTCCGCACAGCAAATTGACAAGCCTGCGCGTATACACCAGCGCCAGCGCGTTGGAATTGCTAAGAAGGCTGAACAGCAAAAAAGCCCCAATGGCTAGTACGGTAAGGCCTGTAGCGGTGGTAGACACCACCGGTTCCCGCCGCCTGGCCGGTTTGCGCCTTGTGGAAGCCGCGCCCTTTTTGCCGCCGTTTCTTTGGGGCGCGCCTTTTTTCCCGGCTGTCTGGGGCCGCTTACCCTTTGCCGTCGCCATCCTGTCTCCTCCTTGAGCACCGTTCGGTAGCATATTATTATACCACATTGGTGGCGGGTTTACAAACTTTGCCTGGGAAACAATGGTTCGCAAAAAAGAAATCCCCTTCCCGTTGCGGCGGAAAGGGGATTCTTCTGCCTGCCGTCACGCGGCCAGCACGGCCACGCTCCAAAGCACCCCATCCACAAGATGCAGTTCCAGAATATACTTTTCACCGTGCCAGGTCAGCGTCTCTCCGATGGGCAGGCGGCTGTACGCGTCGGATTCCGTCACCGTATGGGCAGCATCCGGTTCGCCAAGGGCGGTCACACATGCGGCGCGGTCGGCGATTCCGGGGCACAGACCGTAGAAATCCACCGTACGCGACATGATGCCCGCAATCGTAGCGGTGTTCACCTTTTCTTCCGATTTGTCGGACAGGAACGTCGCGCCGCGCGCCTCCGCCGCCTCAAAGTGGTACATCGCATGCTCGTACGACAGGTCGGGCACATCCACCACGCCCCACGCCGCGTCCACATCCGCCATCGCGCCGCCTATCGCAAAGCGCGAGAGGGGGCCGGGCAGCGTGCCCTCGGCAAGGGTCGTGACAAGGCCGTCAGCTGCGGTTTCAGGGTCCATCGGCGCAAGGGGGACGCCTTCGCTCAGCAGACCAGTCAGCTCATACGCATAGAACGCAAACGCGCCGGACCGGCCGGAAAAATGCGACAGGCGATCCGCCGGATAGTAGACGGTCAACAATCCGTCCTGCACGGTGAAGCTGTCGCGCGGCATGGGCGCAAGATCATCGTTTTCGGCGTACGCGTTGTGGTAGGTGGCGTCTTCCGCGATCAGCAGCAGCGCTTCCTCCGCCTCATCGCCATTGATGAACAAATCATCCCAGCCAATGGGATCGCCCGTTTCCAGGCTGAACACCCTGCCGTCCGTCTGCTGGCCGTCTGTCAGGCGCACGGACATCCACGAACCGTTCTCGGCAAACTCCGGGGTTCCCGCGCCAAGGGCCATCACCTGGTCAATAATCGCGGCGGCAGGGTTTACCGACGTTTCTTCCGCCAGTGCGCAGGGCAAGGCAAGCAACATAACAATCAACATGCAAATAAAACGGCGCATCATTTCACCTCGTCATCGGTTTTGCCCAATAAACGGATGCACACCGCAAATTATTGCATGCTCACGGCGGGGGCAGCTGCTCCGCGATGGGGATCTCCGGGCCGGGGTTGTCGCAACGTTCACAGGTTGAAATAACCTTGAGCCTGCCCAGAGCGGCCAGGTCCTTAGCGATATCCGCCGGCTGCCTGTCCCTCACGGCAGCATATTCCCCCGCCACCTTCGGTACCAGGCCCAGCGCCACGCCGTTTGCCGCCCGCGGACAGCAGTATATCTCCCCGTCCGTCAGTGTAACGCATGTGAAGCAGTCACGGAACATCCGCTCGTTTTCCGCATCCGTGCGGCCGCGCGGATCAAACCCGCCGAAATCCTTCCACTTTTCCAAATCAGGAAATGCATATTGGATGCCGTATGCGTCAAAAGCATCCATCATGGCATCCGCGTTTTTTGCGACGGCGCGGCTGTACGGGCTGATGATGACCTTGATTTTCCGGTGTGTCAGCGCTTTTAAAGTGCGTTCCTTCGGCAGAAGCGTACCGTTCGTCACCACTTCAATCTGTTCAATTTGCGGCAGGTCTTGCAGAAATTCCAGCAGCAGCGTCAGGTTCTGGTACAGAAACGGTTCGCCGCCCAGCACTTTGAGCAGGTATATCCTGTCAACCGCATTCAGCAGCGCCGCAATATCTTCTTTCAGCTTTTCGAACGGCACATCCGTTGGGTTTTTGAAATATGGCATCAGGTTAGAACAGTGCTTGCAGCGCAGGTTGCACTTTTGCGTGACCATAACCTCCAGATACGGCAATTCCACATGACGCCCAAACAGCGTTGGCAGGTTGTTCAGCGCCCAACGCACAGAAAGCCACACCGTCATCCATAGGCGCACCGGGAACGACGCGCCGAGCAGCCTCCGCATGCGCATCTGGTATCCCACATTCAGCTTCAGCCGGTCAAAAAAACCGCTCTTTGGCAAGACCACGCGCATCTCCTCCCGCCCGAATTATATCCCGAAAACATATAAACGCGCAAACAAATCCGTTCAACGCAAATCGCGCCCAAAAACAAAAAAGGCGCGAAAAAACGCGCCAATTGTAAATGTAAACTTACAGCAGCACAGGCTGCGCCTGCACGCCATCCAGCGCCATCTGCGCGCATAGCGGAATCTGTTCCATCTCCGCCACAAGCGACCTTGGCTTTCCCTTTGGGTCATCCTGCTCAAAGGGCACGAAATAAAAGTGCCGTCTTGCCAGCAGCTCGCCGATGTTCTTGGCCGCGGCTGCAAGGCCATCGTTTGTGGAAACCGCAAGCAGCACCGGGCCGTTGTTGCGCAGGTGGGATTTTGCCGCCAGCGTAACCGGCGTATCGGCAATGCCTGCCGCCAGCTTTGCCAGCGTATTCCCTGTGCACGGCGCAATAACCAGCAGATCCAGCAGCTTCTTTGGGCCGATGGGTTCCACCGCGTTTAGCGTTGCCAGCGGCTCTTCGCCCGTCGCGGCGCGCATGTGCATCTTCACATCCGCCGCGGTAAAAAACCTGGTATCCAGCTGATCCGTGTTAAATGAGAAAATGGGCGTTACAAGCGCCCCCTCCTTGCGTAGCGCCTCTGCCTGCGGGAATACGCGGGCAAAGGTGCAAAACGAGCCCGTCAAAGCGAACCCGATTCTTATCCCTTTCAAGTCCATGTTCTCACACTCCGTCCTTCTCCTCAATCAATGCAAGCATCGCAGCGGCGGCGGTTTCCGGCGCGTAACGCCCCGGCAGGCTCGGCTCGCGCCAGGCCTCCATGCCCACCGCTTGCGCGGTTTCCAGGTCAAACCCAAACGGCTGGCTGGCCAAATCCACGGCCAGCACATCGGGGCCAAGCGCCGCAAGCGCTTCCAGTCCAATCACCTGCGCGGGCACGGTGTTGACCAGGAACCGGCAACGGACCTCGCCCATGCGCGCCATAGGTACTGAGCGGCAGCCGTCTATCTCCGCGTTTGCCCTGGCGCTTGCGCTGCGCGCGGCAACGACCACTTGCGCCCCCAGGCCGCGCAGACGAAGCGCCAATGCGCGCCCAAGCCGCCCGTAGCCCACGATCAGGCAAATGCTGCCGTCGATACACAGGGTTGACCTTGTCATCAGCGCGTGGATCGCGCCCTCGGCAGAGGGCACGGCATTCCGCACGGTGAAAGCCTCGCTTTGCAGGAAGTCGATGCGGGTACAGCCCTGATGCAAAATGTATTTTGATAAAACCGGCCCGGGTCTTGTCGCATAGACGGTGGCCCCCGGCTCAATCAGGCGGCACACATCTTCCATTGGAAGCCGTTTCGGCGCAAATGGCGCCGGTGCGGCGCCGTCCGTTTCCGCCACGGGGAACGGGAACACCACATGCGCGCATGCCTGCGCCTCTTCCAGGGAGATTTCCGAATGGCCGACCAATTGGGCGTCATGCCCACGCGTACGCGCAAGCTGCGCCAAGTACCGATTTCTCGCGTCCCCGCCGATGATCAAAAGCCGCATCCCGCATCGCCTCCGCTGTAGAGTATGCGGGATGCGCTATGGGGGTGAGGGTATGCAGCCACCCTTTTGCGCTTCCGTACCTTCGCATATACTTTTCTATATGAAAAAAGCAACCGCCGCATCTGTGCGCACGGTTGCCTAGTTCGCCGGGCATCTTTACTTCTTTTTCTCATCCTGCGGCAATACTTCCCAGCGCAGCACGGCCGCTGTCTCTTTCTCTGAAGCGTTCAGTTCCTTGCCGCGCAGCCATTTGCGCAGCTGGCGGTATATCACGTCTTTCCGTTTCCAGCCGTTCAGCAGCTTATCCCACGCAAAATCGATCGCGCCGTAGAAGGACCCGCTGGTCGCCCGGTCGTTGGCAAATACGCTCTCCGACATGTCTTGCAGCCACCCAACGGATACGCTGTCGCGGAAGCATACGAGCTCCAGCTGTAGCTTTTCAAACGCCGCGCGCGGTACCAGCGCCACCTCAAAGTCATCTCTTTCCGACATTTCTTCAACAAGCCGCCCAATCTGCGCCGCAAGCATTTGGCGGGGCACAAACGCGCGGCGGCCCAGCAGCGCGCTCAGCGCATCATGCATCTGACGCTGTGCGGCAAGCCCCTCGCGCACGTCTTCGCGGCATAAAATGATGCGGTGCGGCCCGGGCGCGAAGTCCGGCGTATCGCGCAGCATGTATGCGGGAAAATCAGGGCCCTTCGTGGTGCCCCGAACGGCGTCAAACTCTCCGTGTGTCATGATGCCGAAGCCGGGCACACGGCTGATCGCGAAAAAGCTGCCGTCCGGCGCGTTCCCGTCGTGCCATGGCGGAAGGGGGCCTTCCTGCCACAGGCGCGGCCTCTCCTCGCTGCCCAGCGGCTCTTTCAGGAACCCATACTGCGATGCGGGGAAGCTTTTTGCATGATATTCACCAATGACCCCTTCCATCTGCCGCACCTCGCGCGGGTCGGTGTGCAGCGCAACATACAGCCCATCCTCAGCCTCTTCCTCTTCTTCGGCGCGGCCGCACCAGAAGCCGGGAATGACGGCGGCAAAGCGGAGCGCCTCGGGCAGGTCGCCCTCATAGTAGCGGCTGCGGATATACCCCCGCAGGTGCGCGATAAGCCATGGCAGCGCAAACGCCGCCGTCTCTGATACCGAATACCCTTTGCGGTTGATCAGCTGCAGCTGCGTACCCCGCCCAATCGCGGAGCGCATCTTCGTGATGAACTGCAGCACAAACGGCAGGTTTCCGGTGATCCATTCATATTGCCCCTGGCACAGCACGGTGATCTGCTGTCCGGGGGGCAGCGCATGTACCTCATCCATCATGGCAAGCGCAGCGCGGCGGAAGCCCTTTTTGCCCAGCAGCACGCGGTATTCCGCGGTATACTCGCCGCTGCGCTGCGGAAGCACCGGTTTCAGCGGCGGCGTGCGCAGCACCGGTGTTTCATCCACCAGATAATCGCAGAGGGTATCCAGGGGGCTCTGACCCTCTTTGCGGTATTCGGACATCATCGCATGCAGCTTTCCCTCTGCATCCAGGCGCAGCAGCGCCTCCGCTACAGGCTCCAGCTGTTTGCTGCGCCGGCTCAGCGGCCGCGTTCCCTTTTGCCATCGGGAAATGAGCGTGTTGTCCACGCCGCTCTCCCTGGAAAGCGCACGCGCAGTAACCTGGAGCACGTTCATAATAGCCTCAATTCGAGGTACCTTTTTCTCGCGCATAGCCATCTCTTCTCCAAATTGTCTATATCATATTCCGCGTGAATACTCACTTAACTCTGGGCATTTTACCTTGTGGACACTTGTTTGTCAACACACATAAAACATTTATTTTTATAACTTTTTGAAAGAAAAAACTCTGCTCAATAGAAGCAGAGTTCAAAGCTTTTCGAAAGCTTTATCTTGGATCACACTTTTTGAAATTTCAGCGCGCTATCCTCCATAAAGGCGCGCACATCATCACCCAGGTGTATAGTGCCTGCCAGAATCTCCTCGGAAAGTGCATCTTCTACCTGGCGCTGAATTGTGCGCCGCAGGGGTCTGGCGCCAAAGTTGATATCAAACCCGGTTTGCGCCAGATGCTTGACGGCCTCTTCGCTGATGGTCAGGGTGATGCCGCGTTCCTTGAGGCGCTCCGCCACCGCATGCAGCATGAGCTCCGCAATCTGATCCACCTCTTCCTGCGACAGCGCATGGAACACGATCGTCTCATCCAGCCTGTTGACAAACTCGGGCCGCAGGAAGTTCTTAACTTCCATCAATACCCGCGTTTTCATGTCCTCGTAGTTCTGCAGGCGCTGCGCCTCTTGGCCAAACCCCATCCGCTTTTCGTTGCTGATGGTGGATGCGCCGATGTTGCTGGTCATCACCAGGATAGCGTTTTTGAAATTGACCACGCGGCCCTTGGAGTCGGTCAGCCGTCCGTCTTCCAGCATCTGCAGCAGCAGGTTGAACACGTCCGGGTGCGCTTTTTCCACTTCATCCAGCAGGATGACGGCATATGGCTTCCTGCGCACCTTCTCGGTCAGCTGACCGCCCTCCTCATGGCCGATATAGCCGGGGGGCGAGCCGATCATGCGAGAAACGGAGTGTTTCTCCATATACTCGCTCATATCGATGCGGATGACGGCATTTTCATCGCCAAACAGCGCTTCACCCAGCGCGCGGCACAGCTCCGTTTTGCCCACGCCCGTAGGGCCAAGGAACAGGAAAGAGCCGATGGGGCGCTTGGGGTCTTTCAGCCCCGCGTATGCCCTGCGGATGGCGCGGGATACCGCTGCAACAGCCTCATCCTGTCCAATCAGCCGCTTGTGCAATATCTCTTCCAGCTTAAGCAGACGGCGCGTTTCATCCTCCGTCAGCCGCGCGACGGGCACGCCGGTCCAGCTGGCGACGATCTGCGCGATTTCCTCTTCGCCCACCGTTTCCCCCGGCTTATCCATGTCGGACTCCCAGGCCTTTTGCAGGTCTTCCATCTCAACGCGCAGGCCGCGCTCGCGGTCGCGCAGGTGTGCGGCCTTCTCAAAGTCCTGGTGCTGCACGGCCTCTTCCTTTTCTTTTGCCAACTTCTCCAGCCTGTCTTCCAGCGCTTTCACATCCGGCGGCGGCGTGAAGGAGCGAATGCGCACGCGGGACGCGGCCTCATCCATCAGGTCAATCGCCTTGTCGGGCAGATAGCGGTCGGAAATGTAGCGGTCGGAAAGGTCGACAGCGGCCTTCAAAGCCTCATCGGTGATGCGCACTTTGTGGTGCGCCTCGTACTTGTCGCGCAGGCCAGCGATGATCGCCAATGCCTCGTCGCGCGTGGGTTCACCCACGGTGACGGGCTGGAAGCGACGCTCCAGCGCCGGGTCTTTTTCCACGTATTTGCGGTATTCATCCAGCGTCGTCGCGCCGATGCACTGGATCTCTCCGCGCGCCAACGACGGCTTGATCATGTTGGATGCATCGATAGCGCCCTCCGCGCCGCCCGCGCCGATGATGGTGTGCATCTCATCAATGAACAGGATGATGTTGCCGTTCTTCTTGATCTCGGCCATCGCGTTCTTGAAGCGCTCTTCAAACTCGCCTCGGTATTTGCTGCCCGCCAGCATCGATGCGATATCCAGCGAAAACACGCGCTTTCCGCGCAGCATGTGCGGAATGGAACCTTCCGCGATGCGCTGTGCAAGCCCCTCCACGATGGCGGACTTGCCGACGCCCGGCTCGCCGATCAGGACCGGGTTGTTCTTCGTGCGGCGGATCAGAATCTGCGTGATTCTCTCAATCTCCGTTTGCCTGCCGATCACGGGATCAAGTTCCCCCATCTCGGCGGCCTTTGTCATGTCGCGCCCATACTGATTGAGCGTGGGCGTATCGGATTTTTCATCCGTTTCGTTTGACTGCCCATCGCGCATTTCGCTGAGCAGGTGCTCCCGCGCCTTGCGCAGGTCAAGCCCCAGGTCTTGCAGCACGCGCGCCGCAACGCCTTCGCCCTCACGCATCAGCGCAAGCCACAGGTGCTCCGCGCCGATGTACTTGTGCCCGAGCGTGCGCGCTTCCAGCAGGCTGGATTCCAGTATTTTTTTCGTGCGCGGCGTGTATGTAATCCGCTCCGGCGTGCCTTCTCCGCGGCCCACCAGGCGTTCCGTCTGCGCCATCGCCATTTCATAGTTTATGTTGCCCAGCATCGTCTGCATCGGCGCGGCGGGCTCCTTCAAAAGGCCCAGCAGCAGGTGCTCCGTGCCGACGTAATCGTGCCCCATTCGTTTGGCGGCGTCCTGCGCGGCCATCAGCGCGCGCTGCGCCCTTTCTGTGAATCTTCCGGGGAATGCCATGGGGTGCCTCCTTCTCTGGCTTGAATTTGTCTGTTATCATCGGCGCAGTTTCGCAGCTATTGCGCCGTCGCAGGGCCTGCAAGAAACCCCTTCTCTTTCAAATACCGGGCTTTACAAAAATTTCTGTCACATTTGCATGGAGAAATTTTGTGCTTTCCATCATGGAAGATGACGACAGTGCCTCCCGCACCAGCCGCGCGCGCGCCTCGTCGCGTTCGTTTGGCGAAAGCTCCTTTTGCGCGGCAAGCTCCAGGTGCGCGGGGCGCGCGGCGTTCAGCAGCGCATCCCATTCGGACAGCTCCATCGGATACAGCCCTGCCTGCACTGCCAGGCGCACATCCGTCCAGCGGCGCATCCATTCCGGTTCAGAAAGCCGGCGGGCATACTGTAGGATGCCCACAGAGCGCATCAGGCGATCCTCCAGGGACAAGTCGCCGGAAAGCAGCAACAATTCCCTTGCCGAGCGCTCGCGGTCAACCACTTCGGTTACAATCGCGTCAAGCGAATCCAATATCTCCTGTTCAGACCGGCCAAGCGCCACCTGGTTGCCAAGCAGGTACAGTTCTCCCTGGGCCTCGCTTTCCTCGCCGTACAGCGGGCGCAGCGACAGACCAAGCTTGGAGACCTCCTGCACCACGCCGCCAATTGCGGAAGAGCGGGTCAGCGCGGGCAGGTGCAGCAGCGCGGAGGCACGCATGCCCGTGCCTGTGTTCGTGGGGCAGCTTGTAAGGTAGCCAAGCTCCGCGTCAAACGCGTACTGCACGCGCTTGCCGATCGCCTCTTCCACGGCAAACGCCATCTCCGCCGCCCTTTCCAGCGCCTGTCCGGGCAGAAGCGCGTGGATGCGCAGGTGATCCTCTTCATTGATCATGATGCAAACGGACTCATCACGCCTCAGCAGCACCGCCGCGTGCGGTCCGGCCGAGAGCAGCGCCCGGCTGACCAGGTGTCTTTCCACCAAACCGCGGCGAACGGCATCTTCCAAATCATGAATGCGCAGCAGTGAATACCGCTGCCCTTCGGGTGCATGCGCCAGCGCGTCTGCGGTGCGCAGCTGCACCTCCGCGCCGTCATCGCCGAGCATCTTCGCGGGAAAGGGCAAATCCGCAAAATTTCTGGCAAGCCTCACCCTGCTGAATAGCACCACATCGCGCACATCGGGTTTGTTCACGCGCGCTCCTCCGCTTCCCCGGCACGTACCAGCGCGGTCAGTTCTCTCAGCTCATCGCGCAGAATGGCGGCCACCTCGAAATCCTCGCACGCGATGGCGATATCCATTTCGCGGCGAAGCTGCTCTATCCGCGTGCGGCCGGTTACGGCTTCATCCGCATGCTCCGGCACATGGCCGATGTGCTGCGTATGCCCGTGCAGACGGGTAAGCAGCGGCTTCATCTGCGTGCGGAAATCCTTATAGCACTGTGCGCATCCAAGGCGGCTTGATTTGACAAACTCATCATACGCCATCCCGCAGCGGGAGCAAACAAGGCCGGGGTGCTGCTGTCCGGCGCGGTGCACGCCGCTCCAGATCGCGGACAGCATGCTCTGCACGCCGTCGCGCCCCTTTGCCTGCATTTGCAGCTTTTGCCTCGCCATGCACTGGGGGCACAGGTTTCTTTCGGACTTTCGCCCATCCACAATGGAAACAAGCCTTACAACCGCTTGGTTTTTCTTGCAGTCATCGCATAACATCAGGAATCATCCTCCTCCGCCCGGCTTGCGATTTCAAGCAGCATTTGCCTAAGCACCGAAGCCCTGAGCGCATCCTTAAAGGCTACCGGCAGGTTGATCGCTTCGCCGGATACCGCCGCGCGCATCAGCCTTGCCTCGTTTTCAGTTACAACATCGCTTGTGAACAGCTGCGAGATGATCGCCTCGCTGTCCCGCTGGGAAATAGAATCCCCTATCCGCTTATTAATCAGATACAGCAGGTTGCTGCCACGCGATTCACGAAGGCGTACAATGCGTATATACCCGCCGCCGCCGCGTCTGCTTTCAATAACGTACCCGTGATCGGGCGTAAATCGCGTGGAAAGCACATAGGTAATCTGCGATGGCGCGCAGCGGAAATACTGTGCCAGCTCATTGCGCTGCACATCCACCTGCGCCTGGCCTTCCTCAAGCAGTGACTTGATGAATGCCTCGATACTGTCTGTTAATGGTTTCATGTGCCATCCTCCGGTTTGACCATCTTTGATATTCAATAGTATATCACAAAATGGAGAAAGGTCAAGATCTCTCCTGACCTTTCTCGACTTATGTATGCTAAACGGATGGAACATGTGATTTGATGCAGTCTTTTGCGTGGAAAAAACGGGAATGCGGATTTGGGCGGGTTATTGCCACCCCTGCAGGTATGCCGCCTGTTCATCGGATAGGGCGTCAATGTCAATGCCCATTGACGTCAGCTTCAGCCGCGCCACTTCCATGTCCACTTCCCTGGGCACAGCATATGCGTCCGGCTTCAGGTTCTTGCCATACCGCAGCATGTGCTCCGCGCACAGCGCCTGCAGCGCGAAGCTTGTATCCATAATTTCCACCGGGTGGCCGTCGCCCGCCGCCAGGTTGACAAGCCGACCCTCGGCCAGCAGATACAGGGTTCTGCCGCAGGGCATCACATGCGCTTCAATATTTTTGCGGGCCGCATAGTGCCTGACCGCGCATCGGCGCAGCGCCGCCGCATCCACTTCCACATCGAAATGGCCCGCGTTGCACAGCACCGCGCCATCTTTCAGCAGCGGGAACACATTCTCGCCGATGACCTCTTTACAGCCTGTCACGGTGATGAAGAAATCGCCCAGCGGGGCCGCTTCCTTCATCGGCATCACATTAAACCCATCCATTACCGCTTCTATTGCCTTGACGGGATCAACTTCCGTCACGATCACCCGCGCGCCCAGGCCATTGGCGCGCATGGCCACGCCTTTGCCGCACCAACCGTACCCAGCCACCACCACGGTGGAGCCGGCGACGTTCAGGTTCGTGGTGCGCAGGATGCCATCCCACCCGCTCTGGCCCGTGCCGTAGCGGTTATCAAACAGGTGCTTCATGTCGGCATCGTTTACCAGCGCCATGGGGAACTTGAGCTGACCGGCCTTTGCGCGCGCCTTGAGGCGCAGCACGCCGGTGGTCGTCTCTTCGCAGCCGCCAATCAGACGCTCTGCGTATTCCGGCTTTTCTTCGTGCAGGATTTGCACCATATCGCCGCCGTCGTCAACAATCAGGTGCGGCTTTGACGACAATCCGGCCACCAGCGCGTCATGGTATTCCGCTACCGTGCAGCCGTGCTTTGCGATCACTGTTACGCCGGATGCCGCAAGCCCCGCGCAGACATCATCCTGCGTGGACAGCGGGTTTGAACCCATCGAAATCACTTCCGCGCCGCCCGCCATCAGCGTTTGGCATAGGTATGCCGTTTTCGCTTCCAGGTGGACGGACACGGCCAGCGTCAACCCCGCAAACGGTTTTTCTTTTTCAAACCGCGCCCGGATTTGGGTCAGCACAGGCATGTGCTTTGCCGCCCAGGCAATTTTCTGCGCGCCTTGCTCCGCAAGCGCCGGATTTGCTATCATCGATTCCATCTGTGCAGCCTCCATTTGTGCGATGGCAACATTATAATGGAGATGCCGCTATCTGTCCATGCGGATTTTCTTGGGCAATATCGCGCAATGCACAGGCGCGGTATTGCCCTTGACAGGCGGCGCGCCTTCCGCTACAGTTACACTATTGTCGAATTATGTTTGACTGGAATTTTATCTCAGGAGGCGCATTCATGGCGAAGGCCGTTTTGACTTCTGGGCGCGAGGCGCGCGTGCTTTCGGGGCACCCCTGGGTGTTCCGTTCCGATATCGCAAGGGTGGACGGCCCTTTTACCCCCGGCGATGTGGTGGATGTCGCCACCGCGCGCGGCAAGTTTCTGGGCCGCGCAATGTACAACCCGGCGTCTCAAATCGCGCTGCGGATGTTTACCACGCATGATGAGCCGGTGAATGAACAGTTCATTTACGCCCGGGTGAAGCGCGCCATCGAATACCGGCGGTTGTTCGCCGACCTGCGCAGTTGCCGCGCCGTCTTTGCCGAGTCGGACGGGCTGCCCGCCCTTGTCGCGGATAGCTTTGGGGATGTGGTGGTCATCCAATCGCTGGCGCTTGGCATCGAGCGCTGGAAAAACGCGATTGTTGACGCGCTGATGGATATCCTGAAACCCCAGTGCGTATGGGAACGCAGCGACGCAAAGGTGCGGGAATTGGAAGGCATGCAGCAAACGCGCGGCCTGCTTCGCGGCGCCGCGCCGGAGCGCGCCGAAATCACCGAAAACGGCGTGCGTTTCCATGTGGATTTTAAGGAGGGACAGAAAACCGGCTTCTTCCTGGATCAAAAGGAAAACCGCTCGGCCATCGCACCTTTTGTGCGCAATGCGCGCGTTCTGGACTGCTTCACGCACACCGGATCGTTCGCGCTGCACGCGGCGCACTACGGCGCGGCGCAGGTCACGGGCGTGGATATCTCCGCGCTGGCGTGCTGGCAGGCCGCCGAAAATGCGCGTCTGAACGGCCTTGACGCCGATTTTGTTGAGGCAAACGTGTTCGACCTGCTGCGCGAAAAGTGCGACCAGGGCGAAACATACGATGTCGTAATCCTTGATCCACCGGCGTTCACCAAGGCGCGCGCGGCGGTGCCCGCGGCGCTGCGCGGATACAAGGAAATCAACCTGCGCGGGATGAAGCTGACGCGTGACGGCGGTTTCCTGGTCACCTGTTCCTGCTCGCACCACGTTTCGCCGGAAGCGTTCGAAGAGATGCTGGTATCCGCCGCGAGGGACGCGCGCGTCACGCTGCGTCAAATCGAAGTGCGCACGCAGGGCCGCGACCACCCGATACTGCCCGCATCCCCTGAAACGCAGTACCTTAAGTGTCACCTGTTGCAGGTTTTCCGGTAACTGCTTCTTTTACCATAAGTTACTACGGCGAAATTCGACATTCACAGCAGACCTTTCCAGCGCTTCAACGTTGAATAGGTACGAAGTAAGCGCAAGAGGTAAACACGATGAAAAAAACCGGATGGCTGATCGCGATTCTTTTGCTTCTCATCACGGGGTTGGTCACAGGTTTGGGCGCGGCAGAGGAAATCCCCACGCTGCGCTACGGCAGCCAGGGCGAAACGGTGACGCTGCTGCAAACGAGGCTGACGGAGCTTGGGTATTACACCTTCCGCATCACCGGCAATTATCAGGAAAACACACAAAAGGCCGTCCGGCTGTTCCAGCAGGATAACGGCTTTTCCATGACCGGCGAGGCTGACGCCGCGCTGCAGATGCTGATCTTCAGCGGAGACGCAAAATACCGTGTCACGCAGACCCCTCAGCCTACTGCAACGCCGAAAGCTACCGCCACCCCGCACCCCACGATGGCGCCGCTTTCGATGGATGCACCGTTTCCCGGGAACCTGCAATACGGCGATACCGGTGAAAATGTGCTGCGCATCCAGACAAGGCTTACGGAGCTTGGCTATTACGGGCTGGAAATCAGCGGCAAGTTCCTGGGCAATACCAGAAATGCCGTGAAGGACTTTCAGCGGCAGAACGCCATTACTTCGGACGGTGTGGTGGGCGCGTCCACATGGGCGCTGCTTTTCAGCGCGGACGCGGTGGATGCGAAATCCACGCCTAAGCCGACCCCCACCCCCACGCCGGTGCCGTACTACATCGAAGTGAACGTCACCACGCAGGTTACCACCGTCTATGGCCTGGATGAAAACAACGAGTACACGCGCCTGATCAAGCACATGCTCTGTTCCACCGGCACGGAAAGCGACCCCACGCCGCTGAAAACATACACCCTGAACGGCGCAACAGCCCGCTGGTGTTACTTCACCAAGTGGGGCACCTACGCGCAGTACTGGACGCGGATGGATGCGTCGAACGCGTTTCATTCTGTCATTTACGCGGAAAATGCAAACCCGCTGTCGCTCAAAACCGGCAGCTATACCGGGCTTGGGAAGCGCGCGTCACACGGGTGCATCCGGCTGATGATCGACGACGCCAAATGGATATACAACAACTGCGGCAAGGGCACACAGGTGCTTGTTTACATGGGCGAAGCGGATGAAGAGCTGACCAAGTCGCTCAAAATCCCGTCTCTGAACTATGAAACCATGCTGCCAAATCCCACATCCGCCCCCACCGCGCCGCCAGAGTATCTGGCGGGCGGCGTGCCGCCAATGCCGTTCAAAACGCTGTCGCGCGGGGTGGAAAATGAGCAGGTGTATTGGCTACAGTGCAAGCTGCGCGATCTTGGGTACTACAAGGGCACCGTGACCGGCGGGTATTACGCGGGCACAACCGCGGCGGTCAAGGCATTCCAAAGGGATAATGGCCTTTCGGTGGATGGCGTTGCAGGCAAGCAAACGCTTGCAAAGCTGTATGAAGAAGCGCTGGCCACACCCGCGCCCACACCGGCGGAAACGCCGTCCCCCTCACCTAGTCCGTCCCCTTCGCCTTCGCCAACCCCAAAGCCCACGGCGACAGCCACACCCACGCAAACCCCGAAGGCAACAACAGGCGTGCTGTAACGCCAGCCGCCAGGAAAGGCCGCTGTTATGAACAAAAGAATCATTGATGACATCACCCGGTTTATTTTCGTTGAAGATGAGATGGAAAAGGCGGATGCGATCTTCATCCCGGGAGGATCGCATCCGGAGCTTGGCGAGTACGCCGCCGCGCTGTACAATCAAGGCTATGCCAAAGTCATTATCCCGACGGGCGGCTTTAGCGTGAAGCACGGCAAGTTTGCAGGCGTGAAATCCAAACGGGATATCTACTGCAAGGATTATCTGACGGAATGCGAATTCCTTACGGATGTGCTGATGTATAACGGCGTTCCCAGAGAAGCCATCGTTTGCGAGACGGCATCCGGGTGGACGAGAGACAACGCTTTTCTCACCCAGAAAGCAGCGGATGAACACGGGCTGCGCGTCGAAAAGGCTATACTGTGCTGCAAGTGTTTTCACGCCAGAAGGTCACTGATGTGGTACCAGATGGCGTTTCCTGATGTGGATATCCTGGTGCACCCAATCCCGTACTTTCAGGATGGCATTGAAATTTCCGCCGACAATTGGCACACGACACCCGCGGGTATCCAAAGGGTGCTTGGTGAACTGCAGCGCCTTGGCGGCCCGTTCGCCGATGATTTCCTTGCGTTGATTCCATCTGAAGAAGCGCCATAATCGCGCCCCCGCCCGCATACCCATCCACCATGCAAAAAGTGTGGTTGGGCCGTCTGAAGGCGGCGGGGCTCGGCGGAATCCTTGGGCTGTTGGCGCTATACCCTGCGCCAGCGATGGAAGCCGTGCGGAGTGCGTGCCTGATTTGGGCGAGAAACGTGATGCCCGCGCTGTTCCCGTACATGGTGCTCAGCCAATTGTTGGCCTCCGGTGTAAGCGCCGCATGGCTTACGCCGGTGCTGGCGATGTTGGGCGGCTCTCCGGCGGGCGCGCGCCTCATTGCGCAGCAGGGGGATCCCGTGCCGCGCGCGCAACGTTTGGCGGCGCTGTGTGCCACGGCAAGCCCGCTGTTCATCCTGGGCACGCTGCAGGGAGGCATTCCGATGCTGGCCGCACACTGGCTGGGCGCACTGGCCGCATATGGATTCGTGCGCCTGCTACAAAAAAAAGAAATACCCATGGAAACAAATAGCGCGCCCACAAGCGGGGCGCGCTCTACCTTGCCGGAAGCTATTCGGGATGCATCCCTAGCCATGGTAACAGTGTGTGGATGCATGGCGCTGTTCTCGGCGCTTTCCGCGCTGACGGCGCAGGTGCTGCCGCTTTCCGGCCTGCCGTCAGCGTTGTTGCTGTCGGTGCTGGAGATGGCAGGCGGTTGCGCGAAGATACAGGGGCTGGGCCTTTCCCCCGCCATCACAGGACCGCTTTTATGCGCGGCTGTATCGTTCGGCGGACTGTCCGTATTCCTGCAAAACGCCGTATTTCTCAAAGGCGCGGGCATCAACCTGCGTATACAGCTGGCCGCGCGCATTGTGCACGCGGGGGCCGCATACGCGCTGTGCGCGCTGCTGATGCGCTTACCGCTCTGACTCCAAGTCCTTGCGGGCGGCGTACAGCTCATTGGCAATCTGGATAACCACTTCTTCCACACGCTTGAGCAGATCCGCCGCGTCGTCATATGCGGCATTTTTGACATGCTCCGCCTCCTCAGCGGATTTGATGCGCAACGCATCCGCAGCCTGCTCGGCACGCATGGTGATCGCGCTCTGCGCCACGCGCGCATCCGCCTCGCGGTCCGCGCTGACAAGGATTTCATCCGCTTTCTCCTGCGCGTTTTCAACGGTTTCGTTTGCATGCTGCTCTGCATTGGTTTGCAGCAGCGCGGCCCTTTGCTCGCTCTCCATGCGCAGTTTGCGGCTCTTCGCCTCGGCTTCGGCCAGCGTGTTGTCCGCCTGACGCCTTGCATCCTGCAGAATCTTTTCTTCCTGCGTTTTGATGCGGTGCGCATCCTGGATGGCTTCGGGCAGCGCATCGCGCACCTGCTGGATAACGCGCAGCAGCGCCTCCCGGTCCATCGTGTAGGTGTTCATGAGCGGCAGCTTCCGCGCGGTTTCAATCATGCCCTGAAGCTCATCCAGAATATCATGGATATCGTTTGCCATGGTTTTCTCCCTTTCTACTGCGGCTGTGTCAGCAAGCGGATGATTTCTTCGCGTACTGTTTCGGGCACAAGCCCCCGTATATCTCCGTGCAGGCGCGCAATTTGCCGGACATACGTTGCGCTGATATGCGACACTTCTGGGCTTGCGGCCATGAAAACCGTTTCCACCTGGCCGATCTGGCGGTTCAGGCGCGCCATCATGAGTTCATCTTCCGTATCCAATGTGCTGCGAATTCCCCTCAGCACGGCATCCACATTTGCTGCGCCTGCCGCTTCCACCAGAAGCCCTGAAAACGCCGTTACCTCAACATTTGTAAGCTCTTTGGCCGCCATTCGCAGCAACGCCAGCCTCTTATCCAGCGGCACCGCGCCGGATGGCTTTTGCGGATTGTGCAGTATGCCCACCACCACGCGGTCAAACGCCAGAGACGCGCGCCGGATGATATCCATGTGGCCTGCCGTGACGGGGTCAAAGCTCCCCGGATAGAGTACCGAGCGCATGGCAATCCCCCCACGCAAAGAATGTGATCTCCGTATCGCCGTAGCGGCGCGTGTCCGTCGCCTGCCAGCCGGGCGCGGCGGGCATCCAGTCGCGGCCATGCTCAAATACGACCCGGCCTTCCGGCGCAAGGATTTCCGCCTGCGCAATCGCGGGCAGCAGCTTGTCCCGATCCGGCATGGCGTATGGCGGATCAAGGAAAATCAGGTCAAACACATCGCCGGATGTCTGTAGCGCCTTAACCGCTTGCCGCCATTCAACCGGCAGCATGCGCGCGCATTCTTCAAAGCCCAATGCCTTGATGTTCGCGGAAACCGCCGCCTGCGCAGCTCTGGCACGGTCAACAAAAACCGCACGGGCTGCCCCGCGGCTGAGCGATTCCAGCCCCAACGCGCCTGATCCCGCGAATAGATCCAGCACCCGCGCGCCGTCCAAGCGCGAAACCAGAATGGAAAAAAGCGATTCGCGCACACGGTCCAGCGTAGGGCGCGTGTCCATCCCCTTGGGCGCGGCCAGCGTCCGTCCGCGCGCGGTGCCCGCGATGATGCGCATCTTTTTCCCCCTTCAGCGGCATGCAATCAGTATAGCAGATTCGCCGCCCTTGCACAATTCCCATTTCCCATGTACAATATGCACGGCCCCTATACTATAGATGGTATTGTATCAGCAAAGGACGAGCATATGTCGTTTTTCTTTTCCCCGTTGCGCAGCGGTTCCAGCGGAAACACGCTGCTGGTACAGGCAGGCGAAACCCGCTTGCTGGTGGATGCCGGGCTTTCCCGCAAGGCGGTTGTCGAATGCCTTGCGGAATGCGGCGTGCCGCCGGAGACGCTTGGCGCCATTCTGATTACCCATGAGCACAGCGACCATATCAAGGGCGTCGGGTTGCTGTCTGAAAAATACGATCTGCCGGTGTACGCCACGCCCGGCACCTGGCGCGCGATGCTTGATTTTCCCGGCATCAGCCGCATTGCGGAGCACAACCGCCGCATGTTCAGCGCCGGGCAGGGCTTTTGTGTCCAGGATATTGCGGTCGAATCCTTCCCCATTCCGCATGACGCGGCGGAACCGGTCGGCTACTCGCTGCTGCACGGCGGGCGAAAGCTGTGCATCGCGACCGATTTGGGCCGCATCGAAAGCGGCTGGATGCAGTGCCTGTGCGGGGCTGATTTGCTTCTTCTGGAAGCGAACTACGATCCTGATTTGCTTCAGTCGCACCCCACCTATCCTCCCTACCTGAAGGCGCGCATTCGCGGCAAGCGGGGGCATCTTTCCAACGGAGACTGCGCGGAGGTGCTGATCCGCCTGTATGAAACGGGGCTGCGGTACGCGATTCTGGGCCACATGAGCGCGGAGACGAACAGGCCGTCGCTGGCATATGAAACGGTTTGCGGAAAGCTGCTGGACGCGGGCATCCGTCCGGATGAGGATATCCGCATCGCCATGGCGTACAGGGACAAAAGCTGCGGCGTGTTCGCGCTGTCGGAGTAGCGATGCAGCTGGCCATTGCGTGCGTAGGCAAACTGCGCGAAGGATATTTTCAGGATGCGGCGGCCGAATACCTGAAGCGGCTGACGCGGTTCGGTGGCTGCACGATTCTGGAGTGCCCCGACCTTTCAGAACCGAAGAACGCTTCCGCCGCAGATATCACCCGCATTATGGATGCGGAAGGCGCGGCGCTGCTGTCCAAGCTCGGCCCCCGCGACCATGTCATCGCGCTGACAATCGATGGGAAACGCCTGACCTCGCCCGGGCTTTCACAGCGGCTGGTGGCGCTTGGAAACGAAAGCACGCACCGGGTGGTGTTCGTCATCGGCGGCTCAAACGGGCTGTCTTCCGCCGTTGTGGCGCGGGCAAATGAGCGCCTCTCTCTTTCGGATATGACATTCCCCCACCAGCTTGCCCGCGTGATGCTGCTGGAGCAGCTGTACCGCTCAAACAAAATCCTGGCAGGGGAATCATATCACAAATAGGCCTGTTATACCAATTCCAGATAGGTTTTGCACGAAAGATCGCCAGAGTTTTTTTCCGGCAAGAAGCCGGAAGGAGGCGCAGCGGGAGGCTACGCTAAGCGCCTGGCCATCGGCCGGCCGAGGGCGGGCAACTCATAGATTTGCCGCCCGAAGCGCCGGCCAGCGCAAGCAGCATAAGCCCAAGGAAAACCGACAGCGTGACCCAAATCACGGCCCTTTTCATGTGTATCGCCCTCTCTGCCCGAAAGCGGCAACATAGCAGGAATATGGAGAAAGCGCAACTTGTGCTTGACAGAAAGGTTTGCCCAGGTGTATGATACGCGCATCCTTTCGCGGGACGAGGAAGAGTACCCCAGATTCTTGCTCCAAAGAGAGTGCGGCAATGGTGAGAGCCGTGCGGGCAGGCCCGGGCGAAGACCACCCTCCGATGGAAGGCGCGGCGCGGCGTTACGGCGATAATGAGGTTAGCTACCGGTTTCAAACGCGTTTGAAATCAGTACAACAAAACAAAGCAGGGTGGAACCACGGCATTTCGCCGTCCCCGCATCAGGGGACGGCTTTTTTGCAGTCATTTGGCGGTTTCCACGATGAAAAAGGAGGCGGACCTATGGCATTTCTGGTGGAAAAAGACGGGATGACATCCTTTGACGTGGCGGAAGCGCTGGGCCAGGATATCAAAAAACAGGCGCTTGTAGCGAATGTAAACGGTGAAGCAGCGGAGCTTTGGCGTCCGTTGAAGGCCGGCGATTCCGTCGAAATCCTCACCTTTGAGGATGAAGAAGGCCGCCGCGCGTTTAGGCATACGGCGTCGCACATCCTGGCGCAGGCGGTGCTGGCTGTCCGCCCGGGCACAAAGCTTGCGATCGGCCCGGCGATTGACAACGGTTTCTATTATGATTTTGACTCCGATGAGCCGTTTTCCCCTGCCGATCTTGAAGTAATTGAGAAGGAAATGCAGAGGATCGTCAAGAAAAACGACCGGCTGGAACGGTTTGAAATGCCGCGGGCGGAAGCCATCCAGTACATGAAGGATCGAAACGAACCATACAAGGTTGAGCTGATTCAGGATCTGCCGGAGGACGCGGTCATTTCCTTCTACAAGCAAGGCGATTTTGTTGACCTGTGCGCGGGGCCGCATCTGCCCTCCACGGGCAAGGTGAAGGCACTGAAGCTGACGCAAGTTGCGGGCGCTTACTGGCGCGGCAGCGAGAAAAACAAAATGCTGCAGCGCATTTACGGCACGGCGTATCCCACCAAAGAAGCGCTGGAAGACCACCTGCGCCGCATTGAAGAAGCAAAACAGCGCGACCACCGCAAACTTGGCCGCGAACTGGATCTGTTCTCTTTGCATGAGGAAGGCCCCGGTTTCCCCTTCTTTCACCCCAAGGGCATGGTATTGCGCAACCAGATCGAGGAGTATTGGCGCCGCATCCACCGGGAGCGCGGGTACCATGAAATCCGCACGCCAATCATCCTTTCCCAGGCGCTTTGGGAGCAAAGCGGGCACATGGGGCATTACAGGGACAACATGTACTCCACGATCATTGATGACGCGGTGTATGCCATCAAGCCCATGAACTGCCCGGGCGGCATCCTGGTTTACAAAAATGCCATGCACTCCTACCGCGACCTGCCGCTTCGGTATGCGGAACTGGGCCTGGTGCACCGGCACGAGTTGTCCGGCGCATTGCACGGGTTGATGCGCGTCCGCGCTTTTACGCAGGATGACGCGCACCTGTACATGACGATGGACCAGGTGCAGGAAGAAATCATCGGTGTCATCCAGCTGGATCGCGATATCTACGAAACATACGGCTTCAAGTTCACGGTAGAGCTTTCCACGCGCCCGGAAAACAGCATGGGCAGCGATGAGGATTGGGAAGCCGCCACCGAAGCGCTGCGCCAGGCACTTCTGACGGTGGGCATGCCCTTCAAGATTAACGAAGGCGACGGCGCGTTCTACGGCCCGAAGATTGACTTCCACCTGGAGGACAGCATTGGCCATACCTGGCAGTGCGGCACGATCCAACTGGATTTCCAGATGCCGGAGCGGTTTGAGCTGACGTACATCGGACAGGATGGCAAAGAGCATCGCCCGGTGATGATCCACCGCACGGTGCTTGGCTCCATGGAGCGCTTCATCGGCATCCTGATCGAGCATTTCGCCGGCGCTTTTCCGCCGTGGCTGTCGCCGGTACAGGTGAAAATCCTCACCATCACGGAGCGCGGCGACGCGCGTGCCAAGCAGATTGCGAAGACGCTGTTTGACGGCGACTTCCGTGCGGAGTGCGACCTGCGCAACGAAAAGGTCGGATTCAAGATCCGCGAAGCGCAGATGGAAAAAGTGCCGTACATGATCGTCATCGGCGATAAAGAGATCGAAAACGGCACCATTGCCGTCAGAAGCCGCAAAGAGGGCGACCTGGGCGTGATGCCGCTGGAAGCGTTCATTGAAAAGCTGAGCGAAGAAGTGCGGACAAGGGCAAGGTAACACCAAGTACAAGGGGCGCCGCCATTGGCCGCGCCCCATTCTTTTTATGTTTCCTTTTGTTGAGATACTACCATTGCCACCGCGTGCGCGGATATGCCAATCCCTTCCCCTTCAAACCCCATACCCTCTGTCGTAGTCGCCTTCACGCTGACAAAATCCGGTGCGATGCTAAGCGCCTCCGCCACGGCGGCGATCATTTCAGGGATGTGCGGCTTTAGCTTGGGACGCTCGGCGATGATCGTGATGTCCACGTTGCGCGGCGCAAGCCCCCTTTGGGCAAGCACATCCCGCACGCGGCGCAGCAGCGTTAACGAAGAAATATTCAGGTATTGCGGATCGCCCGCCGGAAAATGGCTGCCAATATCGCCAAGCGCAGCAGCGCCCAGCAGCGCATCCATCAGCGCGTGCAGCGCCACATCGGCGTCGCTATGGCCGATCAGCCCCTTTTCGTACGGCACATTCACCCCACAGAGCATCAGCGCCCTGTCCGGCCCCAACCGGTGCGCGTCGTACCCATGCCCAACGCGCGTTTCCGCCTCCGCCACGCTATGGCCGATCCATTGCGATGCCATCCGCAAATCCTCCCTTGTGGTCAGCTTGATGTTGCGCTCGTTCCCCTGCACAAGATAGACTTTCTCGCCCGCCGCCTCCATCGCGCCCGCATCGTCGGTGGCGGTCAGGCCCTGGGCTTCCAGCGCCTCGATCGCCTGGCGGAGCACACCGGCACGGAATCCCTGCGGGGTCTGCGCGGCGCGCAATGTTTCGCGCGGCAGCGTATCCAGCACCGTGCCGTCATGGTTGATGCGCTTGGTTGTGTCCTTCACCGGCAGGCAGGCTACGCCGCTGCCCTTTCGGCGCACGGAATCAATGCAGGCTTTGATCGTCTCTTCGGACACAAAGGGCCGTGCGGCGTCATGGACCAGCACAATGTCATGCTGGGATGAAAGCAGTGACAGCCCGGACAGCACCGACTGCTGTCGCGTAGCGCCGCCGTGCGCAAGCCGCACAGGCAGGCCAAGCGCTTCAATTTGCGCCTCATCTTCGGGGCGGATCACCACTACGATGCCGTCCACAAGCCCCTGAAACGCGTCGACCGTATGGCACAGCACGGGACGGCCCCCCAGCGGGGTCAGCACCTTGTTTTCCGCAAGGCCCATCCTTTTGCCGGAACCCGCGGCCACTATCAGCGCGTAAACGCTCATGGCAGTGCGCGGTACATGTCAGCCGCATCCGCCTTGGCGGCGTGCTCCTGCACCGAAACAATTTCGAACCGGCTGATCTTGTCGCCGAAGCGTATCTCCAGCACATCGCCTGCCTTCACATCCGCGCTGGGCTTTGCGGGCTTTCCGTTGATGGAAACCCTGCCGGCATCCGCCGCCTCATTGGCGACGGTACGGCGTTTGATGATCCTGGATACCTTCAAAAATTTATCAAGTCGCATAGCGGTTCCCTTCTTGCGCACTATAGAATTTCGCTTCGAAATCCCTTTCTATTATAAACGAAAATCCCCTTCCCCGCCATAGCGGAAGAAGGGGATTTCAGAAGCGGATAGCCGCTCCTTTTTAACCCTCGGAAAAATCCGGCTTACTTCACGCTGTCTTTCAGCGCCTTGCCAACCTTGAACGCGGGCGCCTTGGTGGCGGCGATTTCGATTTCCTCGCCGGTGCGCGGGTTGCGCGCCTTGCGGGCGGGGCGGTTCTTCACCTCGAAGGTGCCAAAGCCCACGATCTGGACCTTGTCATCCTGCTGCAGCGCTTCCACGACGGTATCCACAAAAGCGGCCGTGAACTTTTCCGTGTCTTTCTTGGAAAAGCCAGTCTTGGCGGCGATCGCAGCGCAAAGTTCGGTCTTGTTCATCAGGGTACCCTCCTTGTTTTTCCTGGCATCATTACTATCATGGGTTAGTCAACGCCCCTCTATTCGCCGCGCGCGGCGGTTTTCCTGCCTACAATGCTGAAAAAACCGATATTTTTCAACCTTTTTGGGGTTTTGACCTTCCACGCATCAGAAATGCGCCCCTTGGCGCGCCTTGAACCCGTCCGCCCGCCACCGCGTGCACGCCGCGAAGCCACACATCGCGCACGCCGCCGCAAGTCGAAAAGCCCTCATATGGCGTATAGTCCACGCGTTGCGCCTGGTTTTTTGCTTGGATCACATGGCGCAGATCGGGGTCCCATATGACAATATCCGCATCGCTTCCCGGCGCAAGCACGCCCTTTTTCGGGTACAAGCCGAACAGACGGGCGGGGTTTTCACAAAGCGCGGATACCAGCGTGCGCAGCGTCATCACGCCGGTTTCCACGCCTGCTGTCATCATCAGCGCCAAGCGGTGCTCAACGCCGGGCATCCCGTTTGGAATTTTGCTGAAGTCATCCTTCCCCATTTCCTTTTGCCCGGCGAAGTTGAAAGAGCAGTGGTCGGTGCCGACCGTCTCGATTTCGCCGGAAGCCACGGCGGCAAGCAGCGCCTCGGCATCCTCCTTCGCGCGCAGCGGCGGCGAGCAGACGAACTTCGCCCCATCCGGCCTTGACAGCGCCTCATCGGACAGCAGCAGGTATTGCGGGCAGGTTTCGATGTGGATTTCCTGCCCCGGCGCGCGCAGGGCGCGTATGGTCTCCAGCCCCATGCGGCTGGAAAGGTGCACGATGTTGACCGGCGCATCCGCAAGCTGTGCGATGCGAAGCAACCGGGCGATCGCTTCGGCCTCCACCTCCGGCGGGCGGCTTCTGGGGTGCGCGTTCGGCCCCATGTGTCCCAGCGCTTTCTCCCGCGCAACCAACGCGTTCACCAGCCGGCCGTTTTCGCAGTGAAAACCGCATAGCCCGCCAAATTCGCGAATGCGGGTAAGCGCCGCGAAAATCTCGTCATCTTCCACCATCAGCGCGGGGTAAGCCATGTACAGCTTGTACGATGTGATGCCCAGCGCTTCCATTTGCGCGATTTCATCGCTGGTTTCCTTGTTCCAGTCGGTGATCGCCATATGAAAGCCCACGTCGCAGTATGCCTTGCCGTCCATCCGGGCGCGCCATGTGTCGTACGCCTGGCGCAGCGTCCCGCCCTTGTCCTGTGTGGCGAAATCCAGCACCGTGGTGGTGCCGCCCGCAAGCGCCGCGCGCGTACCGGAATCGAAGTCATCCGCCGTAACGGTGCCGGAAACGGGCAGGTCAAAGTGGGTGTGCGTGTCAATCGCACCGGGCAGCACAATTTTATCGGACAGGTCGATTGTTTCCGCGTCAGCGAAAAGGTCCTCGCCGATGGCGGCGATGGTCTCCCCTTCGATCAGCAGATCTGCGCGAACAGGCCCCTCCGGCAGCGCCAACAGCCCATTCTTCAGCAGCGTTCTCATATTCTCTGCCACAGCGCGGCGGCAACCTCACGCGCCTTGGCAAACACGGCGGGCGCATCCACGGTGGTAAGCTCACAGCCGCGCATCAGCACCCTTCCGCCAACGATCGTTGTATCCACCATGCGGCCGGTCAGTCCAAACAGGATGTGGCCGATCTGGTTGCCGTCAAACACCGGTGTCGGCGGGTCATAGTCAACGATGATCATGTCGGCGCACGCGCCCTCGGAAAGCCGCCCCATCGGGCGCGCGAAGGAACGGGCGGCAATGGCCGCGTTACCCGTAAGCAGCATGTCCGCTGTCTCCATAAAGCCCACGCTGGGGTCGCCCGCTGCGTGCCGCTGCAAGATCGGCGCAGCCTTGTAGGACTCCAGCATATCGCTGGTGTAGCCGTCCGTGCCAAGCCCCACCGTGACGCCCTTTTTCATCATATCCAGCACACGGGAGGTGCCTACGGCGTTGTTCATGTTGCTTTCCGGGTTATGCGCCACCACGGTTTTGCGCTCGGCAAGCAGATCCATGCAGTCATCGGTGATGGAAATGCAGTGCACAGCCGTTGTGTTCGGGCGCAGGATGCCGAACTTATCCAGCCTGGACAGCGTTTGCAGGTGGTATTTGTCCATGGAATCTTTCGCGTCCAGTGATCCTTCCGCCACATGCACATGATAGCCGTCACGGGCATCAATCCGCGCGGCGCACTTATCCAGCGTTTTGTCGGACAGTGTGAACGACGCGTGCAGGCCGAACAGCCCCGCCAGCTTGTCACTGGGCCGCTTGCGGCACGCATCCAGCCAGTCAAGGTTTTCCGCTATCAGCGCATCCGCCACGGCTTCGCCGTCGCGGTCGGACAGTTCCATCGCAAGCGACGCGCGAATGCCGATCTCCTCCGCCACCTCGCCGATGGCGAAAAGGCTTCCCTTGGCAGCAAAAGGCGAAGCGTGGTGATCAAACACGCAGGTGACGCCGTTGCGCACGCAGTCGATCAGTGTGACGTATGCGCTGTAGCGGATGTCCTCCAGCGTCAGTGCCTTGTCCATGCGCCACCATAGGTTTTTAAGCACTTCCAGAAAATTGTGCGATGTGGGGCCGGAAAGGCTCATCCCGCGCGCAAACGCACTGTAAATGTGGTGGTGCGGGTTGATAAAACCGGGCATGATCCACTTGCCCTTCGCGTCGATCCATTCCGCGCCGGGGTAGCGCGTGCGCAGCTCTTTCGTATCGCCAACCGCTGCGATGACGCCGCCTTCCGACGCAACGCACCCGTCCTGTATCACGCGCCGCTCATCGCCCAACGTTAATACGGTCCCATTGCCTACCAGCAGCATTGCTACACATCCTTTGGGTTTTCTTTTGTCGTATTTTACCATACTTCGCCGGAAATTGCTAGTGCTCCCCTGTCAAAGTATGTTGCTGATGCTCAGGTCATCCCGGTGATGAAGGTGGCGGAGCGCCTCTATTAGGTTGGCCGATGAAAGGAAAATCGATGGCCTGTCCCCGATTGTCAGCCCCACCTGCAAACCGCGCAGCTGCGTACCAACATTATCCGTGTCGGAGTGGCAAATCCACAGCTGCATCAGCGTCAGCCTTTTTTCCCAGCCCACCGCCACCTCGGTCAGCAGCTTTTGCGCGCCCTCCATGTCGCCTTCTCTCGCAAGCGTTTCCACTTGCCGCACCTTCAGCTGATAACTTTCCGAAATGTGCTGGGTGTACAGCATGCCAAACAGGCCGATGCCCAGCAGGATTGGCAACGTAATCGCGATAGAAAGCACCTTTTTCGTCATTTACCAGCCCACCTTATCCGGCGCCAGCGCGACGCCGATTTTTACCCGCGGCTTGTTACCTTTTCCCTGCGCAAACAGCACACCCTGCGTATCCAGGCTGGCCAACAGCACATCCTTTGCATCCTGGAAGCCGAATGCTTTCAGCGCGCTGTTCAGCCAGTTCGCGTCCAGCCCGCCCGTCGTCAGGTTTTGGTACTGTATTTCCCCATCCATCACCAGCGTCAGCGGGATGCCTTCATACCCTACCTGCAGGTTTAGGTCCTTTGGCGTAACAGGGCGCTTGTCTGCGTGCGGAAATACACTCATCTTGCCGCTTGTTTCCAATATAGCGGTCTCGACATCCACGGGCGTCATAACGCCGCATGCCCGCAGCTCTTCCAGCAGGTCGTTCAGATCATAACAATTGCGGCGCAGTTCCGCCTGCTGCACAACGCCTTTTCGGATCAGTACGCTCGGCACGCCGCTCAGGATGTTGCGAAGGCGCTGGCTCTTCATGCTGATAAGCGCAAGCATGCTGTGCAGCATCATCAGCGTCAGCATCGGCAGAATGCCGTACAGCAGCGGAATGCCCACATCTGCCATGGGGATGGTGGCAAGGTCGGCGATCATGATAGCGATAACAAGCTCGAACGGCTGCAGCTGGCTGATCTGCCGCTTTCCCATGATTCGCATCATGGCGACCGCGACAAAGAACAAAATTACGGCGCGAAGCAAAACGGTAAGCATGAATGCCTCCTTAGAAAAGTTTGACTTTTCGTAGTATGCGCAAATTGCTAGTTTGCATCCAGTGTGGTATACTACGCCTATGACTATTTCGATTGTTGTGCCTTGCTATAATGAAGAAGAGGCGCTGCCCGCGTTCTGGCGCGAGGCATCCGGTGTGGCCGCACAAATGCCGGAAGCTACGTTTGAGTTTCTGTTCGTGAATGACGGTTCCAAAGATGGCACGCTTGCGCTGCTGACGCAGCTTGCCAAGGAAGATTCGCGCAGCCGGGTGCTGAACTTTGCCCGCAACGCGGGAAAAGAGGCCGGATTGCTCGCGGGGCTGGCAAACGCTACGGGCGACTATGTGGCGGTGATGGATGCCGACCTGCAAGACCCTCCTGCGTTGCTGCCGAAGATGCTTTCCATGATTCAAGAAACCGGTTGTGATTGTGTGGCCACGCGCCGCGTCTCCCGCGAGGGAGAGCCCCCCATCCGTTCGCTGTTTGCCCGCACTTTTTACAAGCTGATGCCCTTTTTTACGCAGGTGCCCATCGTCAGCGGCGCGCGCGATTTCCGCCTGATGAGCCGCGAAATGGTGGATGCCATTCTGCGCCTTACGGAGAAGCGTCGTTTCTCCAAGGGCCTTTTTGCGTGGGTTGGATTTGACGTGCAGTATATCGCCTATGAAAACATTGAGCGCGTCGCCGGGGAGACCAAATGGTCTTTCTGGGGGCTGCTTCGCTATGCGCTGGAAGGCGTGTTCAGCCTGTCGTCAACGCCGCTTGCGCTGCCGCTGCTGTTTGCCATCCTTTGCGGCATTACAGCCATTGTGCTGCTTTGCCTCGGCATGGGGCGCGCCGCCCTGATTATAGGGCTTGGCGCGGTTGTGCTTGCTTGCATTTATATCTTCGGGCAGTATCTTGCACGCGTCTATTGGGAAGCCAAGAAACGGCCTTTGTATATCTCTCGAAAGCAAAAATAGGGAGGATAAGACCATGCCCGTTGTCGACATGTCCCTGGAAAAGCTCCGCGCGTACGGTGGCATTAACCCCAAGCCCGCTGATTTTGACGCGTACTGGGATCGCGCGCTTGCCGAAATGCACGCGCTGGGCACCGATGCCACGATCACCCCGGCCGCGTTTCAGGCTCCAGGCGTACAGTGCGATGACCTGTATTTTACGGGCATGCACGGCGCGCGCGTATATGCCAAGCTGCTGCGCCCCATTGGCAAAACCGGCTGCCCGGCCATGCTGCAATTTCACGGGTATACCGGCAATTCCGGCGACTGGACCAGCAAGTTGGAGTACGCGTCAATGGGCTTTGTGGTCGCGGCGCTGGACTGCCGGGGCCAGGGCGGCAAATCGGAGGATGTTGGCGGCGTACAGGGCAACACGCACCATGGGCTGATCATTCGCGGGCTGGACGACCCCGATCCTAACAAGCTGTTGATGCGCGATATCTTCCTGGACACGGCACAATTGGCGCGCATCGTCATGGCGCTGCCGGAGGTTGACCCCACGCGCGTGGGCGCCATGGGCGGCAGCCAGGGCGGTGGGCTGACATTGGTATGCGGTGCGCTGGAGCCTTCCGTCAAGCGGCTTTCTTCCGTGTATCCCTTCCTGTCGGATTACAAGCGCGTATGGGAAATGGACTTGTCGGTCAACGCATATGCCGAGCTGCGCGAATATTTCCGCAGGTTCGACCCGCGTCATGAGCGCGAGGATGCCGTGTTCTCCAAGCTAGGCTACATTGATGTGCAGCACCTTGCCCCGCGCATTCGCGGCGAAGTGATGATGCATACCGGCCTGATGGATACCGTATGCCCGCCCTCCACGCAGTTTGCGGCATATAACAAGATCACCGCGAAAAAGCAAATGCGCATCTGGCCTGATTTCGGGCATGAGGGGTTGCCGGATTCCAGCGACCTGACGTACCAGTTCATGCTGGGGCTGTGAGGAGACCGCATGATAGACACAATTGCCTCCCTGCCGGGAAATATTGGGTTTTATTACAAAAACCTTGTCACAGGCAAAACGGTTTCATATCAACCGGATGCGCAGCTGAAAGCCGCCAGCGTGATCAAGCTGCCGATGATGATCGAAGCATTTCGCCAGTTTGAGGCGGGCATGCTAAGCCCGGACGACCCCGCTACCGTGCGCCGGGAGGACAAGGTGCCGCCCAGCGGCGTGCTGACCTTCCTGCACGACGGGCTGACGGTTTCCGTGCTGGACCTTGTGACACTGATGATCATCGTCAGCGACAACACGGCGACGAATATCCTGATGGATATCCTGGGGATCGAAAACGTCAACAACACGCTTGCCAGCCTGGGCGCGCAAACAACGCGCCTGCGCCGTAAAATGTACGACCGCGAGGGCGCGGCGCGCGGGCTGCAAAACCACATCGCCGCCGGCGAAATCGGCATGCTGCTGGAAAAGCTGTACCTGGGGCAGGCCGTTTCCCCTGAAAGCGACGCGCAGATGATCGATATCCTTAAGGCGCAGCAGGTGAACGGCAAAATTCCCGCCCGGTTTTGCGAAACGATTGATATTGCGCACAAAACGGGCGAGGATTCGGGCATCACCCACGATGTCGGCATTGTTTACGCGGAAACGCCGTTCATCCTGTGCTGCTGCTCCAACAACGCGGATGTGCCCGCTGTAGAAGGCTGGATGCGCGATCTTGCGTGGGAGCTTGCCCATGACCCGGTCTGAGTGGCTGGAGGCGCTGGGCGCGCTGCTATCCTCCGAAACACACCTGGTGGCGAATCTGGCCAACGCGGCGGCGCTGCTGTATGAAGCGTTGCCGCGGATCAACTGGGCGGGTTTTTATCTGCTGGACCGGGGCGCGCTATGGCTTGGCCCGTTCCAGGGGAAAAGCGCGTGCGTGATGATTCCGTGGGATAAGGGCGTGTGCGGCGCTTCTTTTTCCGATGACAAAACGCTGGTTGTGCCGGATGTGCATGCGTTTCCCGGACACATTGCGTGCGACACGGCGTCGCGGTCCGAAATCGTGGTGCCGCTGCGCATGAATGGGCGCGCAGTCGGCGTGCTGGATATCGACAGCCCGGAGCCTGACAGGTTTGATGAAAACGACCGCCTCTTCGTGGAGGCGGCCGCCCGGTTGGTGGAATCGCGCATGGATTGGGCGCGTGTGGGGTACGACTTAGCGCTTTAGCAACGCCTCTACACTTTCAATTTGAAGAGCAGCACGCCCCCGACCATCAGCGCCATGCCCACCCATTTGTTCCAGCCGAACGCCGCCTGCTCCGTGCCAAACCAGCCGAACGCATCGATCAGCGCGGCCACAAGCAGCTGCGCGATCAGGATCGCCGACACGGCAACAAGCGGCCCCAGGCTTTTCATGCCCAGCATCACCGTCAGTGTGATCACGATGCCTATCGCGCCGCCCAGCCAGTACAGCTTGTTTGCTTCGCCAAGCCTTCCAAGGCTTCCGTCGCCGGCGATGAACATAACAATCAGCGCCAACACGAACGCCGTACCCTGCACGAACACGTTGGATTCAAAAAGCCCTATTTTTTCGGAAAGCCTGGCGTTGAACACGCCCTGCACGCTCATGGCCGCGCCCGCAAGCGCGCTGAACAGAAAGCCTATGACTTCCTTCACTCCATATCACCCCGCGCTAGCTTGCCCTTTGGCAAGCCTTTGATGCAAAAAGGAGGATTTTGATGCCCACATTGATCCTGTACGCCACCAAATACGGCGCAACCCGCACCGTTGCGGAACGCCTTGCCGCACTGCTGCCCGGCAAAGCGGAGCTCTTTGACCTATCTGCAGGCGCGGCGGAACCCGATCTTGCGCCATATGACACTGTTGTCGTCGGCACATCCGTCTACATGAGCAAGCCCCGCAAGGAAGTCAAGCGGTTTTGTGAAAAAAACGAATCCGTACTGCTTTCGAAAAAGCTTGGCCTTTTTCTCTGCTGCATCCAGGATTTGGAAAACACGGTGGAAACGCAGCTGTCCGTTACCTTCTCCAAAGCGCTGCGGGCGCACGCGGTTGCCCTTGGCGCGCTGGGCGGCCGGGTAGAGTATGACAAACTGCGCGGGATGGACAAGCCCATCATGAAGATGATCGCCGGTTCCTTGCAAAAGCAAACGGGAAAAAATGTGTTTGACACCATCTCGGATGATAGAATCCGGCAATTTGCCCGCAATCTGACCAAGTAAACAACAGTTAAGAAAGCAGGGATGTCCCATGGCCGAACAGAACGCGCAAGCCGACCGCCGCCAATTGATGCTGGAAACGCCCATCAGCAAGCTGATCATCAAACTTTCTACGCCCACGATCATCAGCATGCTGGTCACCTCCATCTACAACATGGCGGATACGTTCTTCGTCAGTCAGTTGGGGCAAAGCGCATCCGGTGCGGTGGGCGTGGTATTCACGCTGATGCTGTTTATCCAGGCAATCGGCTTTACGCTGGGCATGGGTTCCGGCTCCAACATTGCACGCCTGCTGGGTGCGCAGGAGCCGGAAAGCGCGGGGCGCGTCGCGTCAACGGGCTTTTTCACATCGCTGCTGGGCGGGCTTCTTCTCACCGTCGCCGGCCTTGTATTCCTTGATCCCCTGATGCGGCTGTTGGGCGCGACGGAAACGATCCTCCCCTATGCGCGCGCTTACGCGGCGGTCATCCTGTACGGTGCGCCGTTCATGGCGGCGTCTTTCGTGCTGAACAACATTCTGCGTGCGCAGGGCAATGCTTTTTACTCCATGTTCGGGTTGACCGCGGGCGGCGTGCTGAACATGGTACTCGACCCCATCTTCATTTTCTGGCTGGACATGGGCACGGCGGGCGCGGCGTGGGCCACGATCATCAGCCAGCTTGTCAGCTTTATCATTTTGCTTGTGATGGTGCGCCGCCACAGCCTGGCGCGCGTAGCGCTTCGCCTGTATGATATCAAGCGCCTGCCGAAAATCATCGCGGTGGGCGCGCCGTCATTCTTCAGGCAAGGCATGACTTCGCTGGCGAATATCCTGCTCAACCAGGGCGCGGGCGTGTATGGAGATGCCGCAATCGCCGCGATGTCCATCGTCGCACGGGTCATCGGCTTCTGCTTCTCCGCGCTGATCGGCTTCTTTCAGGGCTTCCAGCCGGTGTGTGGGTTTAACTTCGGCGCGCAGCGGTATGACCGTGTGCGGCAGGCCATTTTGTTCAGCGTGAAGGTTGCCACCATTGGGATGACGGTACTGGCGGTGCTGGTGTTTGCCTTTGCGCCGACACTGATGGAAGTTTTCCGCCCGGGCGACACGGAGGTGCGCGAAATCGGCGCGCTGGCGCTTCGGCTGCAGGCTGTGCTGATGCCGACAATGGCGCTTTCCGTGATGGCGAATATGTCCACGCAGGCGCTGGGGCTTACCCGCCAGGCATCGCTGCTGTCCATTGCCCGGCAGGGCATGTTCTTCATTCCGCTGATTCTGCTGCTGCCGCTTGCATGGGGGCTGCTCGGTGTGCAGCTTGCGCAGCCGGTTGCCGATCTGCTGACGGTGCTGCTGTCCGTTCCTTTTGTCATTGCGCTGCTGAAGGATCTGAAAATAAAGGCGGGCGCATATGCGCCTTGAACCTGCCAAGTCCATCCTGCAAACCGTTTCGCAAAGCGATGCGGAGGCGGAGTTTTTTCCGCGCGCATACAATATGAACCTGTACCGGGGTTGTTCGCACGGATGCATATACTGCGATGCGCGGTCCGTATGCTACCGGCTGGATAGCCCAGGGGAAGTGCGCGCGAAGGCAAACGCGCTTTCCATCCTGCATGATGAGTTGAAACGAAAAAAGCGCCCCGGCATCGTGGGCCTGGGCGGCATGAGCGACGGCTACAACCCGGAGGAGGCGCGCGAGGAACTGACGCGCGGCGCGCTGAAGCTGCTGCTGCGCTACGGGTTCGGCATCGGGATCACGACAAAATCGCCGCTGGCCGCGCGGGATATAGACCTGCTGCGCGATATGCAAAAGATGATGCCGGTGCATGTGACGTTTTCCATCACGGCGGCGGATGACGCGCTGTCGCTGAAACTGGAACCGGGCGTGGCGCCATCAAGCGCGCGGTTTTTAGCGATGCGGGAGATTGCGGCGGCGGGCATTCCCGTGGGCACATGGATCAACCCGGTGCTGCCGTTCCTGACGGATGACTGGGAAAACCTCGATGCCCTGCTTGAAATGACGTGCAAAAACGGCGGCGCGTACGCGGAAACATACCTTGGCATGACGCTGCGCGAAGGCAACCGCGAGTACTTCTATGCCGCGCTGGATCGGGATTTTCCGGGCGTCAAGCAGAAATATGTGGCTGCATTCGGAAACAGCTACATCATACCAAGCCCGGATGATGAAGCGCTTTACCCCAAGTATACCGCCGCGTGCGATAAGCTTGGCCTCCCCTACCGGTTTGACCAAATCTGCGCGCTGATCATGGAAAGCGGCGGCGTGCGGCAGGAAAGACTCTGGTAGCGCTTACGGCATAGCCGTCAGCAAAAAGCGCGCGTACGACTTGGGCCGCATGACCCCTTGCAGCGTGCGCGATGCGCCGTCGAATCCGTTTTTATGCCGGTTGATGACAGCGCTTTTGTGCGCACGAAACCCAAGCGACAGATACAGATCCACCGCCACATGGCTCCACGTCTGCGTATGCAGCCAAATATCCTGATCAGTATTGCTATACAGCGACAGCGCTTTGGCCGTTATCGCGCGGCCCAGCCCCTTCCCCTGTTGCGATGGCTTCACCGCCACCCAGTGCAGCATCAGCACACGGCCAAGGTTTTCGTCGGTTTTTTCCCAGGCGGTTGCGGTGGCCAGCGGCTCGCCATCCGGCCCCAGGATGAACGCCATCCTTTTGGGAAGCAGCGCCGGATACGGCGCAAATTCGCGCCCAAAGTACGCCAGCGCGTCCTCTTCGCGGATGAATTCCCCGACTGACGTTTCCACTTCCGCCCAGGCATGTTCATCGCCCGGCTGAAATAGCTTGTACCGGTATCCTTCCGGCAGTGCGGGCGGGGCTTCCCTCTTGCTTCCTTTGGGCAGGCACATGCAAATATCAAAGTACGGCACGGAGCGGTCCAGCATGCCGAACACCTCTTTTCACATGGCAGTATACCTGTTATAATTGGAAAAAGCAATCAACCAAAAGGAGGCGTAACATGAACAACCCAGTGTTGGAAAATCCAGTCTTGGGCGCGATTGCCTTTCGCCGCAGCATTCGCGCCTACTGCCCGGAGCAGATTACCGACGAACAGCTGCAAATCATTCTGGATGCGGGCGAGGCCGCGCCCAGCGCAAACAACAGCCAGCCCTGGCACTTTACCGCCGTGCAAAATGCCGCGCTGATCACCCGCATCAACGAGGCTTTCCGCGAAGGCATCCTCAAAACCTGCCCCGAGGACAGGCGCGAGTACTTTTCCGACCCCGCCTATTCCGTGTTCTACCATGCTCCCACGGTGATCTTTGTCTCCTGTCCTCCCCTTGCGGATATGCGTTACGCGCAGACCGACTGTGGCATGGCGGTGCAGACGATGGCGCTGGCTGCGCACGCGATAGGGCTTGGTTCGGTGATCCTGGGCATGCCGCGCGTGGCATTCGCAGGTGATGAGGGCGATGACTTCCGCAGCGCGCTGAAGTTCCCGCAGGGGTTTGATTTTTGCCTGGCGTTGGCTGTCGGCTTTAAGGCGACTACGAAGGATGCGCATCCCATCCAGCCCAAACGGGTAACCATTCTGCCCTAATGACAAAGCGGCAGGGATTTATTGCGACAAATCCCTTTTGCGGCGCGATATCTTCGGATTTGCGCCGACGCAACAGGAGGATTCCCATGCGACTTGGCGCACTTGAGGCGGGCGGCACGAAGATGGTCTGTTCCATCGGCGATGAAACCGGCCGCCTTTTTTCCCGCGAAAGCTTTCCCACCAGAACGCCGGAAGAGACGATACCCGACATTTTGTCCTTCTTTGAAAAGGAGAAAATTGATGCGCTGGGCATCGGTTCGTTCGGACCGGTGGATCTGAACGAAACAAGCGGCACATTCGGCTACATCACCACCACGCCCAAGCCGGGTTGGCGCTATTTCCCGCTGATGCCCACGCTGCGCGACCGCCTTCAGGTGCCCACCGGTGTGGACACCGATGTGAATGCCGCCGCGCTGGCCGAATATGAGATGGGCGCGGCAAAGGGCTTTGGCAGTTGCCTGTATGTCACGGTTGGCACGGGCGTGGGCGCCGGGCTGGTGGCGGAAAAGCGGCTTGTGCACGGCCTGACGCACCCGGAACTCGGCCATATCTGGCTGCGCCCGCACCCGGATGATCCCACACCGCACGGCTTCTGTCCCTTTCATGACGGGTGCCTGGAAGGATTGGCAGCAGGCCCCGCGATCGAAAAGCGCTGGGGTAAAAAGGCGCAGGATCTGCCGCATGACCACCCTGCCTGGGCGCTGGAAGCGCATTACCTGGCGCAGATGTGTCAGGCGGCGATCCTGTATTCTTCGCCTGAAAAGATCATCCTGGGCGGCGGCGTGATGCAACAGCCGCACCTGTTCCCCTTGATCCGCCGGAATGTTCAGGAAATGTTGGGCGGGTATGTGGATCATCCCGCCATCATCACAGACATTGATACCCTGATCGTGCCGCCGGGGCTTGGCACAAACAGCGGGGTTACGGGCGCGCTTCTGCTTGCCGCTCGCGCCGCTGTTTGAAATATTCACGGTTCATCTCCACGGCCTGGTCACCCTTTTTGAACTGAGCCGCCTGTTCGTTACACGCCTCGGCCAGCTCATACAGGCCCAGGTGATCGTAACAGACGCATAGCTGCATCATCGGGATATACCCGCGGCATTCCGGCAAGGCAAACCCGCCCTCATCATCCGTTGGGGTGCACTGCGGGGCAAGCCGATACCAGAATGCCGCCGTTTTGTATTTCATCAGCCGCATGTAAATGCCGCCGATATCGCAGCAGGTTTCGGCGCGCGGTTCGCCCAGCACGAACGTTTTGACCAGCGCTTCCAGCGCCTTATCGGTATCCCCGCGCCGCTGGTATATACCCGCCAGATCCCTGCACGCGCCCAGCCTGTTTTCCACCCATGTGGCGGGGTCATCAATGCATGCGTTGAGCAGCGGAATCGCCTCGGCCTCGCGGCCCCCGGAAAACAGCTCGCGCGCATAGTAGTAGCGGTGGCGCGGCTCCAGCGTTTCGCCCTCGGCGATCATCTTCTCATAAATGCGCAGGTTGCGGGAAGGGTCGCCCGCCTTCATCTTCTCATGGCGTATGGCGATATCACTTTTCACAATTTTTCCGCGTGGGGTAATCGCTTCGTGCACCCGCCCGCCCCAGCGAAATTCTGACGCGCGCCGCAGCAGCCTTTCGCGGAAGAAAGTGTAGGTTGGCTTGCCTTCCTGATCAAAGGCAACATGATATCGCATCATCATGACATCGGTATCGGGTTCAATCGTTTCCTTTAGCGTGATAAACGCCTCGCGATTCTCCGGGTCAATCACGTCATCCGCGTCCAGCCACAGGATGAAGTCCATTTCGGCCTTTTCAAAAGCGGCATTTCTGGCTGCGGAAAAGTCATCAATCCATGTAAAATCAAAAAGCCTGGCGCCGTGCGCGGCAGCGATTTCCTTTGTGCGGTCGGTGGAACCGGTATCCACAATAACGATCTCATCTGCAATCCCCTTGACGCTTGACAGACACCGGTCCAGCACGTCTTCCTCATTGCGGACGATCATGCAAAGGCTGATGGTGATCAACAAAAAGCACCCCCTCCAACTGTACGGTATGAAGCAGAAGAAGAGGACGTGAAAAGTGCGAATATCTTGGCGCTGGGGCGCAAGCCTACTTGCAACGCGCCGTTCAATACGCTACAATGACGCCGTAAGTGGTCTGCCAAATCGTACCCATTGATGATTGGAGGACGGCATGCGGAAACTGAGAATCCGCCAAGGTATACAGGAAGCACGGCAAGCATTATCGGATGCATGGCGCTTGCTCCGCTTTAACGCGGGCGCGGTGATTGTGCTGTTTACTGTTTTATCGCTATTGCCATCCCTTTTGCACGCCGGATTTTTTTTCAGCGCGCAGAAAGGGCTGTTTGCCGCTTGGGAAAGCTGGGCGAACCTGCTTATGTCAGGCCTGCCTGTTTCCCCGCCCATGTCCGAGCTGATCAGCGAAACCATGTACAGCCTGGGCATGCAGGGTTTTGCTTCTACAATATTAAACCTGAGCTTTTCGCTGATCCTGACGCCGCTGCTGCTGTCTGCGCTTGCGCTGCTGCTGAACGGGCGCATTGCAGGAAATGGGCCTAAAGCCGGTCTGAACGCCGCAAAAGATGCGGGCGCAAACGCGAAAAACCTAGTCATCGCGGCATTGCTCTGCATGCTGGCGGGCTGGTTTGTGGAGATGGTTCCCTCCATTGCATCCGGGCTGATGTCGGCGGTCGCGGGGCTGCTGTCGTTCATTCCCCTGCTCGGGCCTGTGGTCTCTGTGCTTGCGGTCATTCTCTCCATGCTGATTTCGTTGCTGGCCGACTTTGCCGTTACCGTAATTTTCACCTATGTATGGCTGTGCGTGTCGCTGGAAGGGCTTTCTGGCGTGGCGGCGCTTGTGCGCTCGTGGCAGCATACCAGAAACCAAATGCATGAGACCATCTCCACGCTGATCATGCTGGCGCTGCTGCGGGTTCTTGCGATGGCGCTGCTTGCGCTGCTGTGGCTGTTTGCGCTGCGGCCGCTTGGGCTGTCCATTCAGTGGCTGGTGTACGGCATTGCCTTCATCAGCGCGGCGTATCCCATCTTTGTCGGCGCGGCCGCCTGCGCACTGTATTTGCGCCGCCCAACGCCCTGGCGCGGCGGCAACGGCCCGCAAACATACAAAAGCGCCAATCTGGATCACTGAACAAAGGAACGGTAGCAGATGGCAGATTTTCGCCGGGCTTGGGCCAGACGCCCAAGGATTCATCTATATGATAAAACGGGACTGTCGCAGGATGTACAGCGCGGGCTGAACATGGGCATCCTGGGCGTCACGTTTGCGATGGTTTTTACCAACATTACCACCGGCGCGGCGTGGACAGGGTTCCAGCGCATGCTGGGCGCTAACTCGATGACGCTGGGCGTAATTTCCGCCATTCCCGTGGCGGCGTCCGCATTGCAGATTTTTGCCTCATACATACTGGAAAGGCTGCAAAACAGGCGCACGCTGTTCCTTGTCTTTGGGCTTCTTCATAGGCTCTCATGGCTGCTTATCGGGCTAATCCCTATATTTCTGCCGGTGGAGCAGCAGGCACTTCGCCTGATAGCACTGATGGTGCTGCTGGGCATATCAGCCAGCGGCGCGTCTTTCCTGAATGTATCGTTTTACTCGCTGATCGGCGATCTGGTGCCCATGCGCATCCGTGGGCGCTATTTTTCCGCGCGCCAGGCGGTGTCGCTGCTGGCGGGCATTTTGGCGGGACTGTTTGTCTCGTGGCTGATGGATACCGTCAAGGCGGATATCGCCTACACCATTGTGCTGATCATCGCCAGCATCTTTGGCACGGCGGATGTATGCTGTTTCTTCTTTGTCAAATGGCCGCCGATGGCAAAGCCAAAGGGCAAAGGCGAAGGGTTCATGACGATGCTCCGCGCTGTGGTTTCCGACAAGAAGTATATGCAAATCGTCGGCTATTTCACGCTGTGGCTGTTTGCAGTCAACATCATGGCCCCGTTTACCAACGTGTACCTGCTGGAATATGTCGGCATGACATTTACGGAGATCACGCTGATCAACCAGATCATCCCCAACATTGCCACCGTGTTCGTCATTGCCTGGTGGGGTCGGCAGATGGATCGCTTTGGCAACCAGCCCATCGTGCAAACCGCCGGACTGTACTGCATGATCCTGCCGCTTGCGTATGTATTTATGGGGCCTCGCGCCTTTTTTATCCTGCCCATTGCCAACGTGTTTTCCGGGATGGCATGGCCCGCAAGCGATTTGGGCCAGCAAAACATGTACCTGGAGCGTGCGCCGCAGCATAATCGCTCCATGTATGTGGCGGTATTCTTTGCGTGCACGCAGCTCCTAGGCACGGCGCTTTCCAACTTCATCGGCGGCGTGCTGATGTCCGGCCCGCTGCATGTGCTGGAAGATCTGAAACTGTCGCTGCTGGGCTTTTCCATGACCCGCTACTCGTACATTTTCATCATTTCCAGCATTCTCAGAATGATTTGCGTGCTACTGCTTCTGCCCCACCTGCGCAGTGAAACAGATACCCCCGCGCCAGAAATGGTGCGGAAAATCACCGGGCAATGGCGGCGCAAGTGGCAGTTGCTGTGGCACGGAATACGCGTGAAGCGAATCCGGACAAAATACCGCAAGGAAAACCCGCCCCCGCCGGAAGACGGGCAAGCGGAATAGAAAGGGTAGATTAACATGAGCGAGACAAACACCATCAAAGCGCGCGAGGCCATTGCGGCTGAACACAAGTGGCAGCTTTCCGATTTGTACGAAACGGCGGAAGCCTGGGAAGTGGAAATGCGCGCCGTGCAGGCGGAAACTGATGCGATGAAACAGGTGCAGGAGGCGTTGCGCCCCGAAAAGGATTCCATCCTGGCGACGCTTCAGGCGTCGAACATGCTGAGCCGCAGGCTGATGCGCCTGTTTACCTACGCCAGGATGCTGCGCGATGAGGACAGCCGAAACGCGGCCGCGCAGGGCATGGCCGACCGTGCCCAGTCGCTGGTCGTGCAAGGTAAGGCGTCGCTGGCGTTCCTCACCCCGGCGCTGCTGGAAATGCCGGAAGCGCTGCTGCTCTCCTGCATGGAAGACGCCGCGTTTTCCGATTTTGACCGCGAGCTTTCCGATGTGCTGCGAAACCGCCCCCATACCCTGCCGAAGGAACAGGAGACCCTGCTGGCGCAGGCGGCGGAGCTGGCGCAGGCACCCGATACCATCTACACATTGCTGACCGAGGCGGATCTGACCTTCCCCGACATCCTGGGCGAAGACGGCACGCCCACCCCCATGAGCGACGCGCGCCTGCTGCCCCATCTGCGCAGCCACGACCCGCGCGTGCGGAGGGATGCCTGGGAGACCGTGATGCAAGGGTACGGCAAGCTGGGTAGCACATTTGCCGCCACATACGGCGGCAGCGTCAAGGGCGATGTGTTTTTCTCCCGGGCGCGCCATTTTGCCTCCGCACGCGAAGCGTCTCTGTTCGAAAACGAAATTCCAGTATCCGTGTACGACGCACTGCTGCAAGCGGTGAACGCGCATCTGCCCGCACTGAACCGCTACCAAACGATCAAGCAGAAGATGCTGGGCCTGCCCGAACTGCACATGTGGGATCTGTACGCCGAACCCACGCGCGACTTTGAAATGAACCTTTCGTACGACGAGGCGTACGCGCTGATGCTGGAAGCGCTGGCCCCGCTCGGCAAAGAATATACCGCTATCGTCAAAGAGGCGAAGAACGCCGGCTGGATTGACATCTACGAAAACCAGGGCAAGCACCACGGCGCGTATTCCTGGGGCTCCTACGGCGTGCACCCGTACATCCTGCTGAACTACCAGGGTTCGCTGGATGACGCATCCACGCTGGCGCACGAGATGGGACATGCGATGCACAGCTTCTTCTCCAACCGCGCGCAGCCGCATCCGAAAAGCCACTACACCCTGTTTGCGGCGGAGGTCGCCTCTACTGTCAACGAGGTACTGCTCGTATGCCACCTGTTGGATAAGCACAAGGATAAGGCGGCGCAGCAGTCCCTGCTGGGCACATTGCTGGAAAACTTCCGCACCACGGTATTTCGGCAAACGCTGTTCGCAACCTTTGAGATGGAAGCGCACGCCATGCAGGAGCGCGGCGAACCGCTGACCAAGGAATCGCTGTCCGAGCTGTATTACGGCATCAATCAGCGCTTTTATGGGAATGGCTGCACGGTGGATGACCTAGTGCGGAGTGAATGGATGCGAATCCCCCATTTCTACCGCGCTTTCTATGTGTATCAATACGCCACCGGGTATTCCGCCGCCGTGTGCATCGCGCGGAAAATACTGAAAGAAGGCGCGCCTGCTGTGGCCGGGTATATGCGGTTCCTGTCGGCGGGCTCTGCGCTGCCGCCCATTGAAGCGCTGCGCCTTGCCGACGTTGACATGGAAACGCCGCAGCCCGTGGAAGAGGCGCTTACCTGGTTTGATGAGATTGTGGAACAGTTTGACGCGCTGAGTTAAAAACGCGAAATATGGGGCCTGGGGAGCGCGTGTGCGGTTTCCAGGCCCTTTCCTTTCGCCCCCGCGCGTGATACAATACACGCATGCCCGAACTTGACGCCGTTCTCGCCGCGCTGAAAACCATACGCGCGCCCAGGACACAGGATGAATATGATTTGCATGCGCTGATTGCGACCGCTCTGCAAGAGGCGTCTCTTCCGTGCCGCCACGAGGTCCCTGTCGCTTTGCGGCGGCGGATCGATTTCGTATCCGGTACGGTGGGCGTGGAGGTCAAGCGCGGGAAACCGCCGCTTGCGCCGCTGATCCGCCAATTGACGGCCTATGCCGAGTCAAACGCACTGTCGGCGCTTGTATTGGTCGCGGAAAGGCCGCCCCACCTCCCCCAGACGCTGTGCGGGAAGCCGCTGATCTGCCTCAGCCTGATGCGGCTTTGGGGGATCGCGCTATGAGCATGCCCGCTTACCTTCGCGATCCGGCCATCGGTGGGCACACCTACGGTGTGCTTTCGTATAACCGGCGCGCGAAGTGCTGGACAATCAAGGGCGAGCCGTGCGTAACCGAGCTTGCCAAGCGCCTGTTCCCCGGCGCGGACAGCCACGGACGCGGCGAAGCGCGGTTCACGGCGCACCGGCGGATCATCGGCGACCTGAACTGGCTGATGCTGCGCTATCCGCTGGAAATTGCCGAGCGCGACCGCGATCGCTGGGATACCGCGCTGGATGAAGCGCGCGAATGGGCGGCAAGGCGCGAAGCTGCGGCGCTGCTCCCCGACACAGCGACCCCACCGGAAGCGTTCTTCAGCGGCGAGCTGATGCCCTTCCAGCAAAAAGGGTTGGCATACCTGCTGCAAAACGAACGCGCGCTGCTGGCGGATGAGATGGGCCTTGGCAAAACCGTGCAGGCCATTGCGATGCTGGCATCCACGCGTCAATTTCCGGTGCTGATCGTGGTGCCGCCCCATCTGGTGCGCAACTGGCAAAGGGAGCTGTCGCGCTTCCTGACGCTGCCGGAGGGCCTTCGCATCCACACAGTGCGGGGACTGACGCCGTATCAGTTGCCCGAGGCTGACATCTACCTGGCGCACTACCTGATCCTGCGCGGATGGAAAGATGTGCTGCCAAAGCTGGGTTTTCAAACGCTGCTGTTTGATGAAATTCAGGAACTGCGCCGCGCGGGCACCGAAAAGTACAGCGCCGCAAGCCTGCTTTCCAGCGCGGCGGACCGCGTGGTAGGGTTGTCCGGCACGCCGATCTACAACCGCGGGGGCGAGATTTGGAACGTGGTCAACGTGCTGGATTTTCAGTTTCTGGGCAGCTGGGAAAGCTTCTCGCGCGAATGGTGCGACGGATATGGGCGCGGCATTGTGGTGAAGCCCGACCTGCTGGGCGATCATCTGCGCCGCGAGGGGTTGATGCTGCGCCGCACAAAGGCCGATGTGCTGCCGGAACTGCCGCCCAAGCGCCGCCTGGTGCAGGAGATCGACGCCGACGACGCCATGTACGACCGCCTGACGCGTGAGGTGCTGCTGAAGCTGCGCATCCTGCGCGATGACGAAACGATGACGGCTAGCAAGCGGGCGATGCTGGAAGAGCAAATCTCCCAGGAAGAACGGCAGGCAACGGGCCTTGCTAAGGCTGCCTATGTGGCGGCGTTCGTTCGAGCGCTTCTGGAAGGCGGCGAAAATGTGCTGCTGTTTGCGCATCACCACGCCGTGATGGATGCGTACAAGAAGGAACTGCGCGCGTTCTCGCCGGAGTTCATCACCGGGCGCGAAAATGATGCGCAAAAGGATGCGGCGCAGCGCCGGTTCATGGACGGGAGCACGAACCTTTGCTGCATATCGCTGCGCGCGGCATCCGGGCTGAATCTGCAAAGGGCGACTTGCGTGGTGTTTGGCGAGCTGGACTGGTCCCCCGCCGTGCACAGCCAGGCAGAGGACCGCGCGCACCGCATCGGCCAGACGGATTCGCTGCTGTGTTACTATCTGGTCAGCCCAAGCGGCTCCGATCAGGATATGCAGGAGGCGCTTGGGCTGAAAGTCAGCCAGTTCCTGGCGCTGATGGGCGACCTGCCCACGCCCCAATCGGATATGCTGGCGCAGGAAAGCGCTGCGCGCGCCCACGTCAAACGCCTGATGGCGCGCCAAGAAAAAAGCTAGGAGGCCGCTTTGTCCAAGATCAAGAAACATCCTGTTTGGTTTATTTTTTTGCTGATCGTGCTGTTTTTCGCCGTGTATACCGGGGTGGGCATTGTGCGCAGCCTATACCTGGAGGCCACGCTGATTTCCGTGGTGCTTCCTTCCAAAGATGGTGCGATTGCGACCGTCCGCGTGGCGCAGATATCGGATTTGCACCGCGCTATGTTCGGAGAAAACAACCGGCAGCTGGTGGAACTCATCGAGTCCAAGCAGCCGGATGTTATCTTTGCCACCGGAGACATGGTCGATGCGCGCGCAGGCAGCATCGAGCCCGCGCTGGACCTGTTTGCGCAGCTGGTAAAAATTGCGCCGGTGGTGTACTCGCTGGGGAATCACGAAGTTTCGCGTTCCGATATGGAGGAACTGTGGGAACGCGCAAAAGCGCTGGGCGTGCACTGCGTAAACAATGACGCGGTAGAACTGACGCTGAACGGCGTTACTTTGAACATCGGCGGGCTGTACCATGCCGAACGCCTGCGCCAGCTGGATGACGACGGGCAAATCGACCTGTTGCTGTGCCACTTCCCGGAAAAGATCGGCGTGTACGCAAAATACGGCGTGCCGCTGACTTTTTCCGGCCACACGCACGGCGGGCAGTTCCGCATCCCGTTCTTTGACATCGCGATCTACGCGCCGGGCCAGGGGTTTTTCCCGCAGTACACGACGGGCCTTTACGAGGAAAACGGAAGCTACATGATCGTATCGCGCGGGCTTGGCAACTCCACGTTCCCCTTTCGCATTCACAACCCGCCCGAGGTCATCATCGCGGATATTCACTACACAAACTAACTGAAACAGGAGGCGTTCCACATGCAACAGAAACTACAGGAATACGCGGAGCTGCTCATCAATGTGGGCCTGAACATCCAGAAGGGGCAGGAACTGTACATCACCGTAACATCGGAAAACGCGCCGTTTGCAAGGCTCTGTGCGAAGGCAGCGTACGACATCGGCTGCCGTCAGGTGATTACAGACCTTTCGGATGAGCCACTGGTGCGCCTGGAGTACCTCTATGCGGAAGATTCCGTATTTGATCAGATCCCCCAGTGGCAGGTGGATAAGATGAACGGCATGGCCGAGCGCGGCGCGGGCAGGCTTGCGATCGCGGACGGCGATCCTGAACTGCTTAAGGGAATCAACCCAGACCGTATACGCCGCAGGGCCTCCGCGCGCGGAAAGCAGCTGGATCAGTATTTCCAGGCGCAGCTTTCCAACGCGTTCCCCTGGTGCGTGGCTGCGGTGCCGACCCCCGCATGGGCAAAGCTGGTATTCCCGGATATGACAGAAGCGGACGCGATGGCGGCGCTGTGGGATGCGATCTTTACGGCCGTGCGCGTATCCGGAGACGGCACTGCGGTACAGCGCTGGCGCGAGCACACCGAGCGTACGGCCGCACGCTGCCGGCAGCTCAACAGCTACCAGTTCCAATCGCTGCGCTACACGAACAGCCTGGGCACCGATCTTCATATCGGCCTGCCGGAAGATCATCTTTGGCTTGGCGGTTCTGAAGAGAGCAAGTCCGGTCACGCGTTTGTCGCCAACATCCCCACGGAAGAAATTTTCACCGCGCCGCGGCGTGATGCCGTAAGCGGCCGCGTTGTGTCCTCGATGCCGTTTTCCATGCAGGGCACGGTTGTGCACCCGTTTGCTTTGACGCTGGAAAACGGCAAAATCGTTTCCGTCGAGGCCGAAACGGAAGCCGAAAGGTTGCTGCTCGAAAACCATATGGATCAGGATGAGGGCGGGCGTTTCCTGGGCGAGGTGGCGCTGGTGCCGTATGATTCCCCCATCAGGAACCTTGGCATTCTTTTCTACAACACGCTGTTTGATGAAAACGCCGCCTGCCACCTGGCCTTTGGCGCGGGTTACCCGTGCATTGAAGGCGGGCAGGATATGGACAAGGATGCGCTGCTTGCGCGCGGCATCAACCAGTCGAATGTACATGTGGATTTCATGATTGGCACGAAGGATCTATCCATCACCGGCGTCACGGCGGATGGGCGCGAGGTTCCCGTGTTTACCGATGGCAACTTCGCCTTCTAACCGATGCGCGATTTCAAAAGAGGGCTGCTGGACGGGCTGCCCATAGGGCTTGGGTATCTGTTTGTATCGGTGGGATATGGGCTGCTGGCGGTGTCCGGCGGCCTTTCCATCGTGCAGGCGGTGCTGATTTCCATGCTGAATCTGACATCCGCAGGGCAGCTTGCGGGTACGAACATCCTGTTTGCGGGCGGGTCGCTGGTGGAGGTTGCGGTGTCGCAGCTGTTCATCAACATGCGGTACGCGCTGATGTCGGTTTCGCTCACGCAAAAGCTGGATGAAAAGATCGGCATGCCGGGCCGGCTGCTGTTTGGATTTTTCGTTACAGATGAGATTTTCGCGGTATCTTCCAATCAGGAAAAGCTGACACGGCCTTACCTTACCGGCGTGCCGTTCCTGCCGTACATTGGCTGGACGGTGGGCACGCTGCTGGGCGCGGCTATGGGCGCATTGCTGCCGGAATCGATCCGTGGCGGCATGGGGCTGCTGCTATACGCGATGTTTATCGCGATCATCGTGCCGCCCGCGAAAGAGATCAAAGGCGTGCGCGTGGCAGTGCTTGGCGCCGTTGCGCTTCGGTGCGCGTTCCGCTACCTGCCGGTGCTGCGCGATGTGCCGGGCGGGTTTGCGGTGGTGCTGTGCGCGCTGTTAGCATCGGTATACTGTGCTCTGAAATACCCCATCAGGAAGGCGGCGGACGCATGACCGGTACGGATTTCGCACTAACCCTGCTTACAATGGCGGGGGTGACATATCTGATCCGCGCGCTGCCGTTTGTGCTGGTGCGCAAGAAGATTGAGAACCCATTTGTGCTGTCGCTGCTGTATTACGCGCCGTTTGCGGTGTTGGGTGCGATGACCTTTCCGGATATCCTGTACGCCACGGGAAACCCGATCTCCGCGGGCGCCGGGTTTGCCGCGGCGCTGATCGGCGCATGGAAAAAAATGCCGATGGCATGGGTCGCGGTAATCGCGAGCGCTACGGCAATCCTTGTGCAACTTGCAATCGGGGGGCTATAACACCACGCAGTCCACGGCGTCCTCTTCTATTTCCACTTCCGCTTCCATGGGTGGCAACTCGATGTGTTCAAACATATCCCAGCCGGTATCTTCCCCCACCAGGGACAGCGCAAGGCCCCATTTGGCGCAGTCGTATGCGCCGCGATCCTTTGCGCGGTATTTGATGGCCTGCTGCGATACATGGAACCGAAACGCTTCATCCGCCACCTCGCGCCCGGTTTTCCCGCCGAAGCGCGCCAGGGGCTCATCAAAGTCCATAACGATGGCACCCTTTGAATATAGATGCAGATAAGTCTTCAGCGGCTGCCAGCCGCCATATTGCGCGTAAGACGCCGGGGACGCGTCCGCATCAGCGCCGTGCGCCACGCAATACAACGCCACATCCGCCGTCAAGCGGTGCGCGCCGTGCCCGTATTCCCCGTTTACATCGTGCGTAACAAGCACATCCGGCTGAAAGCGGCGGATCATTTCCAGCATGAAGTCGCGCGCCTTCTGCTTGCCCCATTTGCTGTACGCGTCCGCAAGGGTCGTCGTGCGAAAATCCCGGAACGGGCCGAATATCGGGTGCTGCCGGACGCCGCATGTCCACAGGCCGTCCAGCGCCTCATGCCGCCTGCGCGCGTTCGTACCGGACATATACACCACAACCACATCAAGGCCGCGTTCGCCTGCGTACAGCGGCAGGATGCCACCCATGAACACCAGCTCGTCATCACAATGCGACGGGATTGCCATCAGCGCAGCTTTCTGTGGCGGAGGCTGCCCGCGCTGCACCCAGTC
>JAVBPC010000055.1:0-15851 GCA_031549905.1 Eubacteriales bacterium
GACCGATGTGAGCGAGAGATTTTTTCGTCCGGCAAGAAGCCGGAGCGAGGCGTGGCTGGAGGCCACGTTGAGCGGAAGGCGCCGCCGCAGGGCGGAAAAAGATCCGCTTACATCGGTCCGTTTTGGGGTTGATTGACTATACGTGCAATAGGGCTGCCGCAGCAAAGCGACAGCCCTTTGTTGTGTTATGGCAGCGGGATCATCACCCAACCCGGATGATCATCAGCGATGCGCCAATAGACGGCAGCAGCGTCGCCGCGCCCAGTATTGTGGCAAACATTTGCAGCTGAATCGTTGCCCCCGCCGCAAGCGATGTCTCATATTCGCCGTAGAACGACGACAGGGACACCACGGAGGCCGGAATCGTTGCCGCGGGGATGGCCGCCCCGTTGATAACAAGGCGCGTGCCCATTGCCACGCTGGCGGTTGTGTTGATGTGGTACGAAATGCGGTACAGCCCGGCGGTACCGACCGTGAAAACCGTGTTTCCGCCGGATGCCGTGATATCCGCCGACAGCAGCTGCGCATCCGGCAAGGCGATGTTCGTCCCTGCAACAAGCACGGTGATTAGCTGTCCGGAAAAGTTCGCGCCAAACCCTGCGGTAACCGTTGGGGGTGTGGGGGCTGCCGCGCCGGTAGGGCCGGTCGCGCCTATGCTGCCGGTCGCACCGCCGGGGCCTGCTGGGCCAACCTGGCCAACCGCGCCGATTGCTCCGGGCAACCCTTCAGGGCCGGTAGGGCCTGTGATCCCCTCAGGGCCTGTGGGGCCTGCTGCGCCTTCCGCCGGGCCGTCTGGGCCGGTGGGGCCGGTCGCGCCGGTTGCGCCGGGAATCACTGGCGCGTTCAGGGCGCTGATCAGCTTGCTGTTTAGCAAGACCTGATTGTCGGCAACGCTGCCCATCATGCAGCGCACGCTTTCGTTTACGTTTAGCACATCTTCGGTGTCACTTGGCGTAGGAAGCCCTGGAACGGTGCCCAGCGCGTACTGAATCTTTTCGCCTTCCGCGTTCAGGATGTGGCTTAGCGCCAGTTCCTCCGCGGCGATGGAGGCGATGACCTGGTTGATGGCATCCCCTCTGGAGATGGGCTGCGTGTCTGGAAACTGTGGTAAAGACATGGGCTCACCTCCTTAGCTCAACCGCTGGATCATCAGCGTCGCGCCCGCGCCGGATACCAGCGTGGCGTTGACGGCCGCGCCAAACAGATACAGCGATACCGTGCTTCCGGCGGCCAGGTTCACCAGAATCTCATTGGAATAGTTGGATAGGCTGAGCAGCGGCGTTACGGTGGATGCGGCGTTCTGCACATTGTTGATCAGAATGCGCGTGGAAAGCAGCAGCGCGGCCGTGATATTGACCGCGTAGGAGATGCGGTACACGCCCGCGTTTGCCACCGTAAAGATGGTGTTGGTGCCATCCACGGTGATGCCGGCGGGCAGCACCTGGCTGCTGGGCAGCGGGACGGGGGTGCCACCCACGACCGCGGTAATCAAAGCGTTGGTGGTGTTCGCGGCAAATGCGGAGGTGGAGCTTACGTTGACGCCGGTTGCGCCGGTGGCGCCAGTCGCGCCGGTAGCGCCTGTGGCGCCGGTAGCGCCGGTCGGACCGGTCACGCCCGTGGCGCCCGTGGGACCCTGCGCGCCTGCGGGGCCGATAGGGCCTTGCGGGCCGGTGGGGCCTTCAGCGCCCGTGGGGCCACCGGAAGGCCCGGTGGCGCCTGTGGGTCCCGTAGGCCCGGTTGCACCGACCAGCTCGGAAGAGGCAAGCGCCTTTTCCAGCTTGGATTTCAGAAAGAATTGATTGTATGACGCGGTCTCCAGCGTTTCGCGCACGCTTTCGTTGGTGGCGAGCACATCCTCAACCGTTGCGCCGGGGCCGGTGATGCCGGGAAGCGTACCCAGAACGTACTGGATCTTTTCGCCTTCCGCATTGATGATATGGCTTAGGCCCAGTTCCTCCATCGCGATGGAGGACAGTATTTGATTGACCACTTCTTCCCTGGAAGCGGGCAGGTTGCTTGATGGAAACGTAGGCAATGACAATGTTCAGTACCTCCAATTCAGTATAGGCCGCAATGCGTTGATTGCGGCAGTATTAGTATATGTCCCCTGTGGGCGTGCGGCGCGTCACAAGGGTTATTCTGTTGAGTATATTGTTGTAGAGGTGATATTTTTGTCGTTACCGGAGTTTCCGCAGCCTAACCCGTGCCTTACGCGGGAAAAGGCGCTGAATATGATCCTGACATCCATCGCAATGGAGGAAACCGCCCTGAGCCGCGTGATAGAGGCCGAGAGCGATAAGCTTCGCCACATCCTGGCCTGTGATGATTGCTGCGATGATGTGGCCGTGCTGGCCGTAAATAAAAGCATTCACTCGGTGCTTGAGATGGTGATGCAGACGCAAATAATCCTGAAAGGGAAAATGGAAAAGGTGCTGGAGGCATCGCCCCCGTGCCCGTGTGGGGGGCAGCCGTGCGGCTGCTGCCAGAAGCGCAACCAATGCGAAGAGCTTTGCGCGATACGCATTGAGAAGAGCGGGGCCGTCGCCTTTGAAATAGTCGAGCACGCGGTAGAGGGAATCGCGCTCGACGCAAACGATCCTACGGCAATCCGCCTGCCATACGATGAACACTGGGCGGTGCGGTTCATGGGGAAAATCGGTTCGGAAGAGGATTTGGGCGATATCCGGCTGGAAACCCGCCTGTATCGCAATCAGAAGGTGGTTTCTACCGCAACTTTCCACCTGGAAGAAACCGAAACGCATGCCGGATCATTCTACTGTCCGGCGCTGCTTCATGCCAGGGAAAAGGGCGCAGAATACCTGATGCGCATCTTTGTGCGGCCTAAGGCTCCGTTGCTGCGGCTGAACGCCCGCCTGCGCATATCGGCGTTATAAACAGTATTTCGCTGCGCTTATTTGATCCCAGTTAGCGCGCCCGCTTCATCAAAAGAAACCGCCGCTTCCCCTTCCACCGCCACATCGCCCCGCGCGCGCAGCTCTTCAAGCAGCGCTTCCGAAGCCAGCAGCCGGTCAATGTGCAAGGTGCTTGGCGCGATCATCATCCGGACGGTTTCGGGCGTCACATGCCGCCCGCAGCAGTTCAGCGCAAGCTCAATGGCGTCCAGGTCGGTCGGCGCGATCAGGGGGATGAACCCCCTTTCCACAAACCCGCTTGTCAGCACGTTGGTGTATGTTGCGGGCAGGTCAATCTTGTCATACAGCCTTTGCGTGATGAAATCCGCCATGCCAACGCCCAGCGCGTTGCCGTGGCTTTCGTCCGTCAAATCAAGGCACACGATGCGGTAGATGGCGGGCAGCCCGTCGGGCACGCCGCGGATCATACTGCGGCCTACAATGTTCGGGTCAATGCATGTGCCGGAGATGTTCTTGCCCATCTCGCGCAGCACCAGCACATCCAGGTTTTCCACCGGCAGGCGGGGCATCAGCGCGCGCGCCTCATGAAGCAGCGCGGGTTCGCGTGACAGGATGTCTTCGCCCGGCAGCACCTCGATGCGCGCGGTCTGTTCCAGCGCGTTTTCCAGCGACGCCACGCCCATCAGCACCGGCAGCTTTTCAAGCATCACCCGCGCCGCCTGCGGAATCAGCCGGATCAGCCCGCCGACGCCCCGGCGGTGTATCGTCTCCGCGCCCTTTTGCTTGCCAAGGCCGATCGCCAGCATCTTGCACAGGCCGCTTTCGTATTCGCCGTGGAAATCCGTGTGCGGCTTGATGCGGTTGATGAGGATCAGCCCATCCATGGATAGCGCGTTCCGGTCGGCGTACACGGGCACATCGCCATCCATCGTGCCCAGCATTTCGGTTTCCATGGATGACAGAATGGGCGCGCCCATCGCCGCCTCCGTGATGCCGTAGCTGGCGAGGACATCCATCTGCCCCTGCGCGGTCGCGCCGCCGTGGCTGCCCATCGCGGGGATGATGTGCGGCAGGCCGCCCGCCAGAAGCACCTGGTCCACCACGGCCTTAACGATCACGGCGTGCCGGTGAAGCCCCCGGCTGCCCACGCACACGCCGATTTTGTCGCCCGGGCGGATGCGGCCCATGTGCGGGGCCATCCCTTCGCGCACAGCTTGCGCGATATCTGCAAGGCGCGGCGGGGTGTTCAGCGTGCGGATGTGGTACAGACGCGGCATCAGTGGGGCTTCAAAGTGCAGCATGGTGTGGCCTCCCCGGTTTGTGATCAAACTGAATGCCATTATAACACAGCAGGTGTGCGCCATCAAAAAAAGAAAACCGCCCCGGACGCAAGCAGCGCCCAAGGCGGTAAACTGATTTCCCGTTACATGCCCATCGCGTTTTCCACCGCGCCCACATGCTCGCTGAGCATCTGGCAGAACGGCGCAAGCTCCTTCGCCCGCTGGTCGACCGGCAGCCCAAGGAACTCCTTGACATTCTGCACCATCGGCTCGCACGCGGATTTCAGCGGCTGGTCATCCATCATGCCGGTCTTTTGCAGCAGTGCGTCCAGCCCGCGCAGCAGGCTGAGCAGCGCCGGGTCCCCGCTATTCTGGATGGTCTGGGTGATGTTCTCGTGCAGGGGTTTGGCCTGCATCAGCTGCGAGGCGTACGGATCGAACACCGGCTCGCCGTTTTCGGACATTTCCCGCAGGATATCGCGGATCATCTGGGGGCGGTTCTTCAGAACGCTCCTGTATTTGTTCTGGTAGCGCAGCATCAGCTTCCTGTCGCCGCCGGCCATCCGCTGCACGCATGCGCGCACGGAAACGCCCTGCGCCCGCTGGACGAGCACCTCGCGCACCAGCTCTCTGACCTCATCTTGTGTGAAGGTTGTGAAGGGGGCGGCGTGCGGCACATTTTCCGCATCTTCCCGCTTGAGGCAAGCATAATAGAAATTGCGCACGCTGTTTGGCTTGCGGCCCAGTGAGCCGCCCACGCGCTCGAACACGCCGCGCAGGGGTTCTCCACCCGCGCCCGCCGTATATACAGCTTCACGAAGCTTGCTAATTTCCGATTCCTGCCACCCGCCACGGCCCGTCCTTACGATGGTTTCCATTCTTTCAACCCTCCATGTGTCTTGATGTTATATAGTATGTGCGAAGGGTTGGTTGTCTATACCACTAAAAAGAGTTTTTTTGCGAAAGGGGCAAAAAACGGTTGCATCGGGGGCCGGTTCGCGATATACTAAAAAAGCCAAAATGAAGGAGGGACGATCCATGAATGCATATGCCCAGCGAGTTATGGCCGATTTGACCAAAAGAAACGCCCATGAAAAGGAATACCTGCAAGCCACGGAGGAGATTCTTGCATCTCTTTCGCTTTACCTCGATAAACACCCGGAATTTGAGAAGGCATCTTTGCTGGAAAGATTTGTAGAGCCTGAACGCGCTGTCATCTTCCGCGTGCCGTGGATGGATGACAAGGGCGGTGTACAGGTCAACCGCGGATACCGCGTGCAGTATTCCAGCGCGATGGGCCCGTATAAGGGCGGCATCCGCCTACACCCGTCTGTAAACCTTTCCATTATCAAGTTTCTGGGGTTTGAGCAGGTGCTGAAAAACGCGCTGACCACGCTGCCCATCGGCGGTGGCAAGGGCGGCAGCGACTTTGACCCCAAGGGCAAGAGCGACGGCGAAGTGATGCGCTTCTGCCAAAGCTTTATGACGGAGCTGTACCGCCACATCGGCGCGGATGTTGATGTGCCCGCGGGCGATATCGGCACCGGCGCGCGCGAAATCGGCTATTTCTACGGCCAGTACAAGCGCATCACCGGGCTGTATGAAGGCGTGCTCACCGGCAAGGGCCTTGTGTACGGCGGTTCGCTGGCGCGCAAAGAGGCCACGGGGTTCGGCCTGTGCTACTTCATGGAAAAGGTGCTGGCTACAAAGGGCAAGTCGTTCAAGGGCGCGCGCGTGGTCGTTTCCGGCAGCGGCAATGTGGCCATCTATGCCGCGAGCAAGGCACAGGAACTGGGCGCGACGGTCGTTGCGATGAGCGATTCCGACGGATACATCGTCGATGAGCAGGGAATCGATATCGCCCTGATCCGCCGCATCAAGGAAGTGGAGCGCAAGCGCATCAGCGAGTACGCGAAGGAAAAGCCCTCCGCCAAGTATACCGTCGGTTGCGCGGGCATCTGGCAGGTGCCGTGCAACATCGCGCTGCCATGCGCCACGCAGAATGAGCTGAGCCTGGATTCCGCAAAAGCGCTGATCGCAAACGGCGTATGGGCCGTGGGCGAGGGCGCGAACATGCCCAGCGTAAAGGAAGCGGTCGATCTGTTCCTGGGAAAGGGCGTGCTGTTCGCCCCCGGCAAGGCCGCGAACGCGGGCGGCGTGGCCGTATCCGCCCTTGAAATGAGCCAAAACAGCCAGCGTTTGCGCTGGACTTTTGAAGATGTTGATGCTAAACTAAAGGATATTATGGGCCGCATCCATGAACAGTGCGCCGAGGCGGCGAAGGAGTGCGGCGTAAACGGCAACTATGTCGTCGGCGCGAACGTTGCCGGCTTCATGAAGGTTGCCGAAGCAATGATGGCGCAAGGAGTGGTATAACATGAACCTTAGGCCCCTGGGAAAGTCGGGTTTGATGGCAAGCGAAGTGGGTCTTGGCTGCGAACACCTGGAGGGGAAGCCCTATGAGGAAATAAAGCCCGTCATTGACGCGGCAATTTCCGGCGGGATCAACATCCTGGATGTGTTCATGCCAAACCCGGAAGTAAGGGAGAACATCGGCAAGGCGCTCAGGGGCCAAAGGGATAAGGTGCTGCTGCAGGGGCATATCGGCGTTGGCTGGCTGGATGGCCAGTACGCCCGACGCCGCGACCGCGCATTCTACACCCGCTTTTTTGATGATTTCATGCAGCGGCTTGAAACCGACTATGTGGATATCGGGATGCTGCACTTCATCGATACCGAAAAGGAACTGGAAGATGCGCTGGCCGACGGCATGCTGGAATACGCTGTTGAATTGAAGCAAAAGGGCGTTATCCGCTCCATCGGGCTGAGCAGCCATGATGCGGGCACGGCCACCAAGCTGATTGAAACCGGCAAGATCGATGTGCTGATGTTCTCGATCAACCCGGCGTTTGACGCGCTGCCCGCCGATGTGAAGCTGGATGAGATGTTCCAGCCCGGCACCTATTCGGACAAGGAGAACCTGGCCATTGTGCCGGAAAGGCAGAAGCTGTACCAGCGCTGCGAGGCGCTTGGCGTGGGCATCACGGTGATGAAGGGCCTGGGCGCGGGCGCGCTGCTGAAGGCGGAAACATCTGCGTACGGCGTGGCGCTGACCGTGCCGCAGCTGATCCATTACGCGCTGACCCGCCCGGCGGTGGCAAGCGTGCTGGTGGGCTGCAGGACGCCTGAGGAAGTGGAAGCGGCGCTTGCATACGAGGGCCTGGACGACGCTGCCCACGATTACGCGGCGGCGCTGAAGCGCTCGCCCAAGTTCGGCATGACGGGCCGTTGCATGTACTGCAACCACTGCCTGCCCTGCCCCAGCCGGATTGATATTGCCAAGGTGAACAAGTACCTGGATATGGCGGAGCTGCCCGGGGAAACGCCCGCATCCGTGCGCGCGCATTATACGGAGATGGATGCCGCCGGCGCCGATTGCATTGAATGCGGCGCTTGCGAGGAGCGGTGCCCGTTTGGGGTGCCGGTTATTGAAAAGATGCGGCGCGCTGCGGAGGTTTTCGGGCGGTAAGGTATGGTTCAAGCATGAGGGCTTTGTCGCCAAGCGGCAAGCCCTCAAATATTTTCCGCGTTCTGCTTGCGGAGGTGCAGTCATGGCAAATGAATTGGTGCTTGTGAGGCCTTCCGCTGCGCTGCGGGAAGCCGTTTGGGAATACAGGCAGGAATATTTAGATTTTGGCGAAACACACATCAATGGAAGCTGCGGCATAGCCCGCGCGAGCAATTATGACGAGTGGCTGGAATTGGTTCTTTCAATCGAAAAGGACAAGCTGAGGGATGGCGTCCATGCCAGCACCTTTTTTTCGGTCAGAAAAGCAGACCGGAAAATCATTGGCAGCACACAGCTGCGCCATGCTTTAACGCCCGAACTGGAGATGCACGGCGGGCATATCGGCTATGGAATCCGCCCGTCAGAACGCAAGAAAGGGTATGGAAAGCAGCAGCTTTTGCTGGTGCTGGATGAAGCACGCAATTTGAAAATCCCCAAAGCAATGATTATATGTGATAAAGATAATATCCCTTCCGCAAAAACCGCGATTGGCTGCGGCGGCATCCTTGCCGCCGAGAACATACATGAAGGCATAACACAGCAAATTTACTGGATTGACCTGGGCCAGTAAATATCCGAAAACGGCAAACCTTATTTCACTTATGGAGGCCACGCCAAATGAGTACAAACCAGCAGGAAGCATTGGCGCACCAGTTCTTACTTACGCTTGATCCGGAAACCAGGCCGCTCTACCATGAAATCATGATGTGCCTGGCAGAGTACGGCTACCACCCGCGCAAAGAGGGATCGAACCTATCCTTCAAAACCGCCCTGCATGGCAAGCAAATAGCCAAGATGGGCACAAGAAGGGGCAAGACGCAGACTCCGTTTTTTGCCCTGCGGTTTTCGGGTTGCGGTGAATATACGCAAAAGTTTGCCGATGTAATTAAAGAGACGATTATCAAGTACCCGTCGAAAGCCGCGCGCTGTACAAGCAACCTATGCAGCTATTGCGGCGGCTGGCCGGATACGCATGTATACGCGCATACCTTCCCGGATGGTGAGCGTAAAGCGGTCTGCGGCGCGTACGCGCTTGAGATACCGAATATATCGGCCGATGATATCGGCGAGATCAAGCGCCTGATAAGGGAAGAGCACGAGTACCTGTATAAGCATGAGGTGGAAGCGAAAAACTAGGGCAATACCCACAATGTGCCGGCCTTTGCACCGTGCGAATCGGGGCCTTTTTTCCTTGCATTTCCCCCGTTCATCTGCTACGATAACCGCATGAAAAGAACATCCCTCTTTTTATTATGCATATGCCTGTGCTTCGCCCAGCTCTCGGCCGCGCAGGGCGAAGCCGTAGGCCCCGCGGCGCCCGCGACGGCTTCCGGGCTGATCGCATTTGTGCGTTCCAAGCTTGGCATGGGGTACATCTACAGCGCGTACGGCCATGTTTCCGATGCCAGCTTTTGCTTTGGCCGCTCGGAGCAATATCCCGATCAGGCCAAGTACATCAAAGCATACGGCCGCCAGTGGGATGGCGTGCCCGCATACGACTGCATCGGGCTTTTCAAGGCGTACATTTTATCCATCGGCGCGCCCGTTTCCTTTGATGGAATCAATACCGGCCGCGCGTGGCTGGACTGGGCGGTCGAAAAGGGGTCGATACAGGATGCCATCCTGCAGCCGGGCATGGCGCTGTTCCGCGTGGAAGGCCCGCGCAATACGGTCAAGCATATCGGTGTATATGTGGGGAATGGCAAGGTGATCCACGCGCGCGGCACGCGCTGGGGCGTGGTGGAGGATATGCTGCCCGATGAATTCACGCACTGGGCGCGCTTCTACTGGATTGACTACGACCTGCCCCCCGATACCGCCCCGGCGGTGACAGACATCTTCCTGCCCATGGGATCGCTTGCGGTGGTGCAGGACCCCCTGGGCGTGCGCACCAGCGTATCCGAAACCCCATACGAGGCAAGCACGCTGCGCTATTCCATTGGCTATTTTGCCGACGGAACAATCCTGACGGTGGTGGGCGTGCCGGATGAAATATCGCGCCTGGTGACGGGGATAGACATCCACGGGAACGTGCTGAGCGGGTATGTCCGCACGACTGATCTGCGGGAGGCGAGACCCTCTCCGCTGCAAATATTGCTAATGTATAGGGATATGGAGGGCGAACCATGAAGATCATCCGCTTGCGCACCAATCACCTTAAAAACCCGCTGGGGTTTCAGCTGCCGGATCTGCGCGTTTCCTGGGTGGTAACGGAAACGGGCTCCGCGTGCCAGAAGGCTGCCCGTGTGGAGGTTGCTCAGGATGCGGCGTTCCAAACCGTGCTGTATGACAGCGGGGAAGCCGCGCTGGATAGCCTTGCCTGCCTGCTGCCGGTGCAGCTTTCCCCGCGCACGCGGTATTTCTGGCGCGTGACCGTTTGGGGCGACAAGGGCGACAGCGCCACCAGCGATACCGCTTTCTTCGAAACCGGCAAGATGGATGAGCCGTGGCAGGGCGAGTGGATTCGCGCGGAGCTGGATGAAACCAAGCCGCACCCGCATATGCGCCGCACGTTTGTGCTGGATAGCGCGCCCGTATCCGCGCGGCTGTACATGACGGGGCTTGGCATCTACATCGCCAGCATTGATGGGCAAAAGGTGGGCGATGAATACTTTGCGCCCAGCTACAACGCGTACGATAAATGGCTGCAGGTGCAGACATACGATGTCACCGATCTGCTGAAGCAGGGCGAAAACACGCTGGATGTGCTGCTGGGCAACGGCTGGGCGAAAGGCCGGTTTGGCCTTGCGAACATGTATGATAACTACACCGATGATTTCGCGCTGCGCGGGGAGTTGGCGGTGCGCTTTGCCGACGGTACGGAGCAGGTGATCGGCACGGATACGAAGTGGCTGTGCGCGCCGTCCCCCGTGATGTTCAGCAGCATATACGACGGTGAGATTTATGATGCGCGCCACACCATTGACGAAGGGAAGGAATTTCTGGCGAAATTCCCTGATGGCCCGATATCTTCGAATTCGGTCCGGTCATGGAAGCCCGCCCTGCCCGCCGCGCCCAAGGTAGGCCCGCTGGTGGACCGCCTGAGCCCGCCCATCCGGCTGAAGCATAAGATCACACCGGTGGAAATGATCGAAACCCCCGCGGGCGAAACCGTGCTGGATATGGGCCAGAACATGGTGGGCCTGCTGAGCTTCCCGGTAACCGCCCCGGCGGGCACGGAACTGCTGGTGCAGTTCGGTGAAATCCTGCAGGATGATAACTTCTACCGCGATAACCTGCGCTCCGCGAAGGCCGAGTACCGCGTCATCGCGGGGGATAAGCCGTTCACCGCGCAGCCGCTGTTCACATTCTTCGGCTTCCGCTTTGTGAAACTGGTGGGCTTTGAAAACCCCAAAAAGGAAGACTTCACCGGCCTTGTGCTTTACTCTGACCTGGACGCGACCGGCAGCATCGATACATCGGATGCGCGCGTGAACCGCCTGTTCCAGAACGTAGTATGGGGCCAGCGCGGCAATTTCCTGGATGTGCCGACCGACTGCCCGCAGCGCGATGAGCGCCTTGGCTGGACGGGCGACGCGCAGGTGTTCTCCGAAACCGCCTGCCTTAACATGGATAGCTACGCCTTCTTCACCAAATACCTGCACGATATGTGGCTGGAGCAGGGCGAAAACGACGGCAGCGTGCCGCATGTGGTGCCCAATGTCTACCCAAGGTCGCGTGGGGCGGGCAACCTGGGCCACGGCGCGGTCGGCTGGGCGGACGCCGCGACGGTGATCCCGTGGACGGTGTACCAGGTGTACGGCGACAAGACCATCCTGCAAACCCAGTTTGACAGCATGCGCGCGTGGGTGGACTGGATTCATCAGCAGGATGTAAAGAGCGGCGACCGCGGCCTGTGGACGACTGGCTTCCATTACGGCGACTGGCTGAGCCTGGATAACCCCAACAAGGGCTCAAGCTTTGGCGGCACAGAAACCGCCTACCTGTGCTCCGCGTATTACCGCTATTCCGCGCAGCTGGTGGCGAACGCCGCGTGCGTGCTGGGCTATGCGGAAGATGTGGCGCATTACCAAACGCTGTCAAACCGCGTGGCCGAAGCGATGCGGCGCGAATACTTCACGCCCACAGGCCGCTGCGCCGTGCCCACGCAGACGGCGATGGTGCTGGCGCTTGATATGCACCTGTGCCCGGAATGGGCGCGCAACCGCATTGCGCAGGATCTGAAAAACCGGCTGGTGCTGGATGGCATGAAGCTGAAAACCGGCTTCCTGGGCACACCGGGCCTGTGCCCCACGCTGTCCGAAATGGGCCTGCACGAATACGCCTGCCGCCTGTTCATGAACGATGAGATGCCCGGCTGGCTGTACGAGGTCGGCATGGGCGCGACGACGATCTGGGAGCGGTGGAACTCCGTGCTGCCGGATGGCAAGATCAGCGATACCGGCATGAACAGCCTGAACCACTACGCGTACGGCTCCATTGCCGCGTGGATGTACAGGTACCTGTGCGGCATGCAGTCCGTCGCGCCGGGATACCGTGCGCTGGTGTTGCGCCCCCGCGCGTGCCGCGGGCTTTCGCACGCGATGGCAACGTTTGATTCGCCGCTGGGCACCATCCGGTGCGGCTGGCGGAAGCTGGAAGGCGATACCGTTCGCGTGGAGGTGGAAGTGCCCTTCGGCGCGACGGCCACCTTGTCCCTGCCGGACCAGCCGGATATGATTTTGCAGACAGGCAGTTATGCGTTTGATAGCGTGCAGCCGCTGACTGTGGCGGATGAAAACACCCCCGTCGGGTTCCTGCTGACCGACCCCGCGCTGCGCGCCAAGGCGCTTGCCATCGCGCCCCAGCTTGCCCATGTGCCGGAGTACAACCGCGCAAACCCCATCAGCGAGTATGTGCAGGATGTGCCCGCGCTTCTTGCCGCGCTGGAAGCGGGGGAGGGCGCGTGACCGTAGAGCGCATCCACATCGGAAATAGGAAGGGATTTCTTACGAAATCCCTTGATGATGCGATATCTTCGAGTTCGCGTCGGGCAGGGGAAGCATATCTGGATGCGTACATCCCGCAGCGCATCCAGGCCGTCTACCCTAACAAGCGGCACCCCGCCGTGCTGGTGCTGCCCGGCGGCGGGTATATAAACACCTCCGACCGGGAGGCGGAGCCGGTGGCGCTGCGCTTTGCGGCACTCGGCTACCGCGCGCTGGTGCTGCGCTACAGCTGCCTGGACGGTGCCCAAATGCCCGGCCCCGCGCTGGAGGCGTTTGAGGCGCTGGCGGTAATCCGCGAACACGCGGATGCGTGGCGCATCGACCCGGAAAGGATCGCCGTGTGCGGTTTCTCCGCCGGGGGGCACCTGGCGTCATATGCATCCACCACCTGGCACTTCCCTGAAATGGCGCAGGCGCTTTCCCGCCCTGCCGAGATAATCCGTCCAAACGCAACCATCCTGTGCTACCCGTGCATCACCATGCCCACCGATGTAACCGAGCTGAAAACGGGCCTCCCGCCGCAGTCGCTGGCACTGGCCCGGCGCAAGGCGGAAAGCCCGCTGATGGAGCAGTTCATCGTGGTAAAGGGCAATGAGGTGGTCCATGAGATAGGCCGGGCGATGCAGCATTTCATGACGGGCGGAAAGGGCGATGATCCCCAAACCCTGCGCGCGCTGTCCACCGATTTGCTGGTATCGGAACACACCCCGCCCGCGTTCGTTTGGACAACGGCGACGGACGCGCTCGTTCCGCCGGAAAACAGCATGGCGTATGTAGCCGCGATGCTGCGGCACCGATGCCCCATCGAATTCCACATGTTCAGGGATGGCCCGCACGGCCTTGCGCTGGCGGACGTGACAACCGCCGGCGTGCCGGAAGGCATCAGGCCGGAGGTTGCGGTGTGGTTTGACTTGGCGGTGACGTGGCTGAAAAAGATGTGGGCATAAAAGATTCCCTGGCGCGGCATAACGCCAGGGATTTTCTCTTCAAGTGGGGGCGTGCCGGCCGGCACGCCCATTTCGCAACACCGCACCAATGCATTGCGCGGTGTTGCCCTCTTGCCTTGTTTGGGTTTAGCCGTTGGGGCTTAGCTTATACTCGTCGTTGATGGCCCCCGTTACGGAGTTGATCATCACCATGAAAGAAGGCTGATCGGAATCCCTGACGGGCACAAGGTGCAGTTGCCATTCGGGGTGATCCGTCTCGGTCAGGTAGAACTCGGCCAGCGCCTTGTAGCCTTCCAGCGTTTCCAGCGGAATATCATACCGCTCGGCAATGGTTTTCCGCGCGATTTCCACGGCTTTCTCAAGGGAAATGTCGTTTTTGCCGGGCAGGTCATGGCGGTAGCCTTCGGAACCGGCCTCCCTGTACAGGCGGTCGTGCAGGGCAAGGCCCTCCATCGTGGTTTGGCCGTCCGCATCCTGGTTTTCCCGCAGAATCTTTTTCGCTTCGTTTTCCAGCGTGTAGAACGCTTCCACATCCGCGGGCGTCCACAGGGTTTTTTGCAGCAGCGGCAGGCCGGCCTCTTCTTTCTTCGGCATTTCCGTTATCTCTTTACGGTCGCGCCAGGAGCCGGTGTATGCCTTGACCGATTCGATCGTGCCATCCTGCCACACCAGCACCACATAGCTGGGCACGCGCATTCTGCCGCCGTAGTAGGTTTCATAGGTGATAGACCATAGTCTTTCGCCCTTGTCCGACAGAATCAGCGCAGGATGGACGCTGAACTGGTTCAGCGTGCGCCAGGTGAAGCCTTCCGCCTGCATTGCGCCGCGCGCGGTGGTTACCGCTTTTTGCTGCGGCAAGTCGCCTTCGCCGGGGGCGATGTAGTGGCCTTCCATCATCGACAGATCATAGCCCGCTTCCCGAAGAGGCGCGGTGTACATGGCCTTTTCGGCGGGGGTCAGCTCGTTTCTGGCAATGGTGCCAATTTTCTCATAGATGGCATCCAGCTTGCCGTTTTCCAGCAGCTCCGGCGCGGCGGCCCAGAAATCATCGGTATACCACAGGCAAAGTTCTACTTCCATCGTGGGTATGTTGAACCGGACGCGGTAGCCCTTCGATTCGTCATAATCTGGGTCAAGCCCTTCGGGATAGAAGTAAAATTCCCATTGTTTCAGGCCCTCTTCCCAGTTTGTCGCGGTCAGGTAATCCACCTGATACTCGTACTCCGCCAGCTCTTCCGCCGTAGCGCCGTACTTCTCATCGATCAGCGCGTAGGCGTGGGCCATCGCTTCTTCTTCCGTCATCTCGCCTTCTTCAGGAACAAGCCAGATGAACGCGTCCGGTTTGGGGTGGCCGGAATCAATCCAGAACTTAGACAGCTCCGCCTTGTCCGCAAGCGACCAGACGGATCTGGGGCCAAGCTCCGCCTCCATGGCCTCCACAAGGCCCGAGTAGATATCGTTGAACTCATTCAGCCTTTCCAGCTGGCGAGGGCCCCACGCGGGGTTTGTCCACTCGCCGGAAGCCACAGCCTCCATGTCCGTGCCGTCGTGCGTCCAGCTGACGCTGGAAGCGGCCTCCGTACCCTGCGGCACATCCACGGTATAATCGCCAAGCTTGTCAAAGTACAGGTTGGGCAGAATCTTCACGCGCCAAACCTGCACGCCCTTTTCATCCTTTTCCGCCGTTACTTCCGTGCGGAAGTGATTCAAAGTATCTCCCGTGTAGCCGTATTTTTCCGCTACCGCTTCGAGGGCGATGCGCACGGCGACCTTTTGTTCCTGCGCGGTGATGGCCACGGCCAGCGCAACCCCCGCCAGCAGCGTCAGCATCAGCGCAAACGCGATCACCAAAGGCACGATTTTCCTTCGCATGGGTTTTACCTCCTCCTGCAAGGTCTCCAGTACTACGCGCTGAAACGAAGCGCTTGTCGGCCCGTAGGTATGCTTATCGAGCGCTTTCATAGCCAAGCCCTCCCTCTTCCAGCATGGTTTTAAGGTTCATTCTGCCGCGGGCCAGCCTTGTTTTGACCGTTCCTTCCGGGATTTTCAGGATGCCCGCGATCTCTTTTGTGGAATAGCCTTCAATGTGGTACAGCACCAGCGGCAGGCGGAACTTGACGGGCAGCTGCGCCAGCGCCTCGACCGCCTCGCCGTCGGATTCTGGTGGGGCGATGATTTCGGGCAAAGTATCGGTGACGATTTCACGCCCGCGTTTGCGCAGCATATCGCGGCAT
>JAVBPC010000060.1:0-16278 GCA_031549905.1 Eubacteriales bacterium
ACGCTGGGACTCTGTCCCAGACCCTGCTCAGGGGCATAATGCCCCTGAGAACCCCTGCTTCGCCTCACGGCGGGTGAGGGTTTTTCTTTTTTTGGCAAGAGAGGCAGATACCTGCATGAACCATCCCGCCCGCAGGCGAAAAAGAAGGGTTTCTTAAGGGATATATCCCTTAAGTGGGGTCTGGGGCAGCGCCCCAGCGTTCTTAGCGCTCTTAGCCTTCCCAGCGTTCCCCCGCGCTCCTTCCCCCATCCAGGCAACCGTGTCCTGGATCGTCCTGTACAGGTCTCTTGGCGTGTACCCAAGTTCCTTTGTCGCCTTGTCGTGCGAAAAACGGTCGTTGCTTTGCAGCGTGTACAGCGCATAGTGCGTGTACAGCGGCCTTTCGTGGCGCAGGCGCGCGGAAAGGGCGAGGAGGGGCAAGCCGGCCTTTGCCATCCACATTGGCAGCATGGGCAGCCTGCGGCCGCCGGCCACGGCACGGATGATGGCAAGCAACTCCTTCATCGTGTAATGGCGGTTAGAGAGGATGTAACACTCCCCCCTGCCGCCCTTTTCGGCGGCGGCAAGGCAACCTTCGGCCACATCGCGCACATCAACGAAATCATAGCCGCCCTTTACGCCCGCGGGAAGCCTCCCCTTCACGGCATCGGCGACCATCTGCACCAGGTGGTTGCCGCTTTTGTCGTACGGGCCAAGGATGCCGGAAGGGTGCACCACCGTCACGTTCAGGCCGCCGCGGGCCGCCTCCAGCGCGCGGCGCGTGGCTTCGGCCTTTGTTTTGGCGTACCCGCCCACAACAGCGTCGGCGGAAAAGTGATCTGCTTCGGTGATCACGCGCAGGGGATCGCCTTCCGGCAGCGCGTGCACGGAACTGACGTACAGCAGCTTTTGTGCGCCTAGCTCGGCGCACAGGTCAATGATGTTTTGTGTTCCCAGCACATTCACATCATACAGCGCGTCGGATACGGCGTTCGCTATGCTGATGATGCCCGCCGTGTGCAGCACGATGGCTTTTGCGGGGTCAACGCCGTCAAACAGCGGCAGCAGCGATGTTTTGTCGCGCACATCGCCGGTAATATATTCAACATTGGGGTAACTCACACCGGTTTCTCCAGGCAGCAGCAGCCCGCGCACAGCCTGCCCTTTTTCGGCCAGCATGCGGATGATTGTGCCGCCCAGGTGGCCGGCCGCGCCGGTTACGATATAGAAACGATCCATTTATCTCAACTCCATGTATATTTTTCAACAGATTGTTGAAGAACTTTCCTGGCTGTAGTATGATGAAAGCAGTATCAAACCGCAATCGGCAGGTTTTGCGAAAACGGCAGGATAATCAACAAATCAAACAGCACATGTTTAGCAACGGGGTGTGTTCATGAAAAGTTCATCGGGCGATCACAGGGTGCGCGTGACCAAGATGCTGATACGCAGGGCATTTACAGAGCTGCTGCGGAAAAAGCCCATCCAGGGCATCACCATCCAGGAGCTGTGCAAGCTTGCGGGCGTGAACCGGGGCACATTTTACACGCACTATCAGGATATTTTTCAGCTGCTGGCGCAAATCGAAAGCGACATGATGGAGGATTTCCGAAAGGCGCTGGCGCCGCTGCCCACCCCGGCGGACGCGCACGGGTCGGTGGTGGATAGCTGCACGCGCATTTTTCAGTGCCTGAAAGAAAACGCGGACATCTGCGTGGTGATGCTGGGCGATTACAGCGATAAGCTTTTCCTGGATAAGCTGCTGGCGCTTGGCAAGCAGACATGCCTTGCGGCATATTCCGGCTATTTCAGGCATGCTGGGCCGCGCGAAATCGAGTATTTCTATGCGTTTGTCAGCAACGGATGCATCGGGCTTTTGCGCAAATGGATCAGCGAAGGGATGCTGGCCCCTGCGGGCGAGATCGCGCTGATCGCGGAGAAAATCATGCTCAGCGGAATCGGATTTTTTGATGCGGAGGGCGGCGCGCAATGAACACAGCATCCGTAACCCTGGATGCGCTGCTGGCGGCGCATCAGGAGCAGCTGGAAACGGCATCCCCGCTTCCCGTCGGCGTCGCCGAGCGGTACATCCCCCTGTCGCTGCTGCGCGACGGCGCGGCACGCAAGGTGTACCGCGTGCGCGACCGCCTTTCCGGCGAGGAATACATCCTGAAAATCGCTGCGGGGGTGAACGGCGCGCTGCTGTGGCAGGAATACGCGCTGCTCAAAACCCTTAAATATCCGTGCTTTCCGCGCCCGGTGCAGTGCTTTGAACTTGGCGGCGCGGTGTGCCTGCTGCGCGAGTTCATCCCCGGGCAAACGCTGGAAGCCTTCGCGCAGGCCCGCGCCGTCACCCCGCGCGAGGCGTGCAAGCTGGCGCTGCAGCTGTGCGATATCGCGGCCATCCTGCACGCGCAGAACCCGCCTTACATTCACCGCGACCTGACGCCGCGCAACCTGATCCTTGCGCCGGACGGGCGGCTGGTGCTGATCGACCTGGACAGCGCGCGCCCCTACGGCACGGACAAGCCCGCCGATACCGTGGCGCTGGGCACGCTGGGCGCGGCCGCGCCGGAGCAGTACGGCGCCCGGCAGTCCGACGCGCGCACAGACGTGTTCGGCATCGGCATGCTGATAACGTACCTGCTGATCGGCGAGTACGCGCCCGAAAAGCTGACCCGGCGGGAGCACGGCGGAAACCTTGTCAAGGTGATACAGAAGGCGACGGCGTTTGATCCGGCGGCAAGGTTTCCGTCGGTGGCGGCGCTGAAACGCGGGATTCAGGATGCCGCGCAGCCCGGGCGCAAGTGGGCTGTTTGGGCAGGCGCGGGGGCTGTAACGCTTGCGGCGGCGGTACTGCTGTTCCTGTGGCTGCCAGGGGCGCTTGCGCTGCCGTCGGCCCCGGCGCGGTTTGAATCGCAGCTGATCGGCAAGGCCGCGGCGCATTCGCTGGGCATGGACGGCGGCACGGTGACGAACGCGGACCTTCAGTCTGTGACGGACATCCTGCTGCTGCAAAATGACGTGTTTGACAGGTGGGATGATTTGCGCACCTATGGCATGCGGAACGTGCACCTTCAAAATAGGGGGTTTGAGATCAAGACCGGCACGGGGGCGGTCACCACGCTTGCCGATATCGCGCGCATGCCGAACCTGACGTCGCTTGCGCTGGTAGACCATCGCATTTCCGACATCACGCCGCTGAAAGGGATGCAGCTGACGCACCTATCGCTGGTGGATTGCCCGGTGCGCGATATTTCCGCGCTGAAAAACATGCTGACCCTTGAAAAGCTGGACCTGAACGGTACGATGGTGGAAGACCTGGATGCGCTGAGAAACCTGCCCAATCTGTGGGAAATTTCCATTGTGGAATCGCAGGTGCACGGCCTGTGGCAGCTGGAAAGCCTGCCTTCGCTGACGCATCTCAAGATCGGCGGGGAGAACTGCTATTACGATTATTCCTCTTTGGGGCGGCTGACGCGCCTGAATCAGCTGTGGATCACCCGGCCCATGCCGGAACTGCTGCCGGAAATCAACCGGCTGACAAACCTTGGCGGGCTGTTTTTCTGCCCCTACCCCGGGAAAGACCTGACGCCCATTTCGAACCTTACGGGTTTGTACTCGCTGGGCCTGATGGGCCCGGCGCTTGAGTCGTTCGAAGGCATTGAAGTGTTTGAAAACCTGCACGAAATGTACCTGACGCTGGATCAGAAGCTGGATTTCTCCCCGCTGGAGACGCTGCCGAACTTGCGGTATATCGATATCACCCAGTCGCATATCGACGATCTTTCTTTTGTGGCGAAGCTTTCGCATCTGGAGTCGCTGTATGTGCGGCGGGATCAGGTGGAATTGCTGCCTACGCTGCCGGAGGGGTTTGATTTGCGGGTGCAGGAATAGGAGGAACATGAAAGAGAAGGAGAGCCTGCAACCCATCCTGTTTAGCATCAAGGCTGTCGCTGGCATCATGGTTGCTTACCTTTTTGTCAGGCTGTTTTTGCAGAACTTGCTGGCTGCCAGCGGCGCGGCATCGCTTGCGCTTGACGGCGCGCTCAGATTCGCTTTCGCATTGCCCGCCATCGTTTTGCTGGGCATCGTTGTGCGGCAAAACGGGTTTCGGTATGTTTTTTCTGCCAAAGGAAGCGGGCGGGCGGCCTTTGCATCGGCAGCCATGCTTGTATTCCTGTTGACGCAGGCGGTGCGCCTGTTCAACATATCCGAAATGAACGGCGACGCCATCCCGATGATTCCGGTCATTCTTATCTTTGATACGCTGAGCGCCGTCTTTGAAGAGACCGTGTGGCGGGGCCTGCTGATGACCGCCCTGCTGATGAAATGGGGCGGCACGGCAAAGGGAAGGATCGCCATCGTGCTTTTCTGCGGAGCCGTATTTGGGCTGGGCCACATCAGCAATGGCATGCTGGCCGTTTTGCTGACCACGCTCACAGGCATGGGCTTCTGTGCCATGCACCTATATTCAGGAAATCTGATCATTCCCATGTTGATGCACGCCCTTTGGAATCACTTGGAAAAAATACCGAACGTGCTGACGCTGGATGTTCATAGCGCGGCGATGATTTTCCCCCTGCGAATAGCACAGCATGTTCTGCTGTACGCCATCATCCCGCTGTTTGCCATTTACATTGCCGTTAAAGCAAAACCGTTCCATGACTTGACAACCCCCGCCCCAAAGGTATACAATGCCCAAAACCCGGAATAAAGCGAAAAGGAGGCATCCACATGGCGCGTTTTGTGGACCACCGGCACGTTATGATGATGCCCATGTGCGCGCAGCAGGTTGCTGCCGCACTATTTCGCGTATCACGGGGGCCGTAAAGGCTGGGGGAGCCATATTCGCTCCGCTTCGTGATATGCGAAGCGGGGTTTTTTTATGGCAGGAAGTCTATCCAATCATAAGGAGGCACCGATCATGTCAGGCAAAAAGCTAGGTTTCTCAACGCTGCAAGTTCGCGCCGGCTACACCCCGGAAAAGACGCACGGCGCGTTTGCCCCGCCGATCTACCAAACGGTCGGCTACCAGTTTGACGGCGTGGAGGATGCCGTCGCGCAGTTCAGCCTGGAAAAGCCCGGCAGCATCTACACGCGGCTTGCCAACCCCACCGTGGCCGTGCTGGAGCAGCGCATCTGCGCGCTGGAAGGCGGCGTGGGCACGGTGTGCTTTGCATCCGGCATGGCGGCGCTGCTGGCCGCGATACAGAACCTGGCGGAAACGGGCAGCGAGATCATCGCGATGTCCACGATATACGGCGGCACATTCACGCTCTTCTTTGACCGGCTGGAAAGGCGCTACGGCATCAAGGCGCACAAGGTGGATATCGAAGACCCGGAGGCGCTGAAAGCCGCGATCAACGGCAAAACGCGCTGCGTGTTCCTGGAAACGCTGGGCAACCCCATGCTGAACATTCCCGACATTGAAGGCGTGGCCGAAATCGCGCATGCGCACGGGCTGCCCGTCATCGCGGATAACACGTTCGGCACGCCGTACCTGACCGACATGAAGGCCCACGGCGTGGATTTCACGGTGCATTCGCTTTCGAAGTACATTGGCGGGCACGGCAACAGCATCGGCGGCAGCGTGACGGAGCTGGGCACATTCAGCTTCAAGGGCAGCCCGCGCTTTGAAGAGTTCAACCAGCCGGATAACTGCTACCACGGCCTGGTGTACGCGGATATGCCGAAGGCGGGCTACACCGCCAAGCTGCGCGCCGGGTTCCTGCGCGATACGGGGGCCTGCATGTCCCCGTTGAACGCGTTTCTGCTGCTGCAAGGGCTGGAGACGCTGTCGCTTCGGATGGACCGCCACTGCGAAAACGCGCAGATCATCTGTGAGGCGCTGCAAAACCACCCCGCCGTGGATTGGGTTTGCTACCCCGGCCTTCAGGGCGACAAATATTATGAGCGCGGACAGAAGTATTTCCCAAACGGCTGCGGCGGCATCTTTTCGTTTAACCTGAAAGGCGGCCTGGAGGCGGGCAAAACGCTGCTGAAGCGGCTGAAACTGTTCGCGTTCGTTGCCAACGTGGCGGATGTGCGCAGCATGGTCACGCACCCGGGCAGCTCCACGCATTCGCAGCTGTCGGAAGAAGATATGATCCTGTGCGGCATCACGCCGGGTCTAGTTCGGGTATCCGTCGGCATAGAAGATGTGGAAGACCTGTTGGATGATTTGCAGCAAGGCCTGGCCGGCCTATAAGCGCCGTTTCCTGTTTGCGGCGGCCGGCGGGCGCGGTGTCCCCCGGCCGCTTTGCTATCGCACCTTGACAATCACATCCATAATGTGTATAATTGCTTCGGATAATTTACTTAAAATATTTGAAGTATTATGCGAAAAGGAAGTTTGCCGTTGTTATTCGACAGTTTTGAGGAGCTATACTTCCTATTGCGCGCAAATTACTACCAGCGTGTGGCCGCCGAGGTGGGCACGCGCCAGGGGAGTTTAAGCGCCACGGAATGCTTCTGCCTGGAGATCATCTTCCTGATGAAGCGCCCGACCATCAGCCAATTCGCGCAGTTTGTGGGGCTTTCGCTGCCCAGCGCAAATTACCGCATCGGCAGCCTGGTGGAAAAGGGATACCTGGAAAAGACCGTATCCGAAACGGACAAACGGGAATCCATTTTGACCGTAACCGACAAGTACCGCGATTTTTACGGCGCGAACAACCCGGTGGTGGGCCGCATGATCCAGGGGATCGAAGACGATTTTGGCCCGGAAGAGCTTGCGAATCTGATCAGCATGATCGACCGGATCATCATTATATTGCGCCAGGCGCAGCAGACAGGAGAAGAAACCGAATGATCAGGATTGTCACGGATTCGACGGCCGACATCACCCCAAAGGAAGCCGCGCAGCTGGATGTTGAAATCGTCCCGCTGAGCGTGCGCTTCCCGGACTTCGCCTATGACCCGGCGACCGACCCGCAGTTCACCAGGTTTTATGAGCTGCTGGAAAAGACCAAGGGCTTCCCCACCACCAGCCAGCCCTCCCCGGAGGCGTTCGGCAAGGTATTTCAGGCGGCAAAGGACGCGGGCGATGATGTCATTGTTATCGTGATCTCCAGCGCGCTTTCCGGCACGCTGCAGTCCGCCCAGATCGCCAAAGAGGCGGTGCAGTACGACAGGATTCACTTGATCGATTCCCGTGCGGCCATCATGGTCACGCGCATTCTGATCGAGCACGCCGCGGCGATGCGCACCGCCGGCGAAAAGGCGGAAACCATTGCCGCCAGTGTGGATGCGCTCAAGGGCCGCGTCAAGGTGTTCGGTATACTGGATACCCTAACCTACCTGCACAAGGGCGGCCGCCTGCCTAAGGCCGCCGCGATCGCGGGCAACCTGCTGGGCATCAAGCCCATTGTCACCATCACAAACGGCGCCATCGTCATGGCGGGCAAGGGCCGCAGCTACAAGGCGCTGCTGGAAAAGGTGCCGTCGGAGGCGCTGGACCCCGCTTTCCCCATCTATTTCGGGTACGCCGCCAGCGATGATATCTGCAAGAAGGCGGTAAAGCAGGCGGCGGAACAATGGAAAACGTTTAAGATGGGCGTATATCCGCTGGGGGCGGTCGTTGGGGCGCATGTGGGGCCGAAGGCGACGGCTGTCGCCTTCGTGGTACAGGGGGGACACGTCCCCCCTGTATGACCCCCCTCACGGCCTTCCGGCCGTGCGAGGTAGAAAAACCTTCGGTTTTTCTGTCCGTTCGGCGGCAAAGCCGCCGATGCCGGATTGAGGTCGAGGGGGTTGATACCCCCTCGAGCACCCCGGGCTGGGCGGTTGCCCGAAATTCATGGAATTTCGGGTTTACCGCCGTAGGGGGACCGGGCGCTGCGGCTGGGGTGCGGGAGATCGCGAAGTTCATTTGACAGTTGAGATGCGCTGCTTTGCGGCGCTTCGTTCATTTCATTTTAGTACGGCAAAAGGAGGACAATACCATGCTTACACACAAGGGAACCAAGGCGCTCACTACCGAGCGGCTGACGCTTCGGCGGTTTACCATGAATGACGCGGATGCGATGTTCCGCAACTGGGCCGGTGACCCGGAGGTCACGCGCTACCTGATGTGGCTGCCGCATGCCGATGTGGGCATCAGCAAGCAGGTGCTGTCCGCGTGGGTGCCCGAGTATGCGCGCGATGGGTTTTACAACTGGGGCATTGAGTTTGAGGGTGACCTGATCGGCGGCATCTCCGTGGTGAACGCCAGCGAACAGAACGAATGGGCCGAGATCGGCTATTGCATTGGCCGCAAATACTGGGGTCGGGGCATCGTGACCGAGGCGCTGCGCCGCGTGATGGATTTCCTGTTTGATGAGGTTGGGCTGAACCGCATTTATTTGCGGCACGACAGCGATAACCCGGCTTCCGGCCGCGTGATGGAAAAATGCGGGCTGATCTATGAGGGAACCATGCGGCAGCATAACAAGCGCAAGGATGGGACCTTCGGGGATTTGAAGGTGTATGGGATATTGCGGGGCGAATGGGAGGCACAAAGGAAATAATTCCCGCCTTCGGGGCGTTTCAAAAAGGCCGCACGGGTGTGCGGTCTTTTTTGCATGCGTTTGCCCAGTATTACGCGTAAGATTCCTCTTGCAACCAAAGCCGTTACCATATAAAATGTACACTGTAAGCAAATGACCCCAAATTCATCAACATAAGAGGTGCCCCATGAAAAAAATGACTTGGCTGATCCTGCTGCTGTGCGCCGCGCTGCTGGCCCCTGCGGCCTTTGCGGAAGAGATGGGCGATACGCTGCTGATCAGCAGCTTTCCGCAGGTGGTGGATGAGATCGGGCTGGTGCCCGGCAGCGCCGTCACCGTGGGCACTACGACGCCCATGGCCGGCATGTTCGCCACCGAGCTGTTCGGCATGAACACCGCCGATATGGATGTGCGCGCGCTGCTGCACGGGTATTCCACCATCGCGTACACGCGCACGCAGGGCATCGCGTTTGATTCAAACGTGGTGGCGAATGTGGAAACGGTGCGGCTGCCAAGCGGCAACCGGATGTACACCTTCACGCTGCACGGCGATCTTTTGTACAACAACGGCGCGCGCGTAACCGCGCAGGACTATGTGTTTTCTTTGCTGCTGTGCGCATCGCCCACCATCAATCAGATCGGCGGCACACCCCTTGGGCTTGCGCTGATACGCGGGCTGAATGCGTACATGGGCGGCAGCACGGAGTGGCTGGCCGGCGTGCGGCTGCTCTCCGACACGCAGTTTACCATGGAGATCGAGAGCGAATACCTGCCCTACTTCTACGGACTGGGCATGCTTTCCGTCACTCCGTACCCCATGGCTGCCATCGCCCCCGGCTGCACGATTGAGGACGGCGACAAGGGCGTGCGCATCGTAGCGGCGGAAAACGCCGGCGCCATCGCAGCGGAGGGCTTCACCCCCGGCCAGTTTGACGCGGCGATGCTTGAAAAAACGCTGCTGGACCCGGAAACCGGCTATGCGCATAACCCGCGCATCACCTGCGGCCCCTACCAGCTGGATTCGTTTGATCTTACCGAAAACGTGGCCGTGTTCACCGCGAACCCGAACTACATCGGCAATTATGAGGGCCAGTGCCCGCACATTGAGACGGTCGAATTCCGCGCGGTTTCCACCGATACGATGTTTGACCAGCTGGCATCCGGCGAGGTCGATATCCTCAACAAGGTGACCGGCGCCGCCGCCATCACGCAGGGCATGGCGCTGGAGCTTCGGCAAACGCAGTACCTGCGCACCGGGTTTTCGTACCTGTCCTTTGCCTGCGAACATGGACCCACGGCGTCCGTCAATGTCAGGCAAGCCATCGCCATGAGCTTCGACAAGCGCGAATTTGCGGATGCCGCGGTCGGCGCGCGGTACGGCATGGCGGTGTACGGCTATTACGGCCTTGGCCAGTGGATGTTCACGCAGATGTATGATGAAGACGCGGGGATCATGGTGAGCGACGCGGTGCAGGACCTGGAAGTGCCGCGCGACATCGCGGGCGCGAAGGCGCTGCTTGCCGCCGACGGCTGGACGCTGAACGCGGACGGCGCGGAGTATGCGGACGGTGTGGACGCCGTGCGCTACCGCCTGGAGGATGGCGCGCTGGTGCCGCTTACGATCCGCTTTGCAAAGCCCGAAGAGAGCCGCATCGCCGACATCCTGGCTGAGACCATCGCGGAACCCTTTGCGCAGCTGGGCATCGGCCTTGAGGTGACCTCTCTGCCGTTTGATGCGCTGCTGCAGCATTACTACCGCCAGGTGGAGCGCGGGTATGACATGATGTTCCTGGCCAACAACTTTACCTACATTTTTGACCCGTATTTCGACTTCCACACGGGCGACGCGTACCAGGGCATGAGCAACACCACGGGCCTTCGCGATGAAGCGCTGATGCAGCTGGCCCTGGAAATGCGCGAAACGATGCCCACCGAAATGCACCAGTATGTGCTGCGGTGGATGGCGTTCCAGGAAAGGTTTGTGGAGCTGATGCCGATGGTGCCGCTGTATTCCAGCGCGTATTACGATTTCTTCAGGCCGGAAATAGAAGGATATTCGATCACCGAGCACGCGACCTGGGCGGGCGCGGTGGTATATGCGACGGTGGCGGAGCAGGAGTGACGGGCACTATCATAAGGTGATGAGCTGGCGCGGGGCCTGCGGAAACGCGGTCCCGCGATTTTATTTTCCCCTACCCTGCCCTGCGTTTCCATTTTTTACGTCTATATAGGTGCAAGCGGCAATCGGTGCAAGGAGGTGGCCACATGCAGGACGGCGCCAAGGGCCCTGGCAATGTCCGGCGGATAGAGCACATGATGCGGGCGTACGGCACCGGGCTGCTGCGCCTGTGCCATGCCATGCTCCGCGATGCGGCGCTCGCCGAGGAGGCCGCGCAGGATACCTTCATCAAAGCATACAAAGGGTTGGATAGCTTCAAGGATCAGCAGGCGCTTAGCGAAAAGGCGTGGCTGAGCAGCATCGCGGTGAACACCTGCCGCGATTACAGGCGCAGCGCGTGGTTCCGCCGCGCAAGGGCGCAGCTTCCGCTGGAAGCTGCGCTGATGGCGCCCGCGCCGCCCCTTGATAGCCCGGATGATTCCCTTGCGGAAGAAATCATTGCCCTGCCCCCGAAGCTGAAAGAAGTGATCCTGCTGCATTACTACCAAGGGTTCACCTACGATGAGATTGCCGTGATGCTTGCCATTTCAAGATCAACCGTGCGGGCGCGGCTGAACCAGGCCCGGAAACGGCTTAAAACAACGCTGGAAGGGTGGAATACGGATGAGCGAAGACAGAGTACGGCAAGCGATTGATTCTCACTTTTCCGGCGTGGCGTTTTCGGATGAACAGGTGCAGCGCACGCTTGCCATGCTGGAAGGAGAAGGGCCCGTGAAAAGGAAAATGCCTTTGGCGCTGGTGATGGCGCTTGTATTGGTGGCGGTGCTGACCGTGGCGGCGGTAGCCGCTACGCTGTGGCCGCAGTTTATTCAGGATAAGTTTGTGGCCGGGAAACCCCAGATCATCATTGGCATGCTGCCGCTGGTAGACCGAATGAAGGGCGCGGAGCTTGCGGAAGAGGTGATCGTGGATGATGTGGCGCTGCGCCTGCACTATGTGGCGCAGGATGGCAACTCCTGCATCGTGCTGTTTTCTTTGAAGAACACGAAGGCGGGCATGACGCCGGTCGCCCAAATCCGATTCCTGCCCACCGTCCGCTTTACCGCGGGGGATGTTACCGCGCACGGCGCGCTGACGACCGTTTCATCGTACGTTGGCGAAGACGGCGCGCTGTATTTCGTCGGCACCAGCAACCTGTATGATCATGACCTGCCAACGGCGGGCACGGCGGAAATGACGCTTGAAGTAAAAGAACATGGTGATACCAACTGCCGCGCGTGGGAAATATCGACCCAGGTGGCGCTGAACGCGGAGCTGCCCAGCATAACTGTTGCGGTGGATAAAACCGTAAAGCTCGAGAACGTGACGATCCGGGTCACAAGCATCGATATACGCACAACAGGCGTCATCGTGCGGTTTGAAACAGACAAGCCAATCGACACACACGGGAATGTTTCCCTAACTCGGCCGGGTATTATGATGGAGTTGCTAACCGGAAAACGCAAGCTGCCCCTGTCTTTCGCGGGGTATGCGGCCACACAGGTGGGTGATGTCTCACAGGTAGAGTATATCTACGACGCTACCTTATCGGAATTTCCCGAGGAGTTGAAACTATGGATAACCACCTTTAGTACACAACCAGAAAGTACCTTCATCCCCATCCTGCCGATCAAGTAAAGCTTTTCCCTTAGAAAGCAGCAAAAGCCCTGCCCGCACGCGCGAGCAGGGCTTTTTCGTTGCCGGTTTCTATAATTTCGGCACAATATCCCGCCACATGGCGCGCAGAATATCATCCGGGTTGTTTTCGTTGTGCGATGTGGCCGTGATCACCGCCCCGAAATCCTCCAGCACAACGCTGAACTGCCCATACATCCCGTCCGCGCGGTACGCGTTTTCCTGCGTGCACTTCCACACCTGGTACCCGTACCCGGCTTTGGTTTCCGGGTCCATCCGGGTAGATGAATCCACCCAGTCGGTGTGCATCAGCCGCACATAATCGGCGGGCACAATCCGCTGATCCTTGTACACGCCCTCGCCAAGCAGCGTGATCCCGATGCGCGAAAACTCCTCCGTGGTCAGGTACAGCCCGGTGGAGCCCGCCGTGTGCCCGTATTGGCACGTCATCCACTGCGGGTTGAAAATCTCAAGCGGCGCGAACACGCGGGACTTCAGGTAGGAAAGCAGCGTTTCGCCCGTCACCTTTTCAATGATGCGGCTGAGCATGTAGGTACACAGGTTCTCATAATAGAAATGCGACCCGGCCTCTTCCTTCATTTCCATGCTGAAGAAAAGTTCCGCCCAATCGTACTGCGCCCGCCGGCTGAAATCTTCCGCCATGTGGCCGGAACTCATCTGCAGCAGGTGCCGTACCGTGATCTTCTCATTCCCCGCGGGCGCAATACCCCTGTATTCCGGGAAAAAATCCAGCGCGCGGTCAGACAGCGCAAACCGCCCCTCGCCCACCGCAATGCCCACGCCCACCGACGCAAAGGTCTTGCTGCCGGAATACAGGCATTCCCGGTCATTGCTGCGGAAGCGGTGTTCCGCCAGCACCTTCCCATTCTGATAAACGTGCACGCCGTACACGCCCAAGTTCCCTTCCAGCACCGAAAGGCGGAAATCCGTCAGCAGACTCATGGGGAAGACCTCCTCTGTTGTAGTGGGGGGGGGAACGCTGGGACGCTGTCCCAGACCCTGCTAAGGGGCCTAAGGCCCCTTAGAACCCCTGCTGTTTCGCTTCACAGCGGGTTGGTTTTTTTATATTGAACCCCCATGCAGGGATTCTTAAGGGCCTTAGGCCCTTAAGCAGGGTCTGGGACAGCGTCCCAGCGTTCCCCCGTTCCTCACGGCGCCGTCGTCGGCGGCGGGCCCTTGCCGTCGTTGTACTCGTATTCTTCGTTGATCATGCGGTACTCTGATGTGTAGAACTTTTCGCGGCTGGTTTCCACGCCGTCTTTCAGCCAGATTTTGTACGTCTGTACCGAATAGCCGGTGCGCGCCTTTTTCACCTGCTCTGTTTTGCCCACGGGCAGGGAAGCGTTGTAGGTGTAGACGACCTCCGTAGGCTTGTTGGTGTAGGTGGTGACCGACTCCAGATCGATCGACACGCCGTCGCCCAGCGACAGGCCGTACACCTCCACGGTGAGGCGGCGGTCGGCGTAATAGGCGACCACGAACATCGGCGCGGTGCTGGCGTTGCGCAGCACCACGTCAAGGCTGGGCCAGTCCACCGTGGCATCCTCGCCGCGCGGAACGTAATCCGATGGCCACGCGTGCGGCTTGCGCTTTACGATCTCGCAGTTAGCGCGCACTAGCGCGTTGAACGCTGTAGAGGACACCTGGCACACGCCGCCGCCGGTTTCCTGGATGGTGCGGCCGTTCTCGATCGCGCCGGCCTCTTTGTAGCCCTTTTCCTTGGTGCGCTGGCCGGTGGTCTGGTTGAAAGAAAACTCTCCGCCCGCATCGATCATGGTGCCGTTGATGGCCTGCGCGGCCAGGTCGATGTTGGTGTTGCGATTCTTGTCATCGGTGGTTTTGGTCGTGTAGGTGGATAGCTGGCGGTAGTTGGCCTCCAGGTACGCGCGGGTCACATCGGCATAGGTTGCCACCACATCCACCGGCAGCACGGAGCCGTACTGCCCGGCATCCAGGTGCGAAATCACGGTGTCATACAGCGTATCGGCGTTCACCCGCTGGCCGGGCGTTTCATCGGAAAAAGAAAACGTGCGCTTTGCAATATCAAACGCGGTAACGCTGGCGTTTACGGCGCTGTACGTCAGCTGCTGCGCGATGCCGTCGATGATGCGGCGCACGGCGCTTTGGTCGTATACAAACGCGCTGGAAAGCGACTGCGGGGCCATGTCGCGCACCTCGCGGTAGCGCTGCTCCAGCGTGCCCATTTTGCCGATGATGTACAGCTTGTCCAGCTGATCCTGCGTGTTCCAGCTGACGGGCACATCCTGCGCTGATATCTTCCATTCCGCGCCGCTGTGCGTCAGCGTAACGCCGAACGACGCCGCGCGGTCCTGCTGCGGGATGAGCAGCGCCTGCTGCGCCTCCGCCATGGTCATGCCGGTCAGGGTGACGCCATCCAGCGACACCGGGCCGTAGAACACATCGCCGGTGACCAGCGCGCGCATCTCGTTAAACTTATCGTACGCGGACAGCTTGTCGGATGCAAAAGCGTACGCGTACCACAGCAGGCACACGCACAGGGCGATCACCGGCAGCGTCCACCAGGGGAAGCGGCGCGGTTTCTTTATCCGTTTGGGTTGCTCGAAATCCACGGTTTACTCCTTATGTCTGGTTCGGGGTGGGTTTCTGGAAGGCTTAGAGCCTGTTCAGGCTCTTATTTGGGATCGGTGGTGATCCAGCCGTTTGAATTTTCCTGATGCACGGTGCGCTCATGCATGCGGAATGACAGCGCCATCAGGCTATCCGACAGGTGAACGTTGGCCACCTCCATCCACACGGGCGGGTTCAAATCCACGGGGGCGAAGTTCCATACGCCGGGCACGCGCGCGGCCTCCGCGATGCGCAGCACCTCGGGCGCCTTTTCCGCCGGCACGGCCATCACCAGAATATCCACGCGGTTTTCGGCAAGGTAATCCGCCAGCGCCGAAACGGGCCGGATGGCCACATCGCGCACCTTCTGCCCCACCAGCGCGGGGCTGACATCAAACATCGCATCCACAACGAAACCCTCCTGCCGGAAGGACGCGTAATGCGCAACCGCCATGCCTATGTTGCCCGCGCCGACGATGACCATACGGTGATCGGCATCCACGCCCAAAATTTGGCCGATCATCAGCTTCAGTTTGGGCACATGGTACCCATACCCCTGCTGGCCAAACCCGCCGAAGCAGTTGATATCCTGTCGGATCTGCGAGGCGGTAAGCCCCATCCTTTCGCCCAGCGCCTGCGAAGACAGGCGCATAACGCCCTCCGCCTCCAGCTCGCGCAAATTTCTGTAATACCCCGGCAGGCGGCGGACTACGGCGTCCGGAATCCGTTCATTATGCGTCATCAAAATGCCTCCCTTGTTGCGAGGTACAAGGGGGACACGTCCCCCTTGTAAGAACCCCCTCACGCCCTTCCGGGCGTGAAAGGTAAAAAAATCCTGGCGGATTGTTTGTCCGTTCGGCGGCAAAGCCGCCGATGCCGGATTGAGGTCGAGGGGGCTGAGGCCCCCTCGAGCACCCCGGGGAGCGGGCTGCCGAAATTCATGGAATTTCGGGTTGCCCGCCGGGGTGGGTAACGACGCTCACGCTGGGGTCGAGGGGCTGCGGCCCCTCAAATACCCCGGAGAGCGGTCAACCGAAATTCATAGAATTTCGGGTTGACCGCCGGGATTGGGTAACCACGCTCACGCTGGGGTTGAGGGCTTCGGCCCCCGAACCCCACGGGAGCGGTCTGCCGAAATTCCATGAATTTCGGTCTGACCGCCGAGGGGTTTTGACGCTCACGCTAGGATTTGAGGGACCACCCCTCCCAGCCGCAGCGTCCCACTCCGCATACGGCGGTGCACCTGAAATTCCATGAATTTCAGGCAACCGCCCAGCCCGGGGTGCTCGAGGGGGTCTCAACCCCCTCGACCTCAATCCGGCATCGGCGGCGTTGCCGCCGAACGGACAGAAAAACCGCGAGGTTTTTCTTACTCACACCGCCGCAACGCCGGGAGGGGGGTTCTTA
>JAVBPC010000075.1:0-32149 GCA_031549905.1 Eubacteriales bacterium
CTGTGCGATCGCATCACGGTGGTGATTCATGCGACGCACGGATTCCCGCACGCGAGCATGTATGAGGTGCGCGTTTATGCGTAGACGGTAAGGATTTCTTGCGAAATCCTTTTATGGCGCGATATCTTTGAATTCGCGCCGCGAATAGACAAGGCGCCCGACAAGGCGTCCCAGGTAAGCACTTACCTAAGCACCCCTAGAAATGAAAGGAGATTGCCCCATGAAAAAACTTCTGACGGTACTTCTGGTAACCCTGCTCGTGACCGCGTGTATCGCTCCCGCCGGGCTCGCAAAGGATGAGGTGGTCACACTCCGCTTCTGGGGTGCGCTTCAGCCGGAATACGGCTATGACCAGATCGAAAAGAACTTCAACGAGCAGTTCAAGGATAAGGGAATCCAGGTGGAATATGTCCGCTATGTCAACGACGTGGATGGGAATATGCAGCTGGAAACCTATCTGATGTCCGGCGGCGAGATCGATGTCTTCATCGGCTACAAGGACATCGGCACCGTCAAGAACCGCGCCGACGCGAACCTGATGCTGGATATGACCGACTATTTTGCGGCCCGCGGCTTTGACCCTGTCGCGGCGGTCGGGGCGGGCAGCGTATCCAACTTCCTGGTTGGTGATCGGTACTATGCTGTGCCTACCAGGTATGAAAATCCATCCTGGATGCTGGTGAACGTGGACATGCTGGAAGCCGCCGGCCTTGCGGTTCCCTATGACGGCTGGACGTTTGAGCAGTTCCGCGAATACGCCAAAACGCTCACCTCCGGCGAAGGGCTTGACAAGGCATACGGCATGTTCTGGGGCGGCACGGCGCTGCGCGGCGCGTTCCGGACGCTGCTGGGCACGGTGCTGGATGAATACAGCGTGTACAAAGATGACGACTGCACGGAAACGAATTTCGACCACCCGGTGTTTGCGCAAACATTGCAGCTGATGGTGGATACGACCCTGGTTGACGCATCCGCCCCTTCCTTCGCGGATGAAACGGCCGCAAGCATGTCTTTCGCCAACACCTTCCTGGAGGGAAAGGCCGCGATGACCATGGGCATTTCCCAGGTGCGGCTAGTCAAAGACCTTGCCAACTACCCGCACGACTTTACGACCGCGCTTGTTCCCTTCCCGGTGCCGGATGAGAGCTATCTGGAATCGAGCGGACTGCACCAGTATTTCAACGGCGCGGGGGATACCATTTCGGTTGCCGCCGCCACGGAGCATCCCGAAGAGGCCGTTGACTTTGCGATCTGGTACATCACCGGCGGCATGACGCCGCTGGCCGGGATCAACAGGATTCCTCTGTATTCGGAAATTTCGGTGGATGATGTCATCGCGGCACTGAACAGCATCGAAGGCGTTCTGGATGAGAAGTCTGTGGAACAGTACGTCACCATTGACCAGTCGGGCGTCAGCGTTGTGGGGGATCGTCCCTACTGGGCGAAAGCGCAGATTGACACCGTGCTGACCGAAGAAGTGGCGGAAGCCATGAACGGGCGCAAGGATGTTGCCACCGCGCTTAAGGATATGAAGACGCGCTCCGACGCCCTGATTCAGGAAGCCATGAAATAGCAAATCAACTGAGGACCGTACCGTTTTCCGGGGCGCTATTCGGCGTCCCGGAAAGCCCTGAAAAAGGAGCGCTGGATCATGAATTCGCGGATCAAGCGGAACTTGCTGGGTTATTCTTTCTTGCTGCCAAGCCTGCTGGCGGTGTTGCTTTTCAGCATGCTGCCGCTGATGGCATCCGTTATTGCCAGCTTTACGGACTGGAATTATGCGAAGGGCCTTGGGAACTGGAATTACCTTGGTTTGGCAAATTATGCCGCTTTGCTGCGGGATGAATGGTTCATTGTCTCGCTGAAAAACACAGTCGTATTTACCGTGGTAACCGTGCCGCTGGGATTGATCCCCGCGCTGGCGGCGGCGATTCTGATTGATTACGCGTGCCGGGATAAGCTTGCCAGCGTGCTGCGTGTGACGATGTATATGCCGAACATCTGCAACATCGTCGCAACCTCAGCGGTGTGGATCATGCTGCTTTCCCCGTACGGCCCCTTTTCGCTGATGGTGAAGTCGCTGGGCTGGCAAAATCCGCCCAAGTGGCTTGCGGACTATAACTGGGCGCTTCCGGCCCTTATGCTTGTTTCCATTTGGTCCAGCCTTGGATACCGGATATTCATTTACGGCGCTGCCATCCAAAGTCTCCCCACCGAGCTTTACGAGGCCGCGGAAATTGACGGTGCATCCTTTATGCAGCGCGTATGGCGCATCACGATCCCCCTGCTGTCGCCGACAACGTTTTTCCTGGTGCTGACAGGCATCATCGCAAGCTTCAAGGTATTTGGCACAATCAACGTCATGACGCAGGGCGGCCCCGGAACATCCACCTATACGCTGGTGTATTACATATACAAGGCGGCGTTTTCGTACTACAAGATGGGCTACGCCTCCGCCATTTCCGTGGTGTTGTTTATCATCCTGCTGGTCGTTACGGTAGTTCAGTGGGTTCACAATTCGCGCCGTGAATTGTAAAGGAGATTGCGAGCCATGCGCCTCTCAAATAAATCCTTTTTAAAAAAGATTCCGCGGTATGCCATTTTGGCATTTTTGTTGCTGCTGGCCGACATCATGGTGCTTCCGTTTGTGTGGATGCTCTCGGCATCTTTCAAGATGCAGCGCGATGTCATGGCAATCCCCATCAAGTGGATTCCTTCGTATTTTTACCCGGATAACTACATTCGCGTGCTGCACCTGGGCGGTTCATCGGCCAAGGATTATCATTTCTTTTTGGCATACTGGAATTCGATTCTGCTGGCCGTGGTCAATACGGTTACAACCATGCTCACGGCGGCAATGGCCGGCTATGCCTTTGCAAAGATCAAGTTCTGGGGATCAAAGGTCATTTTTGTAATCTATTTGGCGCAGATGATGATTCCGCCGCAGGTGACGCTGATTCCCCGCTTTGTGATGTTTGCGGAGCTTGGCATGACAAAATCGCATTGGCCGCTCGTTTTATCCAAGCTGGTGGCGATCTCCGCGGTTTTCCTCATGCGGCAGGCGTACAGCATCGTGCCGGATGAGCTGCGGGAATCTGCGCGAATAGACGGCGCGGGTGAGTACCGCACCTGGTGGCAGATCATGCTGCCGATGGTAAAGCCGACCCTGGGCGCGTGCGCCACAGTGGCTTTTCTGGATTCCTGGAACAACTATCTGGACCCGCTGGTTTTTCTCTCCAACTGGCGTTTGCACACGCTGCCCATTGCGCTGAACCAGTTTGTCAGCGAGGAAGCCACGCAGTACGGTTTGGTTATGGCGGCATGCTGTCTGACCGTTATCCCTGTATTCGCCGTTTTTCTGGCGGGGCAAAAGTTTTTCATCAAAGGGCTGACCGTTGGCGCCGTAAAGGGATGATGCCGCTCTCGGCGCCCTTTTGATGTCCTTCTGCTTCTGCCAGCATGCAAACAGGCAATCATACAGAGCATCTCAATCCACACCGCCATAAAAAGTGCGGCTGTGGTTCATTGCATTTCCCTTCGCATTTTGCTATACTTTACGATGTTATAACGGAACCCCGCATACAAAAGGAGCGCATTGATGCAAAGTCTGCTTCCCGCCCTGCTTTCGGCCCGGCGCCCCGTGGCGCTGACCGGCGCGGGCATTTCAGCGCCGTCGGGCGTGCCCACCTTTCAATCGACATGGAAGGGTGCGCCCATCCGCGATTTTCTGTCGCGCTCGTATTTTCGCGCCCATCGCGTGGATTTCTTTGAGCTGTTCTGCCAGATGGAGCAATGGTGCCATGCCGAGCCGAACCGGGCGCACCGGATGCTTGCGGAGCATGGAGTGCCCATCATCACGCAGAACATCGACGGGCTGCACCAGAAAGCAGGTTCAAACAGGGTGCTGGAAATGCATGGGAACCTGTGCAACATCCGGTGCCCGCGCTGCGGGGCGGTAACATCCGCGGAGGCACTGTGCGCGGTACTCCGCCCGCTGTACCAGGCGGGCGACCGGGCGGCCGTCGAAGCATGCCTGACCTGCGCGTGCGGCGGCCTGCTGGATATCGATGTAGTGCTCTACGAAGACCCTGTGCGCCTGCTGGATGAAGCCATTGCGCTGGTATCCAGCTGCGACGTGCTGTTGGTGGTGGGCACATCCCTGCAGGTGTATCCTGCCGCATCGCTGCCCGATATAGCCCGCCGGGCGGGGGCGCGCGTGCTGATTGAGAACACGGACTGTATCGCGGCGTTGACGCCGTAATTGACATATATCGAAGGAGACGGCATGAACACGACATACAACCTGCTGCTCGCCGATGTGGATGGCACGCTGCTTGACTTTAACAAAGCGGAAGCGAATGCGCTTGCCATCGCGTTCGCTGAAGCGGGCCTTTCCATCACAGCGGAACACCTTGGGCTTTATCACGAAATCAATGAAGCACTGTGGCGCGCGTATGAACGGCATGAAGTTACACAGGATGCGCTGCGAATACTGCGCTTTTTACGCCTTCTGGAAGCAATTGGCGAAACGCGGGACCCTGCCGAAATGTCAGAGGCGTTCATCCGTGGACTTTCGCTCCAGACGGATGAAGAAGAGGGCGCGTACGATTTCCTGGCGGAGGCATCCAAGCGCGTGCCGGTGATCCTCGTCACCAATGGGATATCGGCGGTGCAGCGCTCGCGCTTCCAGCTGTCACGCCTTGCGCAGTTTCTGTCGGGGTATGTGATCTCGGGCGAGGTCGGATTTGCCAAGCCTGATCCCCGGATGATCGAAGCGGCGCTTGTCTTTGCAGGCAAAACAGACGCGCGCCCCCTGATGCTGGGGGATGAGCCGCGTGCCGACATCGCCGCCGCGAATGCCGCGGGCATCGCATCCTGTTGGTATAACCCCGCCGCCCGGCAAAACGATACGCCGCACCTGCCCACCCACGAAGTGCACTGCCTCAAGGAGGTACTCCCATGGCTGATGGCGAACTGATTTATTTTCCCTGGAATCCGCAGGTTTCCGAAATGGCCGAAGCGCTGCATGTGGATGAAGAGGACATGCCCGCATTCGCCGAAACGTTTGCGCTTGCTGTGGCCACGTTTGCGCCGCGCGTATACATGCGCGAAGTTGCCATAGAGGCATTGGGCGATGATTTCGCGATGCTGTCGGGCGAATGGTTTGAGGGCGAGAGGATCGCAAGCGTGCTGTCCGGCGCGAAGCGTGCGTGGGCGATTGTTGCCACGGCGGGCGAAAAGCCTGACTGTGATCCAAACGACGCGCTGCGCGGTTGGTGGCTGCAGGCGCTTGGCGAACATGCCGTGCACCATGCGATCAGCGCATGCATTGCAAAAATGCCCTGCCCGGACGGAGAGCATCTTTCCACCATTTCGCCCGGTTCCCTGCCCGACTGGCCGATCACGCAGCAGGTGCCGCTGTTCCGGCTGCTTGGCGACCAAAACGCGGGCGTCCGGCTGACCGATACATGCCTGATGCTGCCCAGGTGCAGCGTATCCGGCGTTGTCTTTTCCGCCACGCGCGCGTTTTGCTCCTGTGCGCATTGCCACAGGCACAATTGTCCCAACAGACGGGCCGAAGAATGCAACGAATGATTACGTTTATGCGTCTATTATATGGAGTAAACGTAAAATACAGATAGATGGAAGGAATGACCCGGCATGAGAAGAGCGAATTGGAGATGGTTTGCATTAATAGGCGTACTAGTAGTGCTGCTGCTGGTGGTCGTCAGCTGCCTGATCCAGCCGGATCAGACGGTTAATGTTGTTTTGCCGACAAACCCCGTGGTTGAGCCGTTCAAGACGGCGCCGCCTTCCGCAGGGCCGGGTGAAGACGGCCAGGGCGGCACAGGCGGAACTGATCAGCAGGGTCAGGGCGGCACAAGCCCCACATCGGGCGTGCTGGTTATCACCGCGTCCCCCAGCCCCGCGCCCGTTTGGACATATTCACCCGCCCCCACATCGGTGCCAACGGCGGATACCACGCTGCGCAACGGGTCAAGCGGCCAGGCTGTGCGCACGCTGCAGCAGCGGCTGAAGGAACTGGGCTACTATACCGGCACCGTGGACGGTGACTTCGGCATGGCCACGGAAACCGCGCTGAAAGCCTTCCAGAGGAACCACGGTTTAACGGCGGATGGCGTTGCGGGCGCGAATACGATGGCCAAGCTCAATTCCAGCGATGCAAAGAAGGTAACCCCCGCGCCCGAAAAGACAACTTCACCTACCGCCAAAGCGGGCGCATATGCCACATCCATCCCCACGCCTAAGCAGTATACGCCATCCACGCTGGCCCCGGGTTCCCGCTACCTCCAGCTCGGCAGCACTGGCGCGGATGTGAAGAAGATGCAAAATCGGCTCAAGGAGCTTGACTATTATTACGGTACCGCGAGCGGCACATTTGACGAAGCCACGGAACTGGCGCTGATGGCGTTCCAGAAGCGCAACGGGCTGTACTCCGATGGCATTGCGGGCCAAGATACGCAGAACAAGCTATACGAGAACAACGCGCTTCCTGCCGCCGCAGGCTCAACCCCCGCCGCCAGCGGCGATTACCGCTCGCTGAAGCTGGACATGACGGGCGATGATGTCAGCAGGGTGCAGGCGCGCCTGACAACGCTTGGCTATTACACCGGCAAGGTTGACGGCACATACGGCCTGGGCACCGCGACGGCGGTGAAAGCCTTCCAGCAGCGCAACGGCCTGACCGCGGATGGCGTTGCGGGCACCAGCACGCAAACGAGGCTCTACTCCAGCACTGCGATAGCAGCCGCCGGGCTTTCGGATGACCCCACCCCCACGACTTTTAACGCAACCGGCACGCTGCAAATCGGCAGCAGCGGGGATGCGGTGAAGAAGCTGCAGGAGCGGCTGTTTGACCTTGGCTATTACAAGGGTTCGATTGACGGCATTTACGGCGAAGGCGTCGCCAGTGCCGTGCGCGCGTTCCAGACGGCCCACAAGCTGACGGTGGATGGCAAAGCGGGCGCGAACACGCAGACCACGATGTTTGCCAGCAGCGCGAAGAAGGCATCTACCGCCACAGACAACTATACCACGCTGCGCTCGGGCGACTCCGGTGAGCGCGTGCGGGCGCTGCAGACGCTGCTGTCCAGCTACGGGTATTTTAACGGCACCGTCAACGGCAGCTACGACAGTGCGACCGTGCTGGCCGTGCAGAAGTTCCAGGCGCAAAACGGCCTGGGCGTGGATGGCGTTGCCGGCCCTGCCACCCAGCAGCTGCTCTATCTCGGCACCCCCAAGCGGGCTACCGACACCAGCATCGGCGGGCTTGACGGCTCAACGTTCACCGCGCTGAAACAGGGCATGAGCGGCAACGATGTGATGGTCATGCAGCAATATCTGCAGGATCTGGGCTACTACGGCGGCACGCTCAACGGCGTGTTTGACGCCACCACCTTTGTCGCTGTGCAGGCGTTCCAGCAGCGCAACGGGCTGACCGCCGACGGTGTGGCGGGGCAGCAGACGCTGGCACTGCTGTACTCGGGTGATGCGCTTGCCGCGCCCGGATTCGGGCAAAGCGGCGTGCCACCCTTGCAGCAGCGGGCAGGGCTCAAGCAAGGGGATGAAGGGCAGGATGTTTTCGATCTACAACAGCGATTAACCCAACTAGGATACTTAAGAGACGCGCCGGACGGAATGTACGGCGCGTCAACTATTTCCGCTGTTAAACAATTCCAGCAAAAGAACAATTTGGCGGCGGATGGGGAAGTGGGGCAGGCGACGCTGGCAGCGCTGTACGCGGTGGGTGTGGTGGCTGCTGTGGAGACGGAAGCAACTGTCAATATCACAACGCTTTCCAATGAAGTGCGCGAAGAGCGGGAGCAGTATTCCGCCGGGGCGATCCAGGGCAGCCTGTCCGGCGGCGGCGTGGCCGCGGCGAAGGATGGCGCGCTTTACCTGGCGGGGAACACCCTGATAGCCCGCAGCGGCGGTAAGGATACCACGGTGTACGACGGTCAGGCGCGTTTCCTCCATGCCACGGATAAGGGCGTCACCTTCGTATCGGATGGCGCGGTGCTGCGCATCCCTGCCGCGGGCGGCGCGCCTGTAACGCTGCTGGAGGCGGGCGGCATCGGCAAGTTCACAATGATCGGTGAAACGATGTATTATATGGAAGGAAGCGTGCTGGTGCGGGCCTTTACCCAGGGCGGCGAGGGCACGGTGCTGGCGGAAAACATCCGCGATTTCTGCCTGGATGTGTTTGAGCGCACCGCTTATGTTGCCGGGGATGACGGCATCCGGCGGGTATCGCTTGCGGAAGAAGGCGTGTCTGTGCGCGTGGTATCCACGCCTGCGGATCAGGTGCAGCTGGTGGACAGCGTGCTGTATTTCCGCTCGGGCGGCGATGTGTATGCGCTGCGCGACGGCGTGCCGGTGAAGGTGCTTGGCGATCAGGTGGAATGGATGGCGCTGTACCGCGACAAGCTGTACGCGATCATCGGCGACAGGCTGTACCGCGCGGATCCCGACGGCCAGAACCTTGCGGAGTTTTATGACGGGTTGACGGCGGAGGTATCGTTTGTTTCCGGGAAAGCGTATATCACCGCAAACCCGGGCGGTGAAATCGTGGCAACGGTGGATACGGAATGATATGCAAAAGGGGCGCTGCATGGCGCCCCTTTTCGCTTACAGGCCCTCTTCTTCCTTGCCTTCCCCGGGCGCATACTTGCCCGTTCGGAAGTGTTCCTCCATTGCTTGCTTGAACTGCACATAATCCCCAAGTTCCAGCGCGCGAACGATGTTCTCGTGCTTTTCGATGTTCTGCTGCTCGTAGCTCAGCTGAATCGGGGGGTGAAACGCCTCATCAACCTTCCAGATTGCCTCCAGCAGGCTGTCGAGCACCTTGTTGCGCAGCGGCTGAAACAGCGCCATATGAAAGCGCATATCGTCGGTATGAAAGAAATGGCCGCGCTCCCAGTGGTAAATGCACTGGCTCAGCACGCCGCGCAGCTGTGCGATATCTTCTTTGTCCATGGCGCGAAACGCCTCTTCCATATAGGAAAGTTCCAGCTTTTTCCGCAACTCCAGGATCGTCCGGTACAGCCCTGGGTTGGCGACACCCATGAAGAAGAACAGGCTTTCAAACAGCATTTCCGTGGAAAATTCCTGTATCTCGCACCCGCGCCCGGCGACGGATTTGACCATGCCCATGATCTCCATCGCCTTGATGGATTCGCGAACCACATTGCGGCTGACGCCCATCATCTGGCATAGCTCCTGCTCGGTAGGCAGGCGGTCACCCACATGCAGCTTCTTTTCGGCTATGTAATTGCGGATTTCGTTGAATACATAGACGTACAGCTTTTCGCTTTTAAAGTTGTTCATCGTTCCTGTTCCTTCCATAGCGAGCGCTTTTTACTCCACCAGGTGGCACGCCACGCGGCGGCCAGGTGCTGCTTCTTTCAATACCGGCTCTTCCTCGCGGCAGCGCGGCGAAGCGTGCCGGCAGCGCGTGTGGAAACAGCAGCCGGTGGGTTTGTGGATCGGGCTTGGCACATCCCCTGCCAGCACGATGCGCTGCTTCTTCTGATGCAGCGACGGCACCGGCACGGCGGACAGCAGCGCCTGCGTGTACGGGTGCAGCGGCTGCTCGTATAGCCCGGCGGCATCGCTGAGCTCAACAATCTTGCCAAGGTACATTACAGCGATCCGACTGCTCATGAACTGCACCACCGACAGATCGTGCGCGATGAAAACATACGTCAGGTTCAGTGAATCCTGGATATCGCGCATCAGATTCAGTACCTGCGCCTGTATCGATACATCCAGCGCGGATACGGGCTCATCGCAGATGACGGCGCTGGGGTTTACGCACAGCGCCCGCGCAATGCAGATGCGCTGCCGCTGGCCGCCCGAAAATTCATGCGGGAAGCGCTGCAGGTGCTCCGGGCGCAGGTTGACGATCTCCATCATCCGCGCCATCCGCTCCAGCCTTTCCTCCGCGCTTTTCACGCCATGGATGCGCAGCGGCTCATCAAAGCTTTCCTTGATGGTTTTCAGCGGGTTCAGCGATGAATACGGGTCTTGGAACACCATCTGTACACGGCTGCGGAAATCCATCTGTTCGCTGCGGTTCAGCCGGGTAATGTCCCGCTTGTTGCCGTCAAAATCGAATACAATTGAACCGTCGGTCGGCGCCTCCAGCATCATCAGCATCTTCCCAAGCGTCGTTTTGCCGCAGCCGCTTTCGCCCACGATGCCCAGCGTTTCGCCGTGCTGAATGGATAGGCTGATACCGTCAACAGCTTTCACATAGCCTACGGTTCGCTTAAAAATGCCTGAAGTAATAGCATAATACCGTTTCACATTCTGGATGTCAAATACTGTTTTCGGGGCAGCTTGAATGGTTTCGTTCATTGCGCATGCACCCCCTCCCGCAGCAGGCAGCGCACCGTGTGGCCTGCCTCCGGCTCATATACGGGGATTTCACCCCGGCGGCAGGCGTCTGTCGCGAAATCACAGCGCGTGGCAAACTCGCACCCTTCCGGCACTTCGCCGGGGGAAGGGGTGCCGCCCCTGATCGAGTACAGCCGTTTGACGCCCTGCATGCCCAGTACCGGCACGGATTTTAGCAACGCGATGGTGTACGGGTGGTGTGGGTTTTCAAATATCTGCTCAGCGGTGCCATATTCCACGATGCGTCCCATGTACATCACGGCGATGGAATGCGCCATCTCTGCCAACAGCCCAAGGTTATGTGTGATCAGGATGATCGACTTGTCGTACCCATCCTGCAGTTCGCGCATCAGCTCCATGATTTGCGCTTGTATCGTCACATCAAGCGCCGTGGTCGGCTCATCGGCGATGAGCACCTGCGGGTTGCAGATCATGGCGATGGCGATCATTACGCGCTGCTTCATGCCGCCGCTGAACTGGTGCGGGTAATCCCCGATGCGCCGGCGCGCTTCCGGGATGCCAAGGCGTTCCAACATCTGCACTGCCCTGTCCAGCGCGTCTTGCTTGCCGATCTTTTCGTGCTGGCGAAGGTTTTCCACGATCTGCGCGCCGATGGTGTACACGGGGTTCAGCGATGCCATTGGGTCCTGAAAGATCATGCCGATCTCTTTTCCCCGGATTGCACGCATTTCAGGGCCGTAACGCCGCAGCTTGTCAAGCCGCACTGTCTGCCCGCTTTCGTATGCGTATGTGACGGCGCCGTCCGTGACCTTTCCCTGCTGCGGAAGCAGACCCAGTACCGAGTGCACGGTCACGCTTTTGCCGCAGCCGCTCTCTCCCGCGATGCCCAGCGTCGTTTTTCTTTTCAGGTCAAACGATACACCCTTGATGATCTCCTGCGTTGTTTTGCCCGTTGTAAACTGCGTGTGCAGCTTTTCTACCCTCAGCACAAAATCATTGCTTTCCGCCATCGTCATCCCTCCTCAGCTCTTAGGATCGTACACATCGCGCAGCCCGTCGCCGAGGAAGTTGACGGCCAGCACGAACAGCGAGATGACCACGCCCGGGCACACCCACAGCCACCAGTAGTTGCTGACGACCTCCAGGTTCGTGGCGGCGTTTAGAATGTTGCCCCAGGAAGGGGTTTTGGCGGGCACGCCTAGGCCGATGAACGAAAGCCCCGCCTCTGAAAGGATATACCCGGCGGCGTTCGTCGTAACGGCCACGATGATGGGGCTGATCGCATTGGGCAGGATGTGCCCAAACATGATCGCCGGTTTGCTGATGCCGAACGCGCGGCACACGGTCACATACGTTTCTTCGCGCAGCGTCAGGAACTTGCCGCGAATCAGCCGAAACGGCGTCATCCAGCCGGTAATCGCGAAAACAAGAATCAGGTTAAAAATCCCTTGCCCCATAAAAGAAACCAGAATCAGCACCAGGATGGTTGAGGGGAATGTCAAAAACAGCTCGCTCAGCCGGACAAAGAAGGAATCGATCTTCCCGCCCATGTATCCCGCGATGCAGCCAAACAGTATCCCCAACCCTGAGCCGCATAGCGATGCCACCACGCCGATCGCGATCGACACCCTGCCCCCGTACAGCACCCTAGCAAATACATCGCGTCCCAGCTTGTCGGTGCCCATCAGGTGGTCGCCGCCAGGCGCTGCGGTACGCGCCTTTAAATCAGGCGTAGCCGGATCGTATTGGGTTAACAGCGGCGCGCAGATCGACGCCAGAATGAACAGCACCGCGACAATCGCGCCGGCCACGGCCAGCTTGTTGGCAAAAAAGGTTTGGAGCTTGCGCTTCGCGTTCGGGTCCTTGCGCGCTTTCTTCAAAACTGCGCTGTCAGCCATCGCTCACGCCTCCTTTCGTCAGCCCAGCCGCACGCGCGGGTCCAGCGCGGCGGTGAGCAGGTCTACCAGCAGGCTTGCCAGCATGATGACAACGGCCGTCATCAAAGTAGATACCAGGATCAGCGGATAATCATTGGATGACAGCGCCGTTAAGATCACATTGCCGATGCCCGGCCACGCGAACACGGACTCTATGATAACCGACCCGCCAATCAACATCGGCAGGCGGAAGCAAAGCACGGTAACAACGGGGATCAGCGCATTCCTGAAGATGTGCTTGATGTACACCTTCCATTCCGGGATGCCCTTGGAGCGCGCGGTTTTGACATAATCCTTGTTGGATACATCCAGCACAGAGTTTCTGGTGTAGCGCATCAGCGCGGCCGTCATGGAAACGGTCATCGTGGCCGCCGGCATGATCAGGTTGGGGATGCGCCCCCAAAATCCCTGCACGCCCTCTACCAGCCGCCCGCCGATGGGCAGCCAGCCAAGTTTTAAACCAAATGTATTGATTAAAATAATGGCAAGAAAGAATTGCGGTATGGAAATGCCAATAACGCCAAGCAGCGACAATCCGTAGTCGATGATGGTGTTTTGGTAGATGGCTTCCAGGCTGCCCAGCAGGATAGAAAGGATGGTGGACAGCACCAGCGCGATCAGCGCCAATTCAAACGTGGCGGGCAGCGCGCGGGAGATCAGCTTTTCTATCTTCACGCCCTTGACTAAGCTGTAGCCGAAATCGCCCTGCAGAAGGTTTCCAAGCCAGCGGAAATAGCGCGTGAAGAACGGATCATTCAGCCCCAGGCTTTCGCGCAGCTGATCCAGGTTCGCTCCGCCCGCCTGGTCGGGGGAAACCAGGTAGTTGACCGGATCACCCGGCATGAACTCCAGCGACAGGAAGACGATGAAGCTGAGCAGCAACAGCATGGGCAGCATCATCAACAGGCGCTTGATAAAGTACTTTAGCATCGTCATCCCCCTCTGCCGCCGGATTTTACGATCGATTATAAAGAGGCGCGGCACCAAGCGGAGTTGATGCCGCGCGCTCCCTGGCTGTTTATTGCAGAATCTCCCAATCCTCAATGTGGCGGTTATAGTTCCACCACTCGTTGCCAAGGACTTCGGCAGTCTTGAGGCGGTTGGTATTGACCACGATGCAGTTTTGCAGCGAGAAGAACGGCAGGCGGTACAGGTATTCCTGGTCCAGCTTCTGCAGATCTTCAATGACCTTGGCGCGCGCCGCCGGGTCCAGCGTTGCGTTCAGCTCGGTCAGCAGCGCGTCATACACATCGTCATTCACCAGGTATTTCATGATGTTGCCGCTGGAAACCATCTCGCCGTACGCCTCTTCATACCCGAACGCGGATAGGCCCTTGTACACGATGTCGTGGTTGCGGGTTTCGTAGATCTGCGTGGTGGCGTCGCCCTGGAACAGCTGCGGCTCGGTCTTCACACCGACCTCGCCCCAGTAGAAAGCGATCAGATCCATCAGGTCAACCGAAGTTTGGTCGTTGTAGTAGTAACGCAGGCGCAGCGTGCTGCTGAAATCATAGCCGGCTTCGGCAAGCAGTGCTTTAGCCTTTTCGGGGTTGTAGTCGTAGTGCTCCGCGCCCTGCCAATAGTCCGCGTAGCCGGATGGGACAAATGTGTCCGTCATGTCGCCGTTGGGGAAGAACTCCTGCACGATCGCCTCGCGGTCAATCGCGTACAGCAATGCCTGCCGGATGCGCACATCGGCCAGCTTCTCGTTGACACCCTCCGGCGAATCCAGGTTCATAATGAAGTAGCGCATAAAGTAGGTATCCACGGGGTATACGACATACCCGCCGATCTTTTCGATCTCGCGGATGGTTTCGATGTTGTTGGTGTTGAAGTAGTCGAGCTGGCCGGCCTTGCAGGCGACGATCGTATCGGAAAGCTTCTGCAGTTTGATCCTTTCGATCTGCGGCTTCTCGCCGAAGTAGCCTTCATACCGATCAAAGATCGCGTAATTGCCCCAAACGACCTCGGCTAGCTTGTACGGGCCCACGCCGATGGGATGCTCCCAAAACTCATTTTGGTGGATGGTCTTAGGGTCGGCGTCCGCCAGCAGGTGTTCCGGATAAAGCATAAACTGCGCCAGCACGTTCAGGAACGCGCCGTAGGGCTTCGCCAGTGTGATGGTCACGGTGTTTTCGCCGATCTCAATGCCGGAAATGGCGTCCGCTTCCCCGGCGGCATAGGCTTCCGCGCCATCGATGGATTTAAAGGCCGTTACATAGATGCCGTTCACGATTGCCGCGCGCAACGCCGTTTCAATGCTGAACTGAACATCCTTTGGCCCGAACGGAGCGCCGTCATGCCAGGTCACATCATCGCGCAGGGTGAACACAAACTGCATGTTGTCGTTTGAAACCGCATATTCCGAGCAGAGATACGGTTCCACACCGTTGAGGTCGGCGGTGGAGCGGAACAGCGCGCCGAAGGTGTTGACCTTCCACATATCGCCGCAGTTGTTCCAGAAGTGGTCGAAGATGGCATCGGGCACGCCACCGAGCAGCAGCGTGCTGGGTTCGCCGGCCGCCAGCGCCGGGGCAATGGCCATCGACAGCGCCATCATCATGGCCAGGCAAGTGCAGAGAAGCTTTTTCATGTGTAACCTCCTTCAATGATTTGGTGTCTTTGCAAAAACGCTGCCAGCGTTCTGGTCGGCTTACAGCCTGGTCAGAGCACCAGCGCGCGCAGGGGCAGATTCAAGGGCCTCCTATACCTTTTGATCGATTTTGCGGCGGCGCAGTTCCACATCGCCCCCGTATTGATAAAGCGTCGCGTTTTTCATCGCAAATTTGACGCACAGCGCCTCTTCCCGGCCGCACAGCGCAGAAAGCGGGCCGCCCTTGAATGTGAAGCGCCACAGGCCGTCGCCGCCGCGCAGCGCGGTGCAGTCATCCGTCCCGTAGCCATCCAGCACGCGCAAGTCCTCATAGAAGGAACGGCCGGGCAATCCGATTTCCGCGCGGATGTACCCGCCCTCGCCAATATCGGCAACCGCAAACAGTTCATCACCCGTGATGCGCATCGGCTTGCTTTCCATCCAGCCCGCATCGCCGATGGTTTGAAGGCCGCACAGCTTGTTCATGGGGATGCGGGCCATCATCAGGTGGCTTTCGCGGAAGTTGGTGTGCTGGCCGTTGCTGCCGAAGTAGTAGAAAAGATAGTCATTTCCGTCAATAACGGGCGCGCTGGCATAGATGCAGCATGCATCCGGGACGCCGCTGCCGTACACGCCCTGGCCGCGCGGAATAAACGGCTTGCGGAACGTTGGGCGGTCCCAGTGGATGCCGTCTCCGCTGACGGTCAGTTCACAATCGACGCAGTCAAAATCGGGCAGAGAGCGATCCCCGCCGTGGAAAATGGATGCCAGGCCCACATACAGTTCGCCATGGCGGAAAACCGGCATGGAATAGATCTGGTCATCCAGGCCGATGCCGCGGTACACCTCGACCGGGCGCGTCCAGTGGATGAAATCGTCGCTTTCGCAGCGGGAAACAAGGCGCAGGCTGTCCCAGTCCCATGTGCGCGTAATCAAAACATAGCGGCCAATCGTCTCATCCCAGAAGGCAAAATTGTGCGTGTCTCCGGCTGGGTTGTAATCCGGCCAGTCAATCAGAGGCTGCCAGTGGATGCCATCTGCGGAAAAGCTGACCGCCATCGCCTCGTGTGCGTCATGGCGTACCACCATCTTGTAGCGCTTTGCGCGGTCGGTCTCGTGCTTATCCAGGAACACTGACGCGCCGTGGATGTGATCAAACAGAATGTTGTTTTCCTTGCTGCCCTCATACTCGACAAGACCAAGGTTTGGCCGCGTCCAGGCAAGGCCGTCCTTTGATGTGGCCAGCAGGATGCCAGCCACGCGGGGCGGATACAGGCTGCGGAATGAAAAGTCGTAGCATTTGCTGACGCGGTCCTCGGGCTTGTTCACGATGCTGGCTGCGTCCTCGATATGGCAGGTGTAGTAACAGCGGAACTCACCGGCAATATCGTCATAAAAGACGTTGGGGTAGCCATTGTCGATACGCTGTTCCCAGCGCACCTGCGGGCTGGCAAAAAACCCTTCCGTCAGCAGCGTGCCGGTTTTGCTGATGGGTCCTGGTATCATACCGACACTGCATATTCGTCCTACATTGTTTGCGGCAAGAACCGGATAGTCACTGCCCATTTCTTTCCCGCCTCCTCCGTGGTATTGTCATACATTTATCTATGTGCTGCCGTAAATATAGCTCAATTCGTCGCCGTTGTCAACACAAACTGCACATAAAATGCGATATTGATCTATTTTCTTTTCGGCCATACCTGAATTTCCAAATCGGCGTTGACATTCATCATACAATGCTGGTACAATGAAAATCATCAGACAAAGTTAAAACACACAGTTGATAGACATGTGGTGCAAGTGGTAACGAAAGGGAGATGAGCAAATTATGGAGGGTATCTACAGCGCGATGCTCGGTGTGGAGGATGGGAATGGGAACGTGGATCAAGCGGCGATTGCAAAGCTGGTACGCCACAACATTGACCATTGCGGCGTTGATGGGCTGTACATCAATGGTTCCACGGGCGAATCGTTCCTGATGCCGCTGAAGGCGCGCATCAAAACGCTGGAGGTTGCCGCGCGCGAGGCGAACGGGCAAATACGCATGATCGCGCACATTGGCGGGAATGTACGCGAGGATGTATTTGCGCAGGCGGAAGCGGCAGAGGCGTGCGGATACGACGCGATCTCCGCGGTAACGCCGTTTTACTATAAGTTTTCAGCTGATGAGATCGCCGGGTATTACCTGGATATTGCCAAACATTGCGCCCTGCCGCTCATCATTTACTATATTCCCGCATTGTCTGGGGTCAGTTTGTCCGCTAAATCGCTGATTGACCTGCTGAACATACCGAATGTAATCGGGCTGAAGTTCACATCCAACGAGCTTTTCCTGCTGGAGCGCCTTCGCAAGGCATGCCCTAACAAGCTGATCTATTCCGGTTTTGATGAGATGCTGCTTTCCGCCACAGGTCTTTCCACAAACGGGGCGATCGGCAGCACATACAATATCATCGGGCATTGGGCAAAGCGCGTGTTTACGGCTGTCCGAAGCGGGGATATGGATACGGCGCGCAAGTGGCAGGCGCGGATGAATGATGTGATTGAAAAGCTGATTGCCGCGGGCCTGTACCCGACCATCAAGGAAATTGTACGCCTGTACGGCGTGCCCATCGGCGGTTGCCGGTGGCCGATGGGGGAGACGACAGATGCACACCGCGCTGCGGCGCAGGACATCCATGCATACATGGAGAAGGCCGATCATGAGCATTGAAAGGTTTGTTGTCAGCGCCGATCCGGTGATCTACCATGCATGGCCGGATATCGCCCTCACACGGAGCGAGAGGATGCTGTGTGTGTTCTGCGAATGCACGCACCACGGCGACCGTTCCTATTCACGCGTGGTGATGGTTGAAAGCGATGACCGTGGGCGCACATGGTCAAAGAAGCGCCCCATTTCAGAGGCAATTGATGGCGACGGGACTGTTTTCTGGGACTGCCCTCGCATCACCCGCCTAAAGGACGGGCGGGTAGCCATAATCTGTACGCGTGTGTACGGGCATATGGAGGCAAAGGGCGAGAACTTTCTGTGGATGGGGGATGCGGAGGGTCGGTGCTTTGATGGCCCGCTCAACCTTGGCATAGAGGGCATCGTGCCGGATCGGCTGCTCGAAACCGCATCCGGGCGGTGGATTATCGCGTGCCACACGGGCAATGTAGATGGATTGAAGAATCTGCAGCAGAGGTTGTACTACTCCGATGATCAGGGCGGCAAATGGTGCGGGCCTGTCACCGTTGGGCGGGATGAGCGTTACAACCTGTGCGAGGCATCCATCATAGAAACATCGCCGGGGACGCTTGTGTGCCTGATGCGCGAAAACTCCCGCATGGGAATTGAATGCACGGTGGCGCGCTCTGATGACAACGGCGAAACTTGGGGAAAGTTGTATACAATCCCGCTGGATGGGTGCCACCGCCCTGTTGCCGGGTTTTTGGATACCGGAGAGGTGATGGTTACTTACCGCTACCGTCCGGGTACGCAACGCGGATGGCTTGGATCGTGGACACAGAACACTTTCCTGTGCATTACGGACGCGAGGACGCTGCTTGCGCGCGACCGCGCAGATCAGGCCGTGCGCATTATGCCGCTCCACTATGACCGAAGCGCGGAGTCGGACCTGGGGTATACAGGATGGGTACAGTTTTCTGACGGGGAGATCTATATTGTTGACTACATTCGCGATGACGCGCCTAAGTGCAAGATCATTGCCAGCGCATTGCGCAGGGAGGATATTGGCGGGCTGGCATAGGATGGGGTGCGCCTTACGCCCTTTGGAAAATTTTACTGAACCTTGAACTTTGCAATTGACAAAAATACTGGCCTGTGCTATTATCAGAAAGCCGTCAGCGAAAAGGGGTATGGCACTGGCTGAGGGTGCGAAAATATGGGGCATTAGCACAGTTGGTAGCGCGCTACATTCGCATTGTAGAGGTCAGGAGTTCGAATCTCCTATGCTCCACCATTTCTACGAGACTCGATCTGAAAAGACTCGGGTCTCTTTCTTTTCCTTTGTGAAATCAATGATTTGAGGGCCGCGGAAGAACAGCCCCGCCCTGGAGTAGAGTGGAACCATTTACCAAACCGGTTGTGCCATTTATTTGCAGCAAAGACAGGAGAATCACCGATGATCAGCACAGAAAACCTTACCCTAAACTTCGGCGGCAAACCACTTTTCAAAGATGTAAGCGTCAAATTTACATCCGGGAACTGCTATGGCTTGATAGGCGCCAATGGCACCGGGAAATCTAGCTTTCTCAAAATTCTGTCTGGTGAGCTGGAGCCCAGCGCCGGTTCTGTTCATATCACCCCCGGCGAGAGAATGGCTGTGCTGAAGCAGGATCATTTTGCCTATGATTCGTATACAGTGCTGGAAACGGTGATCAAGGGCCATACGCGGCTTTACGATATCATGAAAGAGAAAGAGGCTTTGTATGCAAAGCCGGATTTTACAGAGGAAGATGGCCTTCGAAGCGCCGATCTGGAAGGTGAGTTTGCAGATCTGAACGGATGGAACGCCGAGTCGGATGCGCAGATGCTGCTCTCTGGCCTGGGATTTGATCTGACGCTGAGCGAAACGCAGATGGCCGGTTTGGATGGCAGTCAGAAAGTAAAAGTGCTTCGGGCGCAAGCGTTGTTTGGCAACCCGGAAATCTTGCTGCTGGATGAGCCTACAAACTATCTGGATGTGCAGTCTATCCGGTGGCTGGAGAACTTTTTGCTAAACTTTTCCAATACCGTCATTGTCGTTTCCCATGACAGACATTTTCTGAACAAAGTATGTACGCACACCGCAGATATTGATTTCGGGAAGCTCACCATGTATGTCGGCAACTATGATTTCTGGTATGAGTATACACAAATGGCCACCCGCCAGCAAAAGGAACAGAATAAGAAGGCTGAGCAAAAGGCAAAAGAGCTACAGGAGTTCATCCAGCGTTTCAGCGCGAATGCATCCAAGAGCAAGCAAGCGACAAGCCGGAAGAAGCTGCTTGATAACTTGACGCTTGATAACTTTGCCCCGTCCTCCCGCCGCTATCCTTTTGTTCATTTTAAACCCGAACGCGAGATTGGCAATGATCTGCTCAGGGTGGACAACGTATCCAAATGCGTGGGTGGCCGAAAAGTCCTAAGCAACGTGAGTTTCCTCTTTGCGCCAGGCGATAAGGTCGCATTCGTTGGCGCGGATGAGCTGGCAAGGACCACCTTTTTCCAGATTCTTGCGGGCGAAATCGAGCCGGACGAAGGCTTCATCAAGTGGGGCGCCACAACCAAACAGGCATATTTCCCCAAGGAAAACAACGTGTTTTTTGACGGAGTGGGTTTCTCCCTGATCGATTGGCTTCGCCAGTTTACCAATGAACAGTATGAAGCGGACATCCGTGGTTGGCTGGGGCGCATGCTTTTCTCCGGGGATGATGCTTTGAAAACGGCAAAGGTGCTTTCCGGTGGTGAACGCGTACGTTGTATGCTTGCAAAAATGATGCTCTCCGGCGCGAATGTGTTGAACCTAGACGAACCGACAAATCACCTGGATTTAGAGGCCATCACGGCTCTAAACCGTGGAATGACAGAATTTGCCGGCAGCATGTTTTTCGCCACGCAGGATCGAGAGTGCATTCAGACTGTGGCAAACCGCATTGTGGAATTCCTTCCCGGCGGCGTGATAGATCAGCGGGAAACGTATGACGACTATCTGGATAGCGAGAATGTCACGGCGATTCGGATGAAGTATGCCGGCGGTTTCGATTCCCCGTGAAAAACCTACGTTTGTTTTTCACAGCCTTCGTATTCTTTTCCGTTTTCAAAACCGCATAAGGAGAAACACACCAAGATGGCGGAAACATGAAAGGTGGCCGCACAAACCATAGAAAAAGGCAACCTCCTGGGGTCATTGCACGCGGAGGTTGCCTTTTGGTGATAGAACCAGGAAGCTTAACTTCTGTTCAGGTACCCTCTGATGTTTACCACCTTATGGTCCTTGATCTCGTAGATCACATCGGCAACGCCATCGATCAATCGCTGATCATGCGTGACCATCAGAATGGTGCCTGCATACCCTGCAATCATGGTTTGCAATGCTTCAGTGCTGCCGATGTCCAGATAATTGCCCGGCTCATCCAGCAAAAGGATGTTGTATCGCCCGGTCAGAAGTTTGGAGAGCGAGAGTTTGATTAGCTCGCCACCGCTCAAGACATCCAGCGGCTTATCAATATCCTTTGCTGTGAAACCCATAGAGGCCAATACAGCTCGGATGTCGGATACGGAATAGTCGCAATCTTCTTGCATGTACTGAATAACAGACTTCGTGGATTTGAGCTTATAGCCCGTTTGCTCAAAATATCCTATGACAGCCTTTGGAGAAACACTGATGCCCTTCGCGCCTTCCAGAATCATCCGAAACAAGGATGTTTTCCCCGAGCCATTGCCACCTGTGAGTGCGGCTTTTGAGCCCAGAGGCACCGTAAAATCACAGCCGTCAAATATGATTTTGTCGCCATAACGTAAGCATACATTCTTCCCTGTGATCGGAAACTTGTTGTGAAGCGCCAGTGCTTCGCTTTGACGAAAGCGAATGGTTCGGATTGATTCGGGCGGTTTGACATCCTTCAAAGCTTCTGCACGGTGCTGGATGTTTTTTGCCGCAGACTGCAAAGATTTTTCCTTAGCGCCTGCTGTTTTGCCGCCGGAGTTGCGCCCCGCGTCCTCGGTTCGCTTCTTTTCTGAGCTGACTTTCACAGCCTTGCGCGCCTGCTTTTGTTTTTCGTCGGCGGCGCGGTTAAGCCTTTCGCGCTCTTGAACGGCCTGCTGATAGAGGTCCTCCTGCGCTTGGCGCTCGTCTGCCTTCGTTTGAAGGTAATCGGTATACCCGCCCCAATACTCATTGATCTTGCCATCTTTAAGTTCCCAAATTTTGTCCACCACGCTATCCAGCAAATATCGGTCGTGGCTGATGATAAGCAGTGCCCCGTCAAATGTCTTGAACTGCCCGATCAAAAATTCAATGCCAGTGCGATCCAGATGGCAGGTAGGTTCGTCCGCGAAGATGGCATGTGCATTTCCTGACAGTGCGCCCGCAATCTTTAAGCGGGTCTCCTCGCCTCCGCTCATCGTATCGCTGCACAGATCAGAAACACCAAGCCTTGAAGTTACTGAAAGATCCAGCAGACCGCCTGCGTCTGGTTCATCCAATTGTGGGATGTAGGTGAACGTCCCATGGCGCATGATCTGACAGCCCGGAAATATCAACTCGCCGTTGAGAATGCGAAGTAACGTGGACTTTCCAGCACCGTTTGCGCCCACCAGGCCAATCCGGTCGTGTTGATAGATTTCCAATTCATCTATGTCAAGCACATCCCGCGCCGCAAACTCGACGCGAATATCACTTGCCTTGAGCAATAAATCCATGTTGGTTCCCTCCTCCAAAATAAAAACACAGGACACTATCCGCTGAATCGGATACTGCCCTGTCGGTTCATACATGAAGAGAGAAGCCGATGCTACGCTGCACGCGCTCCACGATGTATATAGCCGTATCAAGGCACAACAAAAAGATTCAGATCCAACGGATGCTGACTTTTAGCCGTGCTTGCGAATACGAATATAATACAACGTGAATCCTCCTTTTCTCTGTTGATTTGAGTATACTACAGCTTCGCATTGCCGTCAACACACTTGCACAGCAGGGCATGGGCGATGCTTACGATCTACGCAGAATGTGGAAACCTCCAGCGCTTCATATGAATGTCCTGTTCGCACTGTATCTATGCGCAGCAATCCTCCTGCTTCCAGGGCGACCGACATCCGGCCGTGGATCGTTGCAACCGCTAGCATCATCATACATTTTTCTCACGCAATTCCGCTAAATAGCGATGCAGCTGATGCACTTTCAGGAAGGGGCACAGTTTGGATTGCGTTTATGCTCCTGCAGGCGGTAGAGGATGCCTTCGCTATTTTTACGTAGGCCAGCCTGACCGATGTACACGACGCTTTCCTCCGATTGATCGGACGCGCCAAACAAAAAGTAACCGCCGCTCTGCGAGAGTTCGTCGCGCCCTTTGCACTTGTCAAGCTCATTGCATGGGATTCTGTACGCCACACCCGTCCAGTTCACCAGTGTGCACTTGATTCGTCCGCTGGGATCTCCGTCCAGTAGAAATAGGTTGATGTTCTTGCCCTGAGTAGCCATATTTTTACCATTCCTTTCATTCCGCTCGAAGCGGGCATTGTTGTCATTTGGATATAAGCATTTAGAGAGTACGAGGGCGGTAAAGGGAGATTGGCGTTCAGCAGTCTTTTTCCCTTACCGCCCTAAATACCGGGCGCATTATAACGACTGGTTTCTCATGTTATCCTTTTCCCGCATACAATGCAGGTGTTTTTCTTACTGCCTGAATTGCAGCTATCACAAATCCGTGCCATAGCTCCGCTGGAAGAAACGATTCTTCCGCAAGAAATACACTTTGTACTGGCACAACTCCGGCAGTATTGAGCCATAGCGCCGCTCCCTGCCCGTTTGCCACATTTGACGCAATTATCCTTTTTTGAACCCACACTACAGCTGCTACATAATCTGACCATTACCCCTGCCATGATAAAGTCCCCCCTTCCTTTGTTTTGTAAGCCAAGGGTGACGCACAACGTCACGCCTGGAAGTTCGACGATCTCAAGTTGCTAAGCAAACGTTCCGCTGACGCGCGGTACCGTGTTCTTACCCAATGAGTGCACATCAGTCGCACCGGCATTACGCAAGTTTTTTTCTAGCAGTCCCGCGATTGCACTTTCATTGAAAGAGCCAACGCTATTGATAACGACCGTTCCCCTGACGCCATCCCCCTCTGTTTCGCTGGCATAAAAGGAAAAATCAGCGTCGCGATACATGCGCTGGGCCTGCAGGCATATATCATTCAGTATTTTTTCAACAGAACGCTCTGTGTGCTTTCGTGCTCCGAACAATGGCACTCTTTTCACCTTGGCTTTCATTTCTGATTTAGATTCAGTCATGGCTCTGTTTTCTTTGGCTTGGGCCGAATGGATAGTCCGTAAGCCCCAGCAGGTAATCCGTCGTCGTTCCCCGCAGCTTGGCGAGCTTTACGATGGCTGAGCAGGGGATTTCGCTCTTGCCGTTCATCCAGTTCAGGTACGTTCTGCGCGCCACGCCCAGGTGCGTCGCCACGACTTCCCGGCTTATGCCTTGCCTTCACGTCGCTCAGCAGGTATCTTGGAACGCGGACAGGCGTGGCGTGACGAACCAGACGGCGGCACGGGCAGCGACGCGACCGGCAACCGGACAACCGGCAGCCAGGGCGGCGATCACGGCGGCAATCCGCTGAACCGGGCGTCGTATTCTGGCCGTGCCGCTTTCGCCTACTCCGGCAAGTCCGCGTCCATCATCCCCTTGCACAAAGCCAAACCCCCGGACGCCTCCCGGCGTACCGGCACCCCCGCCGCCGACCTCGAAAGGCGCTTGCTCCTTTTGAGATAACGGTGGCGCTTCTTTATCCCCTTACAACGAAAAGGAGGACACCGACTATGGAACAAATCAACACCCTACGCGAAAAGCGCACCAAGGTATGGGAGGCAGCGAAAGCCTTTCTGGACACCAAGCGCGGCGACGACGGCCTGCTCTCCCCGGAGGACGTGCAGACCTATGAAAAAATGGAGGCCGATGTGGTCGCGCTCGGCAGCGAGATCGGCCGGCTCGAACGCCAGGCTGCCCTTGACCGCGAGATGAACAAGCCCCTGACCGACCCGCTGACCGCCCGGCCCGGCGTGCCCGCCGACGCCGCCAAGACGGGCCGCGCGTCCGACGAGTACAACCGCTCCTTTTGGCAGGCCATGCGCAACAAGGGCGTCGGCTATGAAGTCCTGAACGCGCTGCAGATCGGAACCGATGTGGAAGGTGGGCATCTGGTTCCTGACGAGTTCGAACACACCCTCGTCACCGGTCTGGAAGAACAGAACGTGTTCCGGAGGCTCGCGAAGGTCATCACCACGTCCAGCGGCGACCGGAAAATCCCGGTCGTGGCCACAAAGGGCACGGCCTCGTGGGTGGATGAGGAAGGCGCGATTCCCGAGAGCGACGACACGTTCGGGCTGGTGTCCATCGGCGCGTACAAGGTCGCCACGACGCTAAAGTGCTCGGAGGAATTGATTAACGATTCCGTGTTCAACATCCAGTCCTATCTGGCGAAGGAGTTTGCGCGGCGCATTGGCGCGAAGGAGGAAGAAGCCTTCTGCATTGGCGACGGCACCGGCAAGCCCACTGGCGTGTTCGCTGCCGCTGGCGGCGCGGAGCTGGGCATCACGGCGGCGAGCGCCACGGCGCTGACCGCCGACGAAATCCTTGACCTGTTCTACTCCTTGAAAGCACCCTACCGCAAGAACGCGGTGTTCCTCATGCACGATTCGTCCGTGAAAGCCCTGCGCAAATTGAAGGACAATAACGGCACCTACCTGTGGCAGCCGTCGCTCACGGCGGGCGCGCCGGACACGCTGCTCAACCGCCCGGTGTTCACTTCGGCCTACGCGCCGGTGCTGGGAGCGGACGCGCGGGCTATCGCGTTCGGCGACTTCGGGTTCTATTGGGTGGCCGACCGCCAGGGCCGTTCGTTCAAGCGGCTCAACGAGCTGTACGCGAACAAGGGCCAGATTGGCTTTGTCGCATCGCAACGCGTGGACGGCAAGCTGATTCTCGCCGAGGCCGTGAAGGTGCTGCAAATGAAGGCGGGCGCGTAATGCCCCGCCTGCTGGTGACGGTGGCCGAAGCGAAAGCCCACCTGCGCGTGGAGACGGACGACGAGGAAGCCGTGATTGAACGGCTGGTGGTTGCGGCGCAAGCTGCTGCCGCCGACTTCTGCGCGGTAGACTTCGCGGACGACGCACCTGAACCGGTGCGGCTGGCGATCCTGCTACACGCCGGGTATTTCTACGCCCACCGCGAAGGCGGCGACGCCGAGGCGCAGGAGGCCATGGCGCGGGCGTTCCGCTCGCTGCTCTGGCCACACCGGGATACACAAAAGCTGTTCTGACGGACAAAAGCACAAAAGCTGTCTGAGGGGAAACAGAAGTACGAAAGCCGCGAAAGCGTGAGATACAACAGAAAAGTGAAAGGAGGCAGCGCGCGTGGCGTACTACCGGAAAGACCTGGATAAGAGCCTTTCGGCGGGTGAGCTACGTCACCGCGTCACCTTCCTGGAACGCAAGGTCGCCGTCAAAAGCGGCATTACAAAAGAAAGCTGGGAACCGACCTTTATCTGCTGGGCCGACATCCAGGGGCTGAAAGGCCGGGAGTTTTGGGCCGCCGTTGCCGTGAATCGCGAGCATGAGCTTCGCGTCACCATCCGGCACAGGCGGGACATCGACCCGGCCATGCGGCTGCTGGTGGATGGGCGCGCCTACCGCATCCAGAGCGTGGCCGACCCCACCATGCGGCGAATCAAGCTGGAAATCCTGGTGGCCAGCGTGACGGAGGGTTAGGCCCCTCGGCCCCACTGACCGCGTGACGGAGGGTTAGGCCCCCGCCAAGCTGGCACATGATGGAGGTGAATGCCATGCCGGGCACCATTAGCCTTGAAAACATCGGCGAGATCGGGCGGCAGGCGCGGGCGCTCGGCTCGGACGCGACGCGGGACATCAACCGCGCGCTGCTCGCTGGCGCGAAGATCATCGCCACGGAGGCGCGGGCGCGCATCCCGCGATACCCCCACCACCGCACCGACCATGGGCGCAGCAGCAAGCACCTTGCCGACGCGGTCATCGCGGAGGTGGTGAGCAAGCGCAAGACGGCGGGCGTCGCCGTGGAGGGCAACTTCCACAACGGCCCGAGCTACTACGTCAAGTTTGTGGAATACGGCACTACGAAAATGAGCAAGCGCGCGTACATCCAGAAGGCCGCCGAGGCCAAGGAGGGCGATGCCGTGAACGCCGTCGCCGCCGAGCTAAAGGCGCGGCTTGGGCTGTGATTCCCACAAGGTATATGTTTAGCATAGGGTTCGCCCCTATGCTTCACTTATTCTAATAGAAGAAAGCGGTGATCCGTTGGACGCCTCCACCCTGGTTGACGACCTGCTCCTGTCCGAGCGGCTCGTTTCCCTTTTGGCCGTTGACCCGCGCGGTGCCCCAGCCATCTACCAGATACTGTCCCCGGACGCCGAGACGTTCCCGCGCCTCACCGTGTTCGAGGATGACCGCGAATACACGCGCTTCGCCGACGATACGCCCATCGAGGAACGCGTCCGCTTCCGGCTCGACCTGTACGCTAAGGACAACATACTCCACCCGCTCAATACCGCGCTGCACGACGCCATGCGCCGCCTCGGCTTTCGCCGCGCCGCGCAGGCCGAGGACGGCTACCTCGACGAGCTGGGTGTGTATGTGAAATCCACCACTTACGAAATCGACGAAACGCTCCCGCTTCCGTGGGAGTGATCACTCAAAATAATCAATGCAGGTGCGATTCATCATGATTGTGCCGATATAGGCGCTGACACGAACATGTGCAGGGTGCGTTTGGTAATTCGCCAATGCTTCTTCGTCTACAAAGAGGCTGTTCAAGACAATATCGCGATTGCTGGTTTTCAGAGCGGATGTAATGACTTGAAGCGAAACAATGCCTTCAATTGCAGAAGTCAATGCCTCCAACCCTTCCTTGACGCTCTGCGCATTACAGATGTTTTCATCAACCGTAAATCCGTCTTTGAAGTTCCACATGACGATATGCCTGATCATGATAAGCCTCCTATTACGCGCATTATCCCACATCCTTTGCAGGATAACAAGTTCTTCATACGGCGTTGTTGTCAAAATGCCGTGATTTCATTATGCAAGGGGGCCTCTACAAATGCCGCAGAGACAATCTCTCCGAAACATCCACTACGCGCTTTTGACCAGCGACACGGCGGCGGGCATCACCTACGGCAAGCCCGAGCCGCTCGTCGGCGCGGTCAGCGCCAAGGTGTCGCCGTCCAGCAATCAGGAAAAGTTGTGGGCGGATGACGGGCCGCACGACGTTGCATCCACGCTCGGCGACATCACGCTGGAAATGGAGCTGGCGACGCTGCCGCTCAAAGCCCAGGCCACGCTGCTCGACCATTCGTACACGGATGGCGTGCTCACCATGAAGGACACCGACGAGCCGCCGTATGTGGCCATCGGCTTCATGAGCCAGCCGGGGCCAAACCGTTTCAGGTTCGTTTGGTTATACAAGGGTAAATTTCAACTTCTGGAGGACGAGTACGCTACCGCAACCGATTCCGCCGCGTGGCGCGTGCCGAAGCTGTCCGCGTCGTTCGTCAAGCGCGAGCATGACGGCCTGTGGCAAGCCATCGCGGACAGCGGCGACGCCGGATTCACCGGCGCGGATTTTTGGTTCAAATCCGTGTACCCCACCCCGCCACCGGTGGAACCGGACGGCGAGTAACCACATATGGGGTGTACATTCAATACACACCCCCATCTATAGAGAATCAGGAGGTGCCCCATGGCACTAAAGGATGTAAAAGAAACCTTTGTTGCGCTAACGCTAGACAAACCCCGCAACCTCAAGTTCGACCTGAACGCCTTCGCGCTCTTGGAGGATACCTACGGCACCATGAACGCCGTTCGACGCGCTGAAAACAGGCTCCATGAAGACCACGCGCTCGCTTTTGTGGGCCGCCCTCTTGCATGAGGACGAGGCCCTCACCGAGCGGCAGGTCGGCGGCATGGTGACGATGGAGAACATCAGCACGGTTTTGGACGAGCTCACCACCGCCCTGAACGACGCCACGCCCGACAGCGACGCCGCCGCGCCGGAGGAACCGCCCGCCGACCCTATTTGAAGGCCCTATGGGACAGTTTTGCCGATGCGTCCGGCCCGGAAGAAACCGGCCAACTCGATTGGGTGACGCTCTACTACATCGGCACGGTTGTCCTGCGGCTGCCTGAACCGGCCTTCTGGCGCTGTACCCTCCGCAAAGTACACGCGCTTTTTTCGTGCCATTGCGAGATGAACCGCTCGCGTGGCACGGATTTACAAAAGATGTGAAGGAGGTGACGCCCCGTGGCAAAGAACCTCGGCGACCTCATTGTACGCCTGTCCCTTGATTCGTCGAAGTTCGACGATGGCATGAAGCGCCTTGAAACGCAGATGGGCAAGGTACGGAGAGCAAACTGAAAATGGCGAAGAACGCCGCGAACAACCTCGCCATTGAGTTCTCCGGCGTGATGCTCCCGACGCTCGAAAAGCTGCTCGAAAAGGTGCGCGGGGTCATTGACTGGCTGAAGGGCCTGAACGAACAGCAGATGGAAACCGTCGTGAAGATTGCCGCCGTCGCTGCCGCCATCGGGCCGGTGCTGGTGGTGATCGGGCAAATGACGACCGGCATTGGCGGGATTATGAAGATCCTCGCGCCCTTGGTGAAGGCCATGGGCGGGGCGCAGGCATCCACCGGGCTGCTCGGCACGGCGCTGTCGGCGCTGACCGGGCCGGTCGGTATCGTGATAGCGGCGCTCGCGGCAATCACGGTCGCGTTTGTCGCCCTGTACAAATCCAATGATGATTTCCGGGCGAAGGTGGACGCGGTATGGGCGCAGGTGTGCGCGGCGTTTGAGAACGCGAAGGGCGTGTTCCAGGCGACGTTCGCCCAGATGAAGGAAGCCTTCCAGCCGGTGATGGAGAGCCTTGCCGCGCTATGGGAGAAAATCCAGACCGTGTTCGGGGAGCTGGCTCCGCTTTTGGAGCCGATCTTCGCGGCGGTCGGGGTCGTGATCGGCGGGTTTATCGCGACGGTGGTCGCGGCGGCGAACGGGATTCTTACGGCGCTGGCCCCGCTGGCCGAGGCGGTTATTTCTGCTGTGGAAGTGGTTGTCAATATCTTCGGCGCGCTGGTGGCGCTGCTGCGTGGCGACGTAGCGGGCGCGTGGGTGTACGTTCAGGACGCGATCATGGCGTTTGACGCGATGATTACGCAGGTGTTTACCGCGATAGGCGCGTTCTTTCAAGGGTTTTGGGTGTCGATATGCGCCATCGCGCAGGGGTTCGGGCTGAATTTGTAGACGTTCTTCTCCACGCTGTGGACGAACATCCAGACGGGGGTCACTACCGCTTGGACGGCGGTATCGACGTGGCTCTCCACTACTTGGAACACGATTGCCACCACCGCGACCACGGCTTGGAATCTGGTCTGTTCGAACGTGCAGACGGCGATCACGGCGGCGCAAGCAGCGTTTGAGGCGGCTTGGACGGCGATCACGACGGCGATCTCCACGGCGTGGACGACCTTCCAGGGTATCGCTACCACGGCATGGAACACGGTCTGCACCAACGTCAAGACTGCTATTGATACCGCGAAAGCTGGCATTGAATCGGCGTGGACGGCGATCACGACCGCGATCAATACCGCGTGGACGACGTTCCAGGGTACGGCGACCACCGCGTGGAATACCGTCTGTTCCAACGTGAACAAGGCAATCACGGCGGCAAAGTCCGGGATTGAAACGGCCTGGACAGCGATCACCAACGCGATCAAGACCGGGTGGACAACGTTCTCCACCACGGCCACCACGTCGTGGAACACGATCACGAACGCTGTGAAAACGGCGGTGTCCTCCGCGCAATCCAGCATCGTGCAGGTTTAGGAGAACATAAAGAGCGCGATAAAGACGGCCTGGGACAAGGTGACGGACATCTTCAAAGCGCCGATCAATAGCGCCATTGCTTACACAAGCATATCTGCTTCATATGCGTCGCTCATATTTATACCTGCATCGAAATGAGCGTCAATGCACCGCCACGAACCCCGCGCGGTGCAACGCTGAATTGTATAAGGACATGTCCCCATAGACAAAAGAAAACCCAGCAATCACAACGATTACCGGGTTTTTTATTTGTATGCGAACAGAAAGGTATTTGCGCTACTTTGGAACTATTCTGGGACTACTCCGTTTTTTCACCCGTCTTTTTTGCCTGTTTTGGGACCACTAACGCCTCTAACCGTGCCGTTGCATCCCTATCTTTTTGCTTGTATGCGTGGGCATAAACGCTCAATGTGACGGACGCCTTGCTGTGCCCTGCCCGCTCTGCCGCTGTGGGCGCATCCTCACCATTGAAGAACATCAGCGAAATACCCGTGTGACGTAGGTCATGCAGCCGAATGAGTGGCAAACCCTTCTGCACAAGAAAATCATGAAACCATTTTGACAAAGTATCTGGGTGCATGTGCGCGCCGTTCCACTGTATGAAGATAGCCCCAGAATTAACCCAATCTTCCCCGAGTTGCAATCTGGTAATGTTCTGTTCCGCCTTAAGCCTGCGCAGGAATGGCAACGCATATTGCGGGAGCGTGATATCGCTCCAGTCAAGGCCTGCGATCTCCCCTTTGCGCAACTGGCACAGCACGGCAAGTATCGTTCCTACCTGATAATGAAGCGGTGCATCTTCCAGTGCCAGCAGCAAAGCCGTGGTCTGTTCCGGCGTATACGCTTTCATTTCTTTTGTATCATTCTTGGGAACCGTTGCTTTAAGTACCGGGTTATTGGCAAGCACTCCCCAGTCAACAGCCGTATTAAGCACTGACCGCAACAAACGGTGATAATGAAGCACCGTGCTGGCAGAAAGCTTCCGTCCCTTGCCTCTGTAGCCGCGTCCCTCTTCTGTTAGCATAGCGCGGTAGAATCGTGTAATCTGCTGTGGCGTCAACTGTGCCAGCTTCACCTGTCCCAACGCCGGGTAAATGCGCCCCTCCAGCAAAGCCCTATAGCCCTCAACAGTGACAGGCGACAACCCCGCTGTGGGCGGATAGTCCTGCATCCACATCTCGCAAAACTCTTTAAGCGTGTACTGCTTGCTCGCCACCACATCCCCGCGCTTCACGTCGGTATAGAGTTCCGCTGCAATCCGCTCACACTCTTTGCGCTGCTGGGTTTCGCTCATTGCGTCGTCAAATTTACAGGATTGGGTGACACGCCGCTTTTCCCGTCTTCGTCATATCCGTTGGATACGATGATGCGCCAGAAGTTCTTGCCTGTTTTTCGATGGAACCGAGCACGCTTTTCACCTTGGATTGTCAACCCCTAATCGAACAAAAAAGAAGAGTCGTGCAGTCTAAACTGTACAGGGGAAAGATAGCTCAGCGCACTGTGAATGCGCAGATGGTTGAACCAATGGACGTAATCGGCGAGTTCCAGCTGCAACTGATCGAGGGAGTCAAAGAACCTGCGGTTCACGAATTCCTGCTTGATCATGTTGAAGGTGGACTCGGC
>JAVBPC010000039.1:0-3598 GCA_031549905.1 Eubacteriales bacterium
TGCGGCCTCCCATACCTTGGTGCGCTTTTCGCGAAGGGTGATGATCTGTTCCATATTGGTGTTGTCCTCCTTTTCAATCGTGGGGGCAAAGAAAAGCCGCCGTTATCTCAAAAGGTTCAAGCGCCTTTCGAGGTCGGCGGCTGGGGTGCCGGAATGCCGCGAGGCATCCGGGGGTTTAGCCCGGTGGAGCGGAATAACGGCGGCAGCTTTGCCAGAGTAGGCGTAGGCAGGGCACGGGGCGTAGGCCGTTGCGCCGGTCGGATCGCCGCCAGAATTGCCGTGCATCACTTGCCCTCGCTCCAGGATACCGTCCGCGAATCCCATCTCTACGGCCTTTCGCGCGGAAAGCCACGTTTCCGCGTCCATCATCTCCGACAGCGTTTCGCGCGGCAGGCCGGTTTTGATCTCATAATCATTTAAGATCGCGTCCTTGTATTCTTCCAGCATGGTGATGGCTCGCTGCATGTCGTCCGTGTTGCCCATGGCCACGGTCAGCGGGCGGTGGAGCATCATCATGGCGGTCGGGGCCATGCGTACCGATGTGCCCGCCATGGCGATGACTGACGCGGCGCTGGCCGCGATGCCGTCAATCACGATGTCCACGTCAGCCGGGTACTCCATGAGCATGGTGTAGATTTGCGACGCCGCCACGCAGCACCCACCGGGCGAATTTAGGTAGATCGTCACCGGCCCCGTGGCGTCGCACAGGTCTGCCTTGAACGCGGCGGGCGTGATCTCGTCGCCCAGCCAGCTTTCGGATGCGATAACGCCGTCCATGTACAGCGTCCGGGTGCCGTCGCGGTTGTGAACCCAATGCCAAAACCTGTCCATCAGGTGCCCCCCTTTTCAGCTTTTGTTCTCTTGGGAAATGCAATACCGGCATCCGACAGGGCGCACATATTGCCGTTCACGAGGTAGGCGTCGCCGCCGTCCTCGGCGGGGATGCGGTCAAGGGCTTCCAGCGCGCGGATGTCGTTCGCGCTCATCCAGCCATTTTGACGTGCGACCGCGTAGCCGTTCATGCGGCTCCTGTAATCACCGCGCAGCAAGCCTTCCAGATTGAAACGCACAAAAAAGCGCCGCTTCTCCGTTTCGGAGAGCAGCGCGCGGGTGATGGCTTGTTCCCATCGGACGATCCACGGCCCCACGGTGTATTTGACAAATTCGAGGCTTTGCTGCTCAATATTTGAAAAGGACGACCTGTCCAAATCCCCGACCATATGTGGGGGCACCCGGAAGATGCGCGCTATCTCGTTGATCTGGAACTTCCGCGTTTCCAGGTACTGTGCCTGTTCCGGCGGTATCCCTATCGCATGGTATTTCAATCCTTCTTCCAGCACTGCCGTGCGGTGGGCGTGGCCGCTGCCCTGGTACATGGCGTTCCAGCTATCCCGGACGCGCTGCGGGTCTTTCACCACGCCGGGGTGTTCAAGCACGCCGCCCGGATGCGCGCCGTTGGCGAAGAACTTCGCGCCGTATTCCTCGCACGCCATGGCGAGGCCAATGGCGTTCTTGGACATGGCAATGGGCGAATAGCCCAGCAAGCCGTCAAACCCCAAACCGGGGATGTGGAGCACGTCGGCAGGCGTTAGGATCACTTCGTTTCCCTTGCCGGTCGCCGGGCTGTCTTCCTCCGTGCGGCTGTACACATAGCAGATGCGCCCTGCGCTGTCCCTGTCCACGATCATCTTGCCGGGCATGAGCGGGTATAGCGCCACGACCTCGCCCTTGCCGTTGCGGATGATCTGCGCGAAGGCATTTCCCCACAGCAGCAGGTGGGTCATGAGGGTTTCGCGGAATACGAAGCTGGTCATCTCGGGGTTTGGCTCGTCGTGCAGCAGGCGGTACAGGCGGTGGTTTTGCGCCTTTTCCGAGCCGCCGGTCGCGTTGATCTCGAACAGATGCAGAGGGAGGCCCGCGACCGCTTCGGAGAGGATGCGGACGCAGGCATAAACCGCCGTCATCTGCATGGCAGTGCGCTCGGATACGCGAGCGCCGCTGGTCGTGCCGCCGAAGAAGAATGAAAAGGCGCTGCCGTTTAGCTGGTTAGTGGGCTTGTCGCGCGGGGAGAATAGGCGGGCAAGTAGGTTCATGGAGGCCTCCTTTTGGAGTGCGAAAAAGCACCTGCCGGAGCAGATGCCTTTGTGCGAAGTTTATTTTCGGGGTTCATTTTACAGCTTCAGCCACAGCGCAGGACGAATGCCACCACAGTTATCACCTGTTGTTGGATGCAGCGTATTGCTGCTGTACTGGAAAGTTCCATTGCCCTGAATGCCTATATTGCCGTCGCCATGGATATACACGGCCCTTCGATTATCGCGCCCAGGCGACCGAAGCCACCACCACCATCCACGGCCATCAAATGTCGATCTTCGCTTATCGTTGTTTTCGTCTTTCTTTTGAAACCAGTAGCGTTGCTTGGCGCTGCGATTTTCGAGGTTCTTGCTGCTGTCCCCGAAGTATTTGCATACCACATCTTCAATGGTTAAGAGAAAGATGGAATCCTGCGTATCTGCTCCGCCCGTTGAGCCATACCAAGGATTATCCGGGGTTTTGTTTAACACCGGGATTATTCTTGCTTTATCCGGTTCGATGAACTTGTCATAGAATTCACCGTTAAGATATTTCCGGAGCGCGCTGTCCGCCCACGTTACATCTTCGCGGGCGTCATGGTACGCGTGCTGCCCGATAATATATTCGGTCATAATCAAAGCCGTATCATGTTGGATGTCAAGCACGCGCCATTCATATCCACCAAAGTGTATTTTTTCGCCTACTTGCATAGCTGCCTCCCGCATATTACACGTGGTGTTAAAGTGAGCCATAAACGCATTGAAGGGAGAGCATGCTCAGTGATTGCGTAACATCGTTTTATTTTCAATTGCCAAGCAGATGGAAAACACAACTTCCACCGCTATCATCATGATTGCCAAAATGTAAGGCTCAAACTTTAGCCCGACAAATAACGCGGCCACAGTTATTGCGACAGATAATACCATATATGTTTTCGACTTGTACAACCATCCGAAAGGCAAAAGATGTGCGCCGAAAATCATCGCGACGACCATCAGCATCTTTTCGGGGACTGTCGGGTACACCCACATCGCAATCAACAGATACAGCATTTGATTGACTGAAAACAATATCCCTAAATTGGTCAACGGGTTCCCCTTGTTTTGAAAATCCACCTTGATGATTTTCGATACCACAAACGCCAGCGGGAGCAGCGGCGCGGTACAGCAAAATGTAAGCAGGTTCTTTGTAAGAACGGGAATGTCCATCAACTGTACCAAAAGTACGGCACCCCAAATGACAATGGAAGCCAAGATGAAGTGCAATCCTTTTTTCTGCTTGATGGCACAGTCTGTCCGAAGATCCTCTAAACTCACAATAATCCCCATTTCTATCACAGTGTGCGTTAAGTATATCATACGCCCTCCGGGCCTTACAAGATCAAGAGTCCGCGTCCCGCATACACACTTTCGTTTCCACCGCCCATATGCCGCAGCGCCCTATCCAGCGCCATGATCGTGGCGACCGCGCCGTCAATCTTCTCCGTGCTCCGCTCCTTGTCGGCCTTGATGTTCCCGGCAGGGTC
>JAVBPC010000079.1:0-14723 GCA_031549905.1 Eubacteriales bacterium
CGGCACATTGCGGCGTACAACAAACCCATTCTGTTTCACACGGGGATTTTGTACGACGGGCGCAACCCATCCACCCGCTACAACCGCCCCGGGGAGTTCGATGCGCTGTTTGCTATTGAGGGGCTGCGCTTCTGCCTCGCACACATCTCATGGCCGTGGTGCGATGAATGCATTGCGCTGTTTGGGAAATTTGAGAATTCAAAGGGCAAGTATCCGCTGAGCAAGACGCAGATGTACATCGACATCGCGCCGGGCACGCCGCCCTCGTACCGTCGGGATGCGCTGCAAAAGCTGTTCCAGTTTGAATACAGCGTAAAGGATTACGCGCTCTTTGGTACAGATGGGGCCGTCAACCGCTATGATGTAGAGTATACCCAGTTCATCCTCAATCAGGATAAAGCGATATTTGATGCGCTTGAGGTTGATGCGGAAACGCGCGAGCACCTGTACTGGAAAAATCTGAAAGCATTTATTGGCGGATAAAATGTGGGCGCAACCAACACAAACGGGCAGGTTTTGAGAACCTGCCCGTTTGCATCTAAAAACCACACGCCCGATCTTTTTCAATCGGCTAAAAGAGCCCAGGCGCGGTTCAAAACCCGTTTTGCGTTCGCTATTACCAATTGGGGGTCTTCATCTTTCCACGGCTTTACTTCAAAGGAAAGCACCAACGGATTGCCTGCCTCCATAAAGCCTTCTCTTTTCAAAACCCTGAGAAATTCAAGCACCTGCGGTGTATCATTTGCGCCGTTTGGAAAGCCGAACCGCTGGTGAAGATCGCCATACCCTTCATGCGCGGGGTCACGGCATACGGTATTGCCGATATGCAGGTGGGTGATATACGGCCGCAGGGTGCGCACCACAAACTCCGGCGTTTCATGGGTCATGGGGATATGCGAAAGGTCAATCAGCAAGCCGAAATTGCTGTGCGTCATGCGCATATCCGCAGCAAACAGCGCGGCGAGAGGCGCAGGCCCGATCAGCGATGCCTTATCGATATCATAGTCGAATACTTCCAGTTCTACCAGCATCTCTTTCGTCTTTGCGTAATCACAGATATTTCTGGTTGTCTCGAGCAGTTGCCGATACGCCTGCTCTTTGGTATCAAGGCTCCATTTGCCTGACAGAAACGCTATGCCTTTCGCACCCAGCGCCTTTGCTTCATCAACCGCCTCGATCAATGTGGCCTCCGCCATTTGGCGGCGTTCCTCGTTCAAATCGTTGGGGTTAAGTCCCGTGGTCAAGAGGCGGGGTTGGGCGCCGTAACAGACGGTCATATGGGCAACATCCAGCATAGCCGCGGCATCACGCCTCACAGCGGGGTCCTTGATCCAGGTCACCTCGACCGCGTCAAAGTAGTCATCCACCGCAATGGCGCGCAAATGGCGAAGGGTTTCCGGGCACTCTCCCCCACCCAAGCTTGGGTAGGCCATAAAGGAAATCAGACCGATCTGAAAATACTTATGGATAGATTCTTTCATTGCATTTTTTCCTCACTTACCTTGTCTATCTGGCAAAGAGCCGTTTGGGAAATCAATCCAATAGTTCTCGGATGATCAAGCAAACTCCTTCACATTATCAAGCGCCGTACCCATGGAGCAATTCGTTTGCGGGTCACAAACAATATCGATAACGGCGGATTTCCCACTAGCTTTTGCGCGATCAAGCGCGGCAGGGATAAGACACGGTGGGGTGCGGATGATACCTGGATGTGCCCTTGGCCCATGATATTTATGATGGCACAAAACCGCACTTCGCCCGTCGCATTTTCTCGATATGAATATAAGGGCTTCAAAGGGTGCGAGTGGGCATTTGACAAGCCGTTTGAGCCGACGGACGGAAAGCTTCACATTCCGCAAGGCCCCGGCCTTGGCATGTGCCTTGACCCAGAAATACTCAGGAGGGGCATGAAACTGTTTTCGGTGTAGTTCAGGTGCGCTTTTTGGATGCCGCGTCTTTCACGCAGCAGGACCTCATGCGGTTTATCAATGGGTAAAAGCTGATCAAAATCAACGCAAACGGGCAGGTTGAAAAACCCGCCCGTTTGCGTTTCGAGAACTATGCTCCCGTTACTTCGGGTTCCGTCCCCCGCGCTTGTCGCACCCCTTTGAAATGTGCGGTTCCGCATCGGTGTTGATGGCTTCGTTTGCCGGGTTGGTAGGCTTTTTCAGCTTACGCTGTTTTGCCACGATCATCACCTCGACAGTAGTATTGCGCTCAAAATGAACGTTATGCACCGCGCTATGCCGGCAAACAGACTTCCAATCTATGCCTTGACAAGCTTGCTCAGATGATGTATAGTCATCTTAGGAACGGTTCCTATTCCTAATATTGATTGGATGCGATGCAGCATGACCAAGATCCAAGATGCCATCCTGACCGTGATCGCGCGCACGGAAGGACACCTCACCGCCGAACAAGTGCTGGCACTTGTCAAGCGGGAACATCCCACGGTTTCCATGAGCACGGTATACCGCAACCTGAATATTTTTGCGGATACCGGCAAGATCAGACGCATACAGAGAGCTACCGGCGCCGATTATTACGAGCGGAACCTCACCCCGCATGACCATGCCTATTGCGTAAAGTGCGGCAAGGTATCGGATGTCAAAATCCCCTCCCTCAAGGCTTTCCTGACAGAGCATTTTGAGCATCCCATCCTCTCGTTCGACCTGCTGGTAAACTATGTATGCCCCGGGTGCAAAAAGGATAAGGAGGATTTCCATGATCGAGGATAAGAAAAAGCTTACCAATGAAGTCGGTGCGCCGATAGCAGACAATGAGAACGCTCTCACCGCCGGACCGCGCGGTCCCGTCGTGATGCAGGATGTATGGCTGCTGGAAAAGATGGCGCATTTCAACCGCGAGGTCATCCCGGAGCGCCGGATGCATGCAAAGGGTTGGGGCGCGTACGGACAGCTGACCGTCACCGGCGATATTTCCATGTACACAAGGGCCAAGGTGTTGCAGCCGGGCGCGGAAACCGAGTGCTTCGTGCGGTTTTCCACCGTCGCGGGCGAGCGCGGCGCGGCCGACGCCGAGCGGGATATCCGCGGCGTGGCCCTAAAGTTCTACACGGAAGAGGGCAACTGGGACCTGGTCGGCAACAACACGCCTACCTTTTTCATCCGTGATGTGCATAACTTTTCCGACCTGAACCGCGCCGTCAAGCGTGACCCGCGCACCGGCATGCGTTCCGCGCAAAACAACTGGGATTTCTGGACACTGCTGCCCGAAACCTTCCACCAGCGCACCATCGTCATGTCGGATCGCGGCATCCCCGCTACCTTCCGCCACATGCATTTCTTTGGCGAGCACACCTTTTCTTTCTACAATGCCGAGAACAAGCGCTTCTGGTGCAAATTCCATTTCAAAACGCAACAGGGCATCAAAAACCTGTCCAATGCCGAAGCCACCGCCGTCTGCGGCGCCGACCGCGAAAGCCACGGCCGCGACCTGTTTGAGTCGATTGAACGCGGCGAATTTCCCAGGTGGACGATGTATGTGCAGATCATGACCGAAGAGCAGGCGAAGGCACACTATGAGAACCCCTTCGACATCACCAAAATTTGGCGACACAAGGAGTTCCCGCTGATTGAGGTTGGCGTGCTTGAACTGAACCGCAACCCCGAAAACTTCTTTGCCGAAGTGGAACAGGCGGCATTCACCCCCGCGCATGTGGTGCCCGGCATCGGTTTTTCCCCCGACCGCTTCCTGCAAGGGCGGCTGTTCGCCTACGGCGATGCGCAGCGTTACCGGTTGGGCATCAACCATCACCTGATTCCCGTCAACCGCGCCAAGTGCGAGGTCAACGAATACCACCGCGACGGCGCGATGCGCGTGGATGGCAACCACGGCGGCACGGTGGCGTACACGCCCAACAGCATGGGCGTTTGGGCGGCGCAGCCGGATGTTATGGAGCCTCCGCTGGAGCTGGAAGGCGCAATGTATCACTACGACCCGAAGGATGACCCCACCGATGACAACTTCCGCGCGGGCGGCGACCTCTACCGCATAATGACCGAGGACAAAAAGCAGCTGCTGATTGAAAATACAGCCGCCGACATTGCTCCTGTCACCGAAAACATCAAATACCGCCACGCGGTGCACTGCTATCTGGCGGACCCGGATTACGGCACACGCATGGCCAAGGCGCTGATGCTTGACATGGACCGCGTGAAGGAACTTGCGAAGCTTGACAACAATGGCCTGATCCAGGCAACGCTTGCGCCGTGAGCATCAAGAACATCCTGTTGACGGCAGCGGGGTTTGTGCTGCTGGGGATCGGCGCGGTCGGCATGTTTGTCCCAATTCTGCCCACCACACCGTTTGTGCTGACCGCTTCCGCGTGCTTTACAGGCAATCCCGCCATCCGGAACCGGCTGCTTCGCGTCAAATTTTTTAAGGAGCACCTGACCAACTATCAGCAGCGCACGGGATTACAGCGGAAAACAGTTGTTACAAGCCTTAGCTTCCTTTGGGCGATGCTGTTCTATTCAATGCTGGTAATCGGAAAGCTGTGGGCATTGCTGCTGCTAACCGGCGTCGGTACCGCAGTCACCGCGCATATTCTGTGCATTGCACGGCCCAAGCCGCGGAGTGAAACGGCCTCCGGGTAAACTGAAACGAAAAAGGATCGGCACTCGCCGGTCCTTTTTCGTGTAAAAACACCTGCACTTTGCGGCAAACAGCTTCTACCGCGCAGCCGACAACACCGTGCGGAACATCGAAACCGGGATGACTTTTACCAGCAGATGCACTGCGTAGCCGTTGATGAGCCCTGCGGCAACGCCTGCCACTGCCAGGTACGGCAAATACCCGAGCATCTGCGGCGACTGCATGATCAGGCAATACACAGCGTTTTGCACCAGGTTATGCATGACCGCCGCGGCAATGCTGATCGCCACCAGGCTAATGCGCGGAAACAGTCCCTTCATCAGCGCAGCAGAAAGCAGCACGCTGCATATCCCGGCGGGCAGGCTATACATTAATGTAGAGAGGCCGCCCGAAAAAAGGGACCCCAGCGTTGTGCGGACAATCACAAGCGTCACCGCGTTCAGCGGCCCCAGCACAACCAGCGTGAACAGCGTAACCAGGTTGGAAAGCCCCATCTTCGCGCCCGGAATGAACAGCGGCGGAAACAGGCTTTCGATCACAAACAGGATCAGCGCCAGAGCAGTCAGAATCGACAGCAGCGACAGGCGTTTGATGCTCATACTCTTGTGCTCTCTCCCTTCACCCGATGATGATATCGACATCCGTATCCGTCACCGGCGCGTCGCTCGGGCCAACACCGGTGACAGTCAGCCGGTGCGGCACGCACACGATCATCTGGTTGCCGTGCGTAATGTGCACGAAGTGCGTGCAGTCCTTTCGGCGGGAGCAGTTCGCATCCTGCATGTACGCCTCGCCGGACCTAGCAATCACCAGCGTGTTAAACCCCTCGCCCCCATCAAAGCCGTCAAAAGTCACCTGGAAGGCGCCTTCGCCGTCCGTTACCGCGACGCGATCGGCCCAGGCGGGGTCAATTTCATAACTGCCATCCGAAAATCGGTAACGGAATACGGGCACCTCTCCCCCGCTCCGCTCGTCATGCCATACCTCCAGCGTCTCCAGCCGCACCGCCGGCCTGCCAATCACAAACACCCAGAACAGCGCGGCAATGAGGGTCAGAAGCAGCGCATAGATCACAATATCCAGCCTTTTAAACGGTGGCTGACCCTTGGCCTTCAGAATTGTCTCGATATCCGGTCCCTCCGTCTTCTTGCAGGTACACCGATAAGTATCATATACCAAAACCCGTTTTCTTTCAACTGTGCAAACAGGAAGGCCATGAGCAGGTTCGCGCTGATATACAGTTATATTCGGTAAGATTCGTGCATTGCAGAAATGCGAAAGCGATCGACGCGTATCACAAAAGAAACCCACAATCCCTTGTCACACAAGGTATTGCGGGCTTTCCAACTGTGGTGGGGTTAACTGGGCTCGAACCAGTGACCCCCACGATGTCAACGTGGTACTCTAGCCAACTGAGCTATAACCCCACAGCGAAATATAGTATACTGCACATCCAGGCAGAATGCAAGCCCCAATTTTCACATTGCTAAAAGAAAGGGGCCAGGGGCAATCCCCCGGCCATTCACCGCAAAATACCCAACAGCGGCTTTGCAGTGCCCTCCGCAATCACTCTGCCAGGTATATGCTGACCCTGCCGTGGAATGCATCGACTACGCTTTCCAGGGATTCCTTTCCTTCCAAATACGGCCCGCACGCATCAAACAGCATTGCCAGCAACGAATAGTCTACCGTCGCCGGAGTATCCGCCGCGCGCACAATCGCTTCGATATCAGCAAGAACCGCCTCGTCCATCGGCTTAAATGGCACCACCTCGTCATTCACCGTTGTAACCGGATACTTGTACTGTGGGCTCGTTAGCTTATCAAGCGCCGCCTGGAACTGTGATGTTACGACCGAAAATCCGTAAGAAGTGTCGTGGTTTTGATAAAACATATCGGATAGCATCATATCCAGAAAATCATAGGCGATGTCTTTGTGCGGTGATCCCGCGCTGACCGACATGATCATCCAAGGCCGGAACCCATTGGTGTCATCCGCAGCCGGCACCGCGCACAGTGCGGGTTCCTTTCCGGCAAATGACAGCAGTGCGTAGTCAACCTCACCTTTCTGAGCGCCAAGCTCCATCATCGACATGTCGGTCTCCCCTCTCGCAATGCCCATCGTTGAACGGTTTGACCCTTCCACGTCCACCTCCGGCGGGGGCAGACTATCCTGAATGCGCTTGACCGACGACAAAAAGTGTGACAGCGCCTCTTTGGTGAATTGTACTTTCCCGCCAGCATCTTTATATGCTTCGCACCAGACCGGGAACAGCGTCAGCGGCAGCGTACGTGCTGAATACATATCCAGAAGCTGATTGCCCTTGGGATGCTCGGCGGCGGTCACGAAGTCGTCCAGCGTCTTAATTGTACCAACCTGCGCGCGGTCGCCCCACAGCACCGACACCGCAAAGCGCAGCGGCAGGCACGGCAGCGCACCGTTTTCCAAGCGGTATCCACCCGCAATGTTTGGCAGCAGCGTACCGTTTTCAATCCGCTCATTCAGCCATGGCGACATGTCATCCAGGTACCCTTTTTGCGCGTAAGCTGCAAGCGGCATATCATCCATCAGCAGGATATCCGGCGCGTTGCCCGACAACACCTCGGTGTTGATACTGCGCACCGCGTCCTGAACCGCGATTTCCGCCTCTTCAATTTCATCCTCGGACATGAAGTTCAGGTTCTGCGTATACTGGATCGGCAGATAACTGCGGAAGGTGATCTTGACATTGGGATGCTGGCGCATATATTCGGACGCGGCCGCCTTGATCATGTACTGATCATTCATCGACACAATCGTCAGTTCAACTTGTTCATACACCGGTGCGGCTGCATCCCATGCGTAACGGTATACGGCGCCGTACGAATCTTCATCCGCAAATGTGTTACATAGAATGTAAACCTGCCGGTCAGACGTACAGCGGATCGCCTTCAGATAGCCATTGGGGTTGCCAAACGCATGCGATGCGCCCTCAACAAGCAGCTCCAGCTTGTTCCCGCCGCCGTTGATATGGTAAAGCCCGGATTCGTGCGCCAGATATGCACCGCCCGCGCTGTCGCCGGCCAGCAGCGGCATGGATAACCCAAACTCGCCCGGAAGCTGCATCTCATCCAGCTTTTTTCCGTCCGGGAATGAATGCCTCTTCAGCATTGTCGACAGCCCTTCTCCATTGACGCACGCATACACAGTGTCTCCGTCAACCGACGCGATCTCCGCCTGAATATTCACTGATGATTCCCATGCGCCGTCCTCAGATACAATCGACAAGCCACCCCCGTCGCCCAACAAGAACCGTCCGTCGGGCAGCGCAACCAGTGGCGGCGAATACTGCTGAGCATCAAACAGCTCGGCAAAATCATCACCCTGCTGAACATACAGCACATTGATGTATCGCATCTGAAAGGCTCCCTTGTCCGTCTGGGCCGCGCCCTCTTCCGCCTGCCCCTTTTCCAGGCACAGCAGCGCGAGCCTGCCATCCGCCAGCACCGCAATATCGCGGATATCACGGTTTGACACATCCAGCGTCAGCCCCAGCGGCTCGCATTGCCCGTCCTGAACCTGAAAAAATGAGACGGTTTCGGCGCCGATCTTTCTTGCGGCGGCAATCAGCGCATTGCCATCCGCCGCAATGGCCTCGATGCTGTCAAAGCCTTCAATCAACACCGGCGTTTCGACATACCGTCCGGTTCCGATTTGTTTCGGCTGGCTCCCGGTTTGTGTTGCTGTTTTGCTTTCCTGCATCTTGCATCCAGTCGCCATAACCGTTATCATAATGCATAAGGCTACGAGAAAAATTCGTCTGTTCATGCGCGCGTTCCCTCCGTTTCGCTTTCGTGAAACCATTATCTGCCATGGTTTCTTGAAAAATCTTTGAACAGGCACTGCAGATGGATTATGAAAGGAGTGAAAATGCCATGCGCATTTTGCTGGTCGAAGATGACGCCGCGCTGTGCGACGCGCTGGCGTTTCACCTGCGGCACGAAGGTTACGCCGTCGACGTGTGCGGCGACGGTGAGGAAGCGCTGCTGCATTTGACGCGAAAGGGCCATGACCTGGTCATTCTGGACCGAATGCTGCCGGGCATGGACGGCATCGCCGCGCTAAAGGCCGCGCGCGCCGGTGGCTGCGCCGTGCCCGTTCTGATGCTGACGGCGCTTGGGGGCGTTTCAGACCGCATAACCGGGCTGGATGCCGGCGCGGACGACTATCTTGTTAAACCGTTTGATACAGATGAACTGCTTGCGCGGGTTCGCGCAATGGCGCGCCGCCCGGCGAAATGGGCGGCAGACGGCGACCCGCTTTGCTATGCCGACCTGCGTGCCAATCCGGTCAGTCTGATCGCCGAGGGGCCCGGCGGCAAGGCCGAGCTGACACGGCGGGAAATGCAGCTGCTGGAGGCGCTGCTGCGCGCAAACGGAGGAACGCTGCCGCGCGATGCGCTGTTTCTGCGCGTGTGGGGCGCGGATGCCGATGTCGAGGATGCGAATCTCGATGTCTATATTCACTTTCTGCGCAAACGGTTGCGGGCGCTTGGGACATCTGCACGGATCGCGACAGTGCACGGCGTCGGCTATCGCATGGAGTCGCCATGACGCTGCTTCGCACGCTTCGCAGGCGGCTAACCGCGCTCAACGCCGTCGTCAGCAGCGTTATCTTGATTGCAATGGTGCTTGGCGCACTGCTGTTTACGCATGCGCAATTCAGCCAAAGCGCCGAAAACGCATTCGCGCACGCAGCCGACACAATCGCCTATCAGCTGCAGTCGGGTTCGCTCGTGCGGCACAGCTATTTGGCCAATACCGAGCTGTCGCAGCGCTTTGTACTGTATATCGAAGACGGCGGCGAACCGTTCCAGTGGCAAAGCGTGTACGACACGAAGACGCCGCGTGCTACACTGATCGAGCGGGCGCGCGCGTACGCCGAAGCGCATGGCGTGCCGCTTTCCTATGCGCCGTCATCCTCGCGCAATGTGCTGGCAACAATCGCCGGCGACTGGGGTGACACCTACCGGCTCTCCGTCTGGTCTTTGGCGGACGGGCAGCAATGGAGTTCTGTCATCATCCTTGGCGATATGAGCGAAGAGCGCGCTTCTATTGCCAGGATCACCTGGATTTTTGCAGGCTGTGCGCTTGCCGGCATCGCCGTCCAAATTGTGTTCAGCCGCCTGTTCGCTAGGCGTGCGATCCGCCCGGTTGAACGCGCCGACGCAGAGCAGAAGCGGTTCATGCAGGCCGCATCGCATGAGCTGCGCACACCGCTGGCGGTGATCCGCGCTAGCGCGGACGCACTGGGGAAGGCCGATGCACGCGAAGCGGAGGCGTTTGCCGGTGTAATCCGCGCACAAACGCGGCATATGGGCCGGTTGGTTGATGACATGCTGCTGCTTGCCAGCGCCGACGCCGGCGAAATGTCTCTTCACTTTGCGCCGGTTGAGCTTGATGCGCTCCTCCGCGATGTCGCAACAGCTTTTGCGCCCATCATGCGGGAACGTTCAGTTCGGTTTGAATGTCCCCCGCCACTCGGACGCGTGCTCTGGGGCGACGCTGTGCGCCTGGCGCAGGCGCTGTATATTCTGCTGGACAATGCGGCGGAGCACACGCCGCCTGACGGAACGGTCGCTTTGACATGCAAAGAGGACGACAACCGCGTGCTGATCGCGGTGTCAGACAGCGGGCCGGGCATTCCCGATGAGCACAAATCGCTCATTTTCGAAAGATTCTATCGGATTGACAAAGCGCGGGGCAGGTCGAGATCGCATTACGGGCTTGGCTTAAGTGTCGCCCGGGAAATCGTTTTGCGGCACGGCGGCAACATCACAGTGGCAGACTGCGAAGGCGGCGGCGCTGTGTTTACGGTTTTCTTGCCGCTTAGCGTATAGACATTGCAGACATTTCAAAATGCGGCCTGCAAAACCAAAGGTGCAGCAGTGCTGCCCCAAGGTTTTGCAGGCCGCAAACGGCAAAAACGTCCCACCAGGCATCATACAAAGAGCCACCAAGTTGGGGGCTGGGCACCAAGGATCACCCTGCCCACGTCAGCAGCCATTTTCGGTCTCCATCCAGTTCTTTTTCGTTGCCAAGCACGAAGTGCCCCGGCTCAACTTCCACCATGCGGGGCTTATCCTTCGTGTAATCATGGCACGAGGGGTCATATATCTCCAGCTTCTTTTTCTTCTCCACAATCGGGTTGGGCACCGGAATGGCGGAGATCAGCGCGCGCGTATACGGATGCAGCGGATGCCGGAACAGCTGCTCCGTCTCCGTCAGCTCAACGATTTCGCCCTTGCGGATGATGGCGATGCGGTCGGTGATGAAGCGCATCACGGACAGATCGTGCGCAATGAACAGATACGTCAGGTCGCGGCGCTTCTGCAGCTCGCTCATCAGGTTCAGCACCTGCGCGCGGATTGACACATCCAGCGCCGAAATCGGCTCATCCGCAACGATGAACGATGGGTTCATGATCAGCGCCCTGGCAATGCCGATGCGCTGGCGCTGGCCGCCGGAAAACTCATGCGGGAACCGGCTGGCGAACTCCGGAAGCAGCCCCACATCAAGCAGCGCCTGGGCGACGCGCGCCTTGCGTTCCTCCTCAGACAGATGGTGTTCCACGTTCGTCAGCCCCTCGGCGACGATGTAGTCAACCTTTGCCCGCTCATTCAGCGAGGCCATCGGGTCCTGGAAGATCATCTGGATATCTTTGATGATCCTGTTGTCCACTTCTTTTGATACCTTGCCGCTGATGCGTTCGCCCTTGAAAAACACCTGCCCGCCGCTGACGGGGTTGACGCGGATGATCGCCCGGCCGATGGTCGTTTTGCCGGAACCGGATTCGCCTGCCAGGCCGAACGTTTCGCCCTTGAAAATATCAAAAGAGACGCCTTTGACGGCGGTAAACGTGCGCTTGCCCGTGCCGAAGATCACCTTCAGGTCCTCAAGGCGCATGATGACTTCTCGCTTATCCATCGTCCCGCCCCCCTTCGCCTTCGGTGGTCTCAAAAAATGTGCGGATGTTCGCGATCGCGTCTGGCGGCACTATCTTCGGCGCCCGGGGATCAAGCAGCCACGTTTTCGCCCGGTGCGTCGGCGTGATGTCAAAATACGGCGGCCGGTACAGGAAGTCAACCGCCAGCGGCCGTGGGTTGCGCGGGGCGAACGCATCGCCGCGAATCGGGTGAAACAGGTTCGGCGGCGTGCCGTGGATGGAGTACAGCGGCTCCTTTTTGACGCCCAGCTGCGGCAGGGACGACAGCAGCGCCCAAGTGTACGGGTGGCGCGGATCGAAGAACACCTCTTCGCACTGGCCGATCTCGACGATATCGCCGGCGTACATCACGGCAATGCGGTCGGCCACGTTGGCAACGACGCCCAGGTCGTGCGTGATATAGATGAGCGTCAGGTCATACTTTTCTTTCAAATCGTTGATGAGGCTGAGAATCTGCGCCTGAATCGTCACATCCAGCGCCGTGGTCGGCTCATCGCAGATGAGAATGCGCGGATTGCACGCCAGCGCAATCGCGATAACCGCGCGCTGCCGCATGCCGCCGGAAAACTCATGCGGGTATTGATTGTAGCGGGTCTCCGGCTCGGAGATGCCCACATCTTTGATCAATTCCATCGCCTTTTGCTTGGCCTCCTGACCGCGCATACCGCGGTTGTAGCGCAGCGCCTCGCAGATCTGCCAGCCGATGGTTTTCAGCGGATTCAGGCTGGTCATCGGGTCTTGCATCACCATGGCGATGTGCTTGCCGCGAATCTTGCTCCATTCTTTTTCGGTTTTGAGCACGCCCAGGTCGATATCTTCATACAGGATGGTGCCCCCGTCAAGCCAGCCGTTTTTGTCCAGCAGGCCGTTGAGGTTCTTCATCAGTACCGACTTGCCCGCGCCGCTTTCGCCGACGATGGCGATGCTTTCATTCTTGTAAATATCCAGCGATACGCCCCGGATGGCGTGCAGCACCTGCCCGCGCAAGCGGAATTTCACATGCAGGTCCTTGATGGACAGGATAACTTTCTTTTCCATGCCAGCGCCTCCCTACACATGGTTCTTCGGGTCGGCCGCGTCGGCGAACGCGTTGCCGGCCAGATAGAAGCAGATGGTGATTACAGACAGCACGATGGCCGGGAACAGCAGCTGATAGCGCAGCGTCGGCGAGTTCATCAGAATGCGCCCGGCGTTGATCAGGTTGCCCAGCGACGGCGTCTCCACCGGCACGCCCAGGCCGATATACGTCAGAAACACCTCTGAGCCGATCGCATCCGGGATCGCCAGCGCCATGCGCAGCATGATGACCGATACCATATGCGGCAACAAGTTCCGGAAGATGATCTTCGGCAGCGATGACCCCAGGCAGCGGGACGCGACGTTAAAGTCCTGATCGCGGATGATCAGCACAAGATTCCTGATAAAGCGCGCCAACACAATCCAGCTGGTAAGGCACATCGCGATGATAATCGTGCTCACGCTCGGCTTCATGATGTACGATGCCAGGATCAGGATGATCGTCGTGGGGATGTTGTTGACAACGTTATAGATTTCCGTAAAGAGGAAATCCAGCTTGCGCACATAGCCCCACAGCATGCCCATCGCGATACCAAGCACCGCCTGCACCAGCGCCACCGTCAGCCCAATGTACAGCGAGGTGTACGTTCCGGCCCAGATGCGGGCCCACAGATCCTGACCGATGGAGTTGGTGCCGAACCAGAACTCACTGTCCGGCTGCCGGTTGATGATCTGCATGCCGGTCTCGGGATTGTTGTTGATCCGGTTGGGGGCGTGCTGGCCGGGCAGCAGCGGCTGGATCAGCGTAAACGCAATCAAGATCGCGACAACCGCCAGCGTGAACACGCCAACCTTGTTCTTGAAGAACATGCGGAATGTGCTGCGCCAATACGAGTAGTTGGAAAAACCTGCCTTTTCCGCTTCTGCCATGTTGTTTTCGGCTTCAACAAAGACGGAATCCGGCAGCGCCTGGATCTCATCGGGCGACAACTCGTCGTTTCTGCCCTGGACCTCCTGCTTGAGTTGAGCCAGCACGCCTTCCCCCACGCGCTCAAACACTTTTTGGCTTGGTGAGTACTTGCTCATTTGCGGCTCTCCCCCTTCTTGCCCAGGCTGATGCGAGGGTCAACCGATGCCATCAGCAGGTCGCCCAGCAACAGACTGATGATCGACAGCACGGCAAAGATGATGACAATCCCCTGCACCATCGTGTTATCCTGCCGCTTGATGACATCCACTAGCAGGCCGCCCATACCGGGAATGGAGTAGAGCGATTCCACATAGATGGAGCCCGCGATAGTAAAGATGATGGAGCCCGGGATCAGCTGCACAATGGGCACCACGGCGTTGCGGAACACATGCCGGAACCAGATCGCCATGCTCGGTACGCCCTTGGTGCGGGCCAGTTTGATGTAATCCTTGTTCGTTTCATCCACCGTGTAGCGCCGCATCCACATCGCGTAGTAGGCAATCGACGGCAGCGCCAGCGAAATGAGCGGCAGGATCATGCTGGATGGTTTATCCGGATTGTACAGAATGCTAAGCCTGAGCCAGCTGCTGCCGTATAGCTGTATGGATATGTAATAGACCGCCGCGGGCACGGCCTGCATCACCACAATAAAGCCGGTACCCAGCTTGTCCCAGAATCCACTTTTTTTGCGCGCCATCAGCACGCCAAGGCCAAGGCCAAGCGGCAGGCTGAACGCCACCGCAATCAGCCCGAACCGCAGCGAAAACGGCGCTTTTTGCAGGATAATCTTCATTACCGGCACGTTTACCCGGTATCGGTTGGAGACGCCAAGGTCCCCTTTCAAAAGCTGCTTAAAGAAATTGATGAGCTGCACATGGATCGGGTCATTCAGCCCCATCTTCTCAAGCGCGTTATGCAGCTGAATTTCGCTCATCTTATCGAAGTTGCTGAAATATCCCTCGATGGGCATCAGCCGAAGCAGGCAGAATACCACCACAATAATGACAATAAGGCTGAACAATGAGCGTGATAGACGCTTTCCAATATAGCGGAGCATGCGGACACTCCTTTGCCACTCGGCTGTGAAATAAAAAGAAAACCCTATGCCTCCCGCCGAGGCGAGCGGCATAGGGTT
>JAVBPC010000097.1:0-26790 GCA_031549905.1 Eubacteriales bacterium
GACCCCCTCGAGCACCCCGGGCTGGGCGATCCCTCGAAATTCATGGAATTTCGAGTAGGATCGCCGTATAAGTTATCGCACGCTGCGGCTGGGGGTTTTGCACACAGTTCCAGCCCGATGTAGGGATTCTTAAGGGCCTTAGGCCCGTAAGTGGGGTCCAGGGGCAACGCCCCTGGCGTTCTCCCCCCGTACTTTGAACCCGGAGGGATGCCCATGAGCAGTCACAAGGTTATTATTCAGGACGCTGTTAAGCGGTATGGGGATTTTACCGCGGTTGCGGGCATCAGCCTTACCATTGGCGAGGGCGAGTTTTTCACGCTGCTGGGGCCTTCCGGCTGCGGGAAGACGACGCTGCTGCGCATGATCGCGGGGTTTAACACGATTGAAGGGGGCACCATCCACTTTGGGGATCAGCTGATCAACCGGGTGCCCGCGCACAAGCGGGATATCGGCATGGTGTTTCAAAATTACGCCATTTTTCCGCATTTGACGGTCAGGGACAATGTGGCGTACGGTTTGAAAGCGCAGAAGGTGGCGCGGGCGGAGATTGACCGCCGCGTCAAGGAAGCGCTGGAGCTGGTGCAGATTTGTCAGCTGGCAAACCGGCGGCCGAATGAACTATCCGGCGGACAGCAGCAGCGCGTGGCGCTGGCCCGGGCGTTCGTGATTGAACCCAAAGTGCTGCTGATGGATGAACCGCTTTCCAACCTGGACGCGAAGCTGCGCGTTCAGATGCGCACCGTGATCAAGAAACTGCAGCGCCGCCTGGGCATCACGACGATCTACGTCACGCATGACCAGGAAGAGGCGCTTTCCATTTCCGACCGCATCGCCGTCATGAAGGACGGCCACATCATGCAGGTCGGCACGCCTTCCGAAATTTACATGAAGCCGCAGAACCCGTTCGTTGCGGGGTTCATCGGCATTTCCAACTTCATCGATTGCGAAATACAGGGTGAAAAGCTATCCGTAGGCGGCCAGGCGGCTGTGCCTGTGCGCCTGCGCGCGCCGTACACGGGCAAGGCGTCGCTGTCCGCAAGGCCGGAGCAGCTGTCCTTTGCGGAGACAGGGCTGCCGGGCACGATCGAGCTGTCCACGTTCCTGGGCGATTTCATTGAATACGAGGTCATGCTGGAAAACGGCCAGGTCATCCAGGTCAACGAATACACGAAGGATATTGCAGACATCAAGCCGGACGGCGCGAAGGTGCACATCCAGTTTGCGCCAGATAAAATCAGCCTGTACGGCGAAGGCGGGGAGGTGCTCAGCGTATGATGGGCCGAAGGCGTATTTCCTTGACGCCGCCCCGGTTTGATTTCTGGTTCGCCGTCAAAGCCATCGTCATCCTTTCGATGATGCTGTTCATGGTCTACCCCTTTTCCACGCTGATCACGCGCAGCTTTTTTTCCAAGAAGGAAGAGGGCGTGACGCTGTACAACTACATCCGCTTTTTCACAAAGCCTTACTACTACAGCACGCTGAAGAACACCGCGTTTGTCACCTTTTCGGCCACGCTGTGCTGCTCGCTGATCGGCGTGCCGCTGGCGTACCTGATGACGCGGTACAACATCTGGGGAAAAAAGTTCTTTTACATCGCGATCATCATGGCGCTGATGTCCCCGCCGTTCATCGGCGCGTATTCGTGGATTCTGCTGTTCGGCCGCGCGGGGTTCGTGACCAAGCTGCTGGCCTCTATCGGCATCACAACGCCCACCATTTACGGCAAAACGGGCATCATCCTGGTGTTTACGTTCCACCTGTACCCGTATGTGTACCTGTATACTTCCGGCGCGATGAGCAGCATTGACTCATCGCTGGAAGAAGCTGCCGAGAACCTTGGCTCATCGAAACTGCGCCGGCTGCTGACAGTGACGCTGCCGGTGGTGCTGCCGTCGATCCTGGCGGGCGCGGTGATGGTGTTCATGACGTCGCTTGCCGACTTTGGCACGCCGATGCTGATCGGCGAGGGGTACACGGTGCTGCCGGTGCTGGTCTACAATGAGTATATGAGCGAGGTCGGCGGCAACGCCAACATGGCAAGCGCGCTTTCGGTGATCATTGTGGCGTGCTCGCTGACGGTGTTGCTGGTGCAGAAGTTTTTCATTTCAAGGCGCAACTATGTGATGACCTCCATGCGCCCGCCGCAGGTCGTGGAGCTGCACGGCTGGAAGCGGCTGCTTGCCACGCTGCCGGTGGCCATTGTGGCGCTGATCGGCCTGCTGCCGCAGATCACGGTGGTGGTGATGTCGTTCATCAAGACCGATTTCACGGGGTTTGTCGGCGGGTTCACGCTTGCCAACTACCAAACCATCGCAAGCCGGCTGGGCCGCAACATCACCAACACCTATTGGTTTTCGCTGGTCGCCATCGTGTTCATCGTGATATTCGGCATGCTGATTTCGTACGTTATCGTCAGGAAAAAGGGCAAGGTGGCCAGTCTGATGGACCTGCTGGTGATGTTTCCGTACGTCATTCCAGGTTCCGTGCTGGGCATCTGCCTGATCGTGGCGTTTAACCGAAAGCCGCTGATCCTGACCGGCACGGCGGCGATCATGATCATTTCGTACATTGTGCGGAAGCTCCCCTACACCGTGCGCTCAGGCAGCGCGTTCCTGTACCAGACCGACCCCAGCATCGAAGAGGCGTCCATCAACCTGGGCGTGTCGCCGATGAAAACCTTTTTCACCGTGATGGCGCGGCTGATGCTGCCGGGCATCCTGTCCGGCGCGATTTTAAGTTGGATCACCTGCATCAACGAGCTGAGTTCTTCGATTATGCTGTACGGTGGGAAGACATCGACGATTGCGGTTGCGATCTACCAGGAGGTCATGCGCATGAGCGACGGCACGGCCGCCGCGCTGGCATCGGTGCTGACGGTATCGACGGTGCTATCGCTGCTGATTTTCTTGCGGGTGAGCAGGGGGAAGGTATCGATTGTGTGAGGAACGGGGATACGCCAAGGGGCTTTGCCCCTTGGAACCCCACTTAAGGGCCTAAGGCCCTTAAGAATCCCTACATAGGGGATTCTCATTTTTATTTTACCCCCTTCCCGCCGTGAGGCGAAAATGAAGGGGTTCTTAGGGGATCTAATCCCCTAAGCAGGGTCTGGGACGGAGTCCCAGCGTTCCCAGTCCCAGCGTCCCCCCCACTACTACTAAAGGAGAGCCCTCTCACATGTTTCAAGAACTGCTCGACAGCCTTGGCAATTTTTCAGCCCTGACCGAATCCGTGTCCTCATACTTCCAAAACTTTTCCATCAGTTCCCTGGTGATGACGATCATTGCCGTGTTTTCCGTCGTTGGGCTGATCGACAAGGTGCGGGGCAACAAGCGCGGGTACGGTGAAAAGTTTGACGATGGGTTTAACGCGATGGGACCGCTGGCGCTGGCCGTGGTAGGCATTGTGGCGCTGTCGCCGGTGCTGCAGCAGGTGCTGGGGCCGATCATCACGCCGGTGTACGGGTGGCTGGGGGCGAATCCGGCGATGTTCCCGGCGTCGTTCTTTGCGCTGGATATGGGCGGGTACGCGCTGGCCACGCAGCTGGCGGGCGATAATGTTGCCGTGGGGCAGTACGCGGGGCTGATTGTGGCATCGATGATGGGCATCACCGTATGCTTTACGATCCCGTTTGCGCTGACGATGCTGAAAAAACAGGATCATCCGCTGCTGGCGATGGGCATATTGGTAGGGTTGATTACTTTGCCGATCGGCTGCCTGATCGGCGGGCTGCTGATGAACACGACCTCCACGCCGCTTGGGCTTGGGGAGCTGCTATCCAACACGCTGCCGGTGATCATATTGGCGGGGCTGGTGGTGATCGGGCTGCTGATCAGCCAAAAGGCGATGCTGAAGGGGTTTTCCGTGTTTGGCAAGGGGATGACTTTCATCATCAACGTCAGCCCTGTCATCGCCATTTTCCAGTACCTGACGGGCCTTCGCCTGCCGCTGTTCAACCTGATGGTGGAACACGACGCGGTGCTGGGCGGCGTGCCGCTTGAGATCGGCCTGCTGCTGGTGGGGCTGATCGCCATTGTGCTGACGGGCGCCTTCCCGATGATCCATTTCCTGAACAAGCATCTTGGACGGCACATGCAGAAGCTGGGCGATAAGATCGGCATCAACAGCGAGGCCTCGACGGGGCTTTTGACGCAGCTGGCGTCGAGCATCCCCGTGTGGGGCGTGATCGATACGATGAATGACCGCGGCAAGCTGATCAACATCGCGTTTGCGGTGTCCGGGTCGTTCGTGTTCGGGGATGTGCTGGCGTTCGTCGGCGGCGCGAACCCCGAGATGGTGTTTCCCGTAATCGCGGCAAAGCTTACCGCCGGGGTGCTGGCGGTGCTTGTGATCGCGTTGCTGCTAAAATCTGGTCGTGTCAAAATCGAAAATAAGTGAGGTGCGCGGATGAACATTGTTCCTGCAGGGTATGCCCCGATCCTAACCATTGGGGAGACGCAAACGGCCATCAAACGGCTAAAGGACGGCTTTGAAAGCAGCCTGGCGGAGATGCTGCGCCTGACGCGCGTATCCGCGCCGCTGTTCGTTACGCCGGAATCGGGCCTGAACGACATGCTCAACGGCGTGGAGCGGCCCGTATCCTTTGACCTGGGCGAATCGCCGGATACCACGGCGCAGATCGTGCAGTCGCTGGCCAAGTGGAAGCGGCAGGCGCTGAAGCGCTACGGGTTTGCGCCGCAAACCGGGCTGTACACCGACATGAACGCCATCCGCCGCGATGAGATCGCAGACAATCTACATTCGTATTATGTGGACCAGTGGGATTGGGAACTGATCATCGATGAAAACGAGCGCACGCTGGAAAAGCTGCGCGAGATCGTGGATCGCATTTACGCGGTGTTCCTGCGCACGGAATATGACGTGTGCATGTTCGAGCAAAAGCTGACCCCCACGCTGCCGCGCCACATCACGTTCCTGACCAGCCAGCAGCTGGAAGATGAATGGCCCACGCTTTCCAGCAAGCAGCGCGAGCGCGCCGCCTGCATGAAGCACGGCGCGGTGTTTGTGGCGCAGATCGGCGGGGCGCTGCGCTCCGGAAATCCGCACGACGGCCGCGCGCCCGACTATGACGACTGGGCGCTGAACGGCGATATTCTGTTCCACTACCCGCTGCTGGATCTGGCGATGGAAGTTTCCTCCATGGGCATCCGCGTGAACCCGGAATCCATGCGGCGGCAGCTTTCCGTGCGCGGCGTGCCCCACTGGGGCGAGCAGCCGTTCCACGCATCCCTGCTGCGCGGCGAGCTGCCGCAGACGATCGGCGGGGGCATCGGGCAGTCGCGGCTGTGCATGTTCTTCTTGAAGAAGGCGCACATCGGGGAAGTGCAGGCGTCGCTGTGGCCGGCGGAGACGAGGGAGGTTTTCGGCGCGGCGGGGGTGCCGTTGCTGTAACGAGGGAATGAGGCGGGCGTACGCCAGGGGCGCTGCCCCTGGACCCCGCTTAAGAGCCTAAGGCCCTTAAGAATCCCTGCATAGGGATGGGATATACATTAAACCCCCTGCCCGCCGTGAAGCGGAAATGCAGGGGGCTTTGGGGTCTAAAGGCCCCTAGCAGAGCCTGGGATAGAGGCCCAGCGTTCACCCGTCTCCCCGATTGACGAAACACCCATATTTGTGATACGATAACAAGAAGATATGCACGGCCGCGCCGCCGTGCCTTTCAAGGAGGTATTCCATGTCCGGGCATTCCAAGTGGGCAAACATCAAGCATAAAAAGGGCAAGGCCGACGCCGTGCGCGGCAAGGTTTTCACCAAGATTGGCCGTGAAATCGCCATCGCAGTGAAGGAGGGCGGCTCCGACCCCAGCACAAACGGCAAGCTGAAAGATGTGGTGGCGAAAGCCAAGGCGAACAACATGCCCAACGACAACATCGCCAGGTCCATCAAAAAGGCCGCGGGCGAGCTGGGCAGCATCAACTATGAAGAGATTCAGTATGAAGGGTACGCCGCGGGCGGCCTGGCGGTGATTGTGGAGTGCCTGACGGACAACCGCAACCGCACCGCTTCCGATATCCGGCATTACTTCGATAAGTTTGGCGGGAACCTGGGGGCCACCGGCGCCGTCGGATGGATGTTCGACCGCAGGGGCCTGATTGTTGTGGACCGAAAGCCCGGCATGGATGAGGACGACATGATGATGATGGCGCTGGAAGCCGGCGCCAGCGATGTGAACGCGCTGGATGACGCGTTTGAGGTGTTCACCGAGGTGGTGGATTTCTCTTCCGTGCGCGATGCGCTGGAAGCGAATGGCTGCACGTTCCTATCCGCCGAGCTGACCCGCGTGCCGCAGAACATGACCACCATCACCGACACGGAAGTGCTGGAAAAGGTGTACAAGCTGCTGGACGCGCTGGATGACATGGATGATGTGCAGAATGTTTATCATAATGGCGACCTGCCTGAGGAAGAGGAAGAGGACGAGTAACGTCTTATATAGAGATAAATCCCATCAAGGCAAATAATGCTTCATGTTATGAGGGGGCCGCCTCGGCGGCACAATGAGGAGGAGAACCGCAATGCTTAAAAAGACCTGTATCCTGATCCTGGCGCTGACGCTGTTGCTCTCATCCGCCGCCATCGCGGAGGTCACCAACCTTGATATGCAGATGTACGGCGGCGTGCTGGTATCAAACAGCAACGCATCCTTTTTCTTCGCGCCGATGGAAACCGGCGTAACCCGCCATTGGGGCCTGTATTCCACTGCCGCGCTGGATGTTCCGCTGGTGGAAATCACAGAGGGCATCCCCGCCCGGCTTGTGCACGCGGACAGCGAAAACGTATACTTTTTCGGGTATGATGACCCCCAGAAGCGCGAAACGATGACGCTGTATTCCGTGAACATCTCAACCGGCGCGAATGAGGCCCTTCTGACCGATGTTGCGCACGCGTACACCGGCGAAAGCGCCGATACTTTCCTGTATGTCACCGCATCTGACAAGTACACGCTGCATTCCTACAGCATCAAGAATAAGAAGGCCACGAAGATCAAGGACATGTCCGCCAGCGACAAGTCGATGTATGACGCCATGGAATACAAGGGCAACATATACTTCATCACGCTGGATAAGAACAACAAGGAAAATGCGTACCAGTACCATGCCTCCAACGGCAAGGCCACCAACATTGATGCGCCCAATCCCTCCGCCACCACCAGCATGCTGTACGAGGGGTACCGCGTATACAGCACCGAATCCAACGGCACGAACGTATATTCGGTTAAAATTGCCAACAAGAAGGGCACGGCGATTGGCAGCAAGTACAACATCAGCCTTTCCAGCCCCCGCTTTGGCGAGGCGATGTACACCTACGATACCGAGAACCACAAGCTGGTATGCTGCCCGCTGGATGGCTCCGCCGAAAAGACGCTGGACCTGGAAGGCGACACGGTCACACGCTTTATCCTGGGCGGCACCAAGGATGAGCTGCTTCTGATGAACAACGGCGCCATCTATGCCATCGCGCCCAACCTTTCCAGCCAGAATAAGATTCTTGATTTCAGCGCCTCCACCGGCGGACAGATATTCAGCCATGTGGTGCCCGCCGGCACCGACAAGATTGCCGTATTCGGATACGGCGCGGAGACATTCACCCACACCAAGAACATGCTGCCGACCGGCGTGTACATTCTGGACCGTGCCACCGGCGAGATTCTGTTCGGTTTCCCGGATGCGGCCACCGAAGCGCCCACGGCCGGCGATACCTCGCTGAGCATTGGCGACGTGCCCATGGATATCGAGGATGATGGGGAGACGCATTTCTTCTAATGCGCGAGGCTATACAAGGGGGACACGTCCCCCTTGTAAGAACCCCCTCACGCCCTTCCGGGCGTGAAAGGAATGTTTTCCTACGGAAAACTCCCCGCCCGACCGGCAAAGCCGGTCAATACGATTGAAGTCGAAGGGCTTTGGCCCCTCGAGCACCCCGGGGAGGGCGTCTGCCGAAATTCATGGAATTTCGGTTTGACCGCCGAAGTAAAAAACCTTCGCTCACGCTGGGTTGGGGTTTTTGATGGGTACGTGCTGAGCCACTTTTAAGTGGCTCTTTTCTTTTACGGTTTGTTCATTTTTTTCCCACACGTGGGACACATCTGGGGGCTATACTAATCTCAACGAAACGAAGAACGGGAGGGATGCCGGTGGACGATGAATTCGGACAAGTATCATGAATAAAAAGGAGGGATGCAGAAGATACATTGGAGCCTGGTCTGGAGCCGTTTCTGAGAACATTGCCTGAAAGAGGCCGAATAGCACCATTCAGACTGGACATGGTGGCAGGGCAAGGATTTACAAAATCATTGGCAATGTTTGAAAGAAATGCTAAGGTTTGGACAAGTGCAATTGATATACCCCGCGGGAAACCGTGGGGGTTTTGTTATATTACAGGCATGTCAGGTTTAAAGAGATTGACCCCAACCCGCCACAGCGGAAAAAAGGGATTCTTAAGGGCCAACGGCCCTTAAGCGGGGTCCAGGGGCAGCGCCCCTGGCGTTTCCCCCTGGGACCTCACCCCTCGTGCCTTCCGGTATCCTCTCCCTGCCCACTCGGCGTGTAGTACACCTTTCCCATCAGATCCTCCGGCATGTACTGCTGCTGCACCCAATGGCCCGGAAATTCATGCGGGTACAGGTAGCCCTCGCCGTTTCGTTCCCCACCGGCATCACCCAGGCGGTTTGCGCCTTTGTAGCTGGCATCGCGCAGATAGACCGGCACGGGGCCGAACCCGCCTTTTTCCGCATCCGCAAATGCGCCTTCGACGGCGGTCACCACGCTGTTGGATTTGGGGCTGTTGCACACGGCCAGGATTGCCTGCGCGATGGGCAGCTTCGCCTCCGGCATGCCGATGAACTGCAGCGCATCGGCGGCGGCAACGGCCTGCAGCATCGCCATGGGGTTGGCAAGGCCGACATCCTCGCTGGCGTGGGCGATCAGGCGGCGCACTATGATGCGCGGATCAACGCCCGCGTACGCCATGCGCGCAAACCACGCAAGGGCCGCGTTGCCGTCCCCGCCGCGCAGGCTTTTGCAAAACGCGGACAGCATGTCGTAGAACAGCGATTCATCCATCTGCAAAACGGGTTTCTGGATGGACTCCTCCGCGACGGCGCGGGTGATGTGGATCATGCCGTCAGCGTCCGGCGGCGTGGTCAGCGCGGCAAGCTCCAGCGCGTTGTACGCGGAGCGCAGGTCGCCGTTCGCCACATGGGCAAGGTGCTCCAGCGCATCCATATCCGCGGTGACGCCCATGCGCGCAAGTCCGCGCTCCCTATCTTGCAGCGCGGATTGCATCCCGGCCAGCACCTCATCCACCGAAAGCGGGTAAAACTGGAACAGGCGGCAGCGACTGACGATGGCGGGTGTCATCGACACCATCGGGTTTTCCGTCGTGGAGCCGATAAAGCGAATATCGCCCTTTTCAATTGCGGGCAAGATGGAATCGCTCTGCGATTTGCTCCAGCGGTGGCATTCATCCAGCAGCAGATACGTCGGCTGTCCATAGAGACTGCGGCGGTTTGCGGCCTCTTCCAGCACCTTGCGCACATCGGCGACGCCGCTGGTAACGGCATTCATCTGCGCAAACGCGGCCTTGGTGTTTTTCGCGATGACGGATGCGAGCGTGGTTTTGCCGCAGCCCGGCGGGCCGTAGAATATGCAGGAAGTCAACTTGTCGGCCTCGATGGCACGGCGAAGCAGCCGCCCCTCCCCCACAAGGTGCGTTTGACCGATGAAGGTATCCAGGCTGGTGGCGCGCATGCGGTCGGCCAGCGGCGCGCGGTCGCCCTGCCCCTGCTGCGCAAAAGTGAATAAATCCATGGTTGCCTCACTGTGTTGGTTTGCGTATTGTTTCACGTGGAACATTTTGTCAGATTAGGGGGGATGTTCCTCCGGTGGCAAATGTTTCACATGAAACATTTGGAAGGCGGCACTACAGCGCTATTGGAATGGGTTTTCGCTTTTCAAACGTCAGCGCGTACCGGATGCCGCACGACAGCGCCAGCGCCCGCGCGTCATCCACCCAGTTGCCGACAAAGCAGGCCTTGTGCGCATCTGAACCGATGGTGACGAACTCGCCGCCCAGCTCGCGGAAGCGGGTCAGAATCTCGCGACCCGGCATACAGTCGTCTACCTTTCTGTAGCCGGATGTGTTCAGCTCCAGCGCCTTGCCGCTGTCGGCAAGCCTGCGCAGGATGGCATCCAGCAGATCAGCCCCGTGGTGCAGCCGCAGCGGGCGGACCTCTATCGGGTACGGCGCAAACTTCGCGACATAGCCAAGGTGTGCGATCGAGTCATACCATTCCGGCGGCCAGTACAGCAGCGATTCCAGCCGCATCTCCAGGTAGCGGCGGTACTGCTCTTCCTGCGTGCCCGTTTCATAGAATTTCTGGAAGTACGGGTCTTGCCCATCGATCAGGTGCAGCGACAGCAGGCGGAAATCCAACTGCAGCGCGTCGTGCCAGGCGCGAATCTCATCGCGGCGGGCGGGATTATCCCCCACCTCTAGCCCCGCACGGATCGCCAGCTGCGGAAATTTCTCCCGCGCCGCCTCGATATCCGCAAAGTACTGTGCAATATCCAGCGGCCTATCAATATCGACATCCGGGTGGCCAATATCCGTATGATCCGTAACGCAAATCTCGTCAAGCCCCGCCGCAATCGCGGCCTCCGCCAGCTGATCCATCGTCATCTCCCCATCCGGAGAGTGCAAAGTGTGCAGGTGATAGTCGAATCGGTACATAGAAGCTCCTTTGGTGGTTGTGAGGGGGGAGGGAACGCCAGGGGGCTTTGCCCCCTGGACCCCTGCGGCGCGAATTCGAAGATATCGCGCCATAAAGGGATTTCGTAAGAAATCCCTTCCTTTCATGGGCCTAAGGCCCTTAAGAATCCCTGCATGGGGGGAAGATAAAAATAAAATCCTAACCCACCGTGAGGCGAAAACGAAGGGTTTCCAAAGGGATGAAATCCCTTTTGCAGGGTCTGGGACAGCGTCCTAGCGTTCCCCCTTCCCCCTCCCCTACACCTCCACCACCGTCTCCCCCATCAGCAAAACCAGCAGCTTCTCTCTCACCGGCCGCCCTGTCACTGTTTCCAGCGCGCGGGCGTAGTAGGCTAGCTGCGGGGCGTAGCGGGCGGCAAGGGCGGCGGGGTCGTGGGCGCGGTCGGTTTTGTAATCGACCAACACCCATTGGCCGTTCTCGAGGAAGCAGCAGTCTATCACGCCCTGAAGGAGGGTGCGTTCGCCTTCTTCTTCAATGCGCAGGTTGAATGCCCATTCGCGGCGGAGGACCTCCGCCTGGCGCATGCGGGCGAACAGCGGGCTTTGCAGCCAGCGGGACAGCAGCGGCAGGGGCAGCACGGCGGCCTGGTCGGGGGTCAGAATGCCGCGAGTGAGCATGCGGTCAAGGGCGTTTCGGGCGTCGGTTTCGGGGAGGGGCACGGCCTGCAGAAACGCGTGCACCGCGTCGCCGCGCTCGGTGGCGGTCAGGCCCTTTTCCTCCAGGAATGCGGGGCGGCGCGCCACCGAGGATAGCAGCAGCGGCGCGGCGGGCTCTTCGCCGGGCTTTGTTTGGGCTTTCACCAGCGCCGATACGCTCTGCTTCAGCGGCTTGCCGGGCGGGGGGGCCTCCCACGATAGGCGCTGCACAATAAGGGAATCCGCAGCGGGCGGGGACGCGGCGGCGGTGCGGAGGGCCTCAATGGAGGATGCAAGCGGCACGCCCTGCGCCTCTTCTTCCTGAAAAACCTTCGGCGTGTGCGTTTGAAGGGTCCAGCCGGGGTCCGACAGCGCGCACGGCGCGACCCAGTTCAGCATGCTGCCCGCACGCGCGGCGTTTTCGGGCGTGATGCCCTGCTGCCAGCGCTCGCGGTCGCCGGTGCGCGGCGTGCCGACCAGGATCAGCCGCTTTTCCGCGCGCGTCATCGCAACGTACAGCAGGCGGGCCTCCTCGGCAATTTCCTCCTGGCGCGTTTTTTCCTGGATCGCCTCGCGCGGCAGCGTCAGCCATTTCGTACGCATGCGCGGGTTGATGTACGGCATGCCCAGCCCCAGGCCCGCGTGGCACAGCAGCGGCCGCCGCCCGTCGCCCGCGCGGAACCGCGTGCCCAGCCCCGCCACAAACACCACCGGGTATTGCAGGCCCTTGCTTTTGTGGATGGACTGGATGGTGACCATCTCTTCCATTTCACCGAGTTCGGCGGGCGCAAGGCCCTCGCCGCGCTGCTGGATGCGCTTGACGTATTGCAGGAAGCCGGGCAGCCCGTCGGCGCGCTGCGCCTGGTACTGGCCCGCGTGCTCAGACAGCCTGCGCAGGTTCGCCTGCCGCGCCGCACCGTTTGGCTGTGCGCCCACGGCGGTCATGAACCCCGTTTCATCATACAGCATGCGGATGAACGACGACAGCGGCACCGTGCGCGAAAGCAGACGCCAGCGCGCCACTTTTTCAATGAAAGTAGAGACAGCTTGGGCCAGATCGTCGTTTTTGTTTAACGCGTAGGCCATGACGGCATCGGCAAAACTATCGCGCGGGTGATGGATGCGGATCAGCGCCAGCTGCTCATCGGATAGGCCCAGCGCGGGCCCTTGCAGCGCGGCGATCAGCGGGATATCCTGCCGGAAGGTTTCGATGACGGACAGCAGCGCCAGCGCCTGACGAACCTCCGGGCGCTCCAGCGTGTCCTCGGCAAGGTCGCTCCAGGCGGCGACACCGCGCGCGCGCAGCGCTGCGATCAGCGGGGTGGCGCGGCCGCGCACGGAGCGCATCAGGATCGCGATGTCGCGCGGGCCGTAGCCCTCCTCGCGAAGCGCGGCGATGCGGTCTGCAATGATGTCAGCCTCTACCGCGATTTGATGGCGGGCGGCAGGGGTCATTTCCGCTTCTTCATCGGGCTGCGGCGAATCCGCAAGCGGGCTGTCGGCGGAAGTTTCCGTCTCTTCGGCGGTTTCGCCGTCTTCCGGCGGCGTCTCCCCCTCCACCAGGTGCAGCTCCACCGGCGCGCCGGGGGCGTCGTCCCAGTCCTTCCCGGGCAGCAACCAGTCCCATTCGGGGTAGGCAAGCTCCATCTCGCCCGCCGTGAACACGCGGCGGAACACGCCGTTCACCGCATCCAATACGGATGAAAGAGAACGAAAGTTTGCATTCAGCGGGATCGCTCGGTGCGACGCGGCTTCATCACGGCTGTAGGTGGAAAGCTTCTGTAGGAACAGTCCGGGCTCCGCAAGGCGAAAGCGGTAGATGCTCTGCTTGACATCGCCCACCAGGAACAGGTTGTCTGTGCGCGCCGCCCTTTTGACGATCGCCTCCTGTATCTGGCTGGAATCCTGATACTCGTCAACAAACACCGCGCCATACTTTGCACGGACGGCTTCACACACGTCCGGGTCGCTGAGCGCACGCAGCGCGGCATGCTCCAGGTCATCAAACGCCAGCAGGTTTTCTTCCTGCTTTAGCGCAGAAAGCTGCTCATGGTACGCGTACGCGGCCTCCGCTACGCCTTCCAGAAGCAGGCCGGTCAGGCGGATTTCCTCCGCACGGCGCGGCAGGTCGGACAGGAAGAGCACCGCCTCGTGTGCTTTTTTGAGCGCCTTACCAGCGGCATCCCGCGCGGATTTGTAGGCTTCTTCCGCCGCTTCGTCGGCGTCCTTGGGTTTACGGGGTTTGGCGGGTTTCTTTCCGGCGGGCAGCGCTGCCAGGCATGCAGAGAGGCCGATTTCCGCCGCGCGCGCGAACGCAAATGCTTCTTCCAGTTCTGATTCAGCAAACGCCTGGTACAGGCCCATTTGCTGCGCCAACCGCAGCGCGCGGGCGTAGTCATCCGCCGCGGCACGTGCAAGCCTTGCCACGCGCTGAAGGTACGCCTGCGTCCACGCGGATGTTTCCAGCGTTTCGGCCGCGGCATCCTTTTGCGATTTGACCGCCCACTCCAGCCACTGCCACGGGTCCGGCCGCGCCATCAGGAACTGGTGCAGCTGGGCCGTCACATCCGCAAGGCCTTCCGCTTCCAGGCACTGCGCCGCGTGCGCGAACGCCTCCGTGGGGCTTTCGTAGCACGCCGTCAGCGCCGCCTGCATCGCCTGCGCTTCCAGTATTTTCATTTCCGGCGGGTCCGCCACGCGGAACGTCGGGTCTACATCCGCCGCGTGAAAGTGCTCCCGGCAGATGCGCGTGCAAAAGCTGTGCAGCGTGCAGATATCCGCGCGCTCCACCAGCAGCGCCTGTTCCGACAGCCTGGCATCGCCCGCCCCTTTCTTCGCCGCCTCATTCGCCTCAGCATACAGCAGCTCCAGCACGCGCGCGCGCATTTCCGCCGCCGCAGCCTTCGTGAAGGTTACGACCAGCAGCCTGTCCGCCCGCATGCCTTCTTTTATAAGCGCAACAATCCGCGCCGCGAGCACGGCCGTATTGCCGCTGCCCGCCGCCGCGGATACCAGCAGATTTGCGCCGCGCGCGTCTATCGCGGCTTGTTGGGCTTCTGTCCAGGTAGGCATCGCCAAAGTCCTTTCCGTAAAAAGGGGAACGTTAGAGCGTTACGGGTTTCGTTCAGTATAGCAAAAAAAGGCTTGCAGGGCAACAGACAGAGAAGAACGCTGGGGCTCTGCCCCAGACCCTGCGCAGCGCGAATTCGAAGATATCGCGCTATAAAGGGATTTCGCCAGAAATCCCCTCCATTCGTGGGTCTAAGGCCCTTAAGATTCCCTTCTTCGCCTCACGGCGAGATGGATTTTATCAAAATGAAACCCTGGCCGCGGGAGATGCTCCCACGAACCAGGGTTATTCCAATTAGTACACCTTACATCTCCCTGATGAAATACGGCCTGAACGTCCAGCTAAAGCTTCTCGGCTCCCTGAAGTACAGCCTTTGCTCCTCCAGCGGCTCCGGCCCGCACGAATTTGACCCCAGCGGGCCCATCCACGCATCCAGCAGCACCTGGGTGAGGTCGCCGGGCTTCAGCTCGTTGGTGTGCTCGGCAGCGGTGAGCATTTCGGGGGTGTAACCATGCGTGGAGAACGCGAAGCCGTCGCCTTCGATCAGCAGGCCCACACCCTGGCCGCACGTTACGCGCAGCGATACCGTGTCCTCGTGGGAACCGTTTTCCTGCGGGCGAATGTACGGCTCGTGCGTTTCGGCCACGCTTTGGCGCCACCAGCCAAGGCGCGCGCTTTCCTTCTTGTCGGGATAGCTTTCGTGCGGGCCGCGGCCTGCCCATGCGATCTGGTCAAACCAGCCGGGCATCTGGAAGCGGATGCCAAGGCGCGGCAGGTACGGCAGCTCATCATGGTAGGGAATGAACGCGGCCGACAGCGTGACCTTTCCATCCGGGAAAATGTGGTACGCCTGGCAGAATTTCAGCGCGGGGCGGCGGATGTACCCGCCGTGCACCGTGACGATCTCCACCGTAACTTCGCTGTCGCTCTGCTCGAACGTGAAGCTTTCCAGGCGGCTTTGCAATCTGTCAAGGCCCTGTTTGCGCCATTCCTTGGCGGCGTGCACGTCATTATCGGTCGGCGCGCGCCACATGCTGGGGCGGATGCCCTCTTTGATCATCTCTACGCCTGCTTTTGTCCAGCTGGTCAAAACGCCCTGCTTCGCGTCGAACTTCAGGCAGAAGTCATCCCCGCACACGCACAGCGCGCCGCAGCATTCCTGCACGGTCAGCGGGGCGGCGGCCCTTTCCGGCGCGGGCAGCGGTTCCACCTGGCCGTGCTGCGCCCAGGCGACCTCGTGGCCGCGCGGGGCCCACGGGGTATCGTGATTAAGCTCGCAGGTGATTTCAAACAGGCCATTTGCGGCTTCCGCAGGCAGGGGCAGCGTTTCCGATGTGTACGGCGCGACGGACAGCGTCGGCAGCACGCCCTGCGCCGAGGTTTCACCGCCGCGCACCACGCGCCAACGCATCGTCAGGCACGAAAGGTCGGTGAACGCCCACAGGTTTTTGATCGTCATCTGCCCCGCGCCAAACGTGAATTTCACCGGCTCCAGGATCTTTTTGTACTCCATCAGCGCGGTGTGCGGGCGCTTTCTGTCCGGGTAGCACAACCCATCGATGCAGAACACGCCGTCGTTGGGCTGGTCGCCGAAATCGCCGCCGTACGCGTAGTATTTCTCGCCTTTTTCGTCCGTCTTGAACAGGCCGTGGTCGGCCCATTCCCACACGCAGCCGCCGATCAGGCGGTCATACTGGTAGATGGCATCCCAATATTCCTTGAGGTTGCCGGGGCCCTGCCCCATCGCGTGCGCGTATTCGCACAGGAAGAAGGGGCGGTCGTTATCCAGCTGGCCCTGCTCAATGATGCCGGGCACGCTGGTGTACATGCGGGAATACATATCCGCGCACAGGGCTTGCTCATCGCGCTCATAATGGATGGGGCGCGTTGCGTCCAGCGCGCGCATCGCCGCCGCCATCGCAAAGCAGTTGCAGCCGAACCCGCTCTCATTCCCCAGCGACCAGAAGATGATCGACGCGTGGTTCCTGTCGCGCGCCACCATGCGCACGCCGCGGTCCACAAACGCCGTTTCGAACGCCGGGTCGTCCGCGATCAGGTCGTAATGCTTGACGGCCACCACGCCGTGGGATTCCAGGTCCGCCTCATCGATGACGTACATGCCCAGCGCATCGCACAGGTCGTAGAACCGTACATCGTTTGGGTAATGGCTGGTGCGCACGGCATTGATGTTGTACCGCTTCATCATCAGGATGTCGTTTTTCAGCGCCTCGGCCGGCACGGCGGAGCCGAACTCATGGTGAAAATCATGCCGGTTGACGCCCTTGATCTTGATCGAAACGCCGTTGACGTACAGCTGCCTGTTTTTGATTTCGACCGTGCGGAACCCCACGCGGACGCACTGCGCCTCTATCAAGGCTTCGCCGTCGATCAACTCCAGCACCACATCATACAGGTTCGGCGTTTCGGCCGTCCAGCGCAGCGGGCTTTTGATCTGGGCGAACAGGCTGGCTTCGCCGGCGGGGGACTCGCCCGTCCACAGCGCGGTTTCGCCGTCAAACAGCGTTACGCGCAGGTGCAGGCCGGGATTGCCTTCCGTTTGCACTTTTATGCTCAGCAGGCCGGTTTCGTAATCCGCCGTATCCAGCAGCGCATCAACCTGCGCATCAATCAGCCGGTTTTCGCAAACGCTGATCAGTCCAACATCGCGGAATATGCCCGACAGCCGCCACTTGTCCTGGTCTTCCAGGTATGTTCCATCCGACCATTGCAGCACCTTGACGCACAGCTCGTTCTCGCCCGACATCAGCAGCTTAGTGATATCGAACTCGGCCGGCATGTGCGGCACCTTCGAGAAGCCAGCAAACTGCCCGTTGACGTACGCGTAGTATACGCTGTCCACGCCGTCAAACCGGATCAGCGTTTTGCGCCCGTCAAACGACTGGGGCACCGTGAAGTCCCTGCGGTACAGCCCCACCGGGTTTTCATCCGGCACATACGGCGGGTCGTACGGAATGGGATACTGCACGTTGGTGTAGTGCGGGATGCCGTACCCGTGCAGCTGCCAGTTGGATGGCACGGGGATCTTATCCCAACAGATGGCGCCGCAGTTTTCCGGAAACGCGGCGGGCACATGCGCCGGGCCCTGCGGGATGTAATGAAAATCCCAGGAGCCGTTCAGCAGCCTGTAATACGGCGAAGCCAGCGGCCGCATGGCGCGGGCGGCGGGCACGGTTGCGTATGGCACAAAAAGCGCCCGCGCAGGCAGGCGGTTCCTGTGCATGAGGTCCAGGTTTTCGTAGTCGCGCATGGTGGGCCTCCTTGGTTTTTGGTGAGGAACGGGAGGAGACGCTGGGACGCTGTCCCAGACCCTGCTTAAGGGTCTTAGGCCCTTAAGAATCCCTTTTTCCGCTGCGGCGGAGTGGGGTTAATCCTTTAGGTTTTTCCGCATAACCGTTGTGCCGTCCTGTTTTGTCACCTGGGTGAAGCCTTGCTTTTCATACAGGCGGGCGGGGCCGGTGAAATCCCATTCGTCCCTTTCGGTGTGCGCGTGGGGAAAGCCTTCTATGGCGATGTACCCTTCGGCTTTGGCATCGGCCACGGCGCGGCTCAGCAGCGCGGTGGCCACGCCGCGTCCGCGGTATTCCGGGGCGATTTCAAAGCAAAGCACCGCCTTTTCGCGCATCTCAGCGGGGGCGTACAGGCGGGTGCCGTCCGCGGATTCGGCGGGGAAGTTGGCTTTGTCGTTGCAGTTGCACCAGCCGATCGACATGCCGTCCGCGTAGGCCAGGTACCCGCGCAGCGCGCCCGATGTAATTTGCCGCACAACGGTTTCGCGCAGCACGCGCATGAAGTTTTCCTGGCCGCCGCCCAACGCTTCCACCCGGGCGAAGTTAGCCTTTCCCTCTTCTTTTGTCATTTGGAAACCGGTGCAATAGCACCCGCCCCACGGGGGGCTGTCGGTGAACGCGCGGTTGTTGAAGAAATCGAAGTAATCGGCCATGATATCGGGTGACAGGGGTTTCACGGTAATTTCAGGGTTGGTGCCGCCGGACGGAGCGCCCCCGCGCCCATACCGCAGCAGCTGGTAGATTTCAATCTCCGTTTTCAGCGCGTCATAGTCGCCGCCGGTGTCGCCGTGGGGCGCCGTGCCCGGCCTTTGGTAGATGATGCCGTTTTCATGGTTGACGCGCAGGCGGTCCAGCAGCGCCTGCTTGCCAAACTCGCGCGCGTAGCGGATAAACGCCTTGTTCCGCTTGCTTTTGAACGGGCCAAAGTCCTTGAAGCAGGGGTAGTCCGGGCAGGCATAGCACCCGTCGATCTTTTTTTGACGGGCGCATTGCTTTACAAAGCAGTCGTCGTTTTCCTTGCCGCAGGGGTAGCCCGCGCAGGCAAAGCAGCCGGCAACGGCCTTTTCTTCGGCGCACCCGATCACGGCGGGGTCATCCGCCTTTTTGTTGTAGTCCGCCGCGCAGCCGGGGCAATCATCATGCCCCTCATGCTGGCACAGCACGCAGGCCATCCCGCAGTAGGCAATGCCTCTTTCTTCACGAAATGCCATCGCTCGGGTTCGCCTCCTTCCGGCGTTACTCCGCCACCTTGGGTTTGCGCGCCGCCTGCGTCTGGTCGGGGCGGCCAACAGGGGTCGTCACCGGGCAGGCAGCCAGCGCTTCCAGCGGCATTTTGACGATCTCCAGCATGGCCGCCGCAAATTCATCCAGCGTTTCCACCGTCTCGGTCTCCGTCGGCTCTATCATCAGCGCTTCGTGCACGATCAGCGGGAAGTAGATTGTCGGCGGGTGCATGCCGTGGTCGATGACGGCCTTGGCAACATCGGTGGCGGTGAGGCCGGGCACGTTTTCGGTGGACAGCACGAACTCATGCATGCAGGCGCGGTCATAGGGCAGGCGGTACGCGCCCTTGAGCTTTTGCAGCAGGTAGTTGGCGTTCAGCACGGCCATCTCGCTGGCTTCGCGAAGGCCATCCGCGCCCAGCGACAGGATGTACGCGTATGCGCGCACGCACACGGCGAAGTTGCCGAAGAAATTCTTCACCTTGCCGATGGAATCGGGGTTGTTATGGCACAGGCGGTAGCCGTCGGTGCCCTTTTCCACGGTGGGCACGGGCAGGAACGGGGCCAGCATCGCCTTGCAGCCGACAGGGCCCGCGCCGGGGCCGCCGCCGCCATGCGGGGTAGAGAAAGTTTTGTGCAGGTTCAGGTGGACAACATCAAACCCGGTATCGCCCGGGCGCACGATGCCCATCACGGCGTTCAGGTTCGCACCGTCGTAGTACAGCAGGCCGCCCGCGTCGTGGACGATTTGGGCGATCTCGGTGATATTCGGGTCAAACAGTCCCAGCGTGTTCGGGTTGGTCAGCATCAGACCTGCCGTGTCGGGGCCGACGGCGGTACGGAGGGCGGAAAGATCCACGAATCCATCGGCGGTAGATTTCACTTCCACCACATCAAACCCGGCCATCGCGGCGGAAGCTGGGTTGGTGCCGTGCGCGGAGTCGGGCACCAGAATCTTGGTGCGGGCGGCAAGCTCACCGTTTTTCTGGTGGTACGCGCGGATCAGCATCAGGCCGGTCAGCTCGCCGTGCGCGCCGGCGGCAGGCTGCAAGGTCATCGCGTCCATGCCGGTGATTTCGCACAGCGATTTTTCCAGATCGTAGCACAGCTTCAGCGCGCCCTGGATGTCGCGGGCATCCTGCAGGGGGTGGATGTCCCCAAACATCGCCTGCGCGGCCTCGTTCATCTTGGGGTTGTACTTCATCGTGCAGGAGCCGAGCGGGTAGAACCCGTTATCCACGCCGTGATTGCGGCGGGACAGCGCGGTGTAGTGTCGCACAACCTGGATTTCGGACATTTCGGGCAGCGCGGGGGGCGCGTCCAGCAGCGCCTCGGGCAGCAGGTTCGCGCGGCAGGGCACGGTGGCTAGCGGCGCTTCCGCGCCGCGGCGGCCGGGACGCGACTGTTCAAACAGCGTAGGATGCACGCTGCGGCTCATGCGATCACCTCCAGCGCTTTAATCAGGCCATCCATTTCGGCCTTGGTGTTCATTTCGGTGGCGCAGTAAAGAATGCGGTGCTCATCGATCGGCAGGCCGCCGGTGAACCCGGCATCGCGCAGCGCAGCGTCGATCTTCTTTGCCGGCAGCGCAGATTCCACCACGAACTCATGGAAGAACGGGCCGTCGAATGCCAGCTTCATGCCCGGGATCTTCGAGATGCCATCGGCTAAATAGTGCGCGTTTTGCAGGCACTGCTCGGCCACATCGCGCAGGCCCCCGGGGCCCATCAGCGCAAGGTAGCATGCTGCCGTCAGCGCGCACAGGCTTTGGTTGGAGCAGATGTTGCTGACAGCCTTTTCGCGCCTGATATGCTGTTCGCGCGCCTGGAGGGTCAGCACATACGCGCGGTTGCCGTCCGGGTCAACCGTTTCGCCGACGATGCGGCCCGGCAGGTTCCTCAGCAGCTTTTGCGTCGCGGCCATGAACCCAACGCCCGGCCCGCCGAACGACATCGGGATGCCAAGCGGCTGCCCTTCGCCCACCGCGATATCCGCGCCAAGCGCGCCCGGCTTCTTCAAAATGCCCATGGCGATGGGGTTGACATACGCGATCATCAGGCCCTTTTCCGCGTGAACGGCCTCGGCCTGCGCGGCGGTATCCTCGATCAAACCGTAGTAGTTGGGCGAGGCGGCGATCAGCCCCGCCGCGCCCGGCGCGTGCAGCCGCACGGCCTCGATATCCGTGGTGCCGCTAAAGTCAACCGGGATCACCGTCAGCTCTACGCCCACACACGGCGCGTACGTTGACAGCACGGCGATCACATCCGGCGGCAGCGCGGCCGATGCCAGCAGCTTGTTTTTGCGGGTGGCTTCGCGCGCCATCAGCATGGCCTCAGCGGCGGCCGTCGCACCATCGTACACGGACGCGTTGGAAACCTGAAGCCCCGTCAGCCGCGCGATCAGCGACTGATACTCAAAAATCGCCTGCAGCATCCCCTGGCTCATTTCGGGCTGGTAGGGGGTGTAGGCGGTCAGCAGTTCTCCTCTTGAAAGCAGCGGGCCTATCGCTTCCGGGATGTAATGATGATAGCAGCCTGCGCCGCGAAACAGCGGGCGGCCGGTATCGTTGGCGGCGGCAAGAGATGCAAGCAGCCGCATGGCGTCCGCTTCCGGCAGGCCGGCCGGCAGGTTCAGGGGGCGGCTGAGCCGCACCCCCGCCGGAATATCCGAAAGCAACGCCTCCACCGAAGGGACGCCCGCGCCTTGAAGCAGCGCCTGCTTGTCCGCCTCGGTATGGGGAACGTATCGCCTCATGCCTTTTTCTCCTCTTCGGCGACCAGCGCTTCGTAGGCCGCCGCGTCCATCAGCTTGGTTTCATCCATCGTGCGCACCTGGATCTTCGCGATCCACGCGCCGTACGGGTCTTCGTTCAGCTTCTCGGGCGCGTCTTCCAGTTCGCTGTTGGCGTCGATGACCTCACCCGCAGGCAGGCAGAACACATCGCTGGCGGCCTTGACGGATTCCACCACGGCCAGGCGGCCCCCCGCCGGAATGTCATCGCCCTGCGCGGGCAGTTCCACAAACACGATGTCGCCCAGCATCCGCTGCGCATAGTCGGACAGGCCGATGGTGGCCGTGTCGCCGTCGATGAGCACCCACTCGTGGTCCTTGGTGTACTTGCGGTCGGTCGGAATCATGGGAATCATCCTCCTTTAATTTGGTGGGGGTGGGTACGAGAGGGACGCTGGGACTCCGTCCCAGACCCTGCTTAGGGGATATATCCCCTAAGAACCCCTGCATTTTCGCTTCACAGCGGGTTGGTATTTTTTATTATGAACCCCATGCAGGGATTCTTAAGGGCCTTAGGCCCTTAAGTGGGGTCAAGGGGTGAAACCCCTTGCGTACCCCTACTGGTTCTGTGACTTATAGAACGGCAGCTTAACTTTCTCGGCCTTCAGCTGCTTTCCTCTTACTTCAATGAACAGCTCTGCCTTCTCAGCCGCCTCCAGCGTGACCAGGGCCATGGCCACGTTCCGGCCAAGCGCGGGGGCGGGGCCGCCGCTGGTGGTTTCGCCGACGAGGGTGCCGGTTTCATCGAACACGGGGCAGTGCTCGCGGGCGATGCCCTTGTCGACCAGGGCAAGGCCGATGCGCTTCCTGGCGGGGGGGCGGCGCTCCAGGGCGTCTTTGCCGATAAACGAGGGCTTGGTCATCTTCACGAAGGATTTAAGGCCGCACTCCAGCGGGGTGATCTTGTCGGACAGCTCATGGCCGTAGAGGGGCATGGCGCACTCAAAGCGCAGCAGGTCGCGCGCGCCAAGGCCGCAGGGAACCGCCCCGCCGGCCAGCAGCGCGGCCATCACGATGGGCGCGTCGGAGGGTTTGAGGTACAGCTCAATGCCCGGCTCACCGGTATAGCCCGTGCGGGACACGAGGCACGGCACGCCCGCCACCGACACCTTGGGCAGGAACGTGTACGGCTTTTCGGGCAGCGGATCGGTGACGCCCGCTCTGGCCAGCACATCCCGCCAGGCGGGGCCTTGCAGCGCCAGCTGCGCCATGGTATCGGAGATGTCGGCCAGCTCCATATCAGGCAGCAGGTTTTCGCGCATCCATTGGTAATCCTTTTCGCGGTTTGCGGCGTTGACGATGATCAGGTACTCATCCTCATGGAAGCGGTAAACGATCAGGTCATCCACCGTGCCGCCGTCCGGGTAGCAGATGGGCGAATAGCGGCACTGGCCGTCCTGCATGGAAGTAAAATCATTGGTTGCGATGTGATTGAGGAAATTCAGCGCGCCCGGGCCGCGCGCGGTCAGCTCCCCCATGTGGGAAACGTCAAACAGGCCGCAGCTTTCGCGCACGGCCTTGTGTTCCTGTAGTATGCCGCTGTACTGCACCGGCAGCATCCAGCCGCAGAATTCCACCATTTTACCGCCCAGCGCAAGGTGCGCGTCGTAGAGTGGGGTGCGTTTTGCGTCCTGCATGTGGGTGTGCTCCTTTTCGTTTTTGGCGACAGAATTTGCCTACATTTAGAATTTGCCTATATTATACCTGGGATGGGGGGCGGAAGCAAGGGGATTGCCCGTGTTTACCGCGCCGCGTTTCTGTGGTATTGTGATGCAAAGGAAAGAAGGAGGCCGCCATGATCATCAGCGCCAGCCGCCGCACCGACATCCCCGCGTGGGGAATGGATGGGTTCCTTGAAAGCCTGGAACGGGGCTACATCGATGTGATGAACCCCATGAACGCGCGGCAGGTCAGCCGCGTATCGCTGGCCCCCGCCGATGTGGATGGCATCGTGTTCTGGACGAAAGACGCGCGTCCCCTGCTTGCCGCGCTGCCGCGCCTTGCCGGCGTGCCGTTCTATGTGCAGGCCACCCTGACCCCATACGGCGCGAACATAGAGCCGGGCGCGCCGGATAAAACGACCTACCCGGACACGCTGCGCCGCATCGCGGACGCGCGCGGGCCGGATGCCATCGTATGGCGATACGACCCTATTTTAATGGATGCAAACTGGACGGTTCAGGCGCACCTGGAGGCGTTTGCGCGTTTCGCCCGGCAACTGCACGGCGTGACAAACCTGTGCGTGATCAGCTTCCTGGATGTATACCAGGGCATTGCGGCAAGGATGCGGCAGATGGGCATCCGCACGCCGGACGAAAGGGAAAAAGAGGCTCTTGCGGCGGGGATTGCCGGCCTTGCGGGGCAGCACGGCATGGGGATAGCAACCTGCGCGGAAGAGGTCAACCTTTCAAAATACGGCATTGAACACGCCAAGTGCATTGACGCCGTACGGATGGGCCGCGTGTGCGGGCATCCCATCCTGGCGAAAATGGCCGTGGGGCAGCGCGCGCGGTGCGGCTGCGACCACAGCAGGGATATCGGCGCGTATGGAACGTGCACGATGGGGTGCGCGTATTGCTATGCAAAGTGAGAAACCCGGGCCGCGATGGGCCCGGGCGCTTGTCATTGCGTGAAGATATGCGGCTATTTCAGGTCAATAGGCATGCCCGTAATACAGCGTTGTAACCCAGACATCCGCCCTAGCCCCCCCATCGGAGCAAAAAAGGCAAACATCAAACAGCGACCAAAGCCCGGAATATGGGTCTTGAATGCGTATCCACAGGCGGTGCATATCGCGCGAGCGGCTGTTTATTTGCGGGTCAATCACTGTCATCCCGGTGAGCGCCGCATCATCCCCGCTGTCGCTAATGGTTATGTTATCCGCAATGTTTGCAACCTTGTAATCCGCCACAACCGTGCCGCCAACCCTTGCAGGCCACAAGAGCAATTGGATTGTATTATTATCCACATACCGCAGGGTGTAGTAGAGCACGCCGCCAAGCGCTACAGTAAAATCCTGACGCGGCGTGGACAGGTAGTTGATATTGTAAATTACAACATTGCTGTTGCCGTCTGCGCCGGTGGGGCCGGTGGGACCGGTTTCACCTGTTGCACCGGTGGGGCCAGTGGCACCGGCAGCACCATCGGCTCCGGTCGGGCCGGTGGCTCCGGTGGCTCCATCGGCTCCGGTTGGGCCGGTCGCACCCGTCGCACCATCGGCTCCTGTTGGACCGGTCGCCCCCGTCGCACCATCGGCTCCGGTTGGGCCGGTGACACCGGTGGCACCATCGGTTCCGGTGGGGCCGGTCGCTCCGGTGGCTCCATCGGTTCCGGTTGGGCCGGTCGCTCCGGTGGCTCCATCGGCTCCGGTTGGGCCAGTGGCTCCGGTGGCACCATCGGCTCCAGTCGGGCCGATCGGTCCCGTCGCACCATCGGCTCCAGTCGGGCCGGTCGCCCCCACAGCACCATCGGCTCCAGTCGAGCCGGTCGCCCCCACAACACCATCGGCTCCGGTCGGGCCGGTGGCTCCAATCGCACCGGTGGCTCCGGTCACCCCTGCGGCGCCAACCGAACCGGTAGCGCCCGTGCAGCCAGTTTCTCCGGTGCAGCCGGTTGCGCCGGCAGTGCCAACCGCACCCGCAGATCCCGTCGCGCCCGTTGGACCTGTCGGGCCCGTCGGACCGCGCCGGCCAACAAGGTTTGAAGGCGTAATCGGCCCCGGAACCGGCACGGGCGATACCTGGTTGCCGTATGCATCCGCATACGGGTTGCAATAGCATCCGTTATTGTTATATATCATATATTATTCCTCATTACTTACAAGAAGCGTTCAATCAAGCTTACTGAGCAGGTACTCACCAGTAAACTATGCCGGTAAAAAACCCCGCGTTCTCAATGAAATTCACTTTTTTACCATGGCGGAACGGAAGGCAGCAACGCCTGTTACCGTATGCGGAAAGTTACACACCGTTTGCGCTTATGGGCGTCTGGTGGTATACTATGCATTGGTATACTTAGAAAAAGGAGACCTCATGCCGAAAAAGGTGCCCGCGTGGCAGAAAATGGCCCAGGACGGGCTGGTCGCCTCCCTGAGGGAGGCCGAAGGGCTGATTCTGTCCGGCAAGGTGCGCCAGGGCGATACGCCCATCACCACGCCGGGCCAGCCGGTTGACCCCGCGCGGCCGCTTACCGTGCGCGGGCTGGCGGACCCCTTCGTAGCGAAAGGCGGCCTGAAGCTGAGGGGCGCACTGGACGCGTTCGGCATATCGGTTGCGGGCATTGCCTGCATCGATGCGGGCGCATCCACCGGCGGGTTTACCGATTGCCTGGTGAAAAGCGGCGCGGCGCCGGTGTACGCGGTGGATGTGGGCTACGGCCAGCTGGCGGGCAGCCTGCGCCAGAACCCCGCCGTGGTCAACCTTGAGAAAACCAACATCGGCGATGAAAAGCTGCTCAGCCTGTCCCCCCGGCCCGCGTTTGCCACGGTTGACCTGTCCTACCTTTCGCTGACGAAGGCGGTGCCGCTGTTTTCGGCGATACTGCACGGCCAGGGCGAGATGCTCTGCCTGGTGAAGCCGCTCTTTGAAACCGACGATGCCGCCGCCCGCCGCATAGGCGAGCTGCCCGATACCGCCTACCTGCCCCTGCTGCTGCGCCTGATGGATGACCTGACCGCCACCGGCGCCAGTATCCTAGGCGTAACCCACAGCACCGTTACCGGCAACAGTGGCACGCTGGAGTTCTTCCTGCGCGTGGCCGCCCGGGCGGGCCAAAGCACGGCGAAGGAAACGCTGGCGAGGGAGGCCGAGGCGGCGGTGGAAGCGGCGCTGGGGCTGCCGAGGTACCGGAAGGGGTAGGGGACGCTGGGACGCTGTCCCAGACCCTGCTTAAGGGCCTAAGGCCCTTAAGAATCCCTACATAGGGGATTATTCATTTAAATTATTCCATCCCGCCGTGAGGCGAAAAGTCAGGGGTT
>JAVBPC010000031.1:0-37319 GCA_031549905.1 Eubacteriales bacterium
ACGCTGGGCTTTTCGTAATGTTCACGTTTTCTAACCTCAGCCAGAACACCAGCGCGGGCGCACTGGCGCTTGAATCTTCTCAGAGCGCTTTCCAGGGATTCGTTTTCCCTAATACGGACTTCAGACACTGATTATCCCTCCCCTCCGCTCATCTCGCCGCCGTCTCCGGCAGGCACGCGAGTTATTATAGCGCGTTTACGGATGTGCGTCAACCTTTAATCACAGATTTTTTCTGCGTGTTCACAATTGTTCACACGATCGCGTCCGGCAGTTTTTTGCCGCCAAGCATATGCATATGCAAATGCGGAACGCTTTGACAGGCATCCGCGCCCGTGTTGATCACGATGCGAAAGCCAGTCTTATCCACGCCAAGCTTTTTCGCCGCCTCCGCCACGGCCAGGAACATGTGCCCCAGCACCGCATTGTCAAGCTCACCGGCATTCAGCGCGCCGTCGCAATGCTGTTTAGGGATAACAAGCACATGGACGGGCGCTTGCGGCGCCAGATCGTGGAACGCCACGACGTGCTCATCCTCATACACCTTCCTCGCGGGGATTTCGCCCTTTGCGATCCTGCAGAAGATGCAAGTATCCAACCTGTTTTCACCTCTTTCCGTGGAAAACGCTGCCAACCATCCAACGACGGTTTTGCCGCGTTTCTTCCCCAAAGGCACCCGGTTACAAAAAGTTTACAACCGGGCGGTACCTCCATGCTTTTCAAGCAAGCGCTTTGCGCCCTCGGCCCGCCCTGTCTTTTCCAGATGCTCACAGTAGCGGTTCAGACTTCCCCAAGTGTGGTACGGGCCGCCTTCGCGCATCACCGTCCACATGGGGTCGGCATCGCTGATGGATTTCGCCATCTGCTCTTCCTGCCAGTCCAGGATGATCTTCGCGCCCGCCGCGCACACCTCCGGGTGCTCCGCCTTGATATCATGCCGCTGGTGCGGATCATCCGCCAAATTAAACAGCATTTCCTTATCCCACAGGTGAAACCCGTCGTGGATGGTGCGCACATACAACCAGTCGCCAAAGCGCGCGCTGCGCTGGCAAACGTGCGCCATCTGCGAGATCACCAGCGCTTCTCGCCCGCACGGCTTACCTTTAAGGATTGCTGGCGCCAGGGACTCACCATCCCAGTGCGGCGATGCGGGCACATTCAGCAGTTCCGCCACCGTTGGAGGCAAATCCAGCAGATAATGCAGCCCGTCATCCACATGGCCCGCCTGTCCGCCCGGCCACTTGATCAGCAGCGGGATGTGGCAGGTAGCATGGTCCGCAGTGGCGTGTTCGCCATAAATACCCCATTCCCCCATATTCTCTCCATGATCGGATGAAACAATGATCGCCAGATCATCGTACACCCCTTTGGCGCGCAGCGCGTCAAACAGCTGCCCCAGGAGAAAATCGGCGTAATGGATGCCGCAGTCGTAGCCGTCAATCACGCGGCGAAGCTCCTCATAGGTGTGCGCCGCGCCGGGGTGCTTGGGGAACCTTTTGTTCTCACGGTCATCGTACATGCTGATCTCGTTCACACCGTGGGGGCAAACCAGCTTTTGTTGCTCTAAAAAAATTTCGGGCGTGACCCATGTGGGCAGCGCGTCCCCCTCGAAGGGATTTTGATAATCCGCCGGGGTGCGGTAGGGGGTGTGCGGGTCCCACAGGTGCAGATGCAGATACCAGTCGTCTTTTGCGGCGTTGCGCTCCACCCATGTAAGCGCCACCGGCAGCACCTCTTCGCCGGACTCGATGCCGCGCTTGCCGATGTTGTGGATCTCGTTCAGGCCCGCATCATACCAGAAGGAAGAATGCCTTTCCGGGAATGTGCTGATGGACGCGGTGTGCAGCCCCGCGCGGCGGTAAACGTAGTGATAGCCGCCGTTGTCAATCGCATCGGTAAAGTCGCGCCCTCTGCCCAGCAGCCGCTTGTCCGCGGCGGTGCCGCCATGGGCCACGGCGCCGTTCCGGATGCCGAACATGCCGGTCACCAGCGCGGCGCGGGACGGAAGGCACGGCGCATCGGAGCAGTATACCTTGTCAAACCGCACACCGGCAGCCGCCACGGCATCCAGGTTCGGGGTGGTAGCGCGCGGGTACCCGTAGCAGCTCATGTGGTCCGGGCGCAGGGTATCGATATCGATGTATAAGACGCGCATGCAATCCCTCTTTCGTGATGGTTTTGTATCCAGTATACAATCTGTTTATGCTTTGTTCAAGCTTATAATTCTGTAAATTTTCGCAAAAAATTGGTTTGCGCTAAAACGACTTCACGGCAGGCATCATCCTGCCACAGCAGCTCCGCCGCCGCCTGCGCGGCCTCAACAAACCGGCGCTGCAAACCTTCCATCCCATGCTCCATCAGCGGACAGACGGGCCAGGCGCGCACATCCAGCCGCACGGCAACCCCCTCCCCCTCGGCCACCGGCACCAGCGGAAAAATGCGGCACGCCAGCGGGCGGTTTTCCCTGTCGCAGCTGCCGTCGCAGGTGAGCAGCCACAGGGGCCTTTCGCCTAACGCGATATCGCCGCTCTGCGTCAGGCGCGCCCACGGCGTGTGCTCCCCATACAGCGCCTCTTCGCCCGGGTACAACAGCATGCCGCCCTTGCCATCGTCATCCGCGTGGCAGCAGGCCGCGCCGCACCGGCGGCCGCAATCTCCCTTTAGCGGGGTGATATCCCTCAGCGCCTCCCGGGCCTTTGCCGCCGCGCCAGTTTGGATCATTGCAGTTCAATCCCTTCTGTTGTATACTATGGTAAGAATTCGCCGCAAAGGAAGGGGCTGTGTCGCATGCGGCTGAAAACCATGCCGTGCGTAACGGAAATCCATCCGGGTGGCGAGGAATCCGGCGCGCTGTATCAGGGGACGATTGCGCAGCTTTCCGGCACGTTGCGGGATGCCTACGCGGGGCAGGTGCAAACCGTTTATCTTGACCCGCCGTTTAACACAGGCAAGCAGTTTTTCCTCAGGCAACGTGTGGGCGAAGCGGGCTGGCGCACCGGCGCGCCGACAATCACCCTGCCCGCCTACTGCGACCAGTGGAACAGCGATGATGCGTTCCTCGCAATGTTGCGGGATGCCGCTAGGCTTTCCTATGATTTACTTCGGGATGACGGTTCGCTGTTCCTGCACATCGACTCCAGAATGCACGCGCACGCGCGCCTGATGCTGGATGCACTGTTCGGGCAGCATGGGTTTGTCAATGAGATCATCTGGGCATACAACACCGGCGGGCGCTCTTCCAAGCACTTCAGCCGCAAGCATGATATCATTCTGTATTACCGCAAAAGCCCCGCTTCCTATTTCGATATCGCACCGGTCGGCGTCCCGCGCGGGGATGCCCGCCGCAATCACATGCGCCGCGCGGTAGATGAGGATGGGCGCATGTACCGCACCATCCGCTCCGCCGGCAAGGAATACCGCTATTACGACGATGACCTGGTCTATCCGGGCGATGTGTGGACAGATGTTTCCCATTTGCAGCAAAAGGACCCGCAGCGCACCGGGTATGACAACCAAAAGCCGCTGGCGCTGCTGGAAAGAATACTGCTCTGCTCCACAAGGCCCGGCGCGCTGGTGGCCGATCTGTTTGGCGGTTCCGGCACCACGGCGGCGGCGGCGCTGAAGCATGGCCGCAGGTTTTTGCTGGTGGATGCCGCCGAAGCCGCCGTCGCCACCGCCAGAAAAAGGCTGCTGGGCACGCCGTTCCGCCTGATCGGCCCTTGCGCGGAGGGCACGCCCCTTGTCGAAGGGAATTTTGAGCCGGGCGTGGGGCTTGCCGAAGCCGAAATCACCGCATACGAGCTGGAAACGACTTCAGAGGGGCTTTCCCTCTCCGGCCTGGACGCGGTGGATCAGCTCTCCGTGGGTTTCCTGAAAGACGGCGTCTTCACCGCACTGGAAAGCGTGGCGCGCAGCAAAAACGAGCCTGCGCTTCCAAAATCCCTGCGCTTGCCGGTGATGGGCGGGCAGCCGGCGCTTTTAACGGTGGATATACTGGGACGGCGCATGGTGCATGTATGGGACGCGGAAAACGCGTGATTCGCGCTGAGCACACCGCCGTGATATATTGGAGGAAGACCTGTGAGCAATAAGTACAGCTACTACCAACTGCGCATCGCATGCCAGCAGAAAATGCTGGCCTCGCTTTACTGTGATCCGAACGACCCCGACGCGTTTTCCGCGGGGTACATTGAGGCCGTCACGCAAAAGCATGTGCTGCTGTGGGCGATCAACGTATGGGGCCAGAGCGACGGGTGGTGCCTGTTCCGCACGGAAGATGTGCTGCAGGTCTATATGGGCGATGATTTTGAGGTAAGGCTGCAAATGCTGCTGGAACTGGATGGTACCGCCTGCACCGCGCTGCTGAACCCCCCGCCGGAACCGGAGGAGGATCTGCTGCGCCGCATGCTGGAAACCGCAAAGGAGCAGGGCGCGCTGGTCACCGTACTGCCGCTGGAAGATGAGCCGCACACGGGCACAGTGCAGCAGGTGGATGACCTGCGCCTGTCCATCCACACGCTGGACTTTTTCGGCGCGCCGGATCAGGTGCGCCAATTCCCCCTGCGCAACATCCAGGTGGCAACCCTGGGCACGCAGGAGGAAAAAATGCTGCAAAAGCTATATGACGCGCGGCCGAAGCTGCTGTAACAAACAGGTTTTCAGGAGCTTTTGAGCCCCTTTTCCAGCAACTGCACCGCTTTCTTTTCAAGCCTGGATACATAAGATCTTGAAATGCCCAGTATCGCGGCAATTTCATACTGCGGGCGCTGTTTTCCGTCCAGCAGGCCGTAGCGCAGTTCCAGCACGGTGCGCTCGCGCTCGGGCAAAATCTCGCGGATCAGGCGGGCGACACGCTCCAGGCTGATGCGCCGGTCCACCTCATCCGTCACGGCGTCCGGCTCGGTGCCCAGCACATCCAAATAGGATATTTCGTTGCCTTCCACATCCTTGCCGACGGCGTCGTGCAGGGATACGTCATTCTTCCTTTTTTGCGATGCACGCAGGCACATCAGTATCTCATTTTCAATGCAGCGGCTGGCGTAGGTAGACAGCGTGGCACCGTTTCCCGGTTTGAAAGTGGCGACCGCCTTGATCAGGCCAATCGCTCCGATGGAGATCAGATCATCCGCATCGTTTCCGGGCACGGTATATTTGCGCGCGATGTGCGCCACCAGGCGCAGGTTGTGCTCTATCAGCGTGCGGCGCGCCTGGTCATCCCCCTCGTGCATCTTTTCGATGCAGCGGCGTTCCTCCTGCGATCCCAGGGGTTGCGGAAACGCGGCGCGGCTTTGAATATACCCAACAAAAAACAATGCGTCCCGAAGCATCAACAGCAGCCCTGACAGCATTCACTCCACCCCCACGGGAGAGGATATGAGCGCACGCCGCCCGCGATGCCCCAATAAAGTACGGTGCCGACTTTGTCGGCACCGTGCAAGGGGGAACGTCCCCCTTGCATAAACCCCCTGGCACAGGAATGTTTTCAGGCGGAAACCGCCTGAAAACTCCCCGCCCGACCGGCAAAGCCGGTCGATACGATTGAATATGAAGGAGCCTCGGCCCCTTCATACAACCCCAAGGGAGAAATCCAACTTGTTGATAAAACAAAGCGGGGAAGCGCTCATGCTCCCCCGCCCAATGGTCTGCCTTGCGTTGTTCTTATTCCTCGTCGTCCTTTCCGCCCATCTCATCGTTGTAGATGCGGAAGGTGTTTTTGCCTGCGCGCTTGGCATGGTACATCGCGATATCCGCGTACTTGATCAGCACATGGAAGTTTTCCGAGTGGTACGGGTACAGCGCGATACCGATCGACAGGCCAACGCCGTACTTTTCGATATAACGGTCGGTCATCTGGGAACTGAACATCGACAGCAGGTTTTGCGCGAACACGGCGGCCTCGGCCTCGTTCTTCACGCCGGATACGACCTGCACAAACTCATCCCCACCGATGCGCGCCGCGATGTTCAGGATGCCGGCAGCGGGACGGAATGCCATCGTATTGGCCTGCGAAGCCTCCAGGTAATTGGCGATATGCTTGAGCAACGCGTCGCCCGCGTCATGCCCAGCGCCGTCGTTGACCTTCTTAAAGTTATCAAGGTCGATGAACATCAGCGCAAACGGGTCTTTTTCTTTGGATGCGGTAACCTTGGCCAGATGTTCCAGCAGGTATTGGCGGTTGGGCAGGCCTGTCACCGTATCATAATGGGCGATGCGCTCCAGCCTTTCCTGCATTGTGCGCACGCTTTTGACCAGGCGGTAGACGACGTATGCCATCACGGCCATCGCAACCACAAGCAGGGCGGCCAGTATGATCCCGTTGGCTGTTGTTGCCGCGCGGCTTGCCTTAAGGAAGTCATCTTCCGTATCCACCGCAATGATGCCGATAACCTTGCCGTCTTTCCATATCGGCAGCGAAGCCGTGTTGTAGGTGCCGTACTCATCAACGGTGTTCATCACGCCCACGCCCGTCCGGCCAAGGAAAGCCGATTCATGGATGGGCGACAGCTCATAGGCGATAAATGTGGCGTTATCTACCTCATCTGTATCAAAGACGAAGAGGTACTCGCCGTCAATTTGTTTCAGCGCGTAAATATACTCAGCGCCGGTGCTCTTGAGCAGCGTGCGCAGGCGGGATAGCGTGAGGTCGTACGCGGCCTGATCCGCAGCTACATCTTCCAGCGAATTATAACCCGCAAACGCATCCGGGTCGATAATTTCATTGGCGGCGGCCGCGATGGATGTAAGCTGCGCCTCAATGCTGTCGATCAGCACAACTTCCATATCCTTTGTGTTTTTAACGTTCATGTAAACAACGATGCCCAGTACCAACGCAAAGAATACAACCATTACCAGGTATATGCCACCGTGTCCCTTTTTTTTGAGCTTGCGTGCGCTGCTCATGTCCACACCTCGCGCTAATACTTTTTTGCTATGAAAGCAGTACAGACATGTATACCATATTCCATGCCCCTTTGCAAGAATTATATAGACAACCGGTGTCGAAAACGGTTACTTCTGCGTATCCTCTTCCTCCTCATAGCGCACTATCGCGCTTGTGTCGTGCCGCTTCGTTTGTACCTTTCGCGCTTTTCTGTTGGCTACCGTATCGAATACGATGGAAAAGTCATAGTCGTCCGGATACAGCTCTTCCGCCGCTACCACCAGTGACAGCCTTTTGTGGTTCACCAGCAGTTTTTTCTTTTGCACCATCACGCCCACCATCCCCTTTTCATCGGCGGCAGCGTATACAATGCCGATGTCGCGCTGGGGGTAGATGCGCACGCTGTCGCCGCGCCGGTACTTATCCGCCGCGCGGGGCTGTGCGGGCGCCTGCGCCTGGCGAACGGCGGGAAGGGACGGTTTGGGCACGGGCAGGGCAACAGGTACAGTGCCGTCTTGCTTTTCGCCGTACGCCGCGCCGCGCGCCATAGCCAGCAGGTGCTCCGGCAGGCCCAGGCGTTTGGCGATGAACAGCGCGCAGCTCTCCCCCGCCTCGCCCATCTCCAGCTGGTACAGCGGCTGCAGGCTGTCGCGGTCAAATGTCATGCGCGCGTTGGTCAGTCCCTCCGTCTTTGCGGCAAAATCCTTGATTTCCGGGTAATGGCTGGTCGCGACAAACAGGCAGCCGCGCCCTTTCAGTTCCGTCAGAATGGCTACGGCAAGCCCCATCCCTTCCGCGGGATCGGTACCGGAACCCAGCTCATCCAGCAGCACCAGGCTTTCCGACCTCGTCTGCTCCAGAATATGGATGATCTCCGTCATATGTGATGAAAATGTGGACAGGTTTTCGCTGATGCTTTGCCCGTCGCCGATGTCGCACAGCACATTTGCGTTCAGCGAAAACACGCTGCCATCCTCCGCCGGAACATGCAGTCCGCTTTGCGCCATCAGTGACAGCAGGCCCACGGTTTTCAGCGCGACGGTTTTGCCGCCGGTGTTCGGCCCGGTGATGACCACACCGCGCAGCGCACCGCCGATCTCAAAGTCAAGCGGCACGCAGGCCTCCGGCTTTAGCAGAGGATGACGCCCTTTATGGATAGCAATGCAGCGTTTTACTGTCATCGTGGGCGAAACGGCGCGCATCTGCGCCGACAGCCGCGCTTTGGCGAACAGAAAATCCAGCGTTTCCATGCACTCCACATTGACGCGAAGCACTGTCAGCGCATCCTGCACCAGCGCTGTCAGGGTGTACAGCACGCGGCGAATCTCGTTATCCTCCTGGATGGACAGCTCCAGCAGCTCATCGGTCAGCTTCCTCGCCTGTGTCGGCTCAATGAACACGGTGTTCCCGCTGGATGAAATATCCAGCACCGTGCCCGCAATCTGGCTTCTGTGTTCCTTTTTGACGGGCAGCGCAAACCTATCGCCGCGCTGCACGACAAAGCTTTCGCTGAAGCATTCGCGGCGGCTGCGCAGCATCGCATCCAGCTTGCCCTTTACGCCCTCCCGGCAGGCTTCCATCCGGCGGCGAATCTGGCGCAGCCCAGGGCTTGCCTGATCATCCACCGTATCGCCGCGGATCGCCACGTCAATCTCCCCATACAGGTCGGGGAGGGGGTTCAGGCTGCGCCCGTAGGATGACACGCCGTGCTCTATGGTCTCCGCGCGGCGCAGGTATCCGGCGGCACGCCCGCAGGTGTTCAGGAACAGCGCAATGCTGGATAGCTGCTCAGGGGTCAGCATTGCGTCCGCCTGGCACAGGGCCAGCGTTTTTCGTATTTCTTTCATCGGGGACAGCGGCGGGGTGCCCAGCGCCTCCAGGATAGCGCGTGCGCCGGTGGTTTCCCTAAGGCGCGCAAGGCATTCCGCCTCTGACAGCGTGGGGGCAAGTGACAGCGCCATCTCCTTCGCGCGGTCTGACAGCGCGATTTCGGCCAGGCGTTCCAGTATGATATCAAATTCCAGGGTGCGGTACATGCGGGTCATTGGGGTTGCCTCCATACAATTGATGCAGTCGCGAATTCGCAGATATCGCGACATAAAGGGATTTCGCAAGAAATCCCTTCCTGCGGTCGGCGCAAAATACAAAGCGGCGTGTGACGGATTCACCATCACACGCCGCAAAACGCGCCCGCGCGGCTATGCCGCGAGGCTATGTCAGGCTGTATGGCGAATTCTTGCATCGGATGACACACAACCGGCAGGGCAAATACGCCTTCCGGCCAAGGTCCGCAAACCAAGGAGACTTTCCTTAGTTCGCCCTATCCTCCGAAACAAGAACACGCAACAAACAGCTTTCCTCCTACTCATTAATGGGCATAGTATAACAGGCGGCGCGCGCGGTTGTCAATTCTAAGTTGATTCTAGAACAATTTTCGGAAACATTCAGTACGAATTTGCGAGAGATTTTGCCGCTTCGCTAAGTCGAGGGAGCAAGGCGTAGCAGCGCTACGCCGCGTGGACGAGGCAACGCGAGGCGGCAAAATATCCGCAAAGGCGTGCCGAATGTTTTCGCAAAATGTTCTTACTTGACAGCACCCCCGGCGGCGCGCTATAATCGCAACCGGCGTCAACAATTAACAATGTCAACTGTTAATACCCGAATCGGAGGGAGAGTGGCTTGGAATACTCGGATCTGCAAAAAGATTTCTTCCGGGCGATGCACCGCATGAAGAGCATGAATCAGCTTTTTCAGTTTGGCGACCTGTCGCGGCTGGAGTTCTTTGTGCTGGAAGGGCTGTTTGATTTTCAAACGCGCCACCCGGAAAAGAAGGGGATGTACGCATCCGATCTTGCCGCGCTGATGCGCACCTCACCGCCGGCGATGTCCAGAATGCTGCGCTCACTGGAAGAAGAAGGCTACCTGGAGCGCACCGTGGACCGCGACAGCCGCCGCAACACCTTCATCCACCTGACGGAGCGCGGCATCGGCGTCAGGCAGGACATCCACGACGAAATGGACCGCACCGTGCAGCGAATCATCACCGCCATGGGCGAAGATGATCTACATGAATTGCTGGCGCTGTGGGGCCGCCTGATGGATGTCATCCAAAGGGAAACTAAATCCTCTAAAGAAGGAGAGACACCATGTTCAAAGTAATGAAATACCTGCGTGAATCCAAGTGGACGGTTGTCATGGTCATCGTTTTGCTGATCGTGCAGGCATCCAGCGAACTTGCGCTGCCCTCTTACACATCGGATATCGTCGATGTGGGCATCATGCAGGGCGGCATCGCGGAGGTTGCGCCGACAGAGATGCGCGCCTCCACCTGGGAGCTGCTGCAGTTCTTCATGACAGGCGCCGAAACTGAAACCGCCCAAGCCGCATATGAAAAGAACGCCGCGGGCAACTGGGCGCTTGTCAAAAAAGACCGCGCCACGCTGGATGAACTGAACGCCATCTTCCCTGTTCCGATGCTGATGATCACCGGCATGAACGCTCAGTTTGGCGAAGAAGTGACGCCTGAAGCAATCAACGGCATGATCGCATCCGGCATGATGACCAGGGAGCAGCTGCTCGCAAGGCGCGAAGAAGCCGCCCCCATGATAGCGGAGCTTGGTGAAATGGTCGTAGAGCAACGCGCCCTTGTATTTACCAAGGCTGAATACGAAGCGCTTGGCATGGATATGACCCGCATACAGACCAACTACCTGCTGCTGGCGGGCGCAAAGATGCTGGGCATCACACTGGCGATGGCCGTGGCGGCCGTTGCTGTGGGCTTCCTGGCCGCGCGTACCGCCGGCAAAATCGGCATGAACCTGCGCGGGCGGCTGTTTAGCAAGGTGATGTCATTCTCTACGGGCGATATCGAAAAGTTCTCCACAGCGTCGCTGATCACGCGCAGCACGAACGATATCCAGCAGGTGCAGATGGTATCGGTGATGATGCTTCGGATGGTGCTGTACGCGCCGATCATGGGCATTGGCGGCGTGCTGAAAGTGCTGAGGACGCATACAGGGCTGGACTGGATCATTGTGGTGGCGGTTGTGGTGCTGATGGGGCTGGTCAGCGTGCTGATGAGCATCGCGATGCCCAAGTTCAAGAGCATGCAGGCGCTGATCGACCGGATCAATCTGGTCGCCCGCGAAATCCTCTCAGGCCTTTCCGTCATCCGCGCGTTTAACCGCAGCGAGCACGAGAACGAGCGCTTTGGTGTCGCCAACACCAACCTGATGAAGACCCAGCTGTTCACCCAGCGCACAATGACCTTCATGATGCCGCTGATGATGCTGATCATGAACGGCATCTCGCTTGCCATCGTGTGGTTCGGCGCGAAGGGCGTGGATATGGGCACGCTGCAGGTGGGCGATATGCTGGCCTTTATCTCCTATACCATGCAGATCGTCATGTCGTTCCTGATGCTGACGATGATTTCCGTGATGCTGCCGCGCGCCGCCGTGGCTGCCGGCCGCATCGACGAAGTGCTTGCCACGGAGCCCAGCATTGAGGATAAGCCCGGCTTATCCCGCAAAACCCGCGATGACTGGCAGGGCGTTATCTCCTTTGACCATGTTTCTTTCCGCTATCCGGATGCGGACGCGGATGTCCTCAGCGACATTCACTTTACCGCGCGCCCGGGCCAAACCACCGCGATCATCGGCAGCACCGGCAGCGGCAAATCCACACTGCTCAACCTCATTCCCCGCTTTTTCGATGTGACGGAAGGCAAGCTTGCCGTTGACGGTGTGGATATCCGGGATATCACGCAGCATGAGCTGCACAGCCTGATGGGCTATGTGCCGCAAAAGGGCGTGCTGTTCTCCGGCACGATTGAAACCAACCTGAAGTACGCGGGCGAACAGGTAGACGACCAGGATATGGAGTTTGCCGCCAAGATCGCGCAGGCCGAAGGGTTCATCAGCGAGAAGCCCGACGGGTACCAGGACCCCATCGCGCAGGACGGCACCAACGTATCCGGCGGGCAGAAGCAGCGCCTGTCCATTGCGCGCGCGCTGGCGATGAAGCCGAAGGTTCTGCTGTTTGACGACAGTTTCTCCGCGCTGGACTACAAAACCGATGTGATGCTGCGCCGCGCACTGAATGAGAACATCAAGGGCGCAACCGTGGTAATCGTGGCGCAGCGCATCAGCACCGTGCTGCACGCGGACCAGATCATCGTGCTGGAAGAAGGGCGCATGGCGGGCATCGGCACGCATGCCGAGCTGCTGGAAACCTGCCATACATACCAGGAAATCGCAAAGTCCCAGCTCTCCGAGGCAGAGCTGAAAGGGGGTAAGGGCGCGTGAACGCACAAAATGATAACAAGAACCGTGCGCCAAGACCGATGCGGCGCGGCCCCATGGGCGGCCCGATGGGCGGAATGGGTCCGGGCGAAAAGGCGAAGGATTTCAAGGGCACGATCAGGAAGCTGCTCTCTTACATCGGGCGCTACAAGATCGCGGTGGCGTTTGTGATGCTGTTTGCCGCAAGCAGCACGGTGTTCTCGATCATCGGCCCGAAGGTTCTCTCCAGCGCGATTACCGACCTGTTTACCGGCCTTGGGATGAAGATTGCGGGCACCGGCGGCATCGACTTTGCGAAAATCAGCGCAACGCTGCTGACGCTGGTAGGCATGTACCTGCTCAGCGCGGCGCTCAGCTTCGCGCAGGGCTGGATCATGACCGGCATCTCGCAGAAAATCTCTTTCCGCTTCCGCAGAGAGATTACCGAGAAGATTCACCGCATGCCCATGGCATACTTTGAATCGCGCACCACGGGTGAAACGCTGTCGCGCGTTACCAACGACACGGACACCCTGGGCATGAGCCTGAACCAGAGCATTACCACGCTGGTTTCATCCATCTGCTCCATCATCGGCGTGCCGATCATGATGCTGACGATCAGCCCCATCATGACGCTGATCACGCTGCTGATTCTGCCGCTGTCGATGATCCTGATCAGCTTCGTGGTGAAGAAGTCGCAGAAATACTTTGTCACCCAGCAGGAATACCTGGGCCGCGTCACCGGCCAGGTGGAAGAAACATTCAGCGGGCACAACATCGTCAAGGTGTTCAACCAGGAAGAGGCGGCGCTGAACACTTTCAACGATACCAACAAGGTGCTGTACCAGTCGGCATGGAAATCGCAGTTCATCTCCGGGCTGATGATGCCGATCATGAACTTCGTCGGCAACCTGGGCTATGTCGCGGTGGCCATCGCGGGCAGCCTGCTGGCGGCCGCAGGCACCATCCAGGTGGGCGATATCCAGGCGTTTATCCAGTATGTGCGCCTCTTCACACAGCCGATCTCACAGATCGCCCAGGTAACGAACATGCTGCAATCCATGGCTGCTGCTGCCGAGCGCGTGTTTGAATTCCTGAACGAAAAGGAAGAAGACCAGACCGTGCCAAACCCCGTGAAGCTTGCAAAGCCCGAAGGTGCGGTGCAGTTCGATCATGTGCGCTTCGGCTACACGGAAGATAAGACCATCATCCATGATTTCAGCGCCGATGTGAAGCCCGGGCAAACGGTTGCGATCGTTGGGCCCACAGGCGCGGGCAAAACAACAATGGTGAAGCTGCTGATGCGCTTTTACGATGTGAACAGCGGCCGCATTCTGGTGGATGGGCATGATGTGCGCGACTTCAACCGCGGCGACCTGCGTGACCTGTTCGGCATGGTGCTGCAGGATACCTGGCTGTTCAAGGGCACCGTCATGGAGAACATCCGCTATGGGCGCCTTGACGCGACCGATGAAGAGGTCATACAGGCCGCAAAGACCGCGCATGTGCACCACTTCATCCAGACGCTGCCGGGCGGCTACCAGATGGAGCTGAACGAGGATGCCAGCAACGTATCGCAGGGCCAGAAGCAGCTGCTGACCATTGCTCGGACGATCCTGGCGGACAACAAGGTGCTGATCTTAGATGAGGCGACAAGCTCCGTCGATACCAGCACCGAGCAGCGCATCCAGAAGGCGATGAAAAACCTGTTGCGCGGGCGCACCAGCTTCGTCATCGCGCACCGGCTGTCCACCATCCGCGACGCCGACCTGATCCTGGTCATGCGGGACGGCGACATCGTGGAGCAGGGCAGGCATCGGGAACTGCTGGAAAAGGGCGGGTTCTACGCCGAGCTTTACAATTCGCAATTTGAGGACGCGGTGGCGTAACCGATTCACATTGCACTGGGCTGTCTCAAAAATGAGACGGCCTTTTTTCACGGAAAATGCCCTATTCTTTCATGCGCCTGTCTTGGAAACGGGGTATGCTGCATTCGGAAAATGATTTTGGGTGTCACTGGAGGTAAAGCTTTGCGTGAAAGCAATCATTAATTTTTTCAAGAAACCCTACCGCTGGGCCGTAGTGTATGGAACCGCCGTTACGCTGTTTTTCGGCTTTACGCTGCTGGATGCGTTCGTCATCCCAAAGGCGCTGGCAAAGGTGGAAGTGAAAGCGGCAGATGACACGGCGCAGGCGGAAACCGGCATTGTGCCATCATCCCAGCCCGTGATCACCGCCGCCAGCTACCAGGATGAAAACATCCGCATCACCATCGAAACCGTGCGCGAATACAATACCACATTCTATGTTGCGGATGTCGTGCTATCGGATGCCTCGCTGCTGAAAACCGCGCTGGCGGGCGATACGTACGGGCGCAACATCAAAGCCGCGACCTCGGATATCGCGGACGCGCACAATGCCATTTTCGCCATCAACGGTGACTACTACGGCTTCAGGGATACCGGGTATGTGCTGCGCAACGGCGTACTGTACAGAAACACCGCCAGCACGGGCACGGATGCGCTGGTCATTGACAAGGATGGCAATTTCTCGATCGTACCGGAAAGCAGCGTCAGCGCGGAAGCTTTGGCGGCCTCCGGCGCGTGGCAGGTGCTGACGTTCGGTCCGGCGCTTGTTGAAAATGGCGCAATCGCCGTCAGCGCAAACCAGGAGATCGCCGGGAAATCCATGAACAGCAACCCGCGCACCGCCATCGGGCAGGCGGGCGAGCTGCATTACATCTTCATTGTGTCGGACGGGCGCACCGGGGACAACGCGGGGCTTTCGCTGTACCAACTGGCGGAACAGTTCGCGGCGCGCGGCTGCACGGTCGCCTATAACCTGGATGGCGGCGGTTCCTCCAGCATGGTGTTTAACGGCGAGGTCGTCAACACGCCGGTAGGCGGGAGTGGAAAACGCACATCCAGCAGCGAAAGGCAGGTGTCCGATATTGTCTACATCGGGTACGAATAACCGGCGCGTGCTGCGCGCGGCGGCCGGGCTTGCCGTCGCGGCGGTGGTCTGCGTGATCGTCACCAATGTATACGCGCTGTTCGGCCACGGCATCCGCTCTGACGCGATGGATTTCATGTTCCTGTACCCGCTGGGCGGGGCGGCGGCGGTGCTTCTCTATCATTTTGCGCTGATGCGCGTGTGCGGGCGCGCGCTTTCCAGGTCTTCGCTGAACCTGATCCTCTCCGGCATTGCCGCGCTGACGCTGGGCGCGATGCTGACGGGCATCCTGTACATCGCGGGCGGGTCATCCGGACTTGCGCCGGTGTTCCCGGCGCTGGGATGGGCGCTGTGCGCGGCGGGAACGCTTGCCGGGGCCATCAACATGCGCAAGCCGCAATAAACAAACCAATGTTTTCCGCCCCAGGCTGCAGAATATGCGCGGCCTGGGGCGTTTTTATGGTATACACTTTCCCCACTTTTTGAAAAGGCCAAAACAAAACCGGCCGTAAGTGCATCTAACAGGTATCAATAGCTATTGACCATGACGGGCGCAAGGAGCACGCGATGACCGACGAGACGTACATCCAGAAGGTACTGGACATGCGCGAAACGCTGTACCGGATCAGCTACGGCCTGCTTTCCAATGAGCAGGACCGGTACGATGCCGTGCAGGAGTGCCTGCTGAAGGCCTGGGAAAAGCGCGCAACCCTTCGGGAAGAGGGGTTTGTGAAAACATGGGTTACGCGCATCCTGATCAACGAGTGCCATCAAATCGGCCGGAAACGCCGCCGGGTGACGCCGATGGAGCAGGTTCCCGAGCGGGATGCCGCGCAAGCTGCCCCGCCCGATGCTGATCTTGCCGTGCATGATGCGCTGCTGAACCTGCCGGAAAAACTGCGCCTGCCCGTCATGCTGCACTATATGGAAGGCTACGGAATCAAAGAAATTGCCGGGATGCTGCGTATCCCGCAGGGCACCGTCTCTACAAGGCTGAGAACCGGGCGGGAACGCCTGCGCGATCTTCTTGGGGACGAAGAGGAGGTGTTGAGCCGTGCCTAGGCTGCAAAACGCATTCGGCCGCGCGCCTGAACCCTTTAACGCCTTTGTCGAAGATACGCTGCGGCGGCAAATGGAGGAAGAGCAAATGAAACTGAGGCATAAATCCATCGGGGGAATCTGGATACTGGCCATCGTGCTGATACTGTTGATGGGGACCGCGCTGGCCGTCACGGGCGGGCTTGGCATACTGGATTTCGCGAAACCCGCGGACCCGGAAGCGGCGCAGCAACTGGTGGTGGACCTGACGGAAAACGAAGCGTTTGAAACCGGGCTGGTGCGCTATCAGCTGCAGGAAGCGATGATGGATGGCGGCACGATTATGTTCACCCTGATGTGTGAAGCGCTGGACCCGGATACCTATATCCTGGTCAACGACATTGACCCGAACCTGAACATGAAGGGGACAGAAAAAACCTTCGGGCAAGTGGTGAAGGAATCGGGCAAACAGGCGCTGTATGTGGCGCCGCCGAATGTCAAGGTGAATGGCGAATTCCCGCTCAGATCCGGGGCAAGCTATGAGTTCCAGGATGGAAAGATATACTGGTTCATTACCCCGCAGGGCCTCGCGCTTGGGGATGCGCCAGTGCAAGTGGAATGCAAGCTGGAAGACCGTGTGCTCAACAGCACAGAAATCACCACGGCGGAAACCGGCGAGCAAAGCTTTGATCCCGACTTTGGCGAAGGCCAGGAATCCACGCTGACTTTCACCTTGCAGCCCAAGCCCGGAAGCTCAGAAACGGTCCGCTTTACCGGCCCGTTTGAAACCGAATATCTCACCATTGACTGGGTGGAAATAACCCGCGCCAACGTGGCGGCGTACACCCGCATTCAATACACCATGAGGGATGACCTGACCGAAAAGGATCTGGAGGATCTGACGTTCATCGGCATCCAGTGGATTCCAAGCGCCGATTTCGATAAACCGTTTCCCTTGGGGATGAATAGCGGTACCACCGTGCGGGCAGATGGAAAGATCACCATGGATGGCCCCACGCACGCCGCAGGGGTTGCCTACATACAGGATGGCACATGGGAGCCGATAGACGCCCTGCCCGAAACAGTGTATCTTCGCATGAGCTATCCGTGGATCGATAAGCTTGGCGAGGTGCTGACGCTGACCGACGGTGAAGTTACCAGCAAGTAATCGCGATATAAAGAAGAGGGGCTCCCGCATGCGCGGCAGTCCCTCTTCTTTTAGTGAAACGTCAGATCAGCGGTATTCCGGCAGCCAGCCCGCATGCCCAGCGATCAGGTCATCGCACATTGCGACGATGTCATCGATCGAAAGCTCACTGGCAGTATGCGGATCGAGCATCGCTGCCTGGTAGATGTAATCCTTCTTCAGGGTGCGCGCGGCCTCAATGGTCAGCAGCTGCACGTTGATGTTGGTGCGGTTCAACGCGGCCAGCTGTTCCGGCAGCGCGCCGACATGGCACGGGGTCACGCCGCTCTTGTCCACAAGGCACGGCACCTCGACCACCGCGTTTGCGGGCAGGTTATCGATCAGGCCCGTGTTCAGCACGTTTCCGCCGATTTTCACGGGCTGGTTCGTTTCCATCGCGCCCATGATGTAGCTGGCGTACTCGTGCGTTTTTTCGTGGGTCAGCAGCGGGTTCTGCGTCAGCTCGTGGCCGCGCTCTGTCCAGCGCTTGATCTGGTTCACGCAGCGGCGCGGGTATTCATCCAGCGGGATGTTGAAGCGCTCAATCAGCTCGGGGTACTTATCCTTGATGAAGTACGGCATGTACTCCGCGTTGTGCTCGCTGGATTCGGTCACATAGTAGCCAAAGCGTTTCATGATCTCATAACGCACCATATCGCCGTGCTTTTCGGTGCGGGCGGCCGCGCGCGCCTTGATCTCAGGGTACAGATCCACGCCGTCACGGGTCACTTCCAGCAGCCACGCCATGTGGTTGATGCCGGCAATCTTCCACTGCACCTTTTCATCGTATTCCATGCCAAGGCCCTCCAGCAGGCCGGAGGTGCACACCTGCACGCTGTGGCACAGGCCCACGGTCTTGATGTCCGTCAGGCGCAGCATTGCGCCGGTCAGGGTGCACATGGGGTTGGTGTAGTTCAGGAACCACGCGTCCGGGCAGACCTCTTCCATATCGCGCGCGAAATCCAGCATCACGGGGATGGTGCGCAGCGAACGGAAAATGCCGCCGATGCCCAGCGTATCCGCGATCGTCTGGCGAAGGCCGTATTTCCTGGGGATTTCAAAGTCGGTGACGGTGCACGGTTCATACAGGCCCACCTGGATGGCGTTGACGACGTAATTCGCGCCGCGCAGGGCGTCCTTGCGGCTTTCAATGCCCAGATAGGACTCGATCTTCGCCTTGCCCGCGATGTTGTTGTTGATGGCCTTCATCATGGCCTCAGACTCGGCCAGGCGCACCGGATCGATATCGTACAGCGCGATGGTGCTCTCTTCCAGAGACGGCGTGAGCATGCTGTCCCCCAGCACATTTTTCGCGAATACCGAAGAGCCTGCCCCCATAAACGTGATCTTTGGCATATGAACCCTCCTATATTGTTGTTATAACAAATACATCAGGATGCTCGCGGCCACCGCCGCGTTGAGCGACTCCACCTGTCCTTCCATTTGCAGGCGCACCCGTCTGCCTGCCAAAGCGGATACCTCCGGCAAAACACCGTGCGCCTCGCTGCCAATGACCAGAATCAGTCTGTCCTCTTCGGCTGAAACACGTTTGCCGATCGGATCGCCGGAAAGTTCCGCCGTGATGACGGCATAGCCCATCGCCTTTAGCTGCGGGATCGATTCCGTCAGCGGCGCGCGGCAAACCGGCAGGCGCAGCAAACTGCCCATGGAGGCCCGCATCGCCTTTTGCGAATACGGATCGGCACAGTCGGGGCTGAGCAGCAGGCCGCTAAACCCTGCCGCTTCCGCCGTGCGCGCCATTGCGCCGACATTGCCCGGGTCCTGCACGCCGGACAGCGCCAGCAGCCGTGCGCCGGCAACGTCTAGCTGCATCGGCTGCGGCAACGCGACCTTCGCCACAATCCCCTGCGGCGTTTTGGCATCAGATACGGCGGCCAGCACCTCGGGCGTCACCACCAGCACGTCGTCTGCCTGCGCGGCAAGGCCGGCGTACTGATTCAGCTTGTCCTTTTCGATCAGCAGCGTTTCCACCGCAGCGTCGCGCAGCGCTTCCCGGCACAGCTTTTCGCCATCTACCAGGAATGCGCCCGCCGCTTTCCGGCCGGATGCCTCCCGCAGGGCGCGGAGGGCCGCCACGCGCGGGTTGCGCACGCTGGTCACCTCTAGCACAGCCATCCCTCCCTTTCCATTGCAAAAAGAAAAGCCGCACACATGCACGGCTTGTTCATTGAAACATTACGCCTTCTTGGCGGCGTCAACCAGCTGGGCGAACCCGCCAGCATCGTTGACAGCCATATCGGCCAGCATCTTGCGGTTCACATTCACGCCGGCCTTTTTCAGGCCATTGATGAAGGTGGAGTAGCTCATGCCATTGATGCGCGCGGCGGCGTTGATGCGGGTGATCCACAGGCGGCGGAAGTCGCGCTTCCTCAGCTTGCGGCCGGTGTAGGCATAGCGCAGGGAGCGCATAACCTGTTCGTTCGCGGCGCGGTACTGCTTGGACTTGGCGCCCCAGAAGCCCTTGGCGAGCTTTAGGATCTTCCTGCGCTTCTTATGGCCGTTGACGGCGCGTTTGATTCTTGCCATGGTTGTTCCTTCCTTTCGCGGCTTGACTTACTTATACGGGATCAATTGCTTCATCCGCTTGACTTCGGTGCCATCCACCAGTCCGCCACTGCGCAGGTTGCGCTTCTGTTTGGGCGATTTCGAAGCCATGATGTGGTTGCGGTATGCCTTGGCGCGCTTGATCTTGCCGGATTTCGTCAGCGAAAGGCGCTTGGCCGCCCCGCGGTGGGTCTTTTGCTTGGGCATGGGGTTTCCCTCCTTACCGAAAGGTTTATTTGCCGTCCTTGTTCTCGGGCCTATTCTGAATAGATTTTGCAGGAAAGATCGCGAGAGATTTTTTCGTCCGGCTGCGTCGCCGGAGCGAGGCGTGGCTGGAGGCCACGTTGAGCGGAAGGCGGCACCGCCGGGCGGAAAAAGATCCGCGAGATTTCTGCAAAGTTTATTTGGAATTGGCCTCAATCGGTGCCAGTATCATGATCATGTTACGGCCCTCAGTCAGCGGCCTTCTTTCCACTATCGCATAGTCTTTGACCCGCTCCTGGAAATCGCGCATGACTTCAAGCCCGATCTCCTGGTGGGTGATCTGCCGCCCGCGGAAGCGGATCGCGACCTTGACCTTGTCACCCTCCTGCAGGAAGCGGATGGCGTTCTTGGCCTTGACCTGAACGTCATTATCCTCAATCGTAACGGAAAGCTGTACCTCTTTGAGGGTGATGACCTTTTGATTCTTGCGGATTTCGCGCTGCTTCTTCGCCTGGTCAAAGCGATACTTGTCGTAGTTCATCAGCTTGCATACGGGCGGATGGGCGTTGGCGACAATTTTCACCAAATCCATCTCCCGCTCTTCCGCAAGGGCCAGGGCATCCCGAATGGGCAGCACCCCAAGCTGCTCGCCGTCCGCGCCGACGACACGCACCTCCCGGTCGCGAATCTCATCATTGATCATCAGATCGTTGCTGATACCGATACACCTCCTATTTTTTCAAAACAAAAACGAGCGGGAAGGCCCGCTCGCGCATAGACAGAAATAGATTTCTGAATTGTGACCCGCAGACACAAAAGTCATCGGGTGGGAAGCGGGCAGCCTCCACTTGTAGCGCAAAGATTGTAGCACTATGCTGCGCTTCTTGTCAAGCATTTCCCTGGAATATTTTCATTTTTTGCCTTCCTTCTTCTCTGTTTTATGGTACAATAGGGGTGAGGTGAAATAGATGACCGTTGCGGAACAGGCGCGCCTGGCGCGGGAGGCCGCCCATGCGCTATCCGTATTGCCCGATTCCGTCCGAAAGCGCGCGATGCTGCGCGCGGCGGACGCCCTGATACAAAACACCAAAGAAATCGTCGCCGCCAACCGGCGCGACTTTGACGCCGCCAAAGCCGACGGGCTGGCCGCGCCGCTGCTGGCCAGGCTGACGCTGGATGAAAAGAAGCTTGCCATCCTGGTGGACGGCCTGCGCGCGCTTGCCGCCACAGCCGATCCGCTTGGCCATACCACCCTTGCGCGGGAGCTTGCGCCGGGGCTTGACATGTACCGCGTCACCTGCCCCATCGGGGTTGTGGGCGTGGTGTTTGAGTCGCGCCCGGATGCGCTGGTGCAGATCGCGTCGCTTTGCGCGCGCAGCGGCAACGCTGTGCTGCTCAAGGGCGGGCGCGAGGCGCTGGAAACCTGCCGCGCGCTGCACCGCGCCATGGATCAGGCGGTCCGCGCCGAAGGCTTCCCGGAAGGCTGGGCCGTGCTGCTGGAATCCCGCGAGGATGTGCACGCGCTGCTCTCGCTGGATGATTTGGTTGACCTGATCATCCCGCGCGGCAGCAACGCTTTCGTCCGGCAGATCATGGATTCCACGCGCATCCCGGTGCTGGGGCACGCGGAGGGGTTATGCCATGTATACATCGACCGCGCCGCGGATATTCCTATGGCGGTGCGCGTTGTTACCGATAGCAAAACGCAGTATGTCGCCGTGTGCAACGCGGTGGAAACGCTGCTGATCCATAGCGACATCGCGCCTGCCGCGCTGCCGCCGCTGTGCGGTGCGCTTTTGGAAAAGGGCGTCAAGCTGCTTGGGTGCGACAGAACGCGCGCCATCGTGCCCATGGATGCCGCAGGCGACGACGCCTGGGATGCCGAGTACCTTGACTATATCCTGTCCATCAAGATCGTCGATTCGCTTGATGAGGCCGTGCGGCACATCAACCAGCATGGATCGCATCACACCGACGCCATCGTCACCGGGGATGCCGCCGCCGCGCGCAGCTTCCTGACCCGCGTGGACAGCGCGGGCTGCTACTGGAACTGTTCCACGCGGTTTGCGGATGGATACCGCTACGGGTTCAGCGCGGAGGTCGGCGTTGCCACAGGCAAGCTGCACGCCAGGGGTCCCATGGGCATGGAAGGGCTTTGCACCTACAAATACATGCTGATGGGCAGCGGCAACATCGTGGGCGAAAAGTTTGATTACACGCACCGCGACCTGGACCGCGCATTTCCCTTTTCGGAGGCCGGCGAATGAGGATGGATCTGTCCGCGCCGCTGGAACTGCTGGACCTGGAGCTGGCGTCGTTCTCCGACGGCCGCAGGCAGGCATACCTGACGTTTCAGTGCGAATCAGATATTCCGATCACGGGGTTTTCCGGTCAGCTGGTGATGTACGGCGAGGACGGACGCATGACGCGCCCGCGCCAGCTGCGGTTCAAGGGACTGAACGCGCAGCCGGGCGAGCCATTCACCTGCCCGCTGAAGGCCGATGACTTCCCTGAGTTCGTATCGTACGCCTTTTCACCGGAATGGGTATCCTTCCCGGAGGGCGACCCCTGGCAGTACGATGCGGACAGGCAGGTGGATGTGGAAATCGATCCCGTCACCGAAAAGGAGCGCATCGCGCTGATCGCCATCGCAGGGCAGGATGCTATCTGTTACGCCCAAAAGAAGGACGCGCTGTGGGTATGCGTCTGCGGGCGGCACAACCGTTTCCGCTGGAGCCGCTGCCGCCGCTGCGGGCGGGAGCGCGACCACACGCTTGCTAGCTTCGCCCCCGGCACCGCGCTTGATACATACCAGGCGCATCTGGATACCGAGTGGCAGGAAGCTGCGAAGGAACGCCGCAAGGAGGCCGCGCACGCCCAGGAGATACAGCGCCAGGAAGCGCTGGCGCTCAAAGCCCGCACCCGCCGCGCCAGGGTGCGCGAAGGGTTGCTTGCCGTAGCGCTGGCCGCCGGGCTGATCGTGATGATCGCCATCGGCGCGCAAAAGCTGGCGGAGCCGCTGAACAAGGTGGCCGCGCAGCAGGCGTCCGCGCAGAGCGATTACCTGGATTCAATATAGTCCCATCATCAACATTCCCTGATCTAAAGGAGGAAACCCCATGCCGCGCAAGACCAAACCGCTTGATATGATCCAACGCGACCCCTGGCTGGCTCCCTATGAGGCGGAGATCCGCTACCGTCTGGCCCGCCACGCCGCCATGCGCAGGCGTTTGCTGCCGGGCGGCGGCCGCCTGCGGGATTTTGCCAACGGTCACATGTACTACGGCGTGCACCTGACGCCGCAGGGCTGGGTGTACCGCGAATGGGCCCCGCACGCGAAGGCGCTGTACCTGATCGGCGATTTTAACGACTGGAACCGCACTTCCCATCCGCTCATCAAAAAGGATGAGAACACATGGGAGATTGTGCTGCCGGGAGTGAAATCGCTGGCGCACGGGCAAAAGGTGTTGGTGGTGGTGACGGGCGCGGACGGTAAAACGCGCGACCGCATTCCGCTGTACATCCGCCGCGTGGTCAAAGATGAAGCCTCCGGCCGGTTTGTCGGCGAAATATGGGCCCCGGATTCGCCATTCAAGTGGTCGGATGCGCTATTCAGCCCCATTCGTGCGAAACCGCCGCTGATCTATGAGGCGCACGTCGGCATTGCGCGCGAAGAGGGCGGCATCGGCACATACGAAGAGTTTACGCGGGATATGCTGCCGCGCATCAAAAAGGATGGCTACAACTGCATCCAGCTGATGGGCATTATGGAGCATCCCTACTACGCTTCCTTTGGCTACCAGGTGACCAACTTCTTCGCGGCAAGCGCCTGGTACGGCACGCCCACGGAACTGAAGACCCTGGTGGATACCGCGCACAGCATGGATATCGCTGTGCTGCTGGATCTTGTACATTCGCACGCCGGCAGCAACTATGACGAAGGCATCGCCGAGTTTGACGGCACGGAGAAGCAGTTCTTCCATGTCGGCGCAAAGGGCCACCACAGCGCGTGGGGCAGCCGCGTATTCGACTACGACAAGCCGCATGTGCTGCATTTCCTTCTGTCCAACATCAAGTATTGGATGACGGAATTCCACTTTGACGGCTTCCGCTTTGACGGCGTGACCTCCATGCTGTACCAGGATCACGGCCTTGGGAAGGCATTCACAAGCTATGACGATTATTTCGACGACAACCTGGATATGGGCGCGTCGGTCTATTTGATGCTGGCAAACGAGCTGACGCACAGCCTCAAGCACAACGCGGTCTCCATCGCCGAAGATGTCAGCGGCATGCCCGGCCTTTGCCTGCCCGTGCGCGAGGGCGGATACGGGTTCAGCTACCGCCTGGGCATGGGCGTGCCCGAGTTCTGGATCAGGATGCTGGAGATGCGCGATGAGAACTGGAACATGCACCAGCTGTGGCACGAGCTGACCACGCGCAGGCCCGGCGAGCCGGTGATCGGATACAGCGAATGCCACGACCAGGCGCTGGTCGGCGATAAAACGCTGATCTTCCGCATGGCGGACAAGTCCATGTACACCGACATGGAAAAGGGCACCCACAACCAGGTGATCGACCGCGCGATCGCGCTTTCGAAGATGATCCGCCTGATCACGCTGCTGCTGGCGGGCGAAGGGTACCTGAACTTCATGGGCAATGAGTTTGGTCACCCGGAATGGATCGATTTCCCGCGCGAGGGGAACAATTGGAGCTATCACTACGCCAGGCGGCAGTGGTCGCTGGCGGATAACAAGCAGCTGAAGTACGAATGGCTGCAGGATTTCGACCGCGCGATGCTGAACCTTGTGCGCGCGTGCGGCGTGCTGGAAGCGGAGGACCTGCAAAGCCTGTGGGTGGACCCGGAGGGCAACGTGCTGTGCTTCCGCAAGGCGGGCATGATCTACCTGTTCAACTTCCACCCCACGCAGTCACAGACGGCTTTCTTCGTGCCGGTGCGCTACACGGGCAAGTGGCAGGTGCTGTTTTCCACCGATGAGGAAAGGTTTGGCGGGATGGGCCGCATCGATATGGATTACGTGTACCACACCGAAAAGGACCCGCAGCTTGGCGAAGGGTTCAGGATCTACACGCCGTGCCGCACGGGCATGGTGCTGGCCGAAAGGGGGTAAGGATGCTGCGTCGCACACTGGTACTGTTGCTGGCATTGCTGCTATGCCTGACCGGGTGCACGAAGGCATCCGGCACGGCATTGGTTGAGGTTATGAAGATCGGCAAGGCCGATGCGATTTTGATTGTGCAGGGGGAGACCGCGATCCTGATCGACGCGGGCGAGGCGGATGACGGCCCCGAAATCCTAAAGACGATGCGCAAGCGCGGTGTGTCGGAGCTTGCGGCGATGGTCATCACGCATTATGACCAGGACCACGTTGGTGGCGCGGCGGATGTGCTGCGCAGCATTCCGGTATCCGCCGTGTATGATGCGAATTACGAAGCAAGCAGCGACGAGTACCTGGCGTACACCACCGCGCTGGATGAAAAAAAGGTGACGCGAACCCGGGTCATGCAGGCGCAGACCCTTACGTTTGGCGGCATTGAAGTTACGCTGCTGCCTTCCGGTGTGAACACGAAGCAGGACAACGACTTGTCGATGGCGCTGTCGGTGACGGTGGAGGGCGTGACGTTGTTTTTCGCCGGGGATGCCGAAGAGGCGCGCATTGATGAGCTGCTGGCATCAGACCTTGCGCACCATGATGTGCTGAAGCTGCCGCACCACGGGCGGTACCACACGAACCTGGCAGAGCTGATAGACCTCCTCTCCCCCACGCTTGCGGTGATCACCGATTCGGACAAGAACCCGGCGGACCAGGCGGTGCTGGATTTGCTCAGCGAGCGCGGAATCCCCGTGCGGGAAACGCGGGGCGGCAACATCGTCATGATTATTGAAAACGGAAAGAACACAGTGAACCAATGAAGCAGGTGATGACCTTACGGCCCGCCGACGCAATTGCGGCGGGCCTTTCCGCGGAGACGCTTAGCAAGGTTTTACGGCACGCAGGCGTGCCCTTTTCGGAAAATAACTTGCCGGAAACCGCCACCGTACCCGCGGTATGCGTGTGGGGATTTGATGCGCTGCTGGCGGTTGATCGACTGCAAAGCGGGATCATCGCGTTTGACGGGCCCTGCGCATCCGGCAAAACCACGCTTGCGCAGTATATCGCGGATGTGCTCGGCCTGTGTCAGGTGCACATCGATGATTTCTTTTTGCGCCCGGAGCAGATCAAACCCGAACGGTACGCACAGCCCGGCGGAAACATCGACTGGGAGCGCTTCCGGGAGGAAGCCTTGCTGCCGCTGCAGGCGGGGAGGCCCTTTGCCTACCGCCCGCTGGACTGGAAAACGCATCAGCTAACAGCGCCCAAGATGATTACCCCCACGCCCGTATCCATCGTGGAGGGCGTCTATTCCATGCACCCCAGCCTGCGCGATCAGTACACTTTGGCCATCTTTGTGGAGGCTTCGCTTGCCACGCGCCGGGGGCGCCTGCTGAGGCGAAACGGCGAAGCGATGCTGGCCCGGTTTGACGCCGAATGGATACCGCGCGAAGAGCTGTACTTCGCCAGCTGCGGCGTGCGCGATGCCTGTCAGGTGCGCATCAGCACCGAAATCTAGGGCTTGTTCCCACTACCGCTCAACGCCCATCTTCCGCCCGCTTTTCGCGCCAGACAGCGTTGCTTTCCCTCGAAATACCGCTGGTATTCCTTCGGAAAAGCGCCTTGTCTGACACGAAAATCGAGCGAAATCTGGGCATTTCAGATAGTGGGAACAAGCCCTTGTAAACATTTCCATATCGGGGTAGACAAAACCCTTTGCGCGACGTATAATGAACAGACGTTCAATGAGCAGGTGTTCAGTGCGCGGCCGTTCAGCAATGATAGATGCAATGAATGTGAGGTGCAGCGTGAAAAAAACCGAGAAGCCGCAGAAGGATGATCCCAAGCAGCGCATCATCGATGCGGCGCTGGATGAGTTCCTGATCAGCGGATATGACAAGGCATCCATGCGGTCCATTGCGGCGCAGGCGGGGATGACGGTGGGCAACATCTACCTGTATTTTACCGGGAAAGAGCAGCTGTTTGACGCGCTGGTGGGCGAACCGGTGGCGAAGCTTCGGCGGATGATGGAGATGCAGGCATCCGATGAAGGGCTGCGCCGGCTTGCGATGGATCTGCACCAGATATTCATTGAGCGGCGGGTGGAGTTCCTGATTCTGATCAGCCGCAGCGAGGGTTCGCCGTACCAGGGGCTGAAGCGGGATATCATCGAATTCGCAAAGCGCAAGTTGGCGCGGCAGTTCGGCAACGGCACGGATGAGCGGCGCTTCTCCCCCATTGCGGTGGCGTTGGTGGAGGGGCTGCTGGATATCTTTCATCAGTCCACCGAGGCGGATGACGCGGATCTGGGCGAGGATTTGTACCTGTTTCTCAATTACATGCTGTCGGGTTTGACAGGGCGTTAGGGCAGTAAGGAGGCGTCATGGAAAAGTTTACCCGTTCCCTGCTGCGCCACAGGAAGGCAGTGATTGCGCTGTATGCGGTGCTGTTTCTTTTCAGCGCGCTGCTTTTAAGGGCTGTCAGCGTCAATTACAACCTGGCTTCCTACCTGCCGGATAGCTCGTACACGAAGCGCGGCATTGAGCAGATGGAAGAGAGCTTCGGCTACGGCGGCCAGGTGCGCGTGATGGCCGAAAACGTCAGCGTGGCGGAAGCGCTGGAGGTCAAGGCCGCGCTTGAAGCCATCGACGGCGTCGGCTCCGTGCTGTGGCTGGATGACGCGGCGGACATCCATCAGCCGGTAGAAATGCTGTCGAAGACCACAGTGGAGCCATTCTACAAGGACGGCGCGGCGCTGTTCCAGGTCACGTTTTCTGAGAACGACTACGCGCTGAGCACCGGCGAAGCGATTGAGGCGATCCGCGCGCTGCCGTATGAAAACCTGGCGGTATCCGGCGCGGCGGAGGAGGCACGGGCCATGCGCGCGCTGCTTTCCTCTGAAATAACGACGATCATGCTGGTGGTGGTGCCGTTTTGCGTGCTGCTGTTGCTGCTGTTTTCCAATGCCTGGATTGAACCGGTCATTTACCTGGTGGTGCTGTTTGTTGCCATCGTACTGAACATGGGCACCAACATATTCTTCAGCAGCATTTCATTCATTACGCATGCGATGGCTTCCGTGTTGCAGCTGGCGATCGCGCTGGACTACTCGCTGTTCCTGTTCCACCGCTATTTGGAGGAACGCGACGCGGGAAACACCCCCCTGGAATCGGTGGTGCACGCGACGGTGAAGTCGCTCAACTCTATTTTGGCAAGCGCGCTGACCACAGTGGCGGGCTTCCTGGCGCTGGTGCTGATGCAGTACAGCATCGGGCGGGATATCGGGCTGGTGCTGGCAAAGGGCATCTGCATCAGTCTGGTGACGGTGCTGACGCTTATGCCGGCGCTGCTGCTGGCGCTGGATAAGGTGATACAAAAGACCAGGCACAGGCGGTGGGTACCCTCTTTCGGAAGGCTGGGGCGCGGCGCGATGAAGCTGCGCTATGTGCTGATCATCGTGCTTGCGGTGCTGATTGTGCCCACATTCCTGGCATCCGGGCAGAACCAGTTCCTGTATGGGGATTCCTCCGGCGTGCAGGGGGATGCCGCCTCCGACCGCGCGCGGATTGAGGCGCGGTTCGGCATTTCGAACCCGGTGGTGCTGCTGGTGCCCACCGGCGACCCGGCGCGCGAGGCCGCGCTTGCCGAAGCGCTGGAAATCCAGCCGGCCGTTACCGGCGTGCAGTCGCTGGCGACGCTGGCGGACCCGGCGCTCCCTAAGGCGCTGCTGCCTGATTCCATCGTATCCAAATTCCAATCGGAAACGCACGCGCGCATCATCGTATCGCTGTCGATCACGCGGGAGGGCCCCGCGCTGACGCAGGCAACCGGCGCGATCCTGGACGCTGCGGAGGCCTACTACCCCGGCCAGTGGCTGGCCGTGGGGCAGCCGACCAGCCTGTTTGACATCAGATCCAGCGTGGAAGGCGACAGCCTGCGCGTGCAGCTGCTGTCCATCCTGCTGGTGGCGGTGATTGTGGCAGTCGCTTTCAAGTCGGTAACGATCCCGGTGTTGCTGGTGCTGCTGATACAGCTGGCGATTTGGATCAACATGTCGGTGCCGTACTTCATGGGCACGCCGCTGGTGTATATCGGGTATCTGATCATATCCAGCCTGCAATTGGGCGCGACGATCGACTACGCAATCCTGCTGACAAACCGGTATGTGGAGGAGCGGCGGATGCTTGCCCCACGCGAGGCGGCGGTATCGGCGCTGTCGCACGCGGGGCCGTCCGTGCTGCTTTCAACGCTGATTTTGAGCGGCGCTGGCTTTGCGGAAGCGCTGCTATCCCGCGTATCGCGCATCAGCGAGATTGGCCTGCTGCTGGGCCGGGGCGCGCTGCTGTCGGGCCTGCTGGTGTTGGTTTGCCTGCCGCCGCTGCTGGCATTATTGGATAAACCATTGGGGATTGCCCGCAAAATGAAAAGGGAGGAACTGAAGGCATGAAGATGAAACGCGCATTGCCACTATTGCTGGCGGTTCTGCTGATGATAACAATGCTGCCTGCGCTAGGCCTGGCAGAGCTTGTAAAGGATGAAACCGTGTACGCGTTGCTCTCCCCCACAGGGACGGTGGATGCGCTGTACATCGTCACGCACATCGACGCGCCCGAGGCGGGCGAGTACACCGATACGGGCCTGTACGCGCAGCTGTCCGCGATGACGGAAACCGTCACCCCGAAGATCGACGGCGATACCATCACCTGGAACCTGCAGGGCGACCCGGCTGGCTTCTACGCGCTGGGCGTGCCGCAGGATGCCGCGCTGCCGCTCACCGTTTCCATCCGGTACGCGCTGAACGGCGATGCCATCGAGCCGGATGCGCTGATCGGCCGGGCGGGCCGCGTGACGGTCACGCTGCACATCGCGGGAAACGATGCCGCGCCCGAATCCCTCAGGGGCGCGCTGATGGCGCAGGTGCAGGTGCCGCTGTCGTTGAACCACGCGCGCAATATCGATGCCCCCGGCGCGACTGGCGCGCTGGTCGGCCAGGCGCAGACGCTGACATACACCGTGCTGCCCGGCCAAACCGGCGATTTCACGCTATCCTTTGACACAGATGCATTCCAGATGGAAGCGATCAGCATCGCCGCCATGCCGATGAACATCGCGTCCATGCTGGGCGATGAGCTTGGCGCGCTGCTTGGTAGCGGCGCCGCGCTCACCGAGGGCGCGGGCCAGCTTGCCGCCGGGCAGGCGCAGCTATCCACCGGGGTTGCCGCCTATGTGGACGGTGTGGACACCGCGATGGCGCAGCTGGAAGACAGCATGGGCACGGTGCTGGCGGCGCTGGAGGCGAACCTTGCGCTGCTGCCGGATGCCACAAGGGCGGTGCTGTCGCCGCTGCTGGCCCCCCTCACGGATGGGCTTACGCAGTACGGCGCGGGCGTCACCGCCGCCAGGGAGCAGCTGGCCACAGGCGGTGCGCCGCTGGTAACAGGCGCGGCGGAGCTGGCTACGGGCACGGCGCAGTTCGTATCCGGGCTGGATGGCGTCAGCGGGCTGCTGGCGCGATACGGCCAGGCGGATGACGGGGCGGCGCTTACATCTCTCGTCAGCGAAGGGCAGCCGGTGCGCTCGTTGCAGTTCGTGTACCGCACCCGGGCGCTGACCCCGCCCGCGCAGGCCGCCGCGCAGGTGGAGGCCGATGCGGACAAGACGCTTTGGGAGAGGATTGTGGGGCTGTTTCAGTAGGGAAAAGAAAAACGCGGTATATGCATATCGCGCATATAGCCGCTGGCCTTCCCCGTATGTCAAAAGGGCGGCGGAGCCCATCGCCCCACCGCCCTATCACACCCCACCCTCACGGGTTCTCCGGGTCCTCCACCTCAATCCGCTCGATCAGGGCCTGCGCATACCGCCTGGAGATGAACTGCTCCGAAAACAGCGCGGACGCGCCGTTCGATGCCGTCACCACGCCGATGTCCCCGTACTGCTCCTCGTTTCCCATGCGGGCTACCGCGCCCAGTATCTCATCCTTTGAAAAACGGAACGGCGTGGCCATCAGCTTGCTGTACTGCGTGGGGCGCGGGTACAGCTTGCTGTCGGACCGCGTCACCGTTGCAATGGTCGCCAGTATATCCTTATCTTCCAATAACGAATCCAGCTCCGCGTAATGCTTCGTCATGATCGACCCGTCGTAGTAGTACAGGTCCTTCTTCCCCTGCACCCAGGCCACATTTTTGAGCGCAGGGTGCGCACCGTCCGTGCCAAGCCCGGCAAGCAGCGCGGTCATCGCCTCTTTTTCAATGCCGAAAGGCGGCGAAAGCAGCAAAGGCTTCTTGCTGGTCACCTTCGAAAGCGCGGTTCGCTTGTGGAAATAGTCGGCCAAAGCTTTAGCCGGTTCATCCAGCGGATTGACATCACCTTCCGCAGGCGTCAGGATATCATTCTCATCCACAGAAAACACCTCCTAAAAGAACCCCTCCCCCCGCGTGAGCGGAAGAAGGGGTTCCAAGGGGGCTAAGCCCCCTTGGCAGGGTTCAGGGGCTGGACAGTCCAGTGGACTGTCCAGAAAGCAAACTTATTACCCCCTGGCGTCCCCTTCGTAACTCGTCCTACCGTCGTCCCTTACGGCAGCAGCCCCAGCGCGTCCAGATCGTCCGCCACATCAGCCAGGTCGAACTTCTCCAGCGTAGCGCGGGTCGGCGCGCCGGTCTTCTCATCCCAGCCGAACTCGCGGTAGAACATCGTCAGCGCAAGCTGCCAGTCTTCGCGGTCAAGCTTCGTGGTGCCTTCCTCAAAGGGCTTGAGGTCGGGGTTGGCGTTGAAGATAAACTCAGAAATCACATCGTGCAGGTTGCGCATATCGGTGTCGCCCACCTGCTTGACGGTCATCGCGCGGTGCAGCTGAATGCAGCGCTCAATCGCGTGATCGAAGCTCTCTTCGGTCCAGTCTTCGCCCGTGATGGCGGCCATGTACTGGCTCTCCACCGAAAGGTCGCCGCGGTAGTTGCGGTCCTTGCGGGGGGACAGCGTCATCGGCCATACCCAGTTGCACAGCGTGAACGAGTCATGCATCACCTGGCGCATCACGCCAAACTTGGCAAAGCGCGCCTTGGCTTCGTTCATCGGGGTGTAGAGGCTGGGCTTGTCCAGGCAGCCCTCGCCGAACGTCTCTTCACAGATTTCCTTCTGCAGCTCGTAGGGCAGGCCGGAACCGGTGATGTTGACGATGGTGTGGCACATGCCGTCGCGGTTGTACAGCACGTTGGTCAGCTGGCCAACCTGCGCGTCGCACTCGTTGCCGTGGTGGCGCTTGCCGCCCAGGGGGCCCCATACGCCCAGCGCGGAAGAATGCAGATAATCCGGCGCAATGTCGTGGTACTGCTTGTCCACATAGTAAGCGCCCTGCGCCAGCGTGGACAGCGGATGCGTGGGATCGCACACCAGCTCAAGAATATCCTTGATGAAGGTCAGATCGCCGCTGTCGCGCTTCGCCCAGTCAATGGCGTTGAATTCCGCTTCGGACATGATCTGCTTCATGAGGGCGTAGTCATCCTTCATGAAATAGCGCAGCGTCGCGGACAGTTCGCCGTAGTTATCCCACAGGCCCAGGTCGTCGGCCAGGATGGCGCTGTAGATGCTGGCGTGCATCTTGCCGTCGCCTTCCACTTCCTGGTCCACATAGGTGGTCATCAGCGCACCGTAGGGGTTGTTGCCCAGGCACGTGTTGGCGTGCGTGATCTTCGTCTCATAGACTTCGCCCAGCTTGGGCATCTTGACGCCGCCGTAGCAGCGGATCGGGCAGGACGCGCAGCCGACCATCTTCACCGTGAAGTTCTCGGCAACGGCGCCGTGGTCCTTCACGGCCTTCTGGCAGCGGTAGCCGATCAGGGTCATTTCGCCCGGAGGTGATTCGCCCGTATCAATCGGGCCGCCTTCGGCAGCGCCCCAGGTCAGGCCCGGCTGGCCGGTCCAGCGGGTGGAGCTGTTCTCATACTCGGCCCAGGACTGCGCCACGGTGGGCACAACGTGGTTGTTGTTGGAGCCCATCAGGTCGGAGATGACATAGCTGTTCAGCTCGCGGACCTTTGCGGCGTCGGCAACCTTGGTGCCGCCGGTGCCGTAGATGGCCAGCGCCTTCAGCTTCTTGCTGCCGAACACCTTGCCCAGGCCGCCGCCCGCGGAGTGCGCGACGCCGGTGATGACGCAGGAGAGGTTCAGCATGTTCTCGCCGGCCTTGCCGATGGAGAACACGTTGGTGCCGTTGCCGTGCTTGGCGGCCAGGGCGGTGGTGGTCTGCGTGGTGGTCTTGCCCCACAGGTCCGCCGCGTCTTCAACGGTCACTTTGTCATCCTGGATGTTGATGTACACGGGGGCATCCGCCGCGCCTTCGATGACGATGGCATCATAGCCGGCCGCCTTGATCTGGGTGGCGGTGTCGCCGCCGACGTGCGCATCCACGATGGCGTTAAACTTGGTGAACGGGGACAGGGTGGAAATGGTCAGGCGGCCGCTGCAGGGCGCACCGGAGCCGGTGTTGGGCCCAACGGCCAGCACGATCTTGTTTTCGACCGCGGCCGGGTCGGTACCCGCGGGCACCGCATCGTACATAATGCGGTTGGCCATGCCTTTGCCGCCGATGTAGGGGAAGTATTTCTCGCTGCTCTCAATGGCAGCGGAACGATCGGTCAAATTGACACGAAGCAGTTTGCCGGTCCATCCGTACATGGAATCGTCCTCCTTCTAAATGGATTGCGCCTTACGCCATCGCCGCCGCGACATCTTCCCAGGGGATCATCGTCAGCGCGCTGGTCGGGCACCCGCGCACGCAGTTGCCGCAGTTGATGCACTTGCTGGACTTGCGGGTCTCCGGGTTCACGCGCGGCATCGACCACGGGCACGCCTGAACGCACATGCCGCAGCCCACGCACTTTGTCTCATCCACAACGCGGGAATTGTTCCGCTCGCTGATGCCGATGGCCTGCACCGGGCACGCCTTCAGGCACGCGGGGTCGCCGCACTGCTTGCAGGTGTCGGGCTCCATGGACCATGTGCCAAAGTTGCCGTCGCCCTTGTTGTAGTCGTCGCCGGGCACTTCCGTGCCGAAGTTGACCTTGTCGCGAACGCGCACCCGCGCCATGTAGGGGCGGGCTTCGCCGTCTCTAGCCAGCGTGCAGTTGGTTTCGCAGCGCTGACAGCCGGTGCACTTGGCGCGGTTTGCCACCAGAAGGTACTCAGGCGTCGCATAAACCTCAACCTGTCCGCTTTCCGCCTGGGACTTGGTCACGCCCATCAGCGACAGCAGGCTGCTGGACAGCGCGACGCCCGTGAGGCCTTTGGCCGACAGCTTCATAAACTGACGGCGCGTGTACTCACGGCTCAGGAATCCTTTTTTCTCCTCAGACATGCGTGCTCCTCCTTAAAACCATGGTCGCACAAATGCCCAAGAAAACACAGCTATTCGCACATACGGTTATGCATGGATCTAGCTGCTCGTCTTGGGGCTCCTTTGCAAAAGGCTGGCGCGTCAATTGCTCGGCACACCAATCGGTCGGGATGGCCGCGTGGGTCATCAGGACTCGGAGTATATATGCGGTTGTACGTACAGTGTACCATGCCCCCATGAGGTTGCGCAAGATGAGAATGCGCAATTTTGCGAATTTATTAACGCAATTATTTGGTTAATTTGGCACTAAAACCGAAAACGTGCGGCGCATCTGAAAGCGCATGCCCAACAATGACGATTCCAAGCCTTTCCGCGATGGAAACGCTCAAATCGCTGGGATACTTCTTGCTGACAATAATCGGAATTCCAACAGACGCGGCCTTCACCAGCATCTCCAGAGAGATGCGCCCCGTCGCAGCCACAACGCACTGCGCGAAGTCAACTCCGTCCATCATCGCGCGGCCGATCACCTTATCCATCGCGTTGTGGCGGCCCACATCCTCGCGGAAAATATCGCCGCCGGGCGTGATCAGCCCTATGCAGTGCGTGCCGTAGTGCCCCTTGACGGCCGCAAGCCTGCGGGCGATGGCCATGGCCTCCCCCATCGTGAACTCGAACTCGCACACCACGGGCGCCAAGCTCTCTACCCGCACGGGCAGCGGCACGGCCTCCCCAAGGGGGGCCTTGGTGGTCACGGAAACGCTAAGCCCATCCATCGCAACGCCGGCAACCGCATCCATGCCGCCGATCATCCCCTGCGTGCGCAGAAACCCCACGGCCAGCTCATCCAGGCTTTCCGGCGTGCAAAGAAAAATGGGCATCTCTTTATCATTTAATACAAATTTTACCATCCGTTCGATCATCGTACCCATGCCGCATACCCCCGCGTTGACAAGTTTCGCATTGTATTGTACAATACCTATCGGTGTCTGACAAGTACAGCTTCATACTGCGCCCTCCGAGCCGCAACGCCTAAAGGCAACCCCCATGGCGCGCGGCCTGGGCCGGGGAACCGGCCCGCAGGTATGATTGGAAACAATTATGCCTTCCGTGTTTGAGAAGGAGAGGTATTCCATGCGAGGGCCCGATCTTGCTTGCTTGTATCATTCTGCAAGTATAAGGAGGTGGCCCTCGATTCTTTTTCAGTGGAACGAAACCGCGGTGCGTTGGTTTGAAGAAGCATCTAAGTACACGGGGTTTCATGAAAACCTGAAACAACTTATTTTGCCAAACATTGCCTGCCGCGAAACGCTGGTGGACCTTGGCTGCGGCGCGGGCCTGATTGACCTTGCGCTGGCGGACAGCATCGGTCACATCACCTGTGTGGACAAAAACGAAGGCGTCATTGGCATGCTGCGCGCGGGCATCTTGAAGCGCGGCATCGGCAACATCGAGGCGATCTGCCAGGATGCGGAAACGCTCAGCGGGCAGTGGGATACCGTGCTTGCCGTGTTTTACGGCCGCATCGATGAATCGCTTTCAAAGCTGCTTTCCATGTGCCGCGAGAGTGTCATCGCCGTGGTGCACGCCGATGCGCAGGGGAAGCTCGGCCCGACGGACTATCACCCGCCAAAGTGCAACACAGTGAGCCTCACATCACAGGCGCTGGATGCCCTGGGCGCGCGTTACACCGTAATCGAGGACGCGCTGGAATACGGCCAACCGCTGCGCAGCCTTGCGGAGGCGGCTGATTTCGTGCGCTTCTATTCGAAGAACCCGCCGGATACCTCGGTGGACGCGTACCTGGAAGCGTGCCTTACCGTTACCTGCGACCCGGTCTACCCCTATTACCTGCCGAACAAAAAGGGTTTCGGCATCTTTATCCTGGGGAGGGATGACAATGCGCACCTTTGAGGAAGATGTGGCGCGGGCCGTCGAATACCACGGCCACCTGTGCTCCGGCCAGTGCATCGGCGTGAAAATGGCGCGGTACGGCATGTCGCTGCTTAGCCTGGACCCGGAGGCCGACCGCAAGCGCATCGCCGTGTTCGTCGAGTGCGACCGCTGCCCCGCCGATTCCATCGGCATCGTCACCGGCACCAGGGTCGGCAAGCGCACATTCAAGTGGTTTGATTACGGCAAGGTCGCGGCCAGCTTTATTGATCTGGAAACGCGCCGGGCCGTGCGCATCCACCGCAAAAAGCGCATGCACCCTGCCGATGGCGAAGACATGATCCAGTTTTACAAAAACCTGCCGGAAGAAGAGATCTTCTCCGTGCAGGATGTCGTGATCGACCTGACGCCGGGCGACCTGCCCGGCCCCCCGTGCGAGATCGTCTTCTGCGCCGAGTGCGGCGAAGACGTGACCGACGCCAAGCACACCGTAAAAGACGGCAAGCCCGTGTGCAAAGCGTGCGCGGGACAGGCGTATTACAGCAAGGTGTAACAAAGCAAAGCCTACGGATAGGAAGGTGCCGACGTGTCAACCGAAAAAGGCGGCAAAGCAAGCCGTTTCATCGTCCCTGGCCTGTTCATCGCGCTGATCGCGTGCGTGGTCATCTCATTCGGCCTGGGGCGCTATCCCATCTCCGTAAAGGAGTTGGGCGGCATCCTGCTATCCAAAATATTTCCGATTGAACCGTTCTGGGCCAAGCAGATGGAAACGGTGTTGTTCAACATCCGCCTGCCGCGCATAGCGCTGGCGATGCTGGTGGGCTGCTGCCTTTCCACGGCGGGCGCGTCATACCAGGGCATCTTTCAAAACCCGATG
>JAVBPC010000115.1:0-9950 GCA_031549905.1 Eubacteriales bacterium
CACCCCCCCCCCCGCGGTGCTGCCTATTGTGGGGGGCTTCGACTACCCCCGGGGGGGGGGGGGGCCGGGGCCCCCCCCCCCCCCCCCTGGAAGCATCACCCCAACAACCCCCGTGCCGCTTCCTGCTCGGCCTGTTTCTTCGTTTGGCCTTTGCCGGTGCCCTGGCGGCCGCCTTCAAGCGTTACCCTGACGGTGAAGACGCGCGCGTGCGCCGGGCCTTCTTCTTCTATGGTGCGGTATTCGGGGATTGCGCGGCCCTCGGCCTGCTCGCGCTCCTGCAGGGCGCTTTTGTAGTCGGGGGGCGGCTCGGATGCGGCGAAGTTGTTCAGCAGCTTGGCGCAGACCTTTTTCGCGGCGTCAAATCCACCGTCAAGGTACACCGCGCCAAGGATGGCTTCCACCGCGTCCGCAAGGACGGACGGCTTCTCGCGGCCACCGCCGCGCGCCTCGCCGGCGTCCAGGCGCAAAAACACGCCAAGACCGATGGTTTCCGCCGCGTGGGCAAGCGATTCCTCACGCACCAGTGCGGCGCGGGTGCGGGTCAGCCCGCCCTCTTGCAGCTCAGGGTGATCGCGGTACAGCGCGTCGCTGACGGTCAGCTCCAGCACCGCGTCGCCCAGAAATTCCAGGCGCTGGTTATCCTTGCCGCCGTTTGCGGCGGAGGGGTGCGTCAGCGCAAGCAAAAGCAGCCCGGGTTCGCCGAACGCGTACCCGAGCGCTTCTTCCAGGCGGTGCTTGTCCTGATCGTTCATTCTGCCTGGCGCTTCTCGATGTAGCTGACGATATCGCCCACCGTGCGCAGGCGCATCAGCGCGTCGTCTTCCACCATGATGCCCAGCTCGCCCTCCAGGTCCATGATCAGCATCATGACGTTGGCGGAGTCGGCCTTGAGATCTTCCAGCAGGCGGGATTCGGGCTTGATCTGGCTCTTGTCGATGCGAAGCTGATCGGCAATCAGCGCTACTACCTTTTCGTACATTGGTTGTGCCTCCTTAAAATGAATGAATTATTGCTGCGCCGCCTCGGCGATGGCGCGTACAACGCCGGATTCGTGGATCTTCATCGCCTGTTCGATGGCCCTATAGTACGCGTGCTCCTTGGAGTTGCCGTGCGCCTTGACCACCGGGGCCAAAGTGCCAAGCAACGGAGCGCCGCCGACTTCATCGGCGTCCATCATCGTTTTCATCTGGCTCAGCGGCTTTTTCACCAGCAGCGCGCCGATCTTGGCGGTCGTGGTGCTGGTCAGCTGCGCCTTTAGCATGCGAAAGATCGCCTTGGATATACCCTCCATGGATTTGAGCAGGATGTTGCCGGCAAATCCGTCGGCGATGATCACATCGGTTTCGCCCATGGGGACGCCGCGCGCCTCCAGGTTGCCGATGAAGTTGATCCCCTGCGCCTGTGCCAGCAGCTCATGCGCCGCTTTTACCTGCTGGTTGCCCTTTTCGGCTTCCTCGCCGTTGCTCAGCAGCGCCACGCGTGGGTTTTCAATGCCGGTGACGAACCGCGTGTATTGGCTGCCCATCTTCGCGAACTGAAGAAGCCATTCGGGCTGGCAATCCACATTCGCGCCCACATCCATCAGCAGGCACGGTTTGCCAGCGATCGTGGGCAGCAGCGCCCCCAGCGCGGGCCTGTCTATGCCTGGAATGCGGCCCAGGCGGAACATGCTGGCCGCCATCACCGCGCCCGTGGAACCCGCGGAAACAAGCGCGTCGGCGCCGCCCTCGCGCAGGATCTGAAACGCGCGCACCAGCGATGAATCCGCCTTTTTGCGCAGCGCCATCACCGGGGCTTCCGCAGTTTCGATTACTTCGCGCGCGTCGATGATTTCGGCGCGGGAAAGCACATCCTTGTCGCCCGTGAGCAGGGGCCGGATCATTTCTTCTTTGCCGACCAGCTTAATGGTCAGGCCGGGATGCGCGGCCAGCGCTTTCAGGCTTCCGGCCACGGTGACTTGCGGCGCGAAATCGCCGCCCATTGCGTCAATGACGATGACTGGCATAGGATCACCATCTTCCATGGGATGAGTCGCCCGGTTGTGTGGGCCTACCGCGGTATTGTACCAGATTTTCGGCAAAATTGGAAGAGGCTTGCCGTAGCAAGCCTCAGGGTGTCATTACTGCAGGAAGTCAGCGGGCCTTTCAAGTTCCGTCAGCACCTCGTACTCCCCGTCCCCCGGCGTCGAAACCTTTACCGTGCCATCCAGGAATGTCACATACACGGCCGTGCCCTCGCGGTGATACTTCTCCAGCACCTTCATATCGGCGATGCCGTCGTGCATGGCCACCGCAATCTTTGCGGAAACCGCTTCGCGCCAGCCCTTGCTGGATGAGGTCTTGTCGCCGTGGTGGTTGATCTTAATCACATCGACATCCAGCTTGTCGCCCGCCTTTGCGATGACATCCTTTTCGCCGTGGGTGTACAGGTCGCCCGCAAACAGCATTGTCGATTCGCCGTAGGTAAACTTCAGCGCCAGCGACAGGTCGTTGATAAACTGCGTGCTGTTATCGGGGTAGCTGGCGTAATACTCGATCTCCGGGGCCGGGTGCAGCACTTCCACCTGCACGCTGTCACCGAACATAAAGCTCTGCCCTTCCGACAGGATGATATGCTCCACACCGGAAGCGCCCAGCGCATCCATCATCGCCTTGTAGGTGCCGGTCGGGTATTCCACGGCGCTGGTGTATACCGCGCCAACTTCCATCGCCGCAAACACCGCCGGCATGCCGCCGATGTGGTCGATGTGCGGATGCGACGTCACCAGGCAGTCGATTTTCGTGATTCCCATCTTTTGTAACGCTTCCACCACTTGAGGGCCGCAGGCCGTCTCCCCCGCGTCGATCAGCATCACCTTGCCGTCCGGCGAGGTCAGGATCGTCGCGTCGCCGGGCTTTTCCCCGCCGGTGGATTTCATTTGCAAAAACCTTGCCGTCAGCCGCCCCGCGTCGGAAGCGGTGTCAAACACATCCGCTCCCTCCGCGTGCGCCGCGCCAAACAGCGCCAGCGCGATAATCGCCAAAGACAGAAACCAGGAAACCTTTTTCATTTCATAGCCGCCTTGCTCATGCCCGTCATGATGTAGCGCTGCAGTACGAAGAACAGCACCACGATGGGCAGAATTGCCAGCACCGCGCCCGCCATGATTTCGTTGTAGTTGGCAGTTTCCATCCCGGCGAACGTGCGGCGCAGGTACGCGACACCGACCGCGATGGTGCGCCTGGTGTCGTTGGTGGTGATCATCTTGGGCCAGAAATAGCTGTTCCAGCCGTTGATGAATGTGATGATCGAAATCGTGATCAGCGTGGGCTTGCACATCGGGCACAGCACATGGAAAATGGCGCCGAGCCGGCCCATGCCGTCCACCTTGCCCGCCTCCAGGTAGCTGTTATCCACCGACATGAACGACTGGCGCAGCATGAAGATGAAGTACGCGGAAACAAGGTTCGGCACGATCAGGCCCGCAAACGTATTCAGCCAGTTCAGCCGCGAAATCATGACGTAAATCGGCACGAACGTAACCTGAATGGGGATCATCAGCGCGCCCAGCACGATGATGAACAGCCCGTTTTTGCCCCTGAACTCGCCCTTGCTGAACCCGTATGCCGCGAGTATGCCCATGATCAGCTCGCCGCACATGATGAAGAATGTGGAAACAATGGTGGTGAAGAAATACTGGCCAAACGGCGCGCGGCGCAGCACATCGGGGTAGTTTTCCCACATAAGTTGCTTGGGCCACAGCGTTGGCACCGTCAGCAGCAGCTCTTCGCTGGTTTTCAGCGATGATACGATCATCCAGTACAGCGGGAACAGCATCACCAGCGTGAACGCGATCGCCACCGCGTATTGCAGCACCACGCGAACGCGCCGCCCGGCCAGTTCCCGCGAAAGGTCAGCGTGCATCCACGGGGATACAAACCGCAGCGCCAGCAGGCACAGCAGCACCACGCCCACCGTGGCCCCGCCGATCTTCAGCAGCGTTTGATGGCTGCCGGAAAGCAACCCCTGCGCATCGCGGATTTCGTAGGCGGTCGCGCCCTCGGGAAGCCCGGCGATGATGTTCTTGTACTGAACAGAACCGATTCCGCCCAGAATCAGGAAGAGTACGCCCACGATCAGGAAAAGGATGAGCACATCAAACCAGCCGGATTGACGCATCCGTAATAAAGACTTGTTTTGCATGATGTATTCCCCCTTACTGGTCGTAGTTGACGGAGCGGTTAGAATAGCGCATCGTGGCCGCCGTGCATACCAGCAGGATCACGAAGAACACAACCGAAACCACCGCCGCGCGGTCTATGCGGAAATCGGTGAAGCCCAACTTGTAGATCCAGTGCACGATCACGCTGGTGGAATCGTACGGGCCGCCGCCCGTCATGACATCGACAGACTGGAACACCTTCATACTGGCGATGAATGTGGTAACAAACAGGAACAGCGTGGTCGGCGCCAGCAGCGGCAGCGTGATAAACCGAAACCGATGAAGGCCGTCCGCGCCGTCGATGGAGGCGGCTTCGTAATAATCCTGCGGGATCGACTGCATCGCCGACAGATAGATCATCATCGCGTAACCCACAACGCGCCACGCAGTGAGGAACAGTACGCCCGTCAGCGCGGTTGATGCGCCGTGCAGCCAGTCGGGGCCCACAATGCCAAACATAGAAAGCACATAGTTCAGCACGCCGTGCGGCGCCGCCAGTATCCATATGAACACGATGGCGCTTGTGGATACCGCGATATACTTGGGCATGAACACGATCGCGCGCATCGCGGTAAACATCTTGGTCATTCGGTTGAACAGCAGCGCCAGCAGCATGCCGCCCACCAGGGTAATCGCAACCTCCCAGAAGGTGTAGATCGCGGTGATTTTCATCGATGAAACGAAATACTTCCAGCCGGAACCGTTGAACAGCCAGGTGTAATTCTTCATGCCGACAAAGCTGTAGTCATCCTTCAGCAGGTTCCAGTTGGTGAAGGAGATGCGCAGCAAATCCAGCACGGGATAGTATACGAACAGCAGGAAGAAAAGCAGCGCGGGCTCGATGCACAGCATATCCACAAAGCGCTCCCACGGCTGTATGCGCATCATAACGCCGTTGAACAGAAGCGCCGTGCCCGCAAGGATCATCACAATGGCGCTGGATGCCAGGAAGCTAAGCACGCTTTCCACAAACGGCAGCGGCGTGCGGAAGGATTGGTACGCGGTGCGGGCCGCCTTCACCCTGTCCATCAAAGGGGACAGGAAAGACAGCTGCAAATCGCCCATCAGGTACCCAAAGATACCCGCAAGCACGCATACACCGCCCAGGATAAACAAAAGAACGGAAAGCCACGACACAAACGCGGGCCTGCCCCGCCGGTTGCGCTCAAGGTTTGGGGTTTTGGAAAACACTGGAAACCACCTCTGCCGTAGTTAATCGGGGCCGCAGGGGATGTTTTGGTTTAAGAGAGGGCTGCCGCAACGCGGCAGCCCTTGCACCGTGCAGGTTAGGTTATTGGTCTTCGAGCAGCTCGGTCACTTCCTGGGCCAGCTCGTCCAGCGTCGCCTGGATGGGCGCACCTTCGATGAAGATCTTGCCCAGGCTGTCGCGCCAGAGGTTCGCAACGGTGTTGTACACCGGCTCGCTGTTGCGCGGGTTGATCAGGCTGATGTTATCCATGATCGCTTCCATGGCGGGCTTGCGGCTGAGGTACTCCGCCACTTCCGGGGTGTCATAGGTGCTCTGGCGGGTGGGGAAGTAGCCGGTGCGGTCCGCCCAGAACAGGTTGACTTCGGGGCTGGTCATGAACTGCATCAGCTGCCACGCGGCGTTTTTCTGCGCCTGGGTGGCCTTCGCGGGGATCAGGATGACCGCGCCGCCGACTTCGCTCTTGAAGCCTTCGGTGCCGCCGGGCAGCCACGCCATGCCGACTTCGACGCCCTCGGTCACGTTGGCAACGTAGGTATCATACAGGGAGGAGGTGTGGGTCACGGCAAACGCGTTGCCATCCCAGAAGTTCCGGCGCATGATGCTGGAAGAATCGGTGCCATACGCATAGTAGCAATAGCCCTTGTCGATCCATTCCTTAATCTTCGTGGTGATCGCCACGGAGGCTTCGCCGTTCAGGTCGGTGGTCAGGCCGTCTTCATTGATGACCTTCACGCCGTTGTTCTTGTACAGCATCTCATAGTACCAGTAGTCCCAACCGCCGATGATCATGCCCCAGCGCTTGGTGGTGCCGTCCTCGTTGAAGACTGTCGCCTTCTCCAGGAACGCGTCCAGCTCGTCAAATGTCTTGGGCATTTCAATGCCTTCGGCTTCGGCAGCGGCCTTGTTGAAATACAGGCACTGCGTGCTGATCAGGTACGGCAGGCAGATCTGCTCACCGGCGTAGCTGGTGGCCGCGATCAGGCCCTCGCCGAAGTCGGCAACGTCATAGCCGCTGGCGGCGATGTACGGGTCCAGGATCTCGCAGATGCCGGACGCGCCGTACTCCGCGGGATAAGAGGTGTTGGAGGAGCACATCGCGGGCACGTCGCCGGCCGCGATGGCGGAGATCAGGCGCTCATTCATGTCGCCGTAGCTGCCAACATAGATCTGCTCCACGGTGATCAGCGGGTTCGCCTCATGGAACTGCTTCATCATCTCGTCGATTTCGCCGTTGAACTGTTCCTCATGGGTGTGCCACCACTGGATGGTGATGGGCTCGGTGACCTCATAGGGGTTGCCTTCCGCCATTGCCAGCATGGGCAGCAGCAGCACCAGGGTAAGTACCAGGGCTAACGCCTTTTTCATTTCTCCGACCGTCCTTTCCTTAGTCAGGTATTATCCTCTTTAATATGCCAAAGCATATAAAGCGACCAAATGAAGAAACCTTCCCATCCCCGCCGGTGTAATTTTTGGGAAAAGAAAAAAGAGCTACAGACACAAACCCTTTTCGCGGGCTGTTGTCTTGGCTCTCTAACTCTCTGCCTTAACGATAACATTAAACCATACGGAAGCGGAAAAGTCAAGGAAACGAAAGTGTCTAAGATTGATAAGTTATTAACGAATTTAATGCATATTGCTGATTCCGCACTGCGCATTTAATGGTATTTCGCATAATAGGAAGGCTCAAAACAGCGCGGTGCGGCCCCGCGCACGCCTTGACGGCCAGCACTTTCCTTGCGGCTTTCATCTTGCCTTCATGTTACTGTGTTAGGGTTTGGGCATGCTAAAATCCGAAAGGAGTCACGCCAATTGACAACACGCAAGGGATATGCGCGCATCGCCGCGCTGCTGCTGGCAGCACTTATGCTGATCGCCGCCGCCACGGTGGCAGGGGCCGATGAGTTCCCGTACGCGGAGCAAATCGACAAAACCACCATCATGACCGTTTCCATTGAGGCGGACCCCGAAGCCTGGCAGTCTCTGCTGAATAACGCCACCGATAAGGAGTACATCTCCGCCAACATCACCATCAACGGGCAGACGGTGGAAAACGTGGGCATCCGCGCGAAGGGCAACTCCAGCCTTAGCACCGTGGCGCGCAGCGACAGCGACCGCTACAGCTTCAAAATCAAATTTGATGAATATGTGAAAAACCAAACCTGGCTGGGGCTGGATAAGATCGTGCTGAACAGCAACTATTCCGACGCCAGCAGCATGAAAGAATACATATCCTATGACATCATGCAGTATATCGGGGTGAACGCGCCGCTGTTCGCGTACGCGGATATCACCGTAAACGGCGAAAGCTGGGGCTTCTACCTGGCGGTGGAAGACCTGGACGGCAGCTTTAAGGACCGCGTATACGGCAAGGGTGAGCTGTACAAGCCGGATAACGAAATGGGCCTGGGCGGCGAAGATTTCATGCAGGGCGGGCAGCTGCCCGAAGGATTTGAGATGCCCGAAGGGTTCGATCCTTTCAGCGGCGAAGGCATGCCGCAAATGCCCGAAGGGTTTGATCCGTCCACTTTTGAGGGCGCAATGCCGCAAATGCCGGGCGGCGATACCGATGCCTCCGGCGAGGCAGGCACAAATTTCACGCCGCCGGATGTGGGCGCGGCGCAGGATTCCACGGCCGCGCCCGATGCCTCCGGCGGAACGGGCAGCTCCGCCACGATGCCTGATTTCGGCAACATGCCGGGCGGTGCCGGCGGGCGGCGCGATTTTGGCGGCCAGGACATGGGCGAACGGGGCGGCGGCGGGATGGGCGGCATGGCCGGCATGGACTCAGACGGCGTCTCCCTGCAGTACACTGACGATGACCCGGCCAGCTACTCCGCCATATTCGACAATGACAAGACCAAGACGGATGAAGCCGATCATCTGCGCGTCATTGAAGCGCTGAAAAACCTAAGCGAAGGCACCGACCTGGAAACATACGTGGATGTGGACGCTGTGCTGCGGTATTTCGCGGCGCACACCGTGGTGGTGAACCTGGACAGCTATGTATCCAACATGGGCCACAACTATGTGCTGTATGAAAACGGCGAAAGCCAGATCAGCATGCTGCCATGGGATTACAACATGGCATTCGGCGGGTTCATGTCCGGCAACGCATCGGATGTGGTCAATTTCCCGATTGATACGCCGGTATCCGGTGTAAGCATGGAAGACCGTCCGCTGCTTGCCAAGCTGCTGGAAGTGCCGGAATACCTGGAGCGCTACCACCAGTACCTGCAAGAGATCATCGACGGTTATTTCGCGGACGGTCAGTTTGAACAGACCGTAAGCGCCATCGACGCCATGATTGCATCCTATATTGAAGATGACCCCTCCGCTTTCTACACTTACGAGCAGTACCAGGCCGCAGTTGCGGAGCTGAAAACCCTTGGCACGCTGCGCGGCCAGAGCATCCAGGGCCAGCTGGACGGCACCATCCCCGCCACCACCGAAGGCCAGGCCGCGAACCCCGATGCGCTGGTGGACGCCTCCACCCTCAACATGAACGCGTTGGGCGGCCAGAGCGGTATGGGCGGAATGGGCGGCGACACGAAAAGGGGGAATCCGTGAGTAACGAAAACGAAAGTCCAGGGGCGCTGCCCCTGGACCCCGCTTAAGGGCTTTAGGCCCTTAAGAATCCCTTCTTTCGCCTACGGGCGCGGGAAGGTTTTTTCATATTGATAAGTGCAACCCGCCGTGAGGCGAAAATGCAGGGATTCCAAAGGGACGAAATCCCTTTGGCAGGGCCTGGGACAGCGTCCCAGCGTTCCCCCATCCTATTGCGTCTCCTCCACCGGCCCCAGCTTGTACGCCAGCGTCAGCGAAGAATCCACGCATTGGGTGTAGAAGGTGTTTCGTATCCTTTCCATAACCATGCGGCCCGTCTCAAAGCTGACGGACGGCAGCAGTACGGCGTACTGCGAGGGGCTGTAGCGCGTCACGGTATCGCCCTTGCGCAGGGAACTGACCATCGCGGACAGCAGCATGCGCATCGCCCCATCCAGCACCAGCGGCTCTATCGGCTGCCCGCCGGAAGAGGACAGCATCACAATCCCCAGGTACATGCTGTTGCCCAGCCGGGAGAAATTGCGCATCAGCAGGTGATAAATGTCTTTGAAGATCACATATTCGCAGATAAAAGCGCCGCTGGACGCGTCGTTCTCTTGCAGGTTCTTGCGGATGCTTTCAATATCCATCCCAAGCGACTGGTCCGCCTGGATGATCTGCTTGTAGAAATTCTGAATCTTCTCGGGCGGGCGCATGCCCAGGTAATTGTAGTGCAGGTTGGTGGCATGGCGGTATTGCACCAGCGCCTCATTGCTGCGGCTGGTGCGCACCAGCGCGTCCATCAGTTCCAGGTGCATCGTTTCATCAAACGCATCCACATCCAGCGCGCGGCGGCAAACGCGGATAACCCCGTCGAAATCCTCCTGCTCTTTCATCAGGCGGATGGCAAGGTAAGCCGTGCGCAGGTACAGCGTGTGGTAGTAGGCGCTGCGCGAAACGATCCAGCTTTCGCCGTCGCCGCCGGCGACCATATCG
>JAVBPC010000049.1:0-7998 GCA_031549905.1 Eubacteriales bacterium
GCGCGGCCCCAAGCCCCGCTTAAGGGCCTAAGGCCCATAAGAATCCCTTCTCCGCCTCACGGCGGGCAGGGGATATATATATCAGACCAACCCGCCGTGAGGCGAAAAAGCAGGGATTCTTAAGGGACTTGTCCCTTAAGCGGGGTCTGGGGCAGCGCCCCAGAAGCATCCCCCCTCACATACCCCGGTAGGGCCCCCGGCCCGCGCAGCGGGAACCGGACAAGGCTATTCCGAAGGAGGAACATCATGTCTCGTATTGGTAAGCAACCGATCCAGATCCCGGCGGGCGTTCAGGTCACCATCGCTGAAGATGGCACCGTCACCGTCAAGGGCCCCAAGGGGACCCTGTCCCAGCAGGTGACCGGCGGCATCCAGGCGCAGCAGGAAAACGGATTCCTGGTGCTGACCCGCCCCACCGATTCCAAGCCGCACAAGGCCCTGCACGGCCTGTACCGCGCGCTTTGCAACAACCTGGTTGTCGGCGTCACAACGGGCTTCTCCAAAACGCTGGAGCTCGTGGGCACCGGTTACCGCGCGGCAGTCGCGGGCAGCACGCTCACCATCAACATCGGCTATAGCCATCCTGTTGTGTTTGAAGCGCCCGAGAACATCCAGTTTGAGACGCCCGCCCCGACCAAGATCGTGGTCAAGGGCATCAACAAGCAGCAGGTAGGCAACCTCGCCGCCGATATCCGCAAGGTTCGCAAGCCCGAACCGTACCTGGGCAAGGGCATCAAATACGATACCGAGCATATCCGCCGCAAGGAAGGCAAAACCGGTAAGTAATAAGAAAGGGAGTGAGCGCGAATGTTCACCAAACGGGACAAGAATGAGGTTCGCAAGATCCGTCACGAGCGCGTCCGGACGAAGATTTCCGGCACGACCGAGACGCCCAGGCTCTGCGTGTTTCGCAGCCTAAAGCACATGTATGCGCAGCTCATCGATGATTCGAAGGGCGTAACGCTGGTTTCCGCGTCGACGCTGGACCCCGCGATCCGCGGCCAGATCGACGAGTTTGACAAAAAAGGCGCGGCTAAGCTGGTCGGCAAAACTGTCGGCGAGCGTGCGCTGCAAGCAGGCTTCAAGGCTGTGGTGTTCGACCGCGGCGGCTACGTGTATGCGGGCCGCGTGCAGTCTGTTGCCGAGGGCGCCAGAGAAGCCGGATTGGAGTTCTGAGTATGGAAAATATGCAGCAAAACCAGCAGCACCATGGCAGGGACAACACCCGCGACAACCGCGGCCCCCGCAGGGACGACCGTGGCCCGCGCCGTGATCGCGGCCCGCGCATCGAAGAGCCGCAGGAGTTCAAAGAGAAGCTTGTTGCCGTCAACCGCGTTACCAAGGTCGTCAAGGGCGGCCGTAACTTCCGCTTCTCCGCGCTGGTTGTCATCGGCGATGAGAAGGGCCGCGTAGGCTGCGGCATGGGCAAGGCCACTGAAATTCCCGAAGCCATCCGCAAGGCGGTGGAAGCGGCGAAAAAGAACCTTGTTACCGTACCGTTCAAGGATCTGTCCATCCCCCACGAGGTGACCGGGCGTTTCGGCACATCCAAGGTGCTGCTGCTGCCGGCCCCCGAGGGCACGGGCGTTATCGCCGGTGGCGCCGCGCGCGCGGTGCTGGAGATGTGCGGCATCAAAAACATCCGCACAAAGTCCTACGGCACGGCCAACGCCATCAACGTCGTCAAAGCGACGCTTGACGGGCTGTCCCAGCTGCGCAGCGCCGAGCAGATCGCAAAGCTCCGCGGCAAAACCGTAGAAGAGATTCTGGGCTAAGGGGTGGCATGAAGATGAAGAAGCTGAAAGTAACTTTGATGAAATCCCCCATTGCCTGCCTGGAAAAGCAGATCCGCACTGTGGAAGCCCTGGGCCTGCGCAAGCGGCACCAAACGGTGATCCACGACGACAATCCCGCCATTCGCGGCATGATCTTCCGTGTGAAGCACATGGTCGTGGTGGAAGAGATTGACCAGTAAGGAGGCGCCCACATGAAACTGAACGAACTGTACCCCGCGCCGGGTTCGGTAACGTCCCCCAAGCGCCTTGGCCGCGGCCCGGGTTCGGGCCTGGGCAAAACCAGCGGCAAGGGCCACAAGGGCGCCAAGGCCCGCAGCGGCCATGGCAAGGGCGCGTACTTTGAGGGCGGTCAGCTCCCGCTGGTGCGCCGTATCCCCAAGCGCGGCTTTACCAACATTTTCAAGAAGGAATACGCGCTGGTCAACGTTTGCCAGCTGAACAGCTTCCCCCAGGGGGCGACGATCGATGTGTCCGACATGGTCAAGGCCGGTTTTGTCAAGAAGCCGCTGGATGGCCTGAAGGTCATGGGCAACGGTGAACTGACGCAGAAGCTGCACATCAAGGCTGCCAAGTTCACGGGCTCTGCGAAAGAAAAGATCGAAGCCGCCGGCGGGAAAGCCGAGGTGGTCTAAATGCTAACAACACTGCGCAACGCATGGCGGATAGAGGACCTTCGCAAGAAGATCCTCTATACCCTGTTCATGCTGCTGATCTACCGCCTGGCGGGCGTGATTCCGGTGGCGGGCATTGATACCGGCATTGTTGCGGACCAGCTGGAGCGCTTTTCGCTGCTGGGCTTCATGAGCATGATGACCGGTAACACGTTCTCCCAGATGACGATCATGGCAATGGGCATCACGCCCTACATCAACGCGTCGATCATCATGCAGCTGCTCACCGTCGCCATCCCCTACCTTGAGAACCTTCAGAAGGAAGGCGAAGAGGGCAGGAAGAAGATCGCGCAGTACACCCGCTACGCAACGGTTGTTCTGGGCTTCGTCCAGGCGGTCGGCTTGGTCGTGGGCATGGGCGCGATGAAGTCCGCCACGTTTGGCAGCCCGCTTGTCACATCGATGGTCATCGGCATTTCGATGGCGGCCGGCACCACGCTGGCGATGTGGATCGGCGAGCGCATTACCGAAAAAGGCATCGGCAACGGCATTTCGCTGCTGATTTTCGCAGGCATCATCGCCTCGCTGTTCAAATGGTGCGCGGATGGCATCGTATCCCTGTTCACCACGACGCTCACCATCGCCAACATCCTGACCGCGCTGCTGCTGATCGCGGGTATCCTGATCATGGTCACCGCCGTTACGTTCGTCGAAATGGGCGAGCGCCGGGTGCCGGTACAGTATGCCAAGCGCATGGTCGGCCGTAAGATGTACGGCGGCCAGAGCACGCACATCCCGATGAAGGTCAACTCCACGGGCGTGCTGCCGCTGATCTTTGCTTCCTCCATTATGCAGTTCCCGGGCACGATCATGGCCTTCTGGCCGAGCAGCGGGCTGAGCACCTGGTGGAACAACAGCTTCATGAGCAGCGTATGGTACCAGTTGGTGGTCGGCCTGCTGATCGTCTTCTTCGCATATTTTTATACCAGCATTTCGTTCAACCCTGTTGACATTGCAAAGAATATGCAGCAAAATGGAGGGACGATTCCCGGCATCCGTCAGGGTAAGCCCACCAGCGATTATCTGGCCAAGATTTCCAGCCGTATCACGCTGTTTGGCGGTATTTTTCTGGCAGTGCTTGCGGTTGTGCCCACGCTGATTTCCAGTTGGGCGGGGCTCAGGCTGCCGTTCGCGGCAAGCTCGCTGCTGATCGCCGTGTCGGTTGCGCTGGAAACGATGCGTCAGCTGGAAAGCCAGATGCTGATGCGCCACTATAAGGGTTTCCTTTAAGATGAACGAAAGATACCAATAGAAAGGGGGATGCATCATGGCAAACATTATTTTCCTGGGCCCTCCGGGCTCCGGCAAGGGGACGCACGCTGAAAAGGCGGCGGCGGCGATGGGCATTCCCCGCCTTTCCACGGGGGATATGCTCCGTGAACATATGAAGCAGGGTACCCAGCTTGGCCGCGAAGCCAAGTCCTTCATCGAGGCCGGGCAGCTGGTTCCGGATGCCGTCGTCATCGGCATGATCAAGGAGCGCATCACGCAGCCCGACTGCGCGAAGGGCGTCATCTTTGACGGCTTCCCCAGGACCGAAGCGCAGGCCGAGGCGCTTTCTCAGATCGCCGCCATTGACCGGGTGCTGAACCTGGAAATCGCGGATGAAGCGATTGTGAACCGGATGAAGGGCCGCCGTGTGTGCGCCGCCTGCGGGTTTACCTCTCATGTTAGCTGGCTGGACGGCAAGGAAGATTGCCCCCAGTGCGGCGAGAAGCTGACCATCCGCAAGGACGACGCGCCGGAAACGGTGCTCAACCGCCTTGAGGTATACCATGCGCAGACCAAGCCGCTGATCGCCTATTATCAGGCGAAAGGCGTGCTCGTCTCCGTCGAGACCGACGGTCCGGTGGAAGAAGTGGAACAGCGCGTGCGTGAGGCGCTTCGATGATCAAAATCAAAAACCCCGAGCAGATACGAAAGATGCGCGCGGCAGGCCACCTGCTGGAAGACGTGCTGATGGAGGTCTGTGCGGCGGTTGCGCCCGGCGCGACGACGCGGCAGCTTGACCAGTTGGCTGACCGACTGATCCGAAAGGCCGGCGCGATTCCTTCCTTTTATGGGTATCAAGGCTTTCCCGCATCCCTGTGCACATCGGTGAATGACGCCGTGGTGCATGGCATCCCGGATGACCGCCCGCTAGTCCCCGGCGATATCGTGGGGCTGGACATCGGGCTGATCCTGGATGGCTGGCAGGCCGACATGGCCCGCACGGTTGCCGTGGGCGATATCGCCAAGGAAACCGCGCGGCTGGTAAGCGTCACCGAGCGCAGTTTCTGGGAAGCCGTCAAGATGTGCCGCGAAGGCATGCGCATCGGAGACATTTCGCACGCGGTGCAATCTGTTGCCGAAGGCGAAGGTTTCTCCGTAGTGCGCGCGCTGTGCGGTCACGGCATCGGCCGCGATATGCACGAGGACCCCGAAGTGCCCAACTACGGCCGGCCGGGACACGGACTGCGCCTGACGCGCGGGATGGTGCTGGCGATAGAGCCGATGATCAACCAGGGCGGCTTCGATGTGCGCATGGACGGATGGGATGTGCGTACGATGGATGGATCCCTCAGCGCCCACTATGAGAACACGGTTCTTATCACGGCGGGCGAGCCGGAACTGCTGACCATGAAGGCGGTGGGAACCCCGGGATGAATAAGTTGCCCATTGAACCGGGCCGCGCCGTGCTTTCCAGGCAGGGCCGCGACGCCGGGCGGCGCTTTGTGGTGCTTCAGACGGATGGAGCGTTTGCGCTCGTGGCCGACGGGGATCTTCGCAAGGTGGAGAAACCCAAGAAAAAGAAGCACATGCATATCAGGGCGTTGCCGGAATTTTTTCCCAGCTTTGTGGAAATAGTACAGGGTGGGAAGCTGCCGTCCAACGCGGACATACGCAAGTGGTTAGCCGACCGACCGCCGAGGGAGGAATAAGGATTTGGCCAAAACCGATGTTATCGAAGTGGAGGGCGTCGTTGTAGAGGCGCTGCCCAACGCCATGTTTCAGGTGGAACTGCCCAACGGCCACCGCATCATGGCCCATATTTCGGGGAAGATGCGCATGCACTTCATCCGTATTTACCCGGGTGATAAAGTGACGATGGAGCTGTCGCCGTATGATCTGACCAGAGGCCGGATCACTTGGCGCAGCAAAGGATAAGCCGATACAGCCCAATTGTTACAGCCTAAAAGAGGGAGGTTGCGCCCATGAAAGTTCGTCCGTCCGTAAAGCCCATTTGCGAAAAGTGCAAAATCATTCGCCGCAAAGGCCGCGTCATGGTGATCTGCGAGAACCCCAAGCACAAGCAGAAGCAGGGGTGACGAGGTACAAGGGGGACACGTCCCCCTTGTAAGAACCCCCACACGCCCTTCCGGGCGTGAACGGTAGAAAAACCTTGCGGTTTTTCTGTCCGTTCGGCGGCAGAGCCGCCGATGCCGGATTGAGGTCGAGGGGGTTGAGACCCCCTCGAGCACCCCGGGGTGCGGTCTGCCGAAATTCATGGAATTTCGGGTGCGACCGCCGGGGGTGGGGGGATGCGACGCTGCGGCTGGGGCTGAGGCCCCGCATTAGCGCGCAGGTGCGCGACCTTGCGAAATCCTTTGGATTTCTTCAGGCCGCCACGGGCCGAAGGCCCGTGCACCACTCAATTCGCCCACTCCGAAGCGTAAGCGAAGGAGTGCCGAGGTGCCGCGGCACCTCGGGAAAGCAACCTGGATGATAGGTTATACCGGTGGTGGGTCAGCCCGTTTTCTACCAAGAACGCTGGCAAAACCCAACCATGGTTGCTTGAAGGGCAACAGCCCATCAAGCGGTTGCATAACCATCAAGACGCTCTACGGCAAGGCCCCGGAATCCCTCGAATTCCGAACCCACCCCAGCCGCAGCGTCCGAGGGGCGAAGCCCCTCAACCCCGCCTCACAAGGCGGCTACCCTCCGAATATCAAGGGTCGCAAACCCTTCCCGCAAGCACGCCCCATTGGGGCGGAGGGGCCAAAACCCCCCAACCCCAGCGTGAGCGTATCGTCCCCACCCCGGCGGTCGCAACCGAAATTCCATGAATTTCGGCAGACCGCACCCCGGGGTGCTCGAGGGGCCGAAGCCCCTCGACCTCAATCCGGCATCGGCGGCTGTGCCGCCGGACGGACCGCAAAACCGAAGGGGTTTCGGCCGTTCACGCCCGGAAGGGCGTGAGGGGGGTCATACAGGGGGGACGTGTCCCACCTGTACTCCTGTGGAGGTCTGCCCCCGGGCGGCTGCACAGCCTTCACCGCGCTGTGTGACCGGGAGGCTTTCCATATATATTTTCTAGGACTTTCACCAAACCTGAAGCACGGAGGTATACCATGGCACGTATAGCGGGCGTAGACCTGCCCCGGGACAAGCGCGTTGAGGTAGGCATCACCTATATCTTTGGTATCGGCCTGCCCACCGCCCAGAAGATCATCAAAGAGACCGGCATCAACCCCGACACGCGCGTGAAGGATCTGACCGAGCAAGAGATCAACAAGCTGCGCGAGTATATCGAGCACAACGTCAAGGTGGAGGGCGACCTTCGCCGTGAAGTTTCCCTGAATATCAAGCGCCTGGTGGAAATCGGTTGCTACCGTGGCGTCCGCCACCGCCGCAACCTGCCCGTTCGCGGACAGAACACCAAGCAGAACGCGCGCACCCGCAAGGGCCCCAAGAAGCAGGTCGCGGGCAAGAAAAAGGCGACGAAGTAAGGGAGGACACGCACAATGGCACCGAAAAAGAATCTCAAGCGCGTTACCAGAAAACGCCGCGAGAAGAAGTTGGTCGAGCGCGGCGCGGCGCACATCCGCTCCTCGTTCAACAATACAATCGTTACCCTCACCGATATCAACGGCAATGCGCTTTCTTGGGCAAGCTCCGGCGGCCTTGGCTTCCGCGGCAGCAAGAAATCCACGCCCTTTGCCGCGCAGATGGCCGCCGAAACCGCAGCGAAAGCAGCGATGGAATACGGCCTGAAGACCGTCGAAGTGTACGTCAAGGGCCCCGGCTCCGGGCGAGAAGCGGCGATCCGTTCCCTGCAGGCTGCGGGTCTTGAAGTCAACATGATCAAAGACGTGACGCCGATCCCGCACAACGGCTGCCGTCCCCCCAAGCGCCGCCGCGTTTGAGACCAATTCCCGATGGCTTTTGCCATAACCCAGCGGATCTTTTTCCGCCCGGCGTTGGCGCCTTCCAGTTAGCGTAGCCTCCGGCTACGCCGCCTTCCGGCTTCTAGCCGGACGAAAAAATCCCTCGCTGGTTTATTGGCAAAACCCAACGTGAATTAGTCAAGCTGTACGATAGTAGGAGGAATACCATCCATGGCAAGATATACCGGCTCTATTTGCCGCCAGTGCCGCCGCGAAGGCGCCAAGCTCTTCCTGAAGGGCGACAAGTGCTATTCGCCCAAGTGCACATTCACCCTGCGCCCCACACCGCCGGGCCAGCACGGCCAAGCCCGCCAGCGCAAGGTTTCCGAATACGGAATCCAGCTGCGCGAAAAGCAGAAGTGCCGCCGCGCCTACGGCGTGCTG
>JAVBPC010000025.1:0-11060 GCA_031549905.1 Eubacteriales bacterium
CCTTTGTTTTCTAACTTGGGCCGCGTTTCGTCATCATTCGGCATTTTTCGTCTGCAGTTTTTACAGAACGGACGATCGTGTATAGCAATCAGTTCAGTTCATCCAGCGAAAGCTCGAAGCTGGGGGCAAATTCGCGCATGAAATCGCAAACTTCGGGAAGATCAATGCGCGCGATGTCGCGCTCAATCGCCTCTTTTGCTTTGCGGAACTCTTCATTGCCGGCCTTGAGTTCCTCCACACACTTAAGGTATGCACAAATACGGTCGGCCGCCTTCACCAGCCGCCAGTGCTCGCCCGCGGTGTCGGGTTTCAGCCACGCGCCGTACGCGCCCCTAATATCCTCCGGCAGCATGGACAGCAGTTTCCCGGACGCCATCTTCTCAAGCTCGTCAAACGCTTCCCTGACGCCCGGGTTGAAGTGCTTGATCGGCGTGGCCAGGTCGCCGGTGATCACTTCGCCCGCGTCATGGTACATCGCCAGCACTGCCACGGCGTTAGCATCCACCTGCCCGCCGTAGCGGGTGTTGCGCAACGTTGCCAGCGCGTGCGCGATCATTGCGGCCTGCAGCGCGTGCTCCTGGTCGTTCTCGGGGAATGTGTTGCGCATCAGCCCCCATCTTGTAATATGCCGCATGCGCGCCATATAGGCAAAAAAATGATGCATTGGGCCTCCTTGCTAGGATATGATTTGTGTGCTATACTCGTATACAGAACCCGTCGCTGGGGGTGCTGTGCGGCATTGCCGCAGGCTGAGAGGGCGAAAGCCCGACCCCATGAACCTGTGTAGGTAATCCTACCGTAGGGAAGCGTAAGGCATGTTCCTGCGTTTCCCGCACGCCACCTGGCGAGCGGGAATTTTATTTGGAGGGCGCTCACATGAAGAAATCATCCTGGTCCGTCAAAATGCTTGCTATCGCGGCCGTCTGCATCGCGATGTCGATGCTGCTGTCGTACATCAAGCTGTTCAGTATGCCCCTGGGCGGCAGCGTCACCGCGCTGTCAATGCTGCCGATGATGCTGTTCGCGTGGCTGTACGGCGTGGTGCCCGGCGCTGTCGCCGGGGCGGCGTACGGGCTGCTGCAATTCATCCAGAAGCCGGAAATATACCACTGGGCGCAGGTGCTGTTTGATTACCCGCTGGCATTCGCAGCGCTGGGGCTTGCGGGCGCTTTCCGCAAGGGCGGCAAGGTCTGGGGGCTTCCTGCGGGCGTGGTGCTTGCGTGCCTTGGCCGGTTCCTGTGCCACCTTTTCACCGGCATGGTGTTTTTCGCGGAATACGCGCCTGCCGCCGATTTCATCAGCGTGTTCGTGTACTCCGCAGGGTACAACGGCGGCTACATGGGCGCGGAGTGCGCGATCACCGCGGTGGTGACGGCGCTGCCACCGGTGCAGGCGATGGTGAAGCGGGTTGCGAGGCTGTAATAGGGCTTTTGCTTCCGATGGAAAAGGGGCGCCGCTTGCCGGTGCCCCTTTTCTGTTTACCAGGTGCTTCTGGGCGTAATCCCTATCCAGCGCGTGGGTGCCACCGCCTTATAGGTGCTGATCCCCAGGTCGATCCGGTCGATCTCGTTGCCGTTTTGGTCTAGCACGATCTGGTAGGAACGCACCTTGTAGCCCTCTTCACCCTTTGTGACTTTCTCCTGATCCGTGTACGTCACATGGGTAGCATCCTTATCCTCCTTGGTGACGGGCTCCAGGGGTATTGGTATCGTTTCAATTGTCTCATGGGTAACCTTGTATGTATACCCGTTGGGGTTTTTCTGGCCGTAGATCGAGATTTCGCAATAGTTCTTGTTTTTTACCTTGGTTGTCTTGGCATAGATGATGATCTCTCCGCCGGTGCTGTTGATCATCTTCAGGTCGATTCCCCGATCCGCAACAGTGGCATCAGCACCCTTTTCCATGTACAGCGGCAACCGGGCATGGCAGGTACGGCTCTTGACCTTTAGACCCGCATGCAGCGCCGCCTGATAAAACGTGGAAGAGACTTGACAAATACCGCCGCCGATACCTGGCACATACTCGCCATTGACAATCTCTTGTGCATATCTATATCCATTTTCCAAGGTGCGTAAACCGGTTAGTTCGTTGAAGCTAATCGTCGCACCCGCTTTAAACTTCTGCCCATTCAATTTTTGGCAGCCGATCTGGATATTCGTATTTCGCTCGGGCGTGCTGTTGCTGCGAATCTCCGTCGTAAATGTGCCAAGCAGCGCCCAGTTGCTTTGCAGATCCGCCGCGACAATCGAAGGCGTGACGCTGTGCGTCTGCACTTCAATGGTACCCGCCTCCATGCTGACAATCATGCCCACCACTTGCTCTTTGAGCGCCATCAAATCCACATCGCGCCCCGGTTGCTCGTTCGTAATCAGTCGGGGGTTGTTGGTACGGGTTACATCAAAGCTAATACCGGCATCCACCGGCTCCACATAAGCGCTTGCCCGAATCTGCTCCAAAATGCCATCGATTTGGCTCATGTTCTTTTCCGCACCGGTGGTATATGCAAGGTATGGCTGGGTTTTCAGCGCGGCAATCGTCTGGTAGCGGTCTATGAAAGACGCCTGCTCCCGCCCGACGTGGAACGCGTTGTTTACCTCATCGCGCACAATCGTCTCAAGCGCGCTGTTCAGCCCCAGCGTGTCCGCGTTGATCGTCCAAACCTGGCCGCCGTATTTCAGTTCAATCTTCCAATCCGCAAGGCTTTCCTGCGCCTTGCCCAAAAGAAACTCATACGCCTGCAGCGGAGATGCCCCAGTCAGCTCATAATTGTCAATGTACACGCCGGGGTAGAATGTGCCGGCCTTCTCGATGCGCGCCACTTCATCGTACATCATGTAACCCATCACGCAAACCGTCGCCAACAGCGCAAACAGCGCCAGCGAAAAAAACTTCAGAATCGGGTGCGTTCTGCGGCGGCGCGGGCGGCGGGACGTGCTCGCCTTGCGCTGCGGCGCCTGTTTACGCGCAGGCGCACTTCGCGCGGGGGTGGATGCATAGGTGCGCCGCGCGGGCTGCGACTGCGTAGCGCGCCGCGTTGCTTGCTGCGTTTGCGGAACGTATCCCTGCTGCCGGTATGACATCTACTTCCCTCCTAGGCTTGCCTGCACGCCTTGAGCAGCGCCGCAAGCGCCTCTGTATCTTCGCGTATGGTTCGCCAACCGCGCAGGTGTGCCCCAATCCAGGGGTGGCCCGCGCCGTCTCCGTGACAATCGCTGCCGCCGGTGGGGATTAACCCGTGCCGTCTGGCCAGCGCATCCCAGAGGGGGAGCGTTTCCTCCGGGTGTTTGGGGTAGTACACTTCCAGGCCGATCAGCCCGGCCTCCCTATAGCTGGGGAGCAGCTGTTTCAACGCTTCCATCCCCATGGACATTCTGCCCGGGTGCGCCAGGGATACCACCGCGCCAAACCCGCGCAGCATTTCAATCCCCCGGCATACCTCAATGCGCCGCCTGGGCACATACGCGGGCCGCCCTTCCTTTAGGAAAAGATCGAACGCCTCCCGCACGGAGGATACATACCCGCGCTTTACCATCGCGCGCGCCAACGTCATGCGGCCTTTAAACCGCTGGTTGCCCTGGTAGGCAAGCGCTTCCATCGGTATGTGATAGCCCAGCGCATCCAGCTTGGCCAGTATGGAGCGCATTCTGTCCTGCCGCTCTGCCATCTGCTCATCCAGGAATTTTTGCAGGCGCAAATCATCGGGGTTCATGCCGTACCCCAGCAGATGCACTTCTTCCGTAACCCCACACGTCAGCTCCAGCCCCGCAAGCACCGGCAGGCCCTCGGCCTCCCCTGCCCGCTGCGCTTCGCGCACGCCGTCCACGGTGTCGTGGTCGGTGATGGCGATCCATGTCATCTTTGCCTCGCGGGCGGCGCGCACCATTTCGGTTGGGCTTAGCAGCCCGTCGGACGCCGTTGTGTGCAGATGGAAATCCACCCTGGGTGCCGTAGTTTTGCGAAAAACCTTTCCTGCCGGTTCAGATGATGACATCCGTATCTCCCGAATCATCGGGTTCCGCCGTGGGGGCAACCACCTTTTCAGATTCCCAGGGCTTGCGCTCGGGCTTCTGAGGCAGTTCGGGCAGCGGCTCGCCCTTCATGATGGCTTCAAGCTCCTCGCGGACGACGGTTTCCTTATCCAGCAGCACATCCGCAAGGCGGCTGAGCTTGTCCATGTTGTCATTCAGGATCGATTCAGCCCGCACCAGGCAGTTCTCCAGAATCTGGCGCGCTTCTTCATCGATCTGCGCGGCGATCTTTTCGGAATAGTCGCGGGACTGCGCGAAATCGCGCCCCAGGAACACTTCCTGCCCGCCGCCGTAGAACACCGGGCCCAGCGTGTCGCTCATGCCCAGCTTTGTGATCATCTGGCGCACCTGCGTGGTCGCAGCCTGCAAATCGCCCACCGCGCCGCCGGTCACATCATGGAAAACGATTTTCTCCGCCGCACGGCCGCCCAGGCTCATCGTCACATCGGCCAGGATTTCCTCGCGGGAATTGAACTGGCTCTCCTCGGAGGGGAGCAGCTGCGTGTGCCCGCCGCTTGTGCCGCGGGGAACGATCGTAACCATGTGCACATCGGAACACTTGGGCACCACCATGCCGACGATGGCATGGCCCGCCTCGTGATAGGCAACGATCTTGCGGTCGTGCTCGGTCACCTTGCGGCTCTTCTTTTCCGGGCCCATCTGCACGCGGGTGATGGCCTCCTCCACATGGTGCTCGTGGATTTCCTTCTCATTGTCGCGCGCGGCCAGGATCGCCGATTCGTTCATCACGTTTTCAAGGTCGGCGCCGGTAAAGAACGGCGTGCGCCTTGCGATGGTTTTCAGATCAACATCTTCCGCAATGGGCTTGCCGCGGCTGTGTACCTTAAGGATCGCCTCGCGCCCGGCGACATCCGGGTAATTGACGGTGACCTGGCGGTCGAACCGGCCCGGGCGCAGCAGCGCGGGGTCCAGAATATCGCGGCGGTTCGTCGCCGCCAGCACAATGACGCCCTCATTCTTGGAGAAGCCGTCCATTTCCACCAGCAGCTGGTTGAGCGTCTGCTCGCGCTCATCATGCCCGCCGCCCAGGCCCGCGCCGCGGTGGCGGCCCACAGCGTCAATTTCATCGATGAAAATGATTGACGGCATGTGCTTCTTCGCTTGGTCAAACAGATCGCGCACGCGGCTTGCGCCAACGCCCACGAACATTTCAACAAAGTCAGAACCGGAAATGGACAGGAATGGAGCGCCCGCCTCCCCCGCCACGGCCTTCGCAAGCAGTGTTTTGCCGGTGCCCGGAGGGCCTACCAGCAGCACACCCTTGGGAATGCGCGCGCCAAGGTCAATGAACCGCTTCGGGTTCTTGAGGACCTCCACAATTTCGCGCAGTTCTTCCTTTTCTTCGTCACAGCCGGCAACGTCTTCAAAGGTGATCTTGTTCTTTGTAATGTCGTAAAGCCTTGCGCGGCTTTTGCCAAAGGACATCACCTTGTTGTTGCCGCCGGTCTGCTGGCGCATGATATAAAGAAGGAACAGGCACAGAAGCCCCGTCACCACAAGGTACGGCAGGAACTCAATGTACCACGGCGTCACGGCCGGGGGCAGGTATTCGATGGAGAAGCCAAAGTCTGTATCGCCAATCTCATCAACGGGACGGTTCAGCTTCGCCGCACGCATGATGCGCACGGAGTTGAAGAAATTCGTGCGGTCAACGTTGCACTCAAAATCATAGCGCGAGGGAAACTCCGCCGCGGTGATCTTGGTGTCCTTCAGCAAACCGACCAACTGGGTGTTCATGATGGCGACGGACTGGATCTGTTCCTTGTCCACCATTTCCATCAGTTCATTATACGAAATTTTCGTCGGCTTCGGCGTGGAAAACAGGGAAAACACCTGCAGTAACACCAGCACTGCAAGCAGGATCACGGCATAGACCGTAACGCCTCTATAGGGCCGCTTCAATATGGTACCTCCTGATATGATATGCTATCGCTTAGAGTCTGTTCAGTATCTGGCGTTTGGCAGATTTCCGAGGGATTTTTTTGTCCGGTGCTCGAAAGAAAACGCCGGCGTAGCAGCGCTACGTCAAGTTTTCTTGAGGGCGCCGGGCGAAAAAAGACCTGGAAAGGTGCCATACGCAAGATTCTGAACAGGCTTTCAAGACGCCCCGGGCCTATTGGGGCAGCTTACTCTTTAGTATACCACTTCCTTGTAAAACTGTAAACCTGGTGCGAAGGGATATTCGCATCCTTCAGTCCTTGCCATAGACGCGCTCAGCAAGCACCCCGATATCCGGCAGGTTGCGGTATTTCTCCGCGTAATCCAGCCCGTACCCCACCACGAAATGGTCATCTATCTCAAATCCGCGGTAGTCGGGCTTCAAATCCACCTTGCGGCGATAGGGCTTATCCAGCAGCGTGCACACGGACAGCGACCTTGCGCCCCTGGCGATCAGGTTATCCTTGAGGAACGACAGCGTAAGGCCGGTGTCGATGATGTCCTCGATGATCAGCACATCGCGGCCCACGATATCCCTGTCCAAATCTTTCAGGATGCGCACCACGCCGGAAGAGCGCGTCGCGTTGCCGTAGCTGGATATCGACATGAAATCCATCGTCAGCGGCAGATCGATGCAGCGGGTCAAATCAGAAAAGAACACGGCCGCGCCCTTGAGGATGCAGACGCATACCAGGTCGCGCCCCTGATAATCGCGGGTAAGCTCCGCGCCAAGCTCTTCGATGCGGGCGGCAATTTGCTCCCGGGTAAGCAACATCGTGGCCAAATCCTGGTACAGGGGCGAGAGCTTTCCATCAATCATCTCAGTTTCCTCCATTATAATTGGTGTCGGGAGTGTAGCCTTCTATTTCCCAAGGCAGCGCCCTGGCAAGTGTAAAGCGCACGGCGGCGCGGGTTTCAGGGCGAATCATCGCGTCGGCGGAAGGTTTCAGCCCGGCGATCCACAGCACGCGGGTGCCCTTGGCCACCAGCGGCAGCAGATCCCGGAAGGGCCGGTCAACCCCCGCATCCTGCAGCGTTTTCTTAAGCTTTTGCTCGCCGCCGCCTATTGGGGCAAACGTATCGCCGGGAAGGCGGTAGCGAATTGCCGCACCTTCAAGGGCGTCCGCGTCCAGCGCCTGTGCGTGGATGCCGTCGCCGGGATCGTCTCTGGCGGCGTGAGATTCGGCGTACAGCAGAACTTCCGCCGACGGCGGAGGCTTCGGCTGCGGCGACAGAAGATGCAGCCTCTCCGCAGTGCGCAGCGCCCGCCAACCATCGGGCAGGTTTTCCGTACCCCCGGGTAGGAGCGCGCACAGCGCCCATGTCTTCTCCGCCGAAAGCGGTGGCGCGCCGGCGTACCGAATGAACGCGCGGATCATATCAGGCGCGGGCTTTTCGGCGCAGTTGAGAAACGCGCCGTACGGCAACCGCTTTGCTGCGCCCGCAACCGTTTCCATCGCTTTGGCGTCCAGCGCGTCCGCGGCATCCGCGGCAATGCGTGCGGTGCGGGCCATCGCTTCGGCGGCGCGCGGGTTTAACGCAAGCAGCTTAGGGAATACTTGATGCCGGATGTAGTTGCGGGCGTAGGCATCGTCGGCGTTCGTTTCATCTTCGCGCCAGGGAATGCCACGCTCTGTCAGATACTCCCGCAGCTGCGCGCGCGGCGTATCCAGCAGCGGGCGCACGCGCATCCCGGAGAGTTTGCGCATCCCCGCAAGTCCCGCAAGCCCCGTGCCGCGCGCAAGGCGCAGCAGCAGCGTTTCCGCCTGATCTTCCAGATGATGCGCCAGCGCAATCTTTTGCGCGCGGGCGCGCCGGGCTGCATCTTCCAGAAAAGCATGGCGCGCGCGGCGGGCGGCGTCCTCCACGCCGGTGCGCCACAGGGCAGCCAGCGCGGGCACATCCCCCTGCCCCATCTCCAGCGGCACGCCGATTTGGGCGCAGTGGGTCCGGACGAAATCCGCATCCGCCTTGGATGCCGCGCCGCGAATCCCATGCTCGTAATGCGCCGCGCATATTTCAATGGAAAGCGGGCCTGAAAGCTCCAGCAGCAGATGCAGCAGCGCCATCGAGTCCGCGCCGCCGGATACCGCCGCCAACACCCTTTCGCCGGGCGAAAACAGCTTATCTTCCAAAATGCTGGGCAACAGCCGCGCCGCCAGCGGGGAAAAATCCGTCATCATATGCCATATTGTACCCGGTTTTCCCCATGTCCGCAAGAAAAACGGCGGAAAAGTTGAGATAAAATGTGCGGGACTGAAAGTTGCACAACAGTAGGGATTTCTGCGAAATCCCCCAATGGCGCGATATCTGCGAATTCGCGCCTTCTGGAAGGAAATGCATATTTGCCCGAATTTATGTTTACAAAGCTTTTGGGATATGCTAAGATTACCGTTGGTGCACTACCGCGCGCCCGGTTTCCCGCTTTCTCCGGCGGTTACCTGGCCGGCGGCGGACGCCTATTTGCCCCAACGGGGCGTCAAGGAGGATTCCCATGGATAAGGCACGCAAACTGGAAATCATCGAACAGCACAAGCGCCACGACGGCGACACCGGTTCGCCCGAAGTGCAGGTTGCGCTTCTCACCGAGCGGATCAATCACCTTAATGATCACTTGCAGAGCCACAAGAAGGATCACCACTCCCGCCGTGGTCTGCTGCTGATGGTCGGTCAGCGCCGCAACATGCTCAACTACCTCAAGTCCACTGACATTGAGCGCTACCGTGCGCTGCTTGTCGCGCTGAACCTTCGCAAGTAAAGATTGGAGCAGGAGATGGAACACAAAGTATACCAAATGGAGCTGGGCGGCCAGCCTCTGTCACTAGAGTTTGGCAAGTACGCACAGCAGGCGGGCGGGTCCGTTGTCGTGCGCCATGGCGACACGGTGGTGCTCGTATGCGCGACAATGTCCGAAAAGCCGCGCGAGGGCATGGATTTCTTCCCGCTATCATGCGATTTTGAAGAGAAGCTGTACTCCGTGGGCCGCATCCCCGGCGGCTTCATCAAGCGCGAAGGCCGTCCCACCGAAAAGGCCACGCTGACCAGCCGTCTGATCGACCGCCCGCTGCGCCCCTTGTTCCCCAAGGGCATGCGCAATGATGTGCAGGTCGTGGCGACGGTGCTGTCCGTGGATACCAACCTTCCCCCGGATGTCCCCGCCATGATCGGCTCCTCCGCGGCGCTGTGCGTGTCGAACATTCCGTTCGGCGGCCCCACCGGCGCGGTCACCATCGGCCTGGTTGACGGCGAGTTCATCGTCGCCCCCAGCGACATCCAGCGCGAGAAGAGCGATCTGCATCTGACGGTCGCCGGCACGCGCGAAGCGGTGCTGATGGTCGAAGCCGGCGCAAACGAAGTTTCCGAGGAAACCATGCTGAACGCCATCCTGCTGGCGCATGAAGAGATCAAGAAGATCGTTGCGCTGCAGGAAACGGTCATGGCCGAAATCGGCAAGGAAAAGTCCGAGGTGTTCCTAGCGCTTACCGGCGATGACATCAAGGAAGCCGTGCGCGAGTACGCCTTCGAAAAGTGCCAGTGGGTGTTCGCCACCTTTGACCGGCACGAGCGCCAGGGCCGCGAGGCGCAGGTCAAGCAGGAAGTTGTTGCCCATTTTGCCGAGCAGTTTGCCGGGCGCGAGGGCGAAGTCGCCGACGCGCTGTATTACCTCAACAAAGAGATCATGCGCACGCGCATCCTGAACGAGGGCGTCCGTCCCGACGGCCGCGGCCTGGGTCAGGTTCGCCCCATCTGGTGCGAAGCCAGCGTTTTGCCCCGCCCGCACGGCTCCGCCGTGTTCACCCGCGGCGAGACGCAGGTGATGACCATCGCCACCCTTGGCGCGATGGGCGATGTGCAGATTCTGGACGGCATCGCGCCGGAAGAATCCAAGCGCTACATGCACCATTACAATTTCCCCGCGTTCTCCACGGGTGAAGCGGGCCGCGCCCGTTCCCCGGGCCGCCGCGAAATCGGCCACGGCGCGCTGGCAGAGCGCGCGCTGCTTCCGATGATCCCGGGCGAAGAGGATTTCCCCTACGCCATCCGGCTGGTCAGCGAAGTGCTCAGCTCCAACGGCTCCACGTCGCAGGCCTCCGTTTGCGGCTCCACTTTGGCGCTGATGGATGCGGGCGTGCCACTGAAGGCCCCTGTCGCGGGCGTCGCGATGGGCCTGATCAAGGCCGCCGATTCCCAAAAAGTTGCGGTGCTGACCGATATCCAGGGCCTGGAAGATTTCCTGGGCGATATGGACTTCAAGGTCGCGGGCACCCAGAACGGCATCACCGCCATCCAGATGGATATCAAAATCAAGGGCATTGATGAGCCGATCCTGCGCCAGGCACTGGCTCAGGCGCTTGAAGGCCGGCTGCACATCCTTAGCAAAATGCTTGAGACGCTGCCCGCCCCGCGCGAAGTCATGTCCGCCTACGCGCCCAAGATCATCCGCTTCACGATCAACCCGGACAAGATCCGCGAGGTCATTGGCCCGGGCGGCAAGATGATCAACAAGATCATCGCCGACTGCAACGGCGTGAAGATCGATATCGAAGATGACGGCCGCGTCTACATCGCTACCCCCGACGCCGCTGCCGCCGACAAGGCGAAGCGGATCATCGAAGGCATCGCAAAGGATGTCGAAGTGGGCGATGTGTTCACGGGCAAGGTTGTGCGCATCATGACGTTCGGCGCGTTCGTTGAGTTCGCCCCGGGCAAGGATGGCATGATTCACATCTCCAAGCTTGCCAACGAGCGCGTGGAAAAGGTCGAAGATGTCGTAAACATCGGCGACGAACTGACTGTGCGCGTTGCGGAGGTTGATTCCCAGGGCCGCATCAACCTGGTACGCAACGATATCGTTTACGAGAACAACGACCCGCCGCGCCGCCCGCCGATGGGCAACCGCAGTGGCAGACCGCCGATGGGCAGGCCGCCAATGGGCAGGCCGCGCACCTAAGCGGAACGCGCGAAGGATTAAGTAACGCCGGGGGCTCTGCCCCTGGACCCCGGCCCGCGGGCGTAAACCCGGGGACCCCACCGGTTGACCCCCCACGGGGGGTGGGTTGTTTTGGTTAAGAA
>JAVBPC010000093.1:0-37010 GCA_031549905.1 Eubacteriales bacterium
TCAATCTGTTTGGTGACACGAACGCATTTAGTGGTTCTACCTGCGTAAATCGAACGTTGCGAATGAGTGGATGGCTGACTGACTTTACAACGGACGCTTGGTCCTTGGAGGCGACCGTCAGGCCATTGCTCACTCATTCTATCAGCTTAGGCAACGAGATGGGCTCGCTTTCGGCTGGATGCCGGATGAAACCCCATATACATAGTAACAGGAGGGCATCAAGAATAAAGGCAAGGAAGAGGAAGGCGATAAAGATCACCTTGAGCTTATCGTAGCGAATAAAGATGCGTCTGAAACGCTTGATTCTGCGGAAGAGCCTCTGGACCCGATTACGGAGTTTGCACAGATCCCTATCGTATTGCCAAGGAGCAAGACGGTTTCGTTTGGGTGGAACGACAGGGATGAAACCCAACTCCAAAGCCAATGCCCGCGTATTATCGCCCTCATTGGCTCTATCCATCAACAAATGTGTGGGTTTTCTGATTTTGCCGCAGGCTTCGAGGCGTTTCCGTCCCTCTGGCGCATCGCCAGCTTCACCGGGCGACAATTCAAAAGTCACGGCGTTTCTATCAGATGCGGCGACCAGATGAACTTTGGTGTTCCAGCCACCCCGCGACCTCCCGATGGACTGCTTTCCTCTTTTTTTAAAGCGTCCGTCCCATCGGGATGCACCTTGATGCTCGTAGAATCTAACAAAAAATTTGCTGATCTCGGCGGGTTTCCGGTGCCTTGGAAAGCCCTCCTCGATTACTTCATACTGTGACTCTGTCATTTTCATGCATTCAGTATATCATAACTGTTTTATGTTAATAAGCCCTAGGGCAATACCGTACAATGCACAGGCGCGCGGACGGTTGCTTTTCCGCCCATGCGCACCTGCAAAACGCTCGACGTAGCGCTGCTACGCCCTCGCATTTTGCAGGTACACCTGGACAGAAAATCAACTCGTCGGCGCACCAGCGCATTGTGCGGTATTGCCCTAGCGCTGAGAACTCTCTTTTCACGGCTGCAATCAAACAACTTACGAGGAAGATATTTTTTTCCTGCCAGATGTAACCGGAACGCAACCAGTATCTGCTATAATGCGGATTGTGATGTTAGAAAAAACGCTAGTAGTCATAGATGGAGGTAATACCATGAAGCGCATTTTCTGTATAATAGCGGCCATAGCGATGGTTGGTTTGAGCGTGCATGCAACATCAGGGTTGGCACAGGGGGCAGCTACGCCAGATTCCATTGCTATGATATCTGTGAATATGCCAAATGATGACACCCTATTGTCTGAGTACCAATCTTCGACCAATGCAGCGCATGAAGGTGAAGTTGTCGTTACCGGGGGATCTGATGCTGGGCTGGTGTCGGCGGCGACACAAGGGGCATCCACCATAACCCAACCGGAAGCCATGCCAATTCCACCCATTGCCGCGGTTGAGCAAGATGCTGCGACCGGACAAAGCGGTATTCCTGCGCACATTCCGGCCCCTACACCGGCTCCTGAGGTATACTATACAATAAAAATCTTCGATATTGATAATGTGCTATGGCAGACGCTTCAGGTTATAGAGGGGGAGGGCATTCTGATCCCGATTGAACTCACGCTGGAAGATCACACCTTCCTGTATTGGTATGAAGACGGATATCGCGACACCCCCTATGCGCTCGATACGCCCCTGCACAAGGATATTGTTCTTCTACCGTTTTTTGAGGTAATACCGGCTTCTGAAGAGGATGCAGGTGATGGTGGCCCGATCGCTGCGGAAGGCGAAAACACGGACACTGCTGATGGTAGCAAAGATACCGATGCAGGGCCCCAAATAGAAATAGAAGATGATGAAAACCCGGTTCCGACAGTGGCAGTAGTGTATAACTTTGCCTCTACCAACGAAATGGGTTTGCCGCTTGATGGCAGCGTCATTACGGTCACTGCAGTCCTTGAAGGATTCCCGGAAGATGCCGTGCTCACATTTCAATGGCAGAACAATGCTGAGGGCGAGTATCAGGATATTCTGGATGCGGTAGGGCAGAGCTTCTCCTTTGTGGCAAGCGAATCGACAACCGGCTGCCTATGGCGTGTGAAGGTTGCGATTGCGATGCCGGAAGAGATACTGTAAGCGCACTGCGTGGGCTGATAGACAGATACGGCGGGGGTGAAGATATCCTCGCCGTTAACGTATGGAAAGGTGGCATTCGGTCATGAAAAAACATATCGGCAAGCGGCCTTTGCGGATGTTGGCGCTGGCGCTGTGCATGCTGATCGGGTTTACGTCAACAGGGTCGACCGTGCGCGCGGCATCAACGGGAACGCAGGATGTAATTTCCGGCGGCGTCGCGATCCCTCCCGCGGCCACGGCTGACGGGAACGTGGCCACTGCAGGCGCAGAGGGCGGAGAGGGTGCGACTTTGGAAAGGGAAACCTGGACCGTCACTTATATAGTTGGGATTCAAAACGACACGTTTTATACGGAAACCGTAGACAAGGATACGCTGGCCTATGGCCCACCCACAGACCCAGTGGGCGATGCGCACTTTGTCGGCTGGTATCTGGATGCGGAAGAATACCCGTTTAACCTGGACCGCAGGATTGTTACGGGCGACATTACCCTAAAGGCTGTTTTTAGCGAGAAGTACATCGTAACTTTCATCGATACGGATGATACGATCCTGGATGTTCTGGAAGTTGAAGCAGGCCAGCCTGTTCCGAAAACATCGAAGGTGGCAAAACTAGGCGTTGGACTGGATGTAGAATACTGGTATGAGGCGGGAACTAGCACCCCGTTCGGTTTTGGCGCAACGATTGACCGGAATATTACCTTGTATCCCTCTACGGCTAAGCAGGGGCTGCTGCTGTTTTACACACAGGGCTCCTATGTTGAAGAGCAATCCGGTCCGAACGGTTTTATTCCGAGGAAACCGGAACCGGAAGAAGAACCGACACGCGAGGGTTACAATTTTAAATACTGGGCTACCAAAGAGGGCGGAACCGAGGACGATACGTTTGACTTTTCGCAGCCTATTTATAGCGAGGTGTGGGCATATGCGATATGGGATGCGAAAGAAGCCGGCTACACCGTTAACTTCTGGAATGAGAATGCCAATATTAAAGACGATCCCGGCGATCCCTGGGAGACCGGTAATTTGGGCAACTATGAGTTTGTATATTCCGCGGAGGTAAAAGAAGGGGTTCTGGCGGGTACCCCTATAACGGTATCTGCCGAAGCGGCGGAGGCCCTATATGCCCAAAACGATACGGCGAAGACCCTGCTGAACCGTTCAACATTCTGTTGGAGCGAGGAAAAAGAGATTGCGGGCAATGGCTCCACGGTTATCAATGTGTACTACAAGCGCAATGTGTATACGTTTTTGTTTGATGTCACCTACAATAGCACCAAACCTTACACCCCCTTCGAAGACACTTGGCTGCGGACCCTGGGTGATCCTACGCATCGCCAGACATACGAAATATCGGTTAAGCTGGGGCAGGATGTCACCAACATCTGGCCTTCGGAAGTGGGCGGGCTTTCCGGCAAGGCGTTCACCAACTGGGATGGGTATTACAACAACGGTGCGGTGGCGATTTCAGAACTAATGATTGTGGAAGGGTATACGCCAACCAATGGCAGCAAGTTGCGCACAAGCATAGAAGGTAAAATATACTGCCCGGCTAAATGGACTGACGCAGTTACAGCATATTATGAACTGCGTTATTATTACTGTGAGAACCTTGCGGGGGATGGGTATGTGTCTGGCGTTCCTTTTACCACCCTTGCTGACGTTAATCTGACCGACCCGCCGTTTATTGATAAGGAGGGCACCACACGGTGGTACACGTTCAGACGCACGGCTTCCGTCAATGTGCAGTCCGCTCAGCCGGGTGCCATCAGTGCGAAAACCGGTGACCGAAATGAGCGAGGGTGGCCCGGTACTGCCATTAATGGCTTTTTGACAATTACAGCGGGGATCTCGGGCACGGTGAAGATTACCCCTAGTTATCAGGTGGCAAAGCTTGTCGAACCTGACAGCGAGGAAGAAAAAGAGCTAAATGCCGCGGGCTATAAACTTGCGGATTATTGTGATGCGGAGGGTAATTCCAGAATTTATAATCTCTACTATTATATGCCCCGGTTATCGCCTACACTTACCTTGCACCTTGGCGCAGGCGGCGCACTTGAGGGCGATGCCAATGGCTTTGTAAGCGACGGCGCGACGTTCAAGAAGAAGCTGTTGTATGAGACTCCGGTAAAAAAAGAAGACCTGCCTACACCGTATAAGGAAGGGTACAATTTCGTAGGCTGGTATAAGGATGAATATTTTATTCAGCCGTACGAAGGCGGTACCATGCCCGCGCAAGACTATATTCTCTATGCCAAGTTTGAGGGTACGGATTGCACGGTAGCGTACTATGACACTGACGGTGCGTTGCCCCTTTGCACAAAGGCATATGCTGCGGGCGAGTATATCCAGACGCATGCCCCGGAAGAGATAAAAGAGCTACAGGCAATATATACCGTCAACGGACAATATGTCGAAGGCAAGGGTGTGTTCCAGGGTTGGGGGTATAAGGTTGGCGAAACAAACGTATTAATGTACTTTAACAAGGATGGCATAGCCATCAATAAAAGCTATGAGCTGCACGCCATCTGGAACACCAGCGGGTTTGAAGTCACCTATATGTGTGATGAAGACGGAGCGTGGAAAGAGTATGCGAAGCAGACTGTAAAGCCGGGAAACAGCAACACGGTTGCCAAGAACAATCAGCGCTTGCCGGTGCCGCCTGCCCGCGTGGGATACAATTTTGCGGGTTGGTACCTGTCTTCAGGCCTGACGGGGCAGCAGTTTTACGCATCCACACCCGTCACCGGCAACATCACGGTGTATGCCAAGTGGGAGAAGCCGCGTTATTCCTACGCGTACTACGTCGATGGGGTGTTTTACGCAAGCGGAACGGCGGAACATCAAGAAACGGTGACCCTGATGAACTATGTGATCAAGGGTGATGAAGAGTTCATCGGTTGGACGATGACGACAGAAGGCGCGACGATTTCGGACGGCAAGTTCTCGATGCCGGAAAAGTATGTGCGCATAGACGGAAAGACAAAGGCGCGCCCGCACACAGTGACGTACTATGTGGATGGTGAACTGGTGGAAACAGTACTGGAAGTGGAGTATAACTCGGTTGTAACACTGCCTGAGTATACGCCGACTGACCCTGGCTTCTCTTTCAGCGGATGGGGATCGGATGATGCGGTACTTTCGGCCACCAACTTTAAGATGCCCGCAAAAGATGTGCGCATAGATGGAACGACCAAGGCAAATGCGTATGTGGTGCGGTATTATGTGAATAACCAGCTGGTGCTCACGGTATCGGATGTAGCGTATCAGTCCGCGGTGACGCTGCTTGCCTATACGCCTACGGCGGGGATGGCATTCAGCGGCTGGACATCTACGGATGTGGCAATTGAAGGCAACGGCTTCACAATGCCGGCACGGGATGTGCGGGTGGATGGTACGACGCGTGCAATATTGGTTCCGACAATAGAGCCCACGGCGGAGCCAACCGCATCCCCCACGCCAGCGCCGACCACAAGCCCGCAAGCAACGGCAACGCATGCGCCGACGCCAACCCCTGAACCGACTCAGCCGCCGTTTACCATTGAAGACCTGGAACTTCCGCCTTTGACGGAAGGGGTGGAGCCGGTGCTGGAATCGACCCCTGTTCGTGAAATCAGGGTTCAGGGCAACCTCTATGTGATTCAGGATAACGCGGTACCGCTAGCCGGCATGGGCAGCCGGAACCTGGGTGATTGCCCCAACTAAACACTTACTCTCAAGGCTGGTTTTACCGGCCTTGAGATTGCCATTTTTCGGCGATGCCATGGTAGAAAGAAGGATGAATATGCGCAAGGCGTTCTTGTGGCTGATTTGCTTGATTCTTTTGCTGGGTACCATAGGGGCTGCCTATGCCGAAGATGTGATCATCGTGGATGATGGGGATGACGATGATGTGGTGGTCGTGGATGACTTTGGAGGCTTTGGCGCGGCGGATGCGGAGCCCGATGGCATACAATGGGGAACAAAGCTGATCGTCGGCTCCTTGACGGAGCCCAGCGGCATATTCTCTACAGAGATGTTCGGCAACAATACCACGGATATCGATATCCGCGCGCTGTTGCATGGCTACGATACCGTTGTGCTTACCAAGAAGCAGGGACTGATGGTTGATGAAACGGTTGTAAAGCACATACAGGTCGGGCGGACAGACAGCGGCGAAACCATATACGTGATGGAATTTTCCGATCAGTTGCGGTACAACGACGGCACACCCATCACGGCGAAGGATTACGCGTTTTCCGTGCTGCTTGGCGGCGCCCCGGAAATCAGCGCGCTGGGCGGCACGGTGCAGGGCCGCAGCCACCTGGAAGGGTATCCGGAATATGCGGCGGGAGAGACGAACGTGATTCGGGGCGTCCGGTTGGTATCGGATTATCAGCTGGTTTTATATATCTCTCAGGATTATCTGCCCTATTTTTATGGGCATGCAATGGTCGGCATGAAGCCGCTGCCTATCTCAGTGATAGCGCCAGGCTGCGAAGTGCGGGATGATGGCGAAGGGATTTACATTGCTGCGTCAGCCGGTGCGGAAAACATGAACGCCCAGGGGCTTCCCTACACGCCGGGCGTGTTTTCCGTGGAAATGCTCAGAGAGACGCTGCTTGATGAAGAGCATGGCTATCTGAGCCATCCGCGCAGAACTTCGGGGCCGTATTCGCTGGTTTCCTATGACGACGCGGAGAATACGGTGACCTTTGTAGTCAATGAGGAGTACATTGGCAACAGCGAGGGGCAAAAGCCCTACATTGAGACGGTGGTATACCGCACCGTAAAGCCGAACACGATGATCAGCGACCTGCTGGAAGGCCGCGTAGACCTGCTGAACAAGATGACCGACGCTACCATTTACGCGCAGGTTATGCAGGCCCAGACGCCGGACAGGCAAATCACCAGGGGTTCATATTTGCGGACGGGTCTGGCCTTTGTTGCCTTTGCCTGTGAAGAAGAGCCGACCAGTTCTGACGTTATCCGCCACGCCATCGCCATGGGCATTGACAAGGATGCGCTCATCGCCGCAACCGTACCCGGTTCCGCCCTGAAGGTGCACGGATATTACGGCCTTGGACAATGGATGGCCACCTATACAGATGAAGGAGACGAGAAGGCCGGCACAGAGCCTATGGATGTTTCAGAACTTCTGGATGAACTCGAAATTGCATATGATGTTGATGCGGCGAACGCCCTGCTTGACGCCGAAGGCTGGGTGTACAAGGAAACGGGGGACGCGTACGCGGGCGAGGGCATCCGTTACCGGGAAACTGAAACCGGGCTGGAGCGGTTCACCCTTAGCCTGGCGATAACGGAGGATAACCAGGTTGCTCAGTCAACTGCTGCGTTTTTGCAGGAAGCGCTTATGGAGCTTGGCATTGAGCTGGAAATTGACGCGATGCCGTTTCCTCATTTGCTGTCGCACTATTACCGGCAGGAGGCTCGCACCTACGATCTATTCTTTATGGCAAGCAACTTCAACTATATTTTTGATCCGTACTATGACTTTAACACCGCGGATGAGTACCAGGGCATGCTCAACACTACGGGCTTGAAGGATGAAGAACTGATGCAGCGCGCTTTGAGCCTGCGCCAGGTGCCGGCTGCGGAAATGCGCGAGTATATGGAGCAGTGGCTGCTTTTGCAGGAACGCTTTGTGGAAGTGCTGCCAATCGTTCCGCTGTATACGAATGTGTATTTTGACTATTATGTTGATACGCTCAAGAACTATGATATTTCCATGCAGGCTAGCTGGGCCTCCGCGCTTCTATATGCGTACATGGCTGAGGATGCGGGGGAGATTATCATACCGTAACAGATGGGAATCGGGTTTTCCATCGCAATCATCAACACAAGATCTGCGGGGAGTATGGATAGAACTTAGCGTACTCTGCCGCTTTGTATTGGGGCGATATTAATGTGGGGGTTCTTCGGTGGTGAAGGTTCCTGACGCCCATACAAGGGGCGCCATCTCTTCATCAGCAATGACCGCCACCAGACAATCATACAAGGCTATTTCCCTGGCGACTATCCACCTTATGGGAGCCTTCCTTTCGAACGGTTCCATCCGCAAATGAAAACGCTCCGCACCACACATACATACAAATTGACTTTCCTCCTACCCTGGAATATACTGGCTTCACCCGATTTTTCGGGAATAGAAACAGTATGGAGGTAGAGAGGAAGGTATGACTGCAACGAAGACGAAACCCACATCGTTCCGACGCGCGCGCAAGGTGGTATTCATTATTTTATCTGTCATTATAGTTCTAGTGCTTGGCGCGCTGCTGGCGATCCATTTCTTCTTTGCGCAGGGGATGCCCCGCTATGAGGGCAAGCTCACGCTGCCGGCGCTTGACGCGCCCGTTTCCGTTGTCTACGACGCGGAGGGCGTACCCCACATCACGGCGGAATCCGTGCATGATTTGTACATCGCGCAGGGCTATGTACAGGCGCAGGACCGCATGTTTCAAATGGATCTGAGCCGCAGGCAGGCATCCGGGCGGCTAAGCGAGGTGTTTGGGCAGCAGGCAGTGGAGCAGGACAAGATGTTCCGCGTGCTGGGCCTCCGCCGCGCGGCGGAAAAATCGCTCCCCGAATATTCCAAGGACGCGCTGGACGCGCTTTCCTGGTACTGCGAGGGTGTAAATGCGTACCTCGCCGAAGGACGCTTGCCATCGGAATTCACGCTTGCGGGCTACAAGCCCGAGCCCTGGACGCCGTTGGACTGCCTGACGATCGCCAAGTATATGGCGCACGATCTGGGCGGGCATTGGGAGAGCCAGGCATTCCGGCAGTATTTGCTGGAGAACTTTACCGAAGAGGAAGCATATGAGCTGTTCCCGTCGTACCCTGAGACAGCGCCATATATCATCGGGCAGGAAATGAATGTGTTGCCCGGGTTTGTGACGGCGGCTGAAACGGAGGCGAACCTCTGGAACGGGAGCAACAACTGGGTGGTAAGCGGCGAAAAGTCCGCCTCGGGCATGCCGATTGTAAGCAACGACCCGCATTTGTCCATCGCCACGCCATCCGTATGGATTCAGATGCATTTGAAGGCCGGGGATTTGAACGTGAGCGGCGTGATCTTCGGAGGCATTCCGGGAATCATCGTGGGCCACAACCAATACTGCGCGTGGGGTGTGACGAACACCTCGCCGGATGTGCAGGATCTGTATATTGAAAAACAGAACCCGGACAACCCGTATGAGTTTCTCTACATGGACAAGTGGGAGAAGGCTAGCGTTTTCCAGGAGGATATCCTTGTCAAGGGCGGCGAGGTGATTCCCTTTGGGGTGGTGGAAACGCGGCACGGGCCGGTCATCTCTGATCTAGCGCAGAGCAGCGAGGCAGGCACGGTTTATTCGCTCAAATGGACTGCACTCGATGCGACGCGCGAGATGGATGCGGTACTGCTCATGAACCGTGCAAAGAATTGGGAGGAGTTTGAAAAGGCGCTGGAGTATTTCCAAGTGCCGACGCAGAACTTCGTGTTTGCCGACGTGGACGGGACGATTGCCTACAAGGCGAACGGCCTAATCCCCATCCGCAAAGGGGATGGGCTGCTGCCTGTGCCGGGCTGGACCGATGAGTACGAATGGACAGGCTTCATCCCCTGGGATGAACTGCCGTGCGTGGTGAATCCGGCCTCCGGCTACGTAGCCACGGCGAATAACAAGGTGATTTCGGACGATTACCCCTACCATATCAGCCATATTTGGTCCCAGCCATACCGCGAGATGCGGATCAAAGAGGTGCTGGAAAGCCAGGCGACGTTTACCGTACAGGATATGGAAGCGCTGCAGAACGATGTGGTCGATCTGCACGCGAAGGAGTTCTTGCCGCTGTTCCAGCAGGCGTTGGCGCAGGCGGATTTGTCCGAGCGGCAGGCGGCGGCACTTAACATCCTTGCCGGATGGGACTTTGACACAGGGACGGACGCGGCGGCGCCGCTGATCTTCAACCTTTGGTATGACCAGATTTCACCGTATATCTTTGGCGACGCGCTGCCTGAGGACGTGCGCGGCTTGTTTGAGGGGCGCAGCCAGACAACCGACGCGCTGCTGCGCAAGGCCATTCAGACGGGCGAAGGCATATGGATTTCGAAGGTGGGCGGCATAGAGAACGTGCTCCTAACCACGCTAGATCGGGCGCTGGATCAGATCGAGAGCTTGCAAGGCAAGGACATGGCCAAGTGGCAGTGGGGCAAATACCACCGCGTGGGTTTCGTGCACCCGCTGTCAAGCATTTCGCTGCTCAAGCCATTCTTCAACAGCGAAGGGATGCTGGCCTCCTCCGGCTCGAATGTAACCGTGCGCGCCGCCAGCTACCGCAACCGCGACGGACTGAACAACCACGGGGCTTCGTGGCGGTTTATCATCGATTTAGCGGATACGACAAAGGCGCTGCAGATTGTGGCGCCCGGACAGTCCGGCCATGTGAAGAGCCCGTACTACCACAAGCAGATCCAGCTTTGGTTGGACGGCGGGCATTATGTGACCGAGACGGAGGATGTCAAAGGCAGGACGCTTACGCTTGTACCGTAGGCAAAAGGTGAACTGCCGGTCACATGGCATTGCTCTGCGCATGATGATATTGACATCATGACCTGGGCGTGCTAAACTGTAACCCTAACGTGCACGTTAGAATATTTAAAAAGAAAGGAGTGGTGTAGAGATGGTATCCAATCAAAGCACCACTCGGCGCTGAGAGCGACAGTTTGACGCGTTGAGCGGTAATTTGGACGGCGGCAGCAATGCCGCCGTTTTTCATGCCCAAACAGAGGGAGGCAGCTTGTCATGGCCGCCTCCCTTTTTTTGCCCGCAGAAAACCCCGCCGCCCAACTGCATGGACGGCGGGCAAGCAAATCGCTATTACTGGCTGCTATCGGATATTGGCAACCACAACTCCATGTAGGAACCCTCCGGCGAACTATCATAATACATTTCGGGGGCATATGCATCCATCCGAAATCCGTGCTTTTCAAACCATTGACCGCTGTACTTCACGGCCTTGTTGAGGGCCACTGTCACAAGCTGCTCGAAATTCTCCGCTTCAAACCCGCAGACAACGTACCCCCTTGCTGGCAGTTCCCATTTTGTATAGCCTGGATCATCCGCCCCCTGATCCACTTCTGCCCCGGCAAAATAGATAAAGCAGCCGGCCGGTGCATCGCCCATATAGGCGACGCCAAGCTCACGGCCGCTTTGCAGCCGTGGAAGGGACTGTTTGATGCGGTGAAATGTACCCCAGACTTCGCCCGGTATGTCCACACCCGTAGATTCACCCAGCGGCATTTGCCCCTCAATGGGCAGGATTCCTGTTACGCCCAGGAAGAAAATGGGGTGCTCCAGCGTTTTGCGGTTGATCTCCAGCACAAGTCCGTCACTGATCAGCGGAACACCTTCATCAATAATGATGTAGTTCAGCAGCAAATCAGGCTTATCAAACTGATTGAGCATGACCGGATGCTCCCGATATGCCTCTGGCGTCATGCCGTAGGCTTCCTTGAATGCTTTGGTAAAGGTTTCGTGGCTGCTAAAGCCACAGTTTAGGGCAACATCCACGATACGGTTTTGCTTATTGTCGATGGATTGACAGGCCCGTGCTAACCGGCGCAGCTTGATGTACTCCCGTACCGGCTTTTTCACAAGACGGGAAAACAGTCGCTGGTAATAGAACGGAGACAGCGCGGCCTCGTTCGCCAGCCGTTCCATCTCAATGTCATCGCCGATATTCGTTTCGAGATACTCCAGTGTTTTTTGAATCGCTTCCCATGCGTGCATGGTATGCACCTCCTTTTGCGATAGCATATCACGATTCCAGGTCTTGCGCTTGTTCGGCTCTGCCCATATTGCTAGCAACGCATCAAGACATGGACCCATACATACCGACGCACGGCGATCACGAATGTTGCAAAACAGAGGGCATATTGGCGGCAAGGAACTTTGCGTGTCATGCAAGTTGGAATACAACAAGTCCCTATGCGGGGAGGATGCCGATCAGGTATGAGGCGCAATTTCGAACGGCTCCTTATCGCAGATTTTCGAGAGCAGAACACAGGAAAGAGCATCGAAATAACAGATTTCTGGATTTTGAGGATATGGCGCTTGACAAAGGGAAGAAATTGCCCACCCCGTGCCCATCCCTGACGCAGGCGGAACGCTACTGCCGAGAGAAAAGCACCCGTACGGAAACGGAAACCATGACCGCCACCAATACGAGTGACTACTTCCTCTTAGACTCTGTGATTGTTAGGAGGGCAAAACAGAAAGGCGGCGCCATCACCCCCACAGGGTGCGGCTCCAGTGTCAGCTTCTTCACCAACACCCTGCTTGGGTTTTCCTCCGTGGACAGGCATGCGATTCCCTTTGAAATGCTTCCTGACCGCATCGTTTCCGCAGACCGCATCATGGCTGGAAACCTACCAGACCTCTATCTGAACGTTGCCAATGAGGATGTATTGATCGAAGCACAGGCGGCGGTCATGGGGGAATGGAGAGGTGCCCCAGGTGGCGTTTGGCATGCTACGCCGATCAGCTTGAAAAATGTACTGCCATGCCGCCAATGTGCCTTTAAAAACAGCTGGCGCGGTATCGGATCAGCGCAAAGCCTACGAAACATCGGTCAAGTATGCGGATGACGTTTAACCTGCTATCGCCCAAAGCCAGCCACAGAGTGCCCAGTATGCCAAGCGCAGCATCTCCACGCCTGTTAAAGCGGCAACTTCACACCAGTCGCGTCCACGATGATGGCCTCTCCCTCCATCCCATTAAGCCATATCTCCTGGCAGTTAACATATGGTGTGCAGGTTTGATATTGAGAAACCTTTTCGCTTGCTGGCCGCTGATTTGGCACTATGGGATGCAAAGCATGCTGCTGGCAGTCTTTCAGAGGATCGGTCAGAACGAGGATGCTTCGTGAATAAAAACATCAATCATATCATCAAAAGGGTCATTTGTCCGTACAGAGTTTCGGTTAAGGGTCAAGCTGATGAAGATGATATCCCCATGCAGCGCATTGAATGTAAAAAGTTTGCAGATATGATGGGTTGGGGTTAATAGGCCCAAGGACTGCTCAACCTATTTGTGGCGGGCAGGTGCGTAAGCGCAGACTGCTTTATACAGTTCTCAGTTAGCATTATGCCGGGGTGCATTATAACGGGTCAGGCGGCCGGACTGTCGGCAGCATGGTGCGCGAACATCAGGCCACCAGTGTGGATGCGCCTACTGAACCGGAGCGGGATGATTTGCATGCAATGTAAACTTGCCGAGTGCAGAAAAGAATAGCAACGATGCTCAGCAGTTTTCCGCGGGAAAATCATGCAGGTCCGCATAATCCCTGATAAAGGCCCGGCAAAGAGGCAGTATCTTCTCCCGGTCCTGAATGCTGGAGGCATCTTCAATGCCGCATACGGTGCAGCCGGCTTTGTGTGCGCCTTCGATAGCGTAGAGCGCATCTTCAAACACGGCGCACGCTGCGCAGGTGTAACCAAGGCGCGCCGCGACGGCTTCAAAGCAGGCGGGGTTTGACTTGTTAAGCCTCAAATCCTTCGTGCACACCAGAAACCGCGCACCTTCCAGCATGCCAAAACGATCCAGCGCGGGCCCCGCAATATGGGTCTCCGTGGTGGTCGCCACGCAATAGGGAATACCCCGCTCGCGGAGAGACTGAATAAAGGCGACGGCTCCGGGCTTTGGGGCGACATCATACCGGTAATATGTAAGCATGCGGTCCATGTACTCCGCCAGGATATCCTTGGCGGTCATGTTCAGATGCGGAAACATTTCCGCATAGCGCTTTGACGCAAGTTTGCTGCTCATCGTGGTAAGCTGCGCCATCATTTCAGGCGGGACGGTAAGGCGGTGATCTATAAGGAAATCAAAGTTTACTTTGCGCCAGAAGTGCATGGAATCGATAAGCGTTCCATCCATGTCAAAGATGCAGGCCTTTATGTTCTTCATGTGTATCTCCAGCTATCGTTTGAGATGGGTTTCAGTATACACCCAAACCGGGAAAACGTCCAATATAGCAAATAGGCTGTGCGGCAAAATGTGCGCAGCCTATCCGCTTTGCAAGAAGACCGGCTATTGTCGGGTTTGATACGCTGCCGGTTTATGGAACAAGGCTTTTCCCTTGCCACGCCTCATCGCCTTCGATATCAAGCAGCGCTGCGACGGTCGGCGCGATATCCAAAATCGAAGCGGCCGGGAAAGCGCTTCCCGCAGGAAACGCGGGGCCGTTGATGATCAGCGGGATCGTCATATCTTCCGGCAGATCGGTGCCGTGCATCTGGTCGTGCCCGCCGTGATCCGCGATGACGATGGTGGTATACCCTTCGGGCAGGCAGCGATACACGCGCTCAATATCACGCCAAACGCCATGCACGGCATCGATATAGTCCGTCGTCATCCAGCCTACGCGGTGGCCCATCTCGTCCGGCGCGCACAGGTATATAAAGGCAAAATCCGGCGCCTCTTCGGGCAGGAAAGAAACGGCGTGATCCATCATCACCCGGGTGGCCTTGCGCCAAACATTATAGCGCGCTGAGTAAAAAAAGCTGTGGTTCAGCGAACCCGGAAGCGAAAGATCGCGAAGGTTTTCCCAAGTGTAGAAAAAAGCGGTGGTTTTCCGGGCGGCGGCGATGCAATCGACCAGGCTCATGACCGGCCTGGCCTGCGGGACATAGGTGTTCGTAAGAACGCCGTGGCGGCCCGGCTCCACGCTGTGAAACAGCGACATGTGCGCAGGGAGCGTCAATGACGGCATGACAGTCCGCGCGCGCATTGTGGAGCGGCTGCTTAGCATCAACTCCTGTGCAAACGGGTGCCCGCACAGCGCAATGCTATCCGGGCGCATCGCGTCGGCAAGGATGAGCAATACTTTTTGATACATAACAACCGTCCTATCTCATCAACTACCGAATAACCAGCCCATAAAATGCGAACATCGGAAGCCCCGCGGTATCGCAAGGGATTTGCCCCGGAGGATTGCCCTGCCATGCTCCATGCAGCCGCATCCCAGGCTCCGCCCTGCGCGCAAAGGAAAGCAGCAGCTGATTTGCGCCCACTTCCTCATAGGCGGCAGGCTGCAATTGCCCCTCGTCATCCTCCATCGTAAACGGCAAACTTGCCGCGGGGGAGAAGAACAGGTACAGCTTTGTCAGGATGGGGGAGAGCGTCAGCAGCAGGCGGCCATCCGGCGTCGCTTCGGCGTTTGTAACCTGCGGGGCTTTCCATGCAATGTCCCGCGAGTACAGCTCGCACAGTGCCGCGTCCGAAAGCCTGCGCGCCAGCACCAGGTTTCCGGCGGCGGAAATGTGTACGTTGTCATACAGCGGAAGATCGAGCGCCGGAACGGCATAGACGCCGCTGATGACCTCGGCGGCCTTGCGCTGCGCTTCGCGCACCAAGCCCCAGTGCAGATCCATCCGCGCGGTGGGTGCGTTTGTCAGCCGTCCAAGCTGCACCGTCAAAAACGGCAGCGCGGGGTCTGAAAAGGCATTGCGGGTTGCGGTGACAAACTGTTTGAACCGCCCAAAGTATGTGTCGCCTGTGTATTCCATCGCGTCGCCTTCACCCTGATACCATAGGATGCCGCGCACCTTCGGGCAAAACGCGCGCGAAATAGCGATCATCTCATCAAACAGCGCGCCGTTTTCGCGCGGATTCCACCAGCGCAGCGGTGCGCCGCCATACGCGGTCATCACCAGGCCGATCGGATACCCAAGCACGGCGGAAAGCCGTTTTGCAAATGCGATATACGGGTTATGCCCGGGGTTTGCGTTGGCATAGTGGCCAGTGAATATCGCGCCGGTTTCATCGGCCATTGGGTGCGTTGCGATGTCCCACTCCCCGCGCGCGCTGACCTGACGCACGTTGGGCGACGGGGGATCGTACACCGGCTCTTTCGCTCGGCCGGCAGCGTTGCTCTGTCCTGCAATGATGAAGATATCGCCCACGCCCAGGTGGTGTATGATATCGCCGCGGGTGACGGAAAGGCCGTCGCACCCGGCATATGTCATCGTGGTTTCAAGGCGGTATGGGCCGCCCGCGGGCACGCGCGGAATCGTCATTGTCCATGTTCCGTCGTCCATCACATTGCAGTCCATCCAACCGGCAATGATTTGCCCGTCATCCTCGCGCACAATGCGCGCCCGCACGCAAACATCGCCCTGCGCGATTGGGCGGAACACAAGCGGCGGTTCAAAATCCAGCCGGTGGCGCGCCCATGTGCCGGCCAGCGGGATATCGCAGAAGCCGTCCGTTTGCTGATAGACCTGCCAATTTTGCGCGCCCGATGTGATGCACGCGCCGTACTTTACAGTGCTTTTCATACGGTTTCCGCCCGCTTTGTTTGATGAGAGCGCAGCGCCGCCGTCAGCAGCGCGTGCGACAGGCGCGTTTCCTCCGGCGTAAAGCACCCGAACGGCACATCCATTCCGGCCATTTCTGCCATGAACGCTGCCCACATCTGCAAGATGGAGTCGGTGAACCCGAACTCAAACACCGAACCGGTCACTGTGGGGAACATCGGCTTGTACCCAATGGTGATATCCGCCCAGGCCTGCTCCTTGCCCCAGCTTTGCGTGAAAGAAAAGGTGTTGGGCTTTGCGCTGGTGAACCGGGCGGAACCATCCATCCCATATACGTCAATAAAAAAGCTGTTCGTGTCGCCCGGCGACATGCGCTTGGTTTCCAGTGTCATTGGGAAACGCTGGCCGTTTTTATCCTCGGCTTCGCACACCAGCGTTGCGTTGTCCCATGTGTCGCAAGCGGCAAAGCCGCCATTGCCATCGGGCCGTTCTGTCACAAACTTGCCAAGCTGCGCGTATACCGTTTTAGGGATGAACCCCATGCGGAACGGCACGTGCTGCGTATGGATGCCCAGATCGCCCATGCAGCCGTACTCGCCGTTGTACTTAACCTGCCGCTTCCAGTTGATCGGCTTGTTGATATCCAGATCGCTTGCGTGCTTGATGCCTGCCCGCACTTCCAAAATGCGGCCGAACCGCTGCTCGCGAATCCACTGAATCATCACTTGCATGGCCGGAAAGTACGGAAACTCGCTGCAGCAGCGCACAAATACTTCAGGGTGGCGCGCTGCCGCTTTCAGTATCTTGCCATTTGCGGCCTGATCAATGCCGAAGGGCTTCTCGCCGAACAGGTGCTTGCCGCTCTCGATTGCGGCGATGTACGCATCCTCGTGCAGGTGATGCGGCAGCGCAATGTATACCGCTTCAACCTCTTCGTTTTCAAACAGCGCGCGGTAGTCAGTATATTCGCAGCGCGCGCCGGGGCAATGCCTGGCAAACCACGCGCGCGCATCGGCGCTGGTATCGCACACCGCGATGATTTCCGGCCTTGGAATTTCCGGGATCAAATGGCACCACCGCGCGGCGGCGCTGGCGAACTCGCGCCCCATCAGCCCGCACCCGATCACGCCAAACTTAACGGTCTTTGCCATGTCAGTACCCTCCATCGGCAAGCGCGGTATCCATCTTTTCAAGCAGCCACAGGGCTACCTTTTCGGTTGAGATCACCGGGATTTTTGTCAGCACAGTCGGGGGGCAGCCGGCCTTGTGAACCTGCGTGCTTGAATCGATGCACATGCGGTTCAGCGCCGCGGAAAACGACAGCGCCGCATCGGCGGTGTGGAACACCAGCGCAGACATATGCGCATCACCGGATAGCTTTTCGATCTTATCAGGGTGTTTGTGCGCAAGCGCTTTCAGCCCGTCAGCCAATATGGCTGTAACGCGCTCGATCTGCGGCGTCAGCGCTTCCAGCGCCTTGAAGGTGATCAGGTAGCACAGCGCGGACAGCTCCTGTTGACCGTTTGTGACGAGCGAGTCAAACTGCTGCAGCGTATCATACCGGCCGTCAAACAGCAGCCGCGAGGACGCATATTCGCCGCCGGGCAGCCCTTTTCCAACGGTGACAAAGTCGGGATGGAGCCCGTACCGCTTGAACAGCATGCCATCCTTGGGGTACCACGCACAGCTTTGGATTTCATCCACAAGCACCGGGGTATCCGTTTGGCGGCACAGCGCGTGCGCGCGATGCAGGTACTCCTCGGTCAGCCGGACCGCGCCGTAGTTCATCAGAATGATTTCATGCAGGAAGCCTGCCGCTTTGTACGGTGGTCGGTTGTACCGCGCGATCTTTTCGGCAAAATCATCGATATCGTTGGGAATCACCGGCACGACCTTCCAAATCCCGGCATTTGCCATCTTTGCAGACATCTCCGGCCACATATCGCGCAGCAGGTGCGCGTGTATCGTGGTGCCGTGATAGCCGGCCTTCCCGCCGCCTTCGTTATCCTGCATCACAAAGAATACCGGAATTCGATCGCTGTACAGTGGTAATGGGGACGCCTCACTGGAGCGGTAGAACCGCCCAAGCATGTGCTTGATCGCGGCCTCGCACGCCAGGGAACCGGTTTCCAGGTTCAGCACACGGTCGATCTTCGGCATACCTGGTTCGCTGCCCGGGTAACCGGCAAGCGACACCAGCTTTTCTTCCAGCAGCCGCACGATGAACCCGCGCGCGTTGTTGTGCGTCGCGTTGGTCACGCCCAGGCGGCGCGCGTTGTCAACCAGCCGGTATCCAGGGAAACCGTGGCCCAGCGGCGTATGGTAATGTTCACTCTTGGCGGACATGTACAGCCGCCCGTCCTCGCCGATGCGGAAAAGGCCGAACCCACCTACCGGCGCGGCCTGACGGTTTGTGACCTTTTCAAACGCGGCAGTGGATGCGCCTTTCACCTGATGCCGCATCGGCGCTGAAACCGTTTCTCCGACCTTTTTAAGCAGCGCTTCCTGGCGCGCGAGAAAATCATTCGGGATCAGTTCAATTTCCTCAAACGCAAGCGCGTGTGCCTGCGCCTCATCTGCATGCCCGAAAAATACGGCGTTTTGCGCAAGCGTCCCGGCCGCATCCCATCCGATCAAATCTGCTAATGAACACTTCATTCGCATGCCCTCTTTACTTATTAACAGGAAGTTTATTGCGCGTAAAAGCCGCGCATTGCTAGATCAAGCCGCAGGAACTCCGCGTATAGCGGATCATACAGCTTTGCACGCTCCGCATCCGGCGTGTAGGTGACCGTGACCTGCCTGATCCCCTTGCAAGCCGTTTCTAGGCTTGGATAATAACCGCACGCGACCGCGCACAGGGTTGCCGCGCCGACGGATGTCGCCTCCGATTCGGCAAGCGCCGCGATGGGGCGCCCCAGCACATCCGCCTTGATCTGCTGCCAAAGGGCGCTGCGCGCGCCGCCCCCGATGGACAGCAGCTGATCTACGGGCAGCCCCATCGACAGCATGGATTCAACATTTTCGCGCAATATGAACGCGATCGATTCCAGAATTGCCAGCGCCACGTCCTGTTTTTGCGTGTGCAGCCCAAGCCCGGCCAGCACGCCGCGCATGCCTGCGCATGTTTGCGGCGTGATCTTTCCGGCAAAATGCGGAATCAGAAACAGCCCGCTTTCCGCCGCCTTCCCCACGCGCGCCATCTCATCCAGCATCGCATACGGCGATATGCCCCGGGCTGCTGCCGCCTGTATTTCCGGCCCGCAAAACATATCCTTGTACCACTTGAGCACCATGCCGCCGGTGGGGCAGTGGGGCATGACGGCGTAAGCGCCGTTGGCATGACGGACGACCGGGTACCCTGTTTTCAGCCCATCGGCGAATGATCCGATCGTCAGCGTCAGCGCAAGCGCTGTGCCGTTCGTTTCGCTGAGCTGGCCTGGCCGGATGTTTCCAGCGCCGATCGCCGCGCAAATCTGGTCCATCGCGGTCAGGTATACCTGCGTGCCCGCGCAAAGACCGGTCGCCTCTGCTGCCCCGCGCGAGACATGCCCGGCCAGCGTGCCGCATTTTTGTACGGCGGGCAGCTTCTCCGGCTCGATATCCGCCTGCGCGAGCAGCGCGGTTGCCATATCGCCGGTTTCCGTGTCAAGCCACCCCGATGTAGATGAAACCGACGCCTCCGCCACTATTTTGCCCGTAAGGCGGTAGATAAGATGGCTTTCGACCAACAGCACGGCGTGCGTTTTTTTCCAGATATCCGGCCTGCGCTGCTTTAGCCACATCAGCTTGCAGATGGGGTTTGCGGCGTCGATTACAGGTATTCCCGTGACGCGGTAATACTGCGCGCCGCTAACGCGGGCGCGAAGCGCATCCGCTTCCGCACCGGCGCGCGTATCCAGCCAAACGATCGCGTCGTGCAAAGGCCTGCCATCCGCGTCAACCGGGATCAGCGTTTCGCCCTGCGATGTAACCCCGATGGCGGCAATGGATGCGGGCGGTTGTTTTGCCCGCGCAAGCACCGTCCGGATGCCTTCGCGCGCAGATTCCCAGTAAATTTCCGGGTCGATCTCAACGATGTTGCCAGCGCCGGTGCGCAGGCTGTATTCGGCGCTGTGCCGCGCAATGATTTCCAGATCGGCCGTAAACAGACAGGTTTTGACGGCGGTTGTGCCTACATCAAGGGTGAGAATGGTTTGCATCGCCTATACCCGAACCAGCTCGACGCCAAGCAGGCGGGCAAGCATGGTAAAGCGCTCGGAAAAGTCGCCGATGCAGATCGTTTCATGATGCGGGCCGCCGGCTTGCAGCCAGTTTTGGGCGCACATTTCGATTCCGTTATCCGGCCGATAGAAGAAATACGGCATTTCGCAGCGGTTTAGTTTCACTTCGGGCAGGATTTCTCCGCGCGACAGCAGCAGCCGGAAGCGGCCTTCGACGCTTACCGGGGCCGCCAGTACCGCCGGGCCGCTTTGCGGCGCGAACAGCGCGGTCGGCGGGTTTTCCAGCCCGCCCTCGCCCAGGTACCGGTCGATCATGTGCGGCTTCTTTCCCTTTTCGCACACGCCCCAGTTGCCCTCACCCGCGTGGCAGAACACCAGCGCCTTGCGCCCATGATCCATCGCGTACATCTCGGAAAAGTTCGCCAGGCCGCCCGTCAGGCGGTGCCCGGCGGACATCACGGCGGCGCACATGCTGTCGCCTTCGGCGGCATACCCGTAGCCATCGGCCATCAGGTGCGATGCAGCCAGCAGCGGAAGCTGGCGGATGCGGCGGTCGGCGGTGAAGTCGTCAAAATGCGCGGAATACGCTCCATAGCCTCCCGCTTCCAGGAAGCGGCGGATGCCCAGGTACAGCCTGACCGCGTATGCATGCGCGTCAAAGCTGAGCTTCGGGTCCATCTCAAAATGCGCTCGATCCCACGCAACCCGCTCATCAATATCCGCCTGCGTCACGCTTTCGATTGACGCGACAAGCGAACCCACCGATTCATGGCATGTTTCCGGCCCAAAGCGCTGCATAAAAGCAAAGTCATCCGAAACAAGGTCCGTCATGCCGGGCATGCGCCCAATCAACGCAACCTTTAGGCTGCGCATGAAAACCACCGTCTGCGCCGCCTTCGCGAAGTCTTGCACAAAGGTGTGAAACCGCGCTTCGTGGCGGTTTCCGGCAAAGAAGATGCAAGGAATACCAAGGCGCAGCAGCGTGTTTGCGTTGTCCTGCGACCCGTGGATGCCCTGGTTGACGGTGAAATCAAGCTCCTCCCAGTCCTCGCCGACCGTCTGGTCGGGTTGGATCACGGCAAGCGCAAGCGGCAGGCGGTTACAGCGCATCGCGCGGGCGATCCAGCCGCCGTGCGCGTACGTCAGCAGCACAATCAGGATGCCGTCAAGCCCCTGATCGTTAAAGCCCTTTACAAACGCTTCAGCGCGCTCGCCGCTGAAAGCAACGCCCGGAAACACGACATCGGCGATATCGTTAAGCGATGCGGCGACTTCCTTCGCGTATGCCTCCTGCCTTTCGGTGATGCCGGGAAAAATCGGCTCGTACGCTTCCAGCATTAGGCCGAGCAAACCGATCCGGGGCTTTTGATCATGTCGAATCATCGGAACACCCCCTGGTCATTCTGCTTTCCAGAAGATCAATGTCGCGCCGCGGTTTAGATAATTGCCGTAAACGGTGAGCACGCGCTCCCCCACAAGCGCGGATGCGCAGTGCCCGCACATGCCGTTCACCCAGTCGCGGCCATCGTGCAGGTAGTTGTACCAATCTAGCACATATTTGTGCCGCGGGTCAAATGCGCGCCCGCCGTCTGTTGAAACGATGGCCTCGCAGCCCCGGCGGAAGCTGGCAAGTTTCCCATTCCGCACGTCGGTCCGTACAATGTTGGTGAGCAGCAGTTCGCCTTTGGGAAGCGCAAGCAGGTGCGGGTGATGCCGCCCGGCTGTGTACAAAACCCGCAACGGCGACGCGTCGCGCCCATCCGGCGAAAGGTGTGAGATGGCGAGGCCCTCCAGGCTGTCATCGTGCACGCCCGCAAAATATTCGGGCAGCATGTTGGTGCGCAGCGCGGCAACAAGGCCGCCATCCCGCAGAGCGGCAATCGAACCTTCGTCAGCGCAGCGCGCGTAGGTTGTGCCGTTTGCCGTCGCGGACCATTTCCAGGCATCGGGCGTCTGAAAGTCCGCAAAGCTTCCATCCGGCGCATAGCGGCGGACATACGAAGTAGAGGGGGAGACGGGGTGCCCGGCGGAGTCACAGACAATTTCATATAGGAACTGCCCGCTATCCGTTTGCACAATGGCCGGGCTTCCTTCGGAGGCCATCACGCGGCCCAGCAGCGGCGACGGCGCTTCTTCGTTGCGGTCAGGCCATGTTCTGCCGCCGTCGTATGTCTGCACACGGGTCACAGTTGCCTTGCCGTTTTGGTATGAAAAGCACTTGAACACATAATGCGTGTCAGAATACTTCGCAAGGCTCACCGGCCGCCCGGACAGGCCGGGGATTGCGTAAGCCTCCGGGAATGTTTCTCCGCCGTCGCTGCTGATCGCGACAAACGGCTGCGCCTTCGCCTCGCGATCCTTGCGCCAGGCGCGTTCGCGTGACATCAGCACCAGCACATGGCCGCCTTCGCCGCTGACGACGCCGAACGGCATCAGCCGGTCGAATTCATCATGGGCAGGCAGGTTCAAATACGCAATGCCGGCCTTTTGCAGCACGAAGCCGGCCTCTTCGCCGCCCTTGGCGATCCAATGCTCCTTCCAGGAGGAGAACAGCGCTTCATCCGTCATAATGACCTCACGGTTGTTTCGTTAGATGCGGCTCAGATCATCCAGCACATGGCAAATGGTATCTTCCTTGTTGCGGTCGTACGCGATGATCAGCCGATCCTTTTCCGAATAGCAGCACGGGTACTGGTAGCCCAGCTCCTTGAGCAGCCCCTTGCGGCGCATCGCGGTCGGGTCGTCGTTGATCATGCTGACCTTGTCAAACAGCTTGCCGTCACGCGATGTCAGGATTGTCAACGCGCCACGGTCCAGCAGGTTCGGCAGCGTGTTGGAAACGAGGAAATAGCGGCCGTCGCCAAGCTGTCCGGCAAAATTGCGGCTCATGCTGTCGGGGATATCCGAAATGATCGGCACGCTGAATGTTTGGCCGTCATCCTCGCTGGTGTTGACGTACATCCGCGTGGAGCCGCCCTCATCGCGCCAGAAAAACACCATGACGCCATCCGCGCGCTGGTACCAGGAGGTTTCCGCGTATGGGAACGATGCGCCCTCGGGCTCTGGAATGTGCACGATTTCGGGATCGCGCAGGATGTTGTCATCGCGCCAGCGCAGAACGCCCGCGCCGTGGTGCGTTGTGCAGCAAACGCAGATTTTCTTTCCGCCCAGTGTCCGGCGCGGCGCTTCGAACACCCATTTCAGCTCCGAGCCGAACGAATAGGCTTCTTTCCATTCGATGCCGTCTTCAGATGTGTAAATCTCCAGCGTGTACGACTCGGGAATGATGCGGCGCATGCCGATGGCGGCGGCGTCGTGCTCGGTCTCTTCGGTCATCACGAACAGGTACATGCGCTTGTCGTCAGCGGTGAACGCGGTGCAGTTGCGCGCCAACTGGGAGCCTTCCGGCACGCCGACGGCGACGCGCGCGGGCGACCAATTTTTCAAATCCTTCGATGAAGAGATCATAATCCGCTGCCCGGCGTCCTCTTCGTTTTTGATGCCGTTGCTCCACGCGTAAAAATAGGTATCTTTGAACTTCGTAAACTGGTTATGGTGGTTGTACGATCCGTTTTCGAGCGTGCCCCTGTACACCTCGGCATAGCTGCCGGGCGCGTAGGGGATGACGGGCATCATGCCTTTAAGGCCGTGGTCGCTGTCATCTTTCAGACACTCGTACAGCTTGAAGTTGTGGTACCAATGGTATTCGCGCAGCTGGTCGGCCACCTCTTTGGTCAGCATCTGCGCCCGGTGAAAGGATGTGATGTTCAGCGGTTGCGCCATGGTTTGTGTCCTCACTTTTATCGTATTTATTCAGAAAAGATAATTCTGAGCAGCGCGCATTCCAGCGGCGCAAGGTTTACTTCAAGCCGGTTTCCCGAGAAAGCGATCGTCCTTTCTTCTTCCTGGCGCGAACAGATTGCCTGGATCAGGCGGATTGTCCGGCCGCCGGTATGCAGCGTGATCTGCGAGCACGCATCCATGCCCGCGTTGACCAGGAAGAGCGCCGTTTCCGCCTGCGGCGCGAGTTCACAGATATCGCGCCACAGAGGGATTTCGCAAGAAATCCCTTCCACTTTATCCACCGCATACGCATAGGCAAACACATTGCGCCCGTTTTCGATGAACAGATCGGCCCCCATCGCTGCCAGCGCCTTTTGCAGAACCGCCTGGCGCAGGGGATGGAAGTGCTTGCGGGTCAGCGCGCCGAAGTTGCCGTACGGATACAGCAGCACATTGCCGTTGATCCTTGCGATGCCCACACCCGTCACGCGGCCGTGAAAATTCCGCACGTCGGTGTAGCAATGAACATTGGCGCCCGCCGCAAAGGTGGGCCGGTAGTAATCGCCCGTCATCAGCTGGCACGAGCAGCGCGCCTCTTCGATGCCGAAGTAGACGCTTCCATCGCCGACTTCCTCATAGCATGCCACGCCCGTATCCTGCGCATGCCGCTGTATCGCTTCAATTCCGGCCAGATGGCCCAGCCCGAGTTCCACAAGCGTTTCCGCCGCGTCGCCTGTCAGCAGCACGCGGCTGCTTGCAAACAGTCCTTCGATTTCCGCCGCGCTGTAGTTCCGCAGCACTTGCCCCGACAGCGCGCAGATGCCGCCACCCGGCAGCGAGTCCACCGCATACGCGATGGGGAAGCCGAACGTGCCAAGCAGCCCCGTCCAGAATGTTTCTGCGGGATACAGCGCTTCCATCGACTGGCCTTTTTGCGTGTGCAGCGTGTAACTGGATTGCGTGCTGACAAGCACATGAATGCCTTTTGCGGGGGAATCAAACGCGCCGGTCGTGTTGCACCGCGCGATAAAGCCGCCCGCTTCGCGCATCGCGCCGGCGTACCCTTCATCAGGCATCAGCCCGCCGCCGCAGATGTCGAACAGATCAAGCATCATGCCGGACAGCCGAAGCGGCGCGGCGCTTTCGAACATGAACTTCGTAAACGCGGCGGACTTGATAAAGCGCGAGAACGGGTAATTTTCAAGCTCCGGCAGCACTTCCGTTTCCGGTGGGCACATGGCCCGGCAGCAGAGCGAAATTTCATTGAAAAGCCGCATGTACTCCGCGGGCCATGCTTCGCTGTATGATGGCAGGTGAATCCGGTTGACGGGCGGCAGCGCCTTGCCGGACAGCCCGCGCATGACGCCGTACCAATCGCGGCCTTCCGCCGCGTGCGCGGCCGGCGATGAGGTCATCAGGCCGATGCGCGTCTCTTTGGAAACGCTGTGCACGGCCGCCTCCAGCAGGGCGGAAAGGTCATTCATGCAATCGCGGTGTGTATCCAGCCATATCTTGCGGTATGGATGCGGCTCGCCCGGCGCAAGCAGGCCCGCGATAAACTCGTCGCGGTCAAGCGGTTTGCCCGCGCGGCGGTTGTATTCGGCCATGTGCAGGTCGCAGAAGCAGCCGCCCCACTCAATGCCCTCATGGTTGTGCAGCCTGAAATCATCCTCAACCCAAAGGATATACGGGCGAAGCGCCTGGGCGATCTTTGCGAAAGATCCTGTAAACCATGCCCGCCAGTCGGGACATAGGGGACAGGCGACGGCTGAGGCCTGCACGCCGTCGACGCCGACCATGCGGGTGAAGGCTTGGCCATCCTGCAGCACGCGTCCCCGGTCGCCGTGCAGCAGCGTGTTCCAGGGGTTTACGCTGAAGGTGAGTTCAGCGCCGTGCGCCGCCTCGCGAACAAGGTTGCCAAGTTGCAGCCACGCTTCCAGCTGCGCCTCCGTGACAAAGCCGGTGTTCGCTTCCTCGCCGTTGATGAAAAGGCAGATGTCATGAAAGCCGGACTCGCGGCAGATGCGCAGCGCAGCGGCGATGTCGGTCGCCGCGTGCTTTCCGGGGCGAATCCCGGCCCGAAAGGAAAAAACATTGCTCATGATGCGTCCCCTTACAGTAATCACATGGACTATTCTATCGCAATAGGGGCGGGCGGCCGCCTGACAGATATCGAACAGCTCGCGCGGTCTGTGCCCGAAGGATCAAACGCGTATTCATACCCCAACGGCTCCAGCACGTTGCGGTAAAGCGTGTCGCAATGGTCGCAGTAATGCTCATACGGCGTGATATGCTCAAACTCCAGCAATCGGCCCTTGGAGGGGCAATGGTGCATTTCGATGGTGAATATGCCGGTTTCTTCATCCAATGTAAGGGTGAAATCGGCGGCTTCTTCGCTTAGCGTGCGTGACCAGTACAGATAGCATCCGCGCAGGCCGTGCTTGATAACCAAGTCGTGCAGTTGCTGGAGGCCGTTCCTTGCGATGTGCAGCCAGTACGCCTGCACTTTGCCGTAACCATCGCGCAGGTCAATGTAGCGGAACAGTTCGCTGTAAGCCGGAATGAATTCAGTGCATGGGATCATTGCGGGTCCCTTTTTTCGTATATCACATGCCGTGCCGCACCGGTTTCCGCGTGGTATTCGAGCATGCTGTGTTGAAACCCCGCCTCGCGGCAGATGACGGCCCACACAGCCGAAGTCGTCAGCGGGTAGACAGGGCTGGGCGTGACGCCGCAGGCGCGCATGTGCCGAACCGCCGGGCAATAGGCGATATCGATCCACAGGGCACCGTTTTCCTCGCGGAAAGTGATCGCATCGGCAGCCTCTTCTGCCGCGTAAATTCTTTGAAATTCGGCGCAAACCGCCCTGAAACCTTCCCTGCGGATGGCATCTATCAGTGGCGCATAAAACCGCTCCGCAAAGCCGCTCAAATATTCCTCTACACCGGCCACACCGTATTCGCAAAGCAGATAGTCAAGCCCAAGGCTCATGATGTTGTGGAAATCGCGGTGCAGGTAGCGGCCCTCTGCCGCGCTTTGCCGCAGGGTTTCTTTCGCCATGCTATATTTCCCCGATTTCGGCCAACTTGGATTGCAGCGCCGCCTTGGCCTCCGGCCCTGCCGGCACGGAATAGTCGGGCATGAAAGAGCCGGGCATGCCCAGCAAATTCATCAGGTAGGTAAAGCTGATAAACACGCCATACCGAATCATCATCTCGCGCAGGGAAAGGATTTTCTTCAAATGAACGGCCCCGCCTTCAATATCCCCTGCTGCGAACAGGCGCTGCATGGCTTCAGTATTCTTCGGCGTGCAGGCGAACATGCCGTCCAGGTAGCGGGTGACGCCCTGCGAATAGCCGACATCCACCGTATCCAGGCCGCTGTAGAGCGCTGCAAACCGGTCCGGCTGAACGCCGGCTTCCATCAGCTGAAGGATCATAGGCAGATCGGCGGTCTTGATGCCGCGAATGTTCTCATGGGCGGACAGCTCCAGCGCCATGTCGAAGGTGATTTTGATGTTGGTGGCGCTGGGCAGATCATACAAATACACGGGCGCAAAAGAACGGCTGGCGACCTCGGTAAAGAAGCGCATCACACAGGCGCGCCCGGCCGCCAGGAAAAACGGCGTCGTCAGCACAACCCCATCCACGGGCAGGCCTTTGAGCGAATCCACGCGGGACATGACCCCGGCGACCGAGTTATCCATCACGCCCACGAACAGCGGGCACTGTCCTTTCACCGCCCGGGCAGCGGCACCGCAGGCCCGCGGCGTTTCCGATGGCGCGACGGCAGGCTGCATGCCCATGCTGCCAAGCAGCAAAAGGCCCGATGCGCCGGCCGCGATCTGCCGCTCAACCTGCGCGGTCAGGCTGCCCAGCATTACATGCCCATCTGCATCCAGCGGTGTGCCCAGTGCGGTATAAAACCCTTGTGCGGTCGTCATTTTGTCAGCACATCTTTCTTTTTGCGTTACTACTAGGGCCTGTTTCAAACCCCGGGGTGTGCAGCTTCGCGCAGATAAGGCGTCAGTTCAAGGCGTCAAACCGCAGGAATAGCAGCGCTATTTCAAGGTTTGGCAACGCAGAAATGGCGCTTTAGACGCCGAAGATGCACGCCTTGGGGTTTTGAAACACGCCCTAACATCATTTTACGGCAAAGGGGCCGCCACAGCAAACTTTCGGTCGCGATATGCTGGCGAAAGCCGTTGTGTCGGCCCCGGGCGCTATGTACGGTCAGCCAGCAAACTGCGCAATGATCTCTTCGACGGCGGGCGCCTTTTCAAGCTCCTCAAGGTAATCGCCGTAGCGCAGGTCCATGAGCTCCTTGATGTAGGCGTCCCAGTCGCTTTCCACGTTCTTTTCGCCCATGACGACCGCCATGAAGTAGGCGTTGCGCACATTGGTCCAGTCCGCGTTGTACTCGCCGCTGATCTTGGCCGCATCGGTCTGGCTGAAGATATCCAGCTTGTACTGGAACGCAAGGTCATCGTTCCATGCGCCGCCCTCATCCTTGATGTAGTACGCCTTGCCCGCCTCAAACAGCGGCTCAAAGGTCAGCCAGCCCCACAGCTTGCCCAGCTGCATGTTGCGGCAGAACACCATGGTGCCCTTGTCGCCGCTTTGGATTTCGCTGATCTTCACGGGCTTTTCGCCCTGCCATTCCCAGTCGACGCCCTCTTCGCCGTACCACAGCGTGGCCATCGTCTGGTCGTCGCCGGAGAAGTTGCAGAATTCGTACATTTTCAGGATCTCGATGAGCTTGTCATCGGTCACATCGGCGTTGATGAAGAACCGCTCGCTGCCGGCGGCCGAGTAGGCCTTCAGGCGCGGGGTATGCCCTTCGTCATCGGCGACGCCGGGGAACATCAGCAGCTTCGCATCCGGGTTTGCCGCATAAAGGGACAGCGGCGGGCGGTTGGAAGCCCAGGCGTTGAGCGCATTGGTGCTGGTTTCGGCGTGCACGCCGGACATGCCCTTGTTGATCAGCTCCCATTTTGCGCCGCCTTCAAGGGTGAAGATTTCCGGGTGAATCAGGCCGCGCGCGTACAGATCCTGCGCATAGAGCAGGAAATCCTTCATGTTCGGGTGGGTGTACCACTCGACCACTTTGCCTTCGTACTCCATATTGCTGGCGATGATGCCAAACGCCGTGCGCAGATCCTGCCAGCCGTTGACAAGGCCGATGGTATCGTTCTGGCCGTTCTGGTCCGGGTCCTGGTTCACGAAGGCATCCAGAATGCTGGCATACACTTCTTTGGATAGGCCCTTGTCGGCGATGTACAGGTTATCGGCAACCTGCTCCACCTTCACGTCGCCCAGATCCAGCCCCGGCGCCTCGATCCAGTCATAGCGCATGTACTGGCAGGAAACATACAGCTGCAGATAGGTGTCATACGCGTCGGGGAAATAGCGGAACTGCGTGTTGTCGTTCGGGTCAAGCGCAATCGCGTAGAAAATCGGGTTTTCGTCGTAGAACTTGATCAGGCTCGGCGCGTATTCTTTGACCATATCCACCGGAATACCGCGGATGAGCTCCTGCTCGTTCATGAACTCGTAAGTGTACGAGAACCATCCGCAGTCCGGCATTTCGCCTGAGGTGATCATCAGGTTGATCGCGTCCGTGTCGGTATGGGCAACCTTGCGGATCACCACATCAATGCCCAGCGCGTCCTCAACAAATGTTTCAACATAGCTGCCGGGATCGAGCGTGCCGCAATACAAGGCCCAGTAGGAGATTTGCGGTTTCGCAGCTTCCGCCATCGCGGCAGAACTGAGCGAAAGCGCAAGCACCAGCGTCAGGACAAGTGCCATCAAACGTTTCATAGAAATCCCCTTTCTTCATTTGGTGTTGTTTTTGTGTCGGCGCCAACGACATCTGCGAAGGCTTCCTCCCCAAGCCTGGTACTTCTGGCGTGCGGGTTCAAGCGTGCCCGCGCCCGTCAACCCTTGACGGCGCCTACCATGATGCCCTTGACGAAGTATTTCTGCAGGAACGGGTATACGCACACGATTGGCGTCAGGATGATGACCGTGGTTGCCGCAATGATCGTTTCGGGGGTGACGGCCGTTGCCGCGGTCTGTTCGGTGATGATAGAGAACTGGTTGGCTTCCGAAATCAGCGTGGTGATGTCGGTGGACATGCGCCTTAGCAGGTATTGAAGCGTGATCAGGCTTTCGGAGCGCGCGTAGATCATGTTGTCAAACCAGGCGTTCCATTGGCCCACCATCTGCCAAAGTCCCACCGTCGCAAGCACAGGCGTTGAAAGCGGCAGGATGATAAACAGCATGACCTTGAGCGTGCTCGCCCCGTCGATTGTAGCGGACTCCTCCATGGATTTGTCTATCGAAAAGAAGAAATTGCGCATGATGATCGTGTTGTACATGCTGAATCCGCCGGGCAGCACATACACCCAGAAGGTTTCGGTTAGGCCCAGGCTTTTAATGTTTAAATAGGTGGGGATCAGTCCGCCTGAAAAAAACATGGTGATCAGAAAGATCACGGTGATGGGTTTGCGCAGCGGCATGTCGGTGCGCGTCAGCGCAAACGCGGCCAAACTGCATACAAACAGATGGTATACGCTGCCGATAGCCGTCCGCGCGATGGAGTTTCTAAATGCCACGCCCAGCGTCGCATTCTGGAAGCAGTACCGGTAGCTTTCAAAGTTCCACTGAACCGGCCACAGGTTTGTGCGCATGTAGGTGATGTGCTCGGATTTGGAGAATGAAATCACCAGCAAATCCCATATCGGGAAAAGGATGGTTATACAGAACAGCACGATGATCAGCGTGTTGCATACATCGAACACCTTGCTGCCAAGGGAGGTTTGGATTTTGCGCCGCTTTGCCCGTGCCATAAACGAACCCTCCCCGTCGTATTAGATAATGCGGAAATCAGGGTCGGCCTTGCGTGAGATCCAGTTGCCCGTCAGCACCAGGATCAACCCGACCACGTTCTGGAACAGGCCGATGGCGGCGGTATAGTCATATTTCATGTCAACAAGGCCGCGCCGGTACACATAGGTCGAAATGACATCGGCCACTTCATAGGTAGCTGAATTGTACAGGTTGAAAATCGGATCAAACCCGACGCTCATCAGGGAACCAAGCCTTAGAATCAGCATTGTGCTGATTGTGGGCATGATGCAAGGGAGCGTGATGTGCAGCACCTTGCGAAATCTGCTTGCGCCGTCAATCACCGCGGATTCATACAGGCTTGGGTCAATGCCCGCGATCGCGGCCAGGTAGATGATGATGCTCCAGCCCAGCTCTTTCCAGATCGAGGTGATCAGATAGATGGGCACGAACATCTTTTTTTGAATCATGAAGTACAGCGGCTTATTAAAAATGCCCAGCTTGACCAGGATGGCGTTGACAATGCCGGTTGACGGCGACAGAATCTGGTAGACGAACCCGCCCACAACGACCCAGGAGAGGAAATGCGGCAGATAGGTGATGGTTTGCGAGATGCGCTTGAAGCGAACGTTTTGCACTTCGTTCATCATCAGCGCGAAGATGATGGTCAGCGGGAACACAATCACCAGCGACAGGATGCTCAGGTACAGCGTGTTGTACAGCACGCGGTAGAAAACCTTATCGCCGAACATTTTGGCGAAGTGCGCCAACCCCACCCACTCGCTGCCAACAATGCCGCGCTTGATGATGAAGTTCTTGAAAGCGATCTGCACGCCGTACATCGGCAGGTAATTAAAGATGATGACCTGCGCGAGCGGCAACAGCAGAAAGATATAGAATGGCAAATATTTTTTGTACAGGCCAAGCCGGTGCCTACGGATATTCCGCTGATGTGTCCGTGTTACATCCACTGCCGTCAACCCCTTTTCGTGCTGACTGTAAGTAATATATAACACAGGCGACTGGGAAACTGAACACCACAGATTATACCTTTTTATTCACAATTCATCATACCGGCGATTCGGCGGATTCGGATTGTGCCGCTTTTTACCTCCTGGCCGAACGTTGCGTTATAGGCGATAAGCGTTGCGCCGTCAGCAAAATGGATGGCTGGATGCGTGTAATCCCCGGCGCTTTCATCTTCAAGGATGACCGGCGTTTGCCATGTGTTGCTATTGTCCGCGCTAACGGCATACACCAGGCGGGAGCGCTGGAAACGCGGCCTGTCAAACGTTTGCGATATGTAGCTGGGCACCGGATTCCACACCGCGACCAGCAGGCCGCTTGGGCCGCGTTTGATGGCCAGCGGGGAACAGGGGCCGGTAAAGCGCGAGGGCTGCGCCTGCGTCCAGGTGAGGCCGCCGTCAAAGGAAAAAAACTCATAATGCCGCCCCAAATCGGTGCGCGCAAAGCCCCACAGCACGCCGGGACTCAACTCCACGATGCCGGGCTCCTGCAGCCCGGTCACCGAGTGCGGCACGCTGGAGGCAACCATGCCCGGCGCAATGCGCCATGTTTGCCCGTCGTCATCCGACAGAAAGAAATGGCAGGCGCCGGAAAAATCAATGGAGGTGAATACGCGCTCGCCTGCCGCGTCCGGATCATCACCGCTCCCCTGCAATTGATCATGGTATGCCGCCGGGATGATCAGGCGGCCGGAGGACAACCGTACTACCCGGTCATTGTTGACGCTGAAAAAGCCCGGATACTGCATGCACAGCGCTTCGCCGGTCCAGGTAAGCCCCTCATCGCCCGATATGCGGCTGTACATCCGAAGATCATCAGACTTGCGCAGCACGGAGTAGAACACCGCCAGCCGCCCATCAGCAAGGCGCATAAAGGACACATTGGAGATATCCCGCAGCGAATCGCTTGCGCTTGTGGCCAAAAGAGTGGCGGGCGATGACCAGCTAAGCCCCTGATCATGCGAAATGACGCCGGCAATTTCAGCGCCGATGCTGTCGTTGTGCCTGGCCAGCAGGCGGTTGTACGCGAACAGGATACCGCCGCTTCGCAGCCGCACAAACGCGCCGTTTGCGTTTAGCGGGTTTTGCTTGACCACCGGAAGTTCCAGCACGAGCTTGCCTCTCATGCGTACACCCCCTCGCCCAGCGAACTTAACAGGAAGCACCGGATGCGCAGGCGGCGCGGTTCGCACGCACTGCCAATGATCAGATAGGCTGCGCAAACCGTTTCGATGCCCTTGTGGATGACGGGATGGCCGTAGCGCTCGGCCGCGTCCGCGCAGTTTTCAATGATCACCGCCTGTCCCCAGGAAGCGCCGTCGTCATCACTGAGGCAATAGATCAGCCGCGAGCGGCCGCACGCATCCGCCTGCGGCTCACAGGTGTTGTAATCCGGGATGGGATTCCATACCGCGATCAGGCGGTCCTCGGAAAGCCGCCCGATGTGCATGGGGGTGGGAGCGGATGTAAGAATAGAGGGCTGTGGGTTTGTCCAGCATTCGCCCGCGTCCTCAGAATCAAGCGAGTATTGGCAGCCCAGGTCGGTAGCGGTGAAGCCGCGAAGCTTGCCGTCCGTCCGCTCAATCACCGTGGGCGCGGAGAATCCCACGGCCGAATGGCGGCAGTTGAGTGCCGATTTGACAGGCGAAATGCGCCAGCTTTCGCCGTCATCATCGGAGATGAAATGGCATATGCCCCGCTGGTGCAGTTCGGGAACAGCGGAAATAGACGGCCGGGATGCCGGCAGGATCAGCCTTCCCCCGCTAAGGCGGCACATGCGGCCTTCCAGCAGTGCATGCCCGTGCAGTTCCAGGCACACTTTGGGCGGCGTCCAGTTAATCCCGTCATCATAGGAGCGGCGGTGGATGAGCGCCGCCCGCCCGGTATCGCACCGGCAGACATAAAACACGCCAAGCGACCCATCCATCATCAGCTGCATGGACAGGCCGGGCGCGCTCGATGGGGCATCTATTTCGAATGCCAGTCCACGCTCGCTCCAGGTCAGCCCATCATCCATGCTGCCTACATAGCGCAGAGAGGTTTGGTCTTCTTCTAAACTGATGTAATAATAACGGATTACGCCCGGTTTGAGCTCCACCATGTCGCCGGGTGTCGCGCCATCATCCAGTGTCATTTCGTGCACCACAACGCCTTCGCGCGTGCCATGCGGGGTTTTGGATGCCTCGATGAGGCGCGTGCCAAGCGGCTTGTATGGGTTTTGCAGCACATAACGCCGCGTACCCGCGCGGAATTCGGACGGTGTGGCGCCGACATGCATTTTGAACACGCGAAAAAAGTAGTTCAGGTTCTGGTAACCGACCGCTTTGCTGACCTCCAGCACGGACATGTTGCGGCGCGAGAGCATCTGCATGGCCATCTTGATGCGGTAGGTTTTCAGGTATTCGTTGAATGTCACACCAACGTTTTTGGAGAACATCCGCCCCAGGTATGCCTGGTTCATGTAGAAGATGGACGCAAGGCGGGCAAGCGTGAGCGGCTCGTTATAGTGCTGATGGATGTAACGAAGCATCTTCTCACACAGGGAGTTTTGCGCGTCCATGATCATTATCCTCCATATTCATATAAAAAGAAAGCATGTTTCATACGCCTATATCCTTGCGCATGGCTTCCGCCTCGTCGGCGGTGACGGGGTGTTCGCTGTAGCGCGCCCGTTCATACAGGGAGGCAACTTCACCTGACCTGCCCGGCGGCAGCGTTTCCGCGCCGCTTTCCAGCGCTTCCCGCGCGGTTTGCGTGGGGGATGTCGCCGCCTTCCGCGCAGCCCACCGCGCGTATGCGTAGCGCACTCTTTCTCTGGGGGAGAGGCGCTCCCACGCGGGCGGCTTTGGGCGCCGCTTCAGGTGCGATTGCCACCTATCCCTGACTGTTTGGGCCGCCTTGCCAAAGTCCAGGAGGCTTTCTGTCCGGTCCGCGTACTCATCCCCGATCGTGCGGGAATAGTCTTTCAGTTTCGCAAGCAGCTTGATCAGCAAAACCCTTACGCGCTTGAAAATAATATACAGAAAGAACAGTATCGCTATCGCGGCCGCGATGGATGCCGCCCCGATCAGAAGCTTTTCAAGGAACTGAACAAACGCGCTGGGCTCGGTCATTTCGCCCAGCTCACTTAAATCCATGCCGCCGCCCGCGCCGCCGGGTGTGTCTGCAAGGGGCGCCGGCGCAAAAAGGCCGGACAGCCACGACAGAACAGCCGCAACCGTATCCCTGATAAAAGTCCAGACGAATCCAAGTCCCTGCGCAAAGGCACCCCAATTGCCGATCAGCAGCGCCAGCGCCGAAAAAAAGGCCAGGATGCGGCGGCTTAAGGAAAGCAGCTTTGCCGGCGGCGTGCCCTCCGCATCGGCGGCATCCGCAACGGCATATCGGTTAAATAGGAACAAGCAGGCAATGATGTAAACCGAAAACAGCAGCGCAAGCGCCGGCCCGGCAGCGGCAAACAAGGCGACGCGCGCCAATATCTGCCCTGCCACATGCAGCAAAACGCCCCAGCCAAGCAGCGATGCCGGCCAGATCCTTCGCGGGGGGCCGCTCAGCGCCTTTGCGAACAGAAGCATTAGCAAAAGGCATGGCAACAGCAGCAACATGGACAGGGGAGAAAGTGAATAGAGAACAAAACCCCATACGGACATCTGCAGCGCAGCGGCGGCAACAAACCCGGCGATGCGGCGCTTTTTGCCATGCAAAAGCCCGGCGGCAAGGCATAGGGCAAGCGCCGTAAGGGGAAGAAGATACGGCAGCGCCGGATCATCCGGCAGCAAGGCTACGCCCGGCAGCAGGAAAAGGGGCGAGAAGCCGAGGTACGCCATGAGCGCGGCGGCAATGAGGGCCATCGATTTTTCTTTACGCGTCAAGGCTGTCGCCTCCTTCCCTGTGCGCGGGGGACGGCGGCACCAGATGCAGCATAACACTGTTGCCCCGAAGGCGCAGCGTTTCCATTCTTTCCTGGATCAGATCGCTGTCGTGGGTGGACAGAAGCAGCATATCCATGCCGGTATAAACGCCAAGCATATCCAGCAGGGATGAAAAAGAGCGCGTGCGCTCGATAGTGAGGTGCGCCATGGCAGACAGCAGTTCCGTTTCCCTGGAGGCATGGCGCGCGGGCGGGAAGATGGAAAAGCCTTCCCCTTCTTTATCCAAGGGGATGTTGATGGCAAAGCCAGCCTCCATGCCGTGGTGCAGCGCATCCAGCAGAAGGCTGGCGGTCAGCGAAATCATGTCCTCAACCGTTTGCTGCTCATACGGCATCAGGTCCGCCCACTGGTTTTGCGACATTTGCGCGTTGATCACGATAAACATTTTGACATCGGCCGTCGTATCGCGCACCTTGACCTGCAGCGAGCCTGCGCGGGCACTGGCCGGCCAGTGGATGAGGGACGGCTCATCGCCCGGTGCGTAATCGCGTACACCGTTTACCCAGATTGGGTCGGGCGCGATCCACCGCTTGACAATCAGGTCGCCTTGCCAGCGGGATACGGAAAGGGGGATATCCTGGGCGGGCAGCAAGCGGGGATAGGCCTCGATGCTGGCCCCTGTTTCCACCGGCAGCGTGACGGCAGCCAGCCCGACAAGATCCATCGAGGTCAGCGTTACCGAGCCCGCGTGGTAGAAGCCACGCTCTTTCAGCAGCACGGTATGGCTTCTGGTCAGGCGGCTGTAAGGCCTGAGGAAAAAGACGCTCTTGTGATACTGCCCCCAT
>JAVBPC010000018.1:0-3913 GCA_031549905.1 Eubacteriales bacterium
CCCCCCCCCCCCCGTCCAACCCCCCCCCCCGGCGTGTCGGTTAACTCTTTGTCTTGCCCACGGCAAACGCCGTTGGGCCGGGCGCGGGCCGGCGCCCCGCCATTCCCCGTAGCTTGAAATGCACACTAGATATGAGATAGAGGTATAGCATGAAATATGTATTTGTCACCGGCGGCGTAGTTTCTTCCCTGGGCAAGGGCATCACGGCGGCTTCTTTGGGCAGGCTGATGAAAGCGCGCGGATACCGCGTTTCCATGCAGAAGATGGACCCGTATTACAACGTTGATCCGGGGCTGCTTAGCCCCTTGCAGCACGGCGAAGCGTTCATCACCGATGACGGCATCGCCGCCGACCTGGACCTGGGTCACTATGAGCGGTTCACCGACATCACGCTGCAGGGTCGGGCGTCCGTCACCACCGGCAAGATCCACAAGGCGATGATGCAGCGCGAAATGGCGGGCGAATACAAGGGCGGCACGGTGCAGGTGGTGCCGCATGTGACCAACGAAATCAAGCAGCAGATCAGGGCGGCGGCGCAGGCTGCCGATGCCGAGATCGCCATTATCGAGATCGGCGGCACCGTGGGCGATATGGAGGGCGCGCCGTTCCTGGAGGCGATCCGCCAGATGCGCTGGGATGAAGGCCCGCACGATTGCTGCTTCATCCATGTTACGTTGCTGCCGTTTATCTCCGTGGCGAAAGAGCTCAAGACCAAGCCCACGCAGCATTCCGTCAAGGAACTGCGCTCCATCGGCATCCAGCCGGATGTCATCGTGTGCCGCTCGCAGGCCGATGTATCCGATGAGGCGAAGGACAAGATCGCGCTGTTCTGCAATGTGAAAGAGGGCAACGTGGTGCATAACCCCGATGTGGAAACGCTGTACGAAGTGCCGCTGGTGCTGGAACAGCAGCACCTGGCCGATATCGTGCTGCACACGCTGCGCCTGCCCACGAAGGAGGCCGACCTGTCCGGCTGGCAAGCGCTGGTGGAGCGCTCCAAGCACCCCACCCGCCGCGCCAAGATCGGCCTGGTGGGCAAGTATGTGGGCCTGCACGATGCGTATCTGTCCGTCATCGAAGCGCTGACGCACGCTGCCATCGCGCACACTGCCGCCATTGATATCGAATGGATTCTGTCGGATGACCTGACGGAAGACAACATCGCGGATGCGCTTTGCGGCCTGGATGCGATCATCGTGCCCGGCGGGTACGGCGACCGCGGCGCGGAGGGCATCATTACCGCCGCCGGGTACGCGCGCAAGCAGAAAATTCCGTTCCTGGCGATCGGGTACGGCATGCAGCTAGCCGTCGTGGAGGCGGTGCGCAGCCTGCTTGGCCGCACAGCCGCCAACTCCACCGAGGTCGACCCGGACACCACCGATCCGGTCGTCCGCGTGCCGAAAGACCGCGTGGGCCAGAACGACAGCCGCGGCAACTCCCGCATGGGCGCGCAGACGCTGATCCTGGATAGCGGCAGCCGCCTGGCCGCCTGCTACGCCAACGGCACCGAAATACAGGAACGCCACGGCAACCGCTATGAGATCAACGGCGCGTACACCAACCCGCTGATCGAAAAGGGCGTGTCCTTCCCCGCCAGCGAAAAGACCGAGGGCTATATCGAGGCCATCGAGATCCCCGACCATCCTTTCTACATCGGCGTCATTTACCACCCCGAGTTCAAATCGCGGCCCGACCGCGCGCACCCGCTGTTCACCGCGTTTGTGGATATGGCGCTGCGCCGCGCCGCCGCGATGGATGAAAACTCCATGCTGAACGTGGCGAATGCGCTGGGGTTGCTGCCGTACCCCAGGTCCTGCGTGGAAGATGTGTTCATGGCACGCGACCTGAACGGCCGCGATGTGCTGGTCGTTGCCGGTGAAAAGCGCGCGCTGAACCACGAAACCGCCCAGTACCTGCGCACCCGCTTCCCGTTTACCGCGCCGGTGCCGGTGCTGCGCCGCGCCACCACCGTGGGCGTGGGCGACCGGCTGGGCCTTGCGTGCCCGGGCCACCTGCGCGTGTTTGAAAAGTACAATGCCACGCCTGTGCTGGCGCAGCAATCCATCCGGGAACTGACGCTGACGAACCGCACCTACCGCGACGTGATGGACTGCGTGACGTTCGCCGTGTTCCGCGAGCACTACACCGGCGGCTTCGGCGCGGACGGTGACCACCTCAAGCGCGCGGAAGATGTGCAGATGGCGCTGGACCTTGGCTACACGATGATCACGCTGGACTGCTCCGAGCACATCAAGGGCGACGGCGGCAGCGCGGATTTGACGGATGCGCTGCGCGAACGCTACCTGGGCCGCGCGTTCGACATCGGCGAGGGATACACACTGTCCTTCACCGAGGCTGAGCTTCAAAAGATCGTGCACATCTACGCCGGCGCGATCGATTTTGCAGCCGCAATCTGGCAGAAATTCTTCGTGGAAGGCGCCGTGAACGCCGATTTTGAGATTTCCATTGATGAAACCGCCACGCCGACCACGCCCTTGCAGCACCTGTTTGTCGCAAATGAGCTGCTGCTGCGCGGCGTGAAATTCGCCACGCTGGCCCCGCGCTTCTGCGGGGAGTTCCAGAAGGGCGTTGACTACATCGGCGATCTGGACCAGTTTGACCGCGAGATGGGCGTGCACGCCGCGCTGGCCCGCCATTTCGGCTACAAGCTGTCCATCCATTCGGGGTCTGATAAGTTCAGCGTGTTCCCGTCCATCGGCGGTCACACTAAGGGCGTCGTTCATGTCAAAACCGCCGGCACCAACTGGCTGGAGGCCATGCGCGTTGTCGCGGAAATTGACCCCTCCCTCTACCGCGAGGTGCACGCCTACGCGCTGACCGCCTTCCCCGAGGCCACCAAGTATTACCACGTCACCACGAACCTTAACAACATCCCCGCGCTGGATTCCCTGACCGACGCCGATCTCCCCTCTCTCTTTGAGATGAACGATGCCCGCCAGCTGATCCACATCACCTACGGCCTGATCCTCAGCCACGGCGATTTCCGCGAGCGCCTCTACCAGCTATGGCAGGCGCACCAGGAAGTGTACGCAAGGGCGCTGGACTGGCACATAGGGCGGCATTTGGCGGAGCTGGGGGTTGAGGAGAGGTAACGGGGGGAACGCCAGGGGACGCTGTCCCCTGGACCCCTGCTTAAGGGCCTAAGGCCCCAGGCAATCGCTGACCCATTCACGCACCGGCTGGCGGACGCCTTTCCGCCATCTGCTTTGCGCCCCGTCAACACCTTCGGTGTCGCCGGGCTTCGGGTGGTGATTTTACAAATCACTCACCCTTGGTTCGCCTTTCAGGCGAACGCTTAACCCGCAAAAGCCTCGACGTAGCGCTGCTACGCCTTCGCCTTTTGCGAGCAGCATCTGACGAAAATTCGCCTCGCCATCCAGTGCGCGAATAGGTCAGCGATTACCTGAGAATCCCTGCATAGGGGATTTTCCTAAAGGCCAAAACCAACCCGCCGTGAGGCGAAACAGCAGGGGTTCCAAGGGGCCTTAGGCCCCTTGGTGGGGTCCAGGGGCGAAGCCCCTGGCCTCCCCCCTTTTTATTTGGAGGTTTTTATGTCCCACCATACCACGCGCGATGGATACGAGGCGTTTCAGCAGCGGATCAACCGGTTTCCGCAGGGGGCGCCGCCGTCGGAGACGCTGTACAAAATTATGGCGGTGCTGGTGACTGAGCGGGAGGCGGCCACGCTGTCCGCGCTGCCCATCCGGCCGTTTACCGCCAGGAAGGCCGCGCGGGCGCTTAAGCAAACCGTGCCGGAGACGGAGGCTGCGCTTGCCGCGCTGTGCGAAAAGGCGATGCTGATGGATGTGGTGCGGGACGGAAAGGAAACGGAGTATGTCATGCCGCCGCCGATGGCAGGGTTTTTGGAATTTGCGCTGATGCGCGTGCGCGA
>JAVBPC010000002.1:0-2908 GCA_031549905.1 Eubacteriales bacterium
AAGCGCTGATCCCCGAGGGCCGCTGGATGCTCTATTTGCAGGGCCTGGGTGTAACGCTGATGATCGCGGGCATTGCCGTGTTGCTGGGCGCGGTGATCGGCTCGGCCGTGGCGATTGGCAAGGTAAACGCTGCGCAGAACAAAAAACTGAAATGGCTGGGCGTCATTTGCGAAGTATACACTACAGTCATCCGCGGGACGCCTGTGGTGGTACAGCTTTTGATCATGTACGCCATCGTGTTTGGCGCGGCGCCAAGGAATATGGCGCCCTTCGTGGCGGCGCTCGCTTTCGGGATCAACAGCGGCGCGTATGTGGCGGAAATCATCCGCGCGGGCATTCTGTCCATCGATCACGGGCAAACCGAGGCGGGGCGGTCGCTGGGGCTTTCCAGCGGGGCGACGCTGCGGCTGATCGTGATCCCGCAGGCGCTGAAGAATGTGATTCCGGCGCTGTGCAACGAAGCGATCGTGCTGATCAAGGAAACAAGCGTGTTTGGCTACATCGGCGGGGTTGACCTTGCCAAGGTGGGCGAGCAGGTGCGCACCAAAACGTTCATGGCGCTGCTGCCGCTACTGGCGGTGGCGGTGATCTACTATGTGGTGGTGAAAATCCTGAGCGTGCTGGTGCAAAAGCTGGAGAGGAGGCTGCGCGAAAGTGATCGTCGTTAAGGGATTGCAAAAGCGTTTTGGGAAGCTCGAAGTGCTGCGCGGCGTGGATGAGCATATCCGGCGGGGCGAAAAGGTCGTCGTGATCGGTCCTTCCGGCAGCGGCAAATCCACCTTTCTGCGCTGTTTGAACCTGCTGGAAAAGCCGGACGGCGGCCAGATTCTTTTTGACGGGCAGAACATCACCGCGCCGGACGCGAAGATCAACCACGTGCGCCAGAAAATGGGCATGGTATTCCAGCAGTTCAACCTGTTTCCGCATTTGACGGTGCTGGATAACATCACGCTGGCGCCGGTGCATTTGAAGCTGATGGGGAAGGCCCAGGCGCGGGAGCGGGCCGAACAGCTGCTGACCCGTGTGGGCCTGCTGGAAAAGGCGAAGGCGTACCCGGTGCAGCTATCCGGCGGGCAGAAGCAGCGCATCGCGATTGTGCGCGCACTGGCGATGGAACCGGAAGTGATGCTTTTTGACGAGCCGACCTCCGCGCTGGACCCTGAAATGGTGGGCGAGGTGCTGGATGTAATGCGCGGGCTGGCGGACGACGGCATGACGATGATCGTTGTGACGCACGAAATGGGGTTTGCCCGCGAGGTCGGGGACAGGGTTTTGTTCATGGATGAGGGGCAAATCATCGAGCAGGGGCCGCCGGAGGAGCTGCTGGCGCGGCCGCAGCAGGCGCGGACGCAGGATTTTTTGGCGAAGGTGCTGTGATGGAATCATTTCAGTGGAAGCATTGTAGAATGTGCGCGGCCCGGGGATTTCGGGGCGCGCATTTCTTTTATGGTGATTGGAGAGGCCGCTCTGCAGGAAACATCGGGCGCGTTTGCATTGCTGCTCCGCGTGGTCACGCCGCCCGTTTCAGCCAGCGTCATCGCGCTGGGCGCGCTGGCCATCCTGCCTGTCGTCATTCTGTACGCTTTTGCCCGCAAAAATCTTTTCCGCGCAATGGAAAATTTCCACTTGTAGCTTTTTTCCTTCATATCTGCTATGATGTAGCAAAATAAAACACCATAGGAGGTTGTGCGTCGTGGTACATTCCGCGAGCGTTTTTTCATACGAGCTGGATGACCCGGCCCTTGCGGCTGAGGAGATCAAGACCCAGCTTAAGGAAAAGCTGACCCTGAAAAAGAATACCGTAGGCATCCTGATGTGCGATCCGGAGTTTATCACCTCCGGCGTATACCAGGCGGTGTGCGAAGCGCTGCCTTTCCCCGTGGCGGGCACCACCACGATGACTCAGGCCGTCAACGGCGAGGCCGGTGTGCTGATGCTGACCCTGCTGGTGTACACGGCGGATGATGTATCCTTTGAGGTCGGCTATACCGACCCCATCCCGGCGGGCGGGGATATCCTTGCCGCCACGCGCGGCGCGTTTGAGGCGGCGCGGGCGAAGCTGCCCGAAGCGCCCAAGCTTGTCTACGTTTTCCCGCCGCTGATCGCGGAAAACGGCGGCGACCAGTACATCGATGCCATTGAGGCGCTGTGCCCGAATGTGCCGGTGTTCGGCACGCTGGCGGTGGATGACAGCATCGTGTTTGACAACTGCAGCACGCTGTTTAACGGCGAGCATTCCCTGACGCGCATGGCGTTCGTGCTGTTCTCAGGCGATGTGCACCCCAGGTTCTTCATCGGCACCGTGCCGGAGCACAACGCGCTGCCGTACTCTGGCGAAATCACGAAGTCCGACAGGCACATCGTGCATGAGATCAACGACATACGCTGCAGCGAATACTTCGAGAACATCGGCTTTGCCAAGGACGGCAAGCTGGATAAGGGCATGCAGTTCGTGCCGTTCATGCTGGATATGAAGGCACGCGCCGACTGGGACGGTATCCCCGTGGTGCGCGCGATGGTCTATTTTGATGAAAACGGCGCGGGTGTTTGCCGCGGGTACATGTACCAGAATTCCGTGTTCACCCTGGTGAACCCCAGCAGCGACGATATTCTTGAATCCAGCCGCGATCTGGCCAAGCGCGTGCGCGCTTTGACGGACGCGAGCGCCGTGCTGGCCTTTTCCTGCGTGGTGCGCAGGATGGCTTTCGGCGCGCAGCCGCTGACGGAAGCCGACATGATGGTGGATATGCTGCGCCCGGAAGTGCCGATGATGGTTGCGTATTCCGGCGGGGAAATTTGCCCTACGAGCCTTCGGGCGAATGGGGTGACCAACCGGTTCCATAATTATTCTATGATATGCTGCGTGCTTTGACGAGGCACAGGGGGGACACGTCCCCCCTGTGAGACC
>JAVBPC010000005.1:0-78442 GCA_031549905.1 Eubacteriales bacterium
AATTGGAAGATCAGCACGGAAACCAGCGCGGGCACCGACAGCGGTACAATGATAGACACTAGAATGCGGAACGAGTTGCACCCGTCAATGACGGCCGATTCATCCAGTTCGCGGGGAATCGACCGGATATGCTGCACCAGCATAAAGATGAAAAAGGAGTATGTGGCAAACGCCGCGGGTACGATGAACGGCAGTGTGGTGTTTAACCAGCCAAGGCCGCTAAACAGCAGGAACCTTGGGATGACGACAACCTCTGCCGGCATCAGCAGCTGCGCGATCATCAGCGCGAACAGCGTTTTTTTGAACCGAAAATGGAACCTGGCAAACCCGTACGCCACCAGCAGGCTGGATATGATTGTAGCCAGCACAGTTGGGATGACCATCTTGAAAGTGTTGCCGAAGAATGTGGCAAACGTTTGCTTGCCGTTTGCGTGCCAGCCCGCGCTGTAGGTGCCGTATATCGGATTTTTCGGCAATAGCGACAGGGAGCTAAAAATCTCCGTGTTGCTTTTGAAAGAGCCTGAAATCAGCCACAGCAAAGGGTATGCCATGGTAAACCCAATGGCAATGAGAAGCAGATACCACAGCGCTTTTCGCAGCCGCTTCTTCCATCGCGGCGCCATCAGAAGTCGCCTCCGTCCTCGTAATACGTCCAGTACGGGGAGGACTTGAACACGAGCGCCGTCAGCGCCATGATGATCAGGAACAAAATCCACGACTGCGCAGAGGCATACCCCATTTTGCGGTAGCGGAACGCGTTTTCATACAGCATCATCCCGTACAGGTAGGTGCTGTTCAGCGGCCCGCCGCGTGTGATCAGGTAGGGTGCGTTAAACTCCTTCAGCGCGTTGATCATCTGCATGATGAGGTTGAAGAAAATAACGGGGGTGAGCATCGGCAGCGTGATGCGGGCAAAACAGGACACCGCGCCCGCGCCGTCAACCTTTGCCGCGTCGTACAGCTCGCCGGGTATATTTTTCAGGCCGCCCAGGAACAGCACCATGGATGAACCGAACTGCCAGATGACAAGCAGGCCAATTGTGATCAGCGCCAGGTCCTTGCTGCCAAGCCAGTCCAGCGGCGCTACGCCGAACTTTGAAAGCAGCAGGTTGACGGAGCCGGTTTTACCAAACAAAAACCGCCACAGGATCGAGATGGCGACTGAGCCGCCCAGGATCGAAGGCAGGTAATAGACGGTGCGAAAAAAGGAAATGCCCCGGACATTGCGGTTTAAAAGGCAGGCAACGATCAGCGCGAAGATAAGCTTGCCCGGCACGGCAATCAGCGCGTACAAAAAGGTTGTTTTCAGCGACGGGAAGAAGTTGCGGTCTGTGGTGAAAATGCGAATGAAGTTATCAAACCCCACATACTTCATGGGTTTCAGGATGGAAAAATCGGTGAAGGAATACACCAGCGATGCGACAAGGGGATAAAGCTGAAACGCGAGGAATCCAATAATCCAGGGGAGGATGTACAGATACCCTATGCTTTGCCGCCTGCGAATGCTTTTGTACATTGCTTTTCCTTCCGGGAAAGCGGAACGCCGGGGACGATGCCCCGGCGTCCCTGTTTCCAGATTTTACGGTTTCAGCGTGCCAAGCAGATCGGCAAGCTCCGCTACAAACTGCTCAGACGCGGCTTCGGGTGTCAGCTCGTTATACCCAACCCGCTGGATGTACAGCTTCATCAGCGCAATGACTTCGGGGTTCAGGCTTGGCTCGTTCTCTGCCATCGCCGCGCCGGTCAGGCCCTGCTCGACCATATCGGATACCTGCTTGGAGAGCAGATTTTCCGCCACCAACTGATCCATCGCGGGCTTGCTGGCCGGAATGCCGCGCACATCGCTCTGCAGGCGGATGGCATCGGGGTCATTCAACAGGAAGTTGATGATATCGGCCGCAACATCCGGGTGCGCGCTCTCCTTGTAAACTGTTACGAACATCGACGGCACAACAAGGATGCCCGGGTCAACGGGGTTTTCCATTACCGGATAGCGCAGCGCTTCCACCGGGAATTCGCTGGCGGAAGCAATGCCCGGCACAAGCGAGGAACTGGTGGCAAACACGCCGATCTTGCCGGCAAGCCACTCAGGGTTCTGGTCCGCGTACACGTTTTCATACGGCACAGCTTCCTCAAAGGTAGGCACGGTGCCGGTATCCACCAGGCGGCGCACATACTGGAAGATGGGCAGCGCGTCCTCCGCGGTGAAGGCCACAGCATAGTCCGCGTCCGCCAGGTTTACGCCCGCGGTTTGCTTCAGCATCGCCTTGAAAAGGTTGCCCCAGTGGTCAGAAACAAGATACAACAGATGATCCGCGCTGTCAATGCTCTGCACCTTTTCGCCGTACTCGATCACCGTATCCCAAGTCCAGTCGTTGGCTGCGGTGATCCCGTATTTCTCGAAGAACGAAACATTGTACAGGTATCCGTACGCATTGACGCCGCAGGGAAGCCCCGCCAGTGTATCGCCCACCTGGCCATAGATGCCCACAAAATCCATGTCAAAACCTGACATGTCGATGATGTCGGTTAATGTGCTCATGTTCACAAACGGTTCGCCCTGGTTCACCCAGTCACTGACCCATTTGTAATCCACAGAAATGATATCCGCCGCCTGCTTGCCCGCAAACTGCGTAACCACCTGCTGGTAGTAGGAGCTGTATGCGCCGTATTCCGCCTCAATGGTCACGTTCGGATGACGCTCCATGTACAGATCCAGCGCGGCCAGCGTGGCCTGGTGGCGGGTATCGCTGCCCCACCAGGAATAGCGGATGGTGACTTGCTCATCGGCGGCAAGCGCCCCGGCGGCGCAGAGAATAAGAATAAGCGAGAGAAGAAGCGCGAGGGTCTTTTTCATTTGTGGCACCTCCTGATATGTTTTAGATTCGCGCGGTCATGATTTCTCGGGAATTCTGACATTTGCCGCACCTTCACCCCCTTTCCAGCGGGAGTCCAGCACCTTGAACGGTTCCATGGCCGGGAGGTTGAACGCAAGGCCGTGCCCGTGCGCTTCCGACGGGGCAATGGTTCCGTCCGTGCGCGGGTGCTCGGCATGGGTGAACATTGCCTGGCGCAGCGGGTTGGTTGCGGGGTCCAGGTACTCGGCAATGAGGCCCCCCGGCGCGCCGCACAGCAGCGGCACATGCAGCCCCTGATCGCCGTGCGGGGCAAGCCGGATATGGTTTGCCTGCGCAATGGCGGCCACGCGCCGCCATTCGGTGATGCCGCCCAGGATCATTGCGTCGGCGTTGAAAATCTCCGCCGCGCCCGCATGGATCAGCGCCTGAAACCCGAAGCGTGTGTACTCGTTTTCGCCCACGGCAATGGGTACGTCGATCCGGCGGCGCAGCTCCGCGCAGCCCTCAAGATCATCGGGGGAAAGCGGCTCCTCAAACCAGAAGATATCCCGCTTTTCCAGCGCGCGGCCCATCTTCAGCGCGGTCATGCGGTCATATGCGTTGTTTGCGTCTACCAGCAGCGAAATGCCGCTGCCCAGCGCGTCCCGCGCGGCGTCGATGCGCTCCACATCTTCCTGAACGGACAGCGCGCCGATTTTCATCTTGACGGCCTTCACCCCATGGGATAGGCAGTGGCGCATCTCTTGCTGCAGGGCGGACAAATCCTTGCCGTTCCCGTAATATCCGGCGGCGACATATGCGGGGATCGAATCGCGGTACCCGCCGATCAGCGTCCACAGCGGCGCACCCGCGCGCTGGCCCATCAGATCCCACAGCGCAATATCCAGGCATGAAAGTGCCCTCAGCGCAATGCCTTTTTGGCCGTAGATCTTGGGCAGGTACAGCGATTCCCATATTCGCTCCACGCGGAAAGGGTTTTCACCAATCAGCCGCTCCGCCATATCCATAACGGCATCGTACACAATGCGCCCGCCATGCGTCCAGCCGATACCCAGCATGTCCGTATCGGTTGTGACAAAGGCCAGCACGCTTTCGGTGCCCTTGTAGGTATACTTGCCGTTTGTGATGGGGGTTGGGTAGGGAGCGGTATACACAGCGGCTTCGATGCGCTCGATCTTCATTTTTGCGTTTGCTCCTTTTCCAGCCGGTCAAAGAGCAGGGGAATAAGCCCGCCGGCCGCGTAGATATCGTGTATTGGCTTGGCAAATGGAGCAATGGGCACGCGCGCCCCAGTAGTAAGGTTGGAGAACACGCCGCCATCATAGTCGACATCCACAATTTCGCCGGTGCGGACAATCCGCGAAACGCCGGGCACAACAAACGCCGGGTACGCCAGCGACACGCTGACCCTGAAATAGATGCGCGCAATGGAATCGGCAACGACCGCTTCTACCCCCAAATCCCGCAGGATTGTGATCGCGGATTCGCGGTGGGAGCCGCAGCCGAAGTTCGGCCCAGCCACAATGATGTCGCCGCGCTTAACCTCCGCCGGAAATTCCGGGCAGACGGCGGCCATGCAGGTTTCTCTGAGACGGTCCCCGCGCCCGCCGCCGGGGGAGATGATATCGGTGCTGATGGAATCGCCAAATACCCAAGCGCGGCCTGTAAACCGTTTCATGCCAGCACCTCCTTTGGGCTTGCGATTTCGCCCGCAAGCGCGGATGCAGCGACCGTTGCGGGTCCGGCCAGGTAGATAAACGCTTCCGTGCTGCCCAGGCGGCCCTTGTAATTCCTGGTTGTGGTGGTGATGCAGGTTTCACCCGGGGCCAGATAGCCAAGCCATGGCTGGCAGGTGCCGCAGCCGGGTTCCAGGAACTGCGCGCCCGCATCCAGCAACGTTTCGATCAGCCCTTCGCGCAGGCAGCGGCGGTATACGGCCCAGCTTGCGGGCTGCACCAGCAGCCGCACATGCTTAGGCACCCGCTTTCCGGCAAGGATGCGCGCGGCGATCTCAATATCTTCAAACTCTCCGTTTGCGCAGGAGCCGATCACCGCCTGTACGATTGGCACGCCCAGCGTTTCCGTTACGGGAACCGCGTTGCTGGGTCCGTGCGGCTTTGCCACATAGAAGTCAAGCGCGTCAACATCCACATCAATGGTTAGCGCATAGCGCGCGTCCGGATCGGGATCAAGGGGTGTGAATGGTGTGTCCGTGCGCGCCCGCACATAGTCAAGCACTTCGCTGTTGGCGCGGAAAAGGCCGAACTTCGCGCCAACCTCCACCGCGTGGCAAGACAGCGTCAGCCGGTCGTGGATGGGCATCGCGTCTGCCGCAGGGCCAAGGTATTCGATCGATTTGTACTGTGCAAAATCCTCGCCGTACATGCCGGAAAGGTAAAGCATGATGTCTTTTCCGAAAGGGTAGGGGCGGGGATTCCCGTGCAGGTTGATGCGCACACTCTCCGGCACCTGAAACCACAGCTCGCCAAACACCAGCGCATACGCCATATCCGCCTCGCCGAGGCCCGTGCCCGCGCAGTTGAGCGCGCCGTATATCGTGGAATGCGAATCGATGCCCAGGATCAGCTCGCCGGGGCGGACGCGGCCATCCTCACGCATGCACTGGTGCGCGATGGACGGCGTGGACTCCTGCATGTGGCATATGCCGAGCTTGCGCGCCATTTCGCGGCCCACCCGGTTGCGCTCGGCCATCTTCAAATTGGGGGCGGGCTGGAAATGATCCATATAGTAGTAAACCCTGTCAGGGTCCCAGATGCGCGGGAGCCCTTCGCTGTGCCCGTACCCAACCAGGCGATGATGAATTTCATCTATGCAATGCGTCAGCATCGCCCCGTCAATTTTTGCGGTGATGAAGTCTCCAGCCTGAACAGCTTTGCCTTCCGTATTCTTTCTGGTGAAAAGCTTTTCGGCCATTGTCATGCCCATGCGAAAGACTCCTTTCCGGGCGGGTAAAAGCGGCGCATGGTAAGGGAAGGCGCCGCCTCTTTCGTAAATAATTCTAATAGTGTATAAACAAGTGTTCCTCTAGGATTATAAGGGATTTTGTCGAATTTTGCAATAGAGAAAATAGCTGCCGTCATTCCGCGCGCGGTCTTCTTGTTGCTGCGAAAATGATCAGTACCAATCCCGCAACTGAAAAAAGAAGCCAGAATCCCGCAAATATGCCATCTGATCCGACAATTGCGCCAAATACGAGCCCTATGGCAAACGTAAGCCCCCGTTGAATCATGGAGGTGATGGATTCGATCGTAGCGCGGGCGGCAGGATCCGCGCGGCGGTGGATGTATCCCATCATTGCCGGTTCCATCATGGAAAAGGCAAAGCACACGGCTGCCATCCCGGCGATTCCGGCGGGCGCGCGCACCGCGGCGGCAAAGCATATACCGGCTGCGGCGAGGATGGATGCGCCAGCGATCACAGCATTGTGCCCGCGCCGCTCAATGAGCCGCGCGGCCAGCAGCCCGCCTGGCATTCGCGTAAGCATCAACGCCGCGGAGGCAACGCCGAAAAGCGACAGCGGGAACGCGATCTCGGCAAGGTAGACTTGCCAGAACTCATCCATATAATTGACGCATGCGGCAATCAGCATCACATGGCCCACGATGCGCAGCACGTCAGGCTTTTCGCGGAAAAAGTGTGCGGCGGTTTTGATGATGTGCCCAGCAGTATGGGGAATTTCGCTGGCGCCTGACAGCGCGGGTGGCTCTTGCAAACAGCACATCAACGAAAAGGCGATTAGCGCGCAGCCGGTTGAAAGCCAGTAATTTGCGGCCATGGAATGCTTTTCGGCAATGACCGCGCCCAAAAGTCCCGCAAGCAGCGCTGCGGCGAAATCCACCGCGTTCAGCCGTCCCAGCAGCCTTTCAAATTCGCTTTCGCGGCCCATTTCACGAAGCGAATCATACGCCAGCGCATTGAACGCGCCGCTTGACATCGCCCCGCCGATGGCGGCAATTGCCGCGGACAGGCCGAACAGCCAGAACCCCTGCGCAAAGATGAGCACGAAAAACTCAAATGCCTGGCATATCGCGCTGATTACCAGCAGCGGCTTCCTGCCGAAGCGATCCGCCAGCACGCCGGAAGGAATCTCCAGCGCCACCATGATGGAGGCGTAGAGCATTTCGACATAAACAAGCTGCAGCACAGTCATCCCGCGCGAGAAGGCAAATAAGCGCTCAATAACGTAAGCAAAGATCAGATGATGAAAGAATGCTATCAGCGGTAAAATGCGGATATTGCGCGAATATCGCACCACAAAAACCCCCCTGTCATTTTGGCTTTTCACATTGCGTAAAACCAATAAGGGGGTGGAGCGCGTGCGCCATGGGATCAACAGGGCGGGCGTGGCAGATGCATGGTTTCCCTGCTTTCTATTTGTGTGTTATTTTAGTGTATCATGGAATAACTGAAATGGCAATCCGATTGACAAACGCCATTTTTTTGTTTATCGTAGCGGCAGACTGTTTTGAGGGGTGCAAGCGATATGATGACACCGGGGCGTGAATTGCGCGTAGGGATTATTGGCCTTGGAAACCGCAGCGGCGAATATTTGCGCATATTTTCTTCCATGGAAGATGTTACCATCGCGGCGGTCTGCGATGTATACCCGGACCGGGTGGAAAAGGCACAAAAAATCGTAGCGGAACTGCGGGGCAAGGCCCCGGCGGGAGAGGCGGACTACAAGGCACTGCTGAGCAGGCAAGATATCGAGGCAGTCGTGATCCTGACCAGCTGGCAGACGCACATCCGCATTGCTGTGGATGCCCTGCACGCGGGCAAGATTCCGGGCATTGAGGTAGGCGGGGCGTCCTCCGTGGAGGAATGCTGGCAGCTGGTGCGCACCAGCGAGAGCACCGGTATACCGGTGATGCTGCTGGAAAACTGCTGCTACGGCAAAGAAGAAATGACGCTGCTTTGCATGGTGCGAAAAGGGCTGTTCGGCGAGGTTGTGCACTGCCAGGGCGCGTATGCGCATGATCTGCGCGATGAGATCGGCATGGGGGACATCAACCGCCATTACCGGCAGGATAACTTTCTGCACCGCAACGGCGAACTGTACCCGACGCATGAGCTTGGCCCCATCGCGCAGTATATCAACCTGAACCGCGGCAACCGGATGCTGACGTTGGTGAGCATGGCGTCCAAGGCGGCAGGGCAAACCGCGTGGCTGCGCGAGCACCGCCCGGATGACGCCATCACGAAGCAGGCGTTTGCGCAGGGCGATATCGTGACCACGATGATCAAGTGCGCCGGTGGCGAGACGATTGTGCTGTCGCATGACTGCACGCTGCCGCGCGCGTATTCCAGGGGCGGGCGCGTACAGGGCACAAAGGGAATCTGGATGGAAGACAACCGCTCGCTGTACCTGGAAGGGCTGTCGCCTGTGGACCCCAAGGACTGGGCGCACCGCTGGGAAAGCGATGCCAAATACATGGAAGAGTACTGCCATCCGCTGTGGCAGGAATATGAGGCGTACGGGAAGCGCGGCGGCCATGGCGGCATGGATTTCCTGGTGCTGCGCGCGTTCGTCGAATCCATTCAGCAGGGGCAGCCGTTCCCGATTGATGTATACGACTGCGCAAGCTGGATGGTGATCACCGCGCTGTCGGAGCAATCCATCGCGATGGGCTCCATGCCCGTGCCCGTGCCGGACTTCACCGAGGGCCGCTGGCTGACAAAAAGACTGTGCCACAAGGGCCGTTACGCCCTTGCGGAATGACTGGTTTCCTGGTATGATACCCAGCGTTTCCCATTTTTACGTTGAACAGGAGGCAGTACCATGAGTGAAGAAAAAAGGCCCAGCATTGAGGAAATAATGGAAGGCAAACCCGAAAAGAAAGCGACCCGGCGCGGCTGGGTGGGCTTTGTGGAAGGCGATGTCGTCAATTTCATGACGCAATACGAGATTGAGAAAATGACGCTGGATGACGGCGCGGGCAACAAGGCGAAGCTGACGAAGCTGAAGGACAACAGCATCCGCGTGGAGTGCACATCATCGAACATCCTGTAACAGCGGGTTTCTAGAACAAAAGGGGTTTGGAGGCTACAGCTCCCAAACCCCTTTGTTTTCCCGGAATTCACGCCAAATATTTTCGAAGAAACCGCCGCCATCCGGCAGAGGGCGAACGTCGCGCCAGACGGTTTCCGCTTGGCCATCGGGCGATAGCGCGACAAGCTGCGTTTTCCCATCCAGCGCACCATCGTCAGGCTTGAAGCGGAACGCATCGCCAAGCCCTTCGGGTGCGATGCCGTTCGGCGCGTGATACAGCGCCGCGCCACGGGAACCGCCGCCCGTGGCGGCATAATCAAGCATGGCGGTCAGCATCATCTTTTGCGTGATCAGTGCATCGCGCAGGCGGTAGGCGTCAGGGAGCGCCGATGCGCCGGCCACACCGGCCTTTTCGGGGAACTCGGCAAGAAGGTTGTTTACCTCGCGCAATGCTTGCTTCATTTCCGTTTCATTTCGCAGCGCTGATGCCGCTTCGGACATTTTCCGCGTATGTTTGGAGGTCAATTCTTGAACAGTATCTTTGCCTTTGGTTAGTGCTTTGCACAGTGCAATGTGCTTTTCAATGATATCAGCTGCGTTTTTAGGCAGTGATTCTGGAACTGTGCGATCCCCGCGCGCCGCAATGTGCTGCGCTGCCCGCAGCGCCCCGACCTGTCCGGCGTTCAGCGCGCTGCCGCCCGGCCGGTATACGCCATGGCTGCCCGCAACCTCGCCCGCCGCGTATAGCCCCGGCACGCCTGTGCGCCACCAGGGGTCGATATCCAGCCCGCCGTTCATGTGCTGCGCGCACAGCGATATCTCCAGCATTTCTGTTTGCAGGTCCACACCTTTGTGCAGGTAAAGCTCATACGCGGGCCGATTCATTTTTAGCAGGCGCTCTATCGGCGTGCCGAAGCAGGCGTCAGCCTTTTGCAGATAGTCGTGCGCTTCGGTGCCCAGCGCGTCATAGTCCAGCGCGCCCTGTCCGAATGGATTTTGGCGGTAATCAAGATAGACGCGGCGACCACGCTGCATGCGCTCGCGGTATACCAGCAGGTCGATCACCGAGGAGCCGGTGAGCGCCTTTCTGCTGTCCAGCGGCCATTCAAACCCTTTCAGGAAAAGGTTGGTTAGCGCCCGGCCTTCATCCCCAAAGTATTCCAGCAGGAATTCGCGCTCCACGCCTTGATCATCCACAGAGACCAGACGAGGCAGCACCTGCATATAGGTGCCGGAAACATTCCATCTGGGCGATACCGACGCCAGACCATATTGCCATTCCGTCAGGTTCCGGCCGCGCGCGCCTGCCTCAAACGCGGCGCCGCTGGCCCCGAAGTGGCAGGTGGGGTAGACGGAGTCGGCGTACACGCCCGCCGGGCCGCCGGTGGCGTATACGATGCTGGGCGCAAGGAAAGCTGCAAAGCGGGTGCTTTCGTTATCCAATCCTGCTTTGTTTAGCGCCAGCGCGCCGCAAGTACGCTGCCCATCCTTTAGCAGCGAAATCACCGGATAGCCGTCAAAAATGGGAATTTCGCGCGCGCGGACAGCCGCCTCCAGCCGCTCGGTCATCAGCTTCGATGTCAGCGGCCCGGCGGATGTGGCGCGCGTTCTTGGGTCGTGATCGGTCTTGTAACCGATGTATTCGCCATACGCGTTGGTGGGGAAGGGAACGCCCAGCTCGCACAGGTTCAAAAAGCAGCGCGCAGAAAGCGCGGCCTCGGTCAGTGCGATGTCGCCATCCACACATTTGCCGCGAAACAGATCTTGCGCCATCGCCATCGGCGAATCAGGCACATCGCCGCTCAAGGTTAGCTTGTAGTATGTTTGCTTATCCGAACCGGTGTTGCGCGAGGTGCCGCTATTTACGCCCTCGGTGATGACGGCAATGTCCGTTACCCCAAGCTGGTGCAGCCTTAGCGCCGCGCTGAACCCCGCCGCACCGCTGCCAATCACCAGCGCCGAATACGCGCGTACCGGGATAGAAGCCCCGGCCACTTGACACTGAAATGCGTTCATTTACAGCCTCCTGATGTGGAACCCGCCGTCCACATCGAAGGATTGACCGGTGGTGTAGGGGAATGTGCCATCCACCAGCGCCAGCACCGCGCGCGCGACATCCTCCGGCTGGCCCCACCGGGCGATGGGCAACAGCCCACCCTCGATCAGCGCGTCGTACTTCTGCTGCACGGCGGCGGTCATGCCTGTGGCAATGATGCCGGGGCGGATTTCGTTGACCAGGATGCCCTCCGGAGCAAGCCTGTCAGCGAAAAGCTTTGTCAGCATCGAAAGCCCGGCCTTTGAGATGCAGTATTCGCCCCGCTTGATGGAGCTGGTGTACGCCGAAATGGAGGAAATGTTGACAACCGCGCCGCGCAGCCCGTTTTCCAGCGGGTTTGCCAACATAGCGTTTGCCGCCAGCTGCGTGAGAAACAGCGTGCCCTTGAGGTTGATATCCATCACCGCGTCATAGCTCTCTTCGGTCATTTCAAGCAAATCTGTGCGCACTTTTGGCGCGACACCCGCCACATTGACCAGCGCGTACAGCCGGCCAAAATGCGCCAGCACGGCATCCACAGCAGCCCTGCGGTCGGCGGCATTGGTGACATCGCCGGGGCAGAACACTGCGCCCATGCGGTCAAACTCCGCGCGCGTGGCGTCATCCAGGCGGCGGCCCATGCCGACCACGCCATACCCCTTTTCCGCCAGGAACCGCGCGGACGCCAGTCCGATTCCGCCCGCCGCGCCGGTGATGAGCACGCCTTTGCGCGGCTTCTGCAATGGCAGTCCCGCACTGGCAAACGTGGAAGGTGTGGGTTGCGGATACATCATTCCAGCCCCTCCTTGCGGTAGCATTCGCTGTCGCGCACGGCGCACCCGGCGCTCCGCCCGGCGCGCAGCATCTTTGCGCACAGCCCGCACGCGATGCACACGCGCTTTTCATCAATATGGCCCGTTTCTTTCAGCTGACCCGGGAAATCCGGGTTTGCAAATGCCATACGGCCAAACCCGGCAATCGCCGCGTGGCCGTCTGCCACCATTCCGGCGGCAAGGTTTGCGGAGAACCCGCGCAGGTAGCTGTACGCGGAACCGATCACCGGCACATCCGGGATGGCATGCTGTATCTCACTGACACAGCGCATCATCCGGTCAAGGCCGGTAAACGGGTGCTCCGGCGGCACATAGTTGCCCTGGTCGTACGGGCGGTTCACATGCGGGTTGGTGTACGGGTTGCCGATTGTGATGTTCAGCAGCGGCATGCCCATCTCACCTGTCAGGATTTTCGCCAGCCGCACGGATTCTGTCAGATCCGGCTGCACGCCGCCGTCAGGGGACACGCCAAAACCGTATGGGTAGGGATAAGCGTCGTGCGCGTTCATCCGGCAGGTGAGCATACACTCGCCGGGAACGCCCGCTTTCGCCGCGCGCACGCTGTTCAGCAAAAACCGGGCGCGGTTTTCAAAGCAGCCGCCGTACGCGCCTTCGCGGTTGTATGCGGACATAAGCTCCGATGCCAGATAACGGTGGCAGCACTTGATATCCACACCGTCAAACCCCGCGCGCCAGGCAAGCCGCGCCGTTTGCTCAAACAGCGACTCATAGCGCTTCAGTTGGTCGTCCGTGACGATCCGCGCGGGATCAATGGGAGTATCACCCTCAAACAGCGGGTTGTTGTACGCGATGATCGGTTCCGGGTACCCGTTCGGCTTGGCATACCGGCCCGAATTGGTCGCCTGCATGATCAGCAGCGGGGCAAAGCCGTTCTCTTTTAGGCCGATTTCTTTGATGTGTTCTACAAGGCGCTGGAACTGGGGCAGGTTTTCCTCCGTCAGGTACAGCTGGCCGCGGCTGGCACGCGCCTCTTTTGCGGTGGAAACGGCCTCAAACCAGATCAGCGCCGCGCCGCCCTTTGCGAAGCGCTCATAGCGGCGCACGGTCAGGGGGCCGGGCGCGCCGCTTTCATCGCCGTCAGAGCCTTCCATCGGCTGCAATGCCAGCCGGTTCGGCAGCGTTTTCCCAGCAATAGTCAGCGGCCGAAACAGCGGGGCTATATCTTCCGACAGCGGCAGCCATGCGCCCTGTGCTTTCGCGGTTTCCCGAACCTCATCAAGGGTTTTATAGTGAAATCTCTCGTGCGGCATGGGGACCTCCGTTTTTATTTGTAGTAGGTTTGAACGGGCAATTCCGTTTCCCTTGCGGCCCAGGCGCAGCCTGCTTCATGCGGTGTCAGGCCTTTTTCAAAGCAAGCCAACAGGTCGCCGGAGAGGCCTAGCACGGCCCAGCCCGCCGGGTCAGAAAGGCGCGTGGGGTTTTCAAAGTCGCGGATGGTGCAGTGGTCGAACAGCGCGTTCGTTACGGCAAGGTGCGGCAGCGCGGCCTCCACCGGGCAGGGCGAGGGCGCACCGGTGCGCACGGCATCCAGCAGCCACAGCAGGCGGCGGCTTTCGTGCCAGGGGCCGCCCACACTGCCGTAATCAATCCGGCTGCCATCGGCAAACACGGCGATAAGCCGCGGGTCGGCGCCATCCATGTTCAGCGTCAAGGTCGCCTTTTCAAATTGATACGACATCATCGGCTCGATCTTTTCAAGCCCGCTGTGCGTGGTCAGGAAGAGATACTCCGCGCCGTTTGCGAACCGTCCTTTCAGCGCGCAGGTGTCAAAGCTTTCAATGGCGCGCGCACGGTACGCCGCGCCGTGGGTTTGTACGGGCATCGCGGATCGGCCGGCCGCATCGCCCATCATGAAAAACAGGTTATGCAGATAATGCGCCGTGGCGTTGGTGGCGACGGAGTCCAGAATCCAGCCGTCTTTCGCGTTGCCAAGCTTGCCTTTCCATCCCGCATCAGCGTAATAGGCGTCATAGCGCGGCCAACTGACCAGCGACTTGAACATCACAGGCGCGCCGAACATGCCGTCAATCATATCGCGCTTTGCGGAAAGGAACGCAGGGCCGTAAGACCATTGATATCCCACGCCGACAGGGCGCCCCGCTGATACAGCCGCATCCCGGATTGCAAGCGCATCTTCTATTCTGGCGGTGATCGGCTTTTCGCACAGCACCGCAATGCCTTTGCCAAGCGCCATTGCGCACTGCTCTGGGTGGAAACGGATGGGCGAAGCAATATAGAGGGCTTCTGCCGGCTGCGCATCCAGCAGCGCGGGCAGCTCTTTATAGATGGGTACGCCCATTTCTTTCAGCTGGGCATACCGTGGCGCATTTTCCGCGAAGGGATCGGCAACGCCAACCAGGTTATACTGGTCATCCGGAACATAATCCAGCAGAAGGTTTAGAATGTGGTTCCCGTAGCCGCCAATTCCAGAAAGAGCGATATTGACTTTTCGCATGGTGAGCCTCCTCTTACGGGCGCAAAAGTGTATGCAGGCATTATACCGCATATTTATGGAAGAGGAAACCCCTTGACGCGGACAAACGGTCGTGATACCCTTCCCAGTGGCGCCCCAATTACACAAGATCAAGGGAGGGCATCTGATGGATACCAAGGTTCGGCTGGGCATCATCGGTTACGGCGGCATGGCGGGGTGGCACCACAAAAACTTACATCGCGCGCCCCAGGTCATTCCCTATGGCGTATATGATATCAACCCCGAGCGCATCAAGGCGGGTGAGGCAAACGGCTTGAAAGGCTACCCGAGCGCGGAGGCGCTGCTTGCCGATCCGGCGATTGACTTTGTGCTCATCGCGACCCCCAACAATTTCCATGCGTCCTACGCCATCCAAGCGATGCGCGCGGGCAAGCATGTCATCAGCGAAAAGCCTGTAACGATGAACTCCGCGGAGTTGCTGGAAGTGATCCGCGCATCTGAAGAAACCGGCAAACAGTTTTCCATCCACCAGAACCGCCGGTGGGACAAGGACTATCTGACCGTGAAGAAGGCCATCGCCGACGGAATGATTGGCAAGCCTTACCTGATCAAGTCGTATGTTCTGGGTTCGCGCGGGATTCCGGACGGCTGGCGCGCGCACAAGGTGGCCGGCGGCGGCATGGTGCTGGACTGGGGCGTGCATATGATCGACCAACTGCTGATGATGATCGACAGCCCCGTGGTCAAGGTATATGCCCGCATGCAGCACCTGCGCTATCAGGAAGTTGACGATGGTTTCACCCTGACGCTGTGCTTTGAAAACGGCGTTGTGGCGATGGTGGAAGTGGATACCGGCTGCTTTGTGGATCAAGGGCGCTGGCATGTGCGGGGAGACGCGGGCACACTGATCGTGAACAACTGGGATGCCGAGGGCAAGGTGGTGCGCGCGAACGACCTGAAAACCGAGTGGGAAGAGGAGATTGTATATACCTCTGCAGGGCCCACGAAAACGATGGCCCCGCGCTCCAGCTTCACGCAGGAGGAGCTGCCCTTGCCCGTTGTCAGCGCGGATTGGATGCAGTACTATCATAACTATGTCAATGCGCTGTTTGGCAAGGAGCCACTTTTTGTCAAGCCGCAGGAAGCGCTGCGCGTGATGCGCGTGATGGAAGCCGCCTTCGCGTCGGAACAGACGGGCGAAGCGCAGCATGTGAACATTTGATTCGCGCTGACAATGGAGGATACCGATGAACACCATTCCAAGAGCGGAACACCCGCGCCCGGATTTCATGCGCCCCGTGTGGCAAAATCTGAACGGTGAGTGGCAATTTGCGTTTGATGATGCCGATAGCGGCCTTGCCGCCGGCTGGTATAAGTCCGGGCAGGTGTTGGCCCGGAGGATTCAGGTGCCGTTTTGCTATCAGTGCAAGGCAAGCGGTATAGGTGAGGCCGAGCACCACCCAGTGCTGTGGTACCGGCGCGCGTTTACTTTGGAACAGGGCTTTTTGGGCAAACGGACGCTGCTGCGCTTCGGCGCGGTGGATTTCGCGTGCCACGTATATGTCAACGGCCAGATGGCGGGCACGCATCAGGGTGGGTATATCCCGTTCGCGCTGGATATCACACACCTGCTCATCAATGGGGAAAACGACCTCTGCCTGCGCGTGGAGGATTTCCCGGACACCGAACAGCCGCGCGGCAAGCAAAACTGGCGCGATAAGTGGTTTGGCTGCTGGTACACGCCCGTCAGCGGCATCTGGCAAACGGTGTACCTGGAGGCCGTGGGGGATATATACCTCACAAGCCTGAGGATCACACCGGATATTGACAAGGGCGAGGCGCGCGTGACATACGCGCTGAACCGGAAGCCCGCCGCACCTGTGCGCGCGGCGCTGACCGTATCCTTTGAAGGGCGAACGGTGCGCAGGGTTTGGATGGAGATCACCGACCGCACGGGCGGCGTGACCATCGACATGAAAGAGCCGGACACCATTGAGGCCTTCCGCTGCTGGACGCCCGGCAGGCCCGCGCTGTACGATCTATCCTTTGAGATGGAAGGCCAGGATGCTGTCGCTGCCTATTTTGGCATGCGCAAGGTGGAAGTGAAAGACGGTCTTGTGATGCTGAACAATGAGCCGCTGTACCAGCGCCTGGTGCTGGATCAGGGGTATTGGCCCGATACGCTGATCACGCCGCCCAGCGACGACGCCATCCGCCAGGATATCGAATGGACGCTTAAATTCGGATACAATGGCGCAAGAAAGCACCAAAAAGTGGAAGATCCCCGCTATTACTATTGGGCGGACAAGCTTGGCCTGCTGGTCTGGGGCGAACTGCCCAGCGCCTACGCGTTTTCTCCGAAGATGGTGGAGCACCTCTTCGAGACACTGGCCGGGTTCATTGAGCGCGACTACAATCACCCCTCGCTGATCTGCTGGGTGCCGCTCAACGAGTCGTGGGGGGTGCCGCGCATCTATGCCGATAAGCGGATGCAGGCTGCCTCCCGGATGCTGTACCACCAGGCATACGCGCAGGATGGCACGCGCATCGTTTCCGGCAATGACGGCTGGGAGCAGACGGAGACGGACATCCTTGGCCTGCATGACTATGCCGCTGACGGGGAAAACCTTGCCGCACACTTTGTGGGCACAGAAAAAGCAAACCACTTCTGCGACTTCAAAATGACCTGGGCGCAGGGTAGCGGCGCGACCGGGCGTGAGGCGCTGTTGGTTACCGAATACGGCGGCATCGCGTTTGAAGAAGGCGACAGCGGCACCTGGGGATACCATGACAAGGTGCGCGATGAAGAGGCGTTCTTTGCCCGCTATCAGTCCGTACAGGAAGCAATTCTGCGCATGCCGGGTTGCCAGGGGTACTGCTACACGCAGCTGACCGATGTGCAGCAGGAAACAAACGGGCTGCTCACGCCGGAGCGGAGTCCTAAGGTGGATGTGGAACGGTTCCGCGGCCTGACGACGCCGCCCAAAACGCGCAGAGCATAAAACGAAGGGGTTGCCGCAACCGCGGCAGCCCCTTTACAATGCAACTGTCTGATCGCAAACCCCTTCCAGGAAGCGCCTGTCATGCTCCACAATCAGCAGTGTAGGCGCGCAGCCGCGCAAAATCTGCTCCAGCTGAATCCGCGAAAACACATCAATGAAATTCAGCGGTTCATCCCAGATGTACAGATGCGCGCGCTCGCACAGGCTTTTGGCGATCAGCACCTTTTTCTTTTGCCCGCTTGAATAGGATTCTATCGGTTTTTCGAATTGGATGCGCGAAAAATCCAGCTTGCGCAGAATCGTTTTGAAAAGCGTTTCATCCAGCCTGTGCGCCTGAATGTAGGTCCGCAAATCTCCGCTTAGCCCGGATGTATCCTGCGGAACATAAGAGATCGTAAGGCCGCTGGCCAGCCGCAGCAGGCCGCTGCCCTGCACATCCATGCCCATGATTCTTTTGATAATGCTGGATTTGCCGCACCCGTTGGGGCCGATCAGCGCTACCCGCTCGCCCTGCCGGATATCAAAGGATACGGGACCGCACACCGTTTGGCCGTCATACTGAACGCAAAGGTCACGCGCCGTGACAAGCCTGTCGGAATGATGCCTAAGCGCGGAGATGTGCAAATCCTCCACCGTTTCGATGTCCTTGAGCAGCTTCTCTTTTTCATCAATCGAACGCTCCACCCGCCGCAGCGTGGATTTTGAGCGCTTCATCATCTTCGCGGCCATATGACCTATGTGCCCGCGGTCGGCGGCGCCGCTGCCGATCTTTGTGGTTTCCACCGCGTCGGACCAGCGCTCCGTCTGCTCCGCCGCCACTTTAAGCCTGCCGATCTCCCGCTTCAGCTTTTCATTTTCCGCCCGCTCCAGGTTATCCTGGTTTTGTTTGTTCTCCCACCAGGTGGTGAAATTTCCGCGGCAAACCGCAATCGTTTTCCGGTTGAGCGCAAGAATATGATCCACGCATCCATCCATAAAATCCCGATCGTGAGAAACGAGGATGAACCCCTTCTTGCGGTTCAGATACCGGGAAACCAGCGCGCGGCCGTGGTAATCCAGATGGTTTGTCGGCTCATCAATCAAAAGGAATGAATCTTCCATCGCAAACAGCGCAGCCAGCTGCAGCTTTGTCTTTTCGCCGCCGCTGAGCGTAGCGTAAGGCCTTGAAAGCACTTCGTCATCCAGCATCAGATCCGCCATTTCCCGCTGAATGGCCCATATGGGCGCGCCGGTGCCCATGGTCCCAGCAACATCGGCGGCCAGGCCATCGGGGTTTTGCACGCGAAAGGGAAAATACGCGAACCCGGTTGGCGCGGTGATTCGCCCATGAAATGGGAATTCCCGCATCAGCAGGCGTAAAAAAGTAGTCTTTCCCCGGCCATTGCGGCCGATAAAGCCCAGTTTCCAATCCGTATCAATTTGAAAGGTGACATCTTCTAAAACGTTGTCAAAGCTGCCTTCATAGCAGAAGGTGAGGTGTTTCACCGCAATTTGTGCCATCGTAGCCCTTCCTTATCAGGTCAGGGCACCGCAAAGCGCCCTTAATATTGATGGTTGCTGCGCGCTTTGTTCACAGTGTTCACCTCCTTTTTCAAGGATAAAATTGATTATTCCAGTATTAGTATATTCATTTCTTTGGTTGCTGTCAAGCGCAAACAAAAAGGCCGCGGCAAGCGCAGCGGCCCGGTTCGGTAATGCTGTTGTCAGCCTTTTTTTACAACGGGGATGTGGATTTTGCACACGCAGCCGGTGTCGCCCGCGGCATCCTCGTCGTACAGTTCATAGTCCACGCATCCGGCGGCCCATTCGTATTCGGATTTCGGAAACCATTCGGCATAGATGTAATTCCATGTGCCCTGTATCGCGTCGCTAAACCTTTCACGCGGCACGGGCGGCGTGGCAAATACCGCATACTGCGCTGCCGGAATCACGCGCACAGCATACCCTTCGGGCACCTGAGCGCCTTCGCGCGCCTGCACCGCAATGAGATAATCAAACCTGCCCGTCGCCGGGTCGATGGGGAAGCATGCGCCGTATTCGGCATGTGTCTCAAGGAAGGTTTCGCCGTGCAGCTTCCGCATGCGGCCATCCTGGAGGTAGGCTGTCCAAAAGGCAGGAATTTCGCGGTTGTTTTGACCGTCCTGGTTTGTAGTACTCAAAGCATAACCCGCAATGCGCTGCGCGGGCAGGGTGATCCATGTCGGTTCCATAATGATGCCTCCGTTCTTTTTGCTGACTGGCAGGGAACGCGTGGGTGGAAGCGGAAGGGGAGCGTTTGCCTCCAGCCGAAAGGCCTCCGGCGTCATGCCGTAACGGCGGCGAAATGCCTTGCTGAAACCGGAATGCGTATCAAACCCAACTTTCAGTGCAACGTCGATGATCTTATCCTCGCCGCCAAGCAGGTGCGCCGCAAAAGCCAGCCTGCGCAGGCGCACATACTCCATCACCGGACACCCCATATGGTAGGTGAACATCCGGCAAAAATGGTAGGTGGAAAAGCCGGCAACGGCGGCCAGCGCGTCGGCGTTGAGGGGCTCGTCAAGGTGATCCTCGATGTGGTTGAGCACTTGCGCAAAAATTTCCGTATAGGGCATCCGCATACCTCCGCGTAAAAGGTGACCGGTCATGGATAGCTTAACAAAAAAGTCAGTCTTCCGCTGTTCCGGGCTTGCGGAAGTTAGGCCTTTTGCCGTACAATGGTACGGCTTTCAAGTATACCAAAGGAGTGAGCGAAATGCCATTGATGAGCATAGAAAATATGCTACAGGCTGCTAAGGCGGGTGGGTACGCGGTGGGCGCATTCAACATAGAGAACATGGAAATGGCGCAAGCCGTGATCGAGGCGGCGGAGGCATCCGGTGCGCCGGTCATTCTGCAGACGACGTCGGGCACGCTGAAATACGCGCCGCCGGCCGTGTTTGCGGGCATGGTAATACCGCTGGCGCAGGCGGCAAAGGTTCCCGTGGCGCTGCATCTGGATCATGGCGACAGCGAAGCGCTGGCATGCAAGACGGTGGAGGCGGGCTACACTTCCGTGATGATAGACGGCTCCAAGCTGCCACTGGATGAAAATATCGCGCTGACGCGGCGCGTTGTTTCGCATTGCAGGGCGAAAGGCGTGCCGGTGGAGGGGGAACTTGGCCGCGTGGGCGGAAAAGAGGATGACCATGCGGCGACTGCCGCGTACACCGACCCCGAAGAGGCGGTGCGGTTTGTCCTGGAAACGGGCGTGTCTTCACTTGCGATCGGCATCGGTACAGCGCATGGCATATACCGCGAAAAACCGCGCCTAAACATTCCGCTGGTGGCAACCCTTCGCGGGTGTATCGATGTGCCGCTGGTGCTGCACGGCGCGTCAGGCCTTACGGATGAGGATGTCCGCGCGTGTATCGACCGTGGCATTTGCAAGGTGAATTTTGCTACGGAGCTGCGCGTGGCTTACACGGCGGCGGTGCGGGCATATCTGCTTGCAAAACCCGACGCGCTTGACCCCAAGGCGCTGGGCAAGGCGGGAAGGGATGCCGTGCGTGCTTTGGTGATGGAGCGCATTGCTGTGCTCGGCAGCGCGGGAAAGGGAGGGGCAGGGGCGTGATCAAGAACCGGATGGGGGCGTTGGCGTTTCGAGCAGGCTGCTTTGTGTTTGCGCTTGCCGGTCTTTTGTCGCAGCTGGGCGTTTTCCGCGGAAAATGGGGTTGGGGCAGCTTCATGTATTACACCATCCAAAGCAATTTGCTGGCGGTGGCGCTGTTTGCGCTGCTGACCATAGGAACCTGGCGCGGTCTGCGGGAGGATGGCCGTAGCGGCAGCGCGGGATACTTTGCGCGCTTTGAGATGATCTGTACGGTGGACCTGCTTTTGACGTTTTTCGTGTATTGGATATTGCTTGCACCCACTTCGTTTTCCATGGATGGCGGCTACTCGCTGTGGACGTTCGACAACATCGCCGTGCATGCGGTAACCCCGCTGCTCTGCCTGCTTGACTATGTCCTGTTCACGCAGCCGCGCCATCTGAAGTATCTGGATACATATCTGGTTTGCGTATACCCGCTGTTTTATGTCGCGTTTACATCCGTCGCCGGATTGCTGGGATATGTGTACTATACGGCCTCCGCCGATGGCATGCCGGTTCGTTTTCCGTACTTCTTTTTCGATTTTGATCGGATCGGAATCGGGGCGCTTGCCTATATTGCCGTGCTGCTGGGGATTTTCATCATGCTCAGCCATCTGTTTTATTTTGTGGATGCGAAACTGCGAAAACCCCCGAAGGCGCTTACGGCAGACGACGCGGGATAATGGAATAGGACAGGCATAGCCGCCGCCTCTGATGGGGCGGCTTTTGCGTGGTTCAATGCCTGCACTTGCAGAATTATATGCAATGAGCAGACCTGAACGTTGGAATTTGGACGGAGAGCATGGTATACTAATCACATAAATTATTTAAGTGGGCAGCCATGCGACAAGATGAGGGTTTTTGTGAGGATAAGAAAAGATACGACTGCGACGCTTGATTTCTACTTTGCTGGACGACATGACCCTTTTTCTTGCGAGACAGCCAAAAATCACCAACAACCGTACCGCCCGTAGCATCCCCTGGCGAAAAGACCGGAACGAAAGTTGCCGCTCTTTTCGTGCCTGTCCGTTCTTCCCAGCAAATCCTTTGCATAAAGAATCCTTGCACGGGAAGGAGGGATGCAATGGCTTTGCTGCGGAGGCTGCGCGCGGGGGTGGCCGTATACATCAAAAAGGTCAATTGGCTGCGCGCGGGTTCACTGGCGGTTTTGATCGCGCTTTCGGCCTGCTACCTCGGCATGCTGCCGGGCGGCGATGTGATGGTGCTGGCGCGGACGCGCGAACTGCCGGTGTATTCTGTGGAAAGAGACGACAAGGTGCTGGCCATCAGCTTCGATGCCGCGTGGGGCGGCGACCAAACCATGAAGCTGCTGGACATATTAGACGAGTACGGCGTCAAGACCACGTTTTTCCTGGTGGGCATCTGGGTGGAGCGGTTCCCGGAACTGGTGAAAGAAATCGTGGCGCGCGGCCACGAGATCGGCAACCATTCCACATCGCACCCGCAGATGTCGAAAATCTCGGATGACAAGATACGCGATGAGCTGCGCGTAACCAGTGACAGGATTGAACAGCTGACCGGGGTCCGCCCGACGCTGTTCCGCCCGCCCTACGGCGATTATAACGATAGGGTTGTCACTGTCAGCCGTGCGGAGGGCTACGAATGCGTTCAGTGGAACGTAGACTCGCTCGACTGGAAGAACCGCGGCGTGGAGGATCTGATCCGAAACGCGACAAAGAACAACAAGCCCGGCGATATTGTGCTGTTCCACAACGATTCGCAGTACATCGTCCAGGCGCTGCCAACCATTCTGAAAACATACCAGGATGCGGGTTTTACCGTGATCCCGGTCTCAGAGATCCTGCTGTCCGGCGATACGGAAATCGATCATACCGGGCGGCAATATGTGAAACAATAGTATGAGGCTGCCGCCGGGCGTGCCCGGCGGTCGGCTAGACAGTAAGAAAAATGAACAGGACACGATTGAGAGGATTGCGATGGATAAGCCGGTCAATGCGCTCAGCCTTGCGGGAACAATTGCGGAGATGCCCGCCTTTAGCCACGATGTGTTCGGGGAAGCTTTTTATCAACTGGTGCTTGCCGTACCGCGCCTGTCGGGCGTGAACGATATGCTGCCCGTGACCGCCAGCGAACGCCTGCTGGATATGGTGTCTCCCCAGATTGGGCAGGCGCTTCAACTGGAGGGCCAGGTGCGCTCCTATAACAAGATGGTGGATGGGGTAGGGCGGTTGCTGATCACCGCGTTTGCCCAGCGGCTGACGCCACTAACGGGGGAGGAAAGCCCCAACAGCGTCGTGCTGTGCGGCGCGCTGTGCAAGCCGCCGGCCTACCGCACCACACCCTTTGGGCGCGAGATCGCGGACATGATGCTGGCCGTCAACCGCGCATTTGGCAAAAGCGATTACATACCCTGCATCGCGTGGGGGCGAAACGCCCGTTTTGCCGCGCGGCTGCAGGTGGGGGATCATATCGTGGTGGAAGGCAGGCTGCAGAGCCGCCCGTATCAAAAACAACTTCCCGATGGCAGCGTGCTGGATAAGGTGGCATACGAAGTAAGCGTAAGCAAGCTGGAAAAGCGCCACAATGGGGGAGGGATGCAAGAGGTTAGCGAGGAAAGGTAACCGTGGTTGCATAACAACGGGGCTGCCCAGCTGAGCAGCCCCGTTTGCGTAACCGTTTATCAGCCGTTGCCGAAACCTTCAACTTCATAGTTGTGCAGGAAGTAGACGTACCCGTCTTCCGGCGCGAAGGTCACCTGGTAGTAGGTGTCGTATATGCCGTTGGCGTTGCGCTCCGGCACATAAAAGTATACGATCCAGTGATCCGTTTGGTAATGCTCATCGGGCGCGGGCTCGCTCGCTTTCGTATAGTATGAAACGGCCATCGGCTTATCCTTCAGCGCGTCTTCCGTAACGCCTTCTTCCAGCAGCACTTTTTTCGCGTATGCTACGGCCTCATCAAGGGTCATTTCGCCTTCGCGCGGCAGCCCTTCCACAAAGCGTTCATCGGGGTACGCCATGTACGCGGCATAGAAAAACTGTTTATGCTCCAATGTCCAGGAAGGCTGCACGCCCCATACTTCCTCATAGGCGCGAATCCTCTTTTCCATGTTGGATACATCGATATCGAGAACCTCGCCACTCTTCGCATCGATGGTGACGCCGCAGTCATCCGGGGTGCCTTCCAGAAAATCGTGCCGCAAAACGATGAGCCAGGCATCCGTGGGGGCGTCATCGTTACCGACAGTGACATAGCTTACGGTAACAAAGGCGGCATCGTTATCCTCATCCGTGGCGCTAAGCGCTTTTTTCCATTCAGCGCGCGCGATTTCAAGCGCCTTGTCCTCCGTAATGCCGCTCTCCGCGGGCGCTTTCAGCGCGGCGGTTTTGAAAGGCGCGGCCTGCGCCGGGATGATCGCTGCGATAAGCAGCAGGGCAACCAGGAAAAGAGTGGTCAGTTTCCGCATGTTTCTTCCTCCGTATGGTGTTTTTTAGCCGTTGGCAGGGCCATCCACATCAATGTTGTAGCTCCAGAGGATGGCACCATCTTCGGCGCTTAGGGTAACAAGGTATGGCTGCTGAAGCAGCGCGCCTTCCACCGCGGTGGCCGGGTCAAAGTAGGTGATATACCAATAGTCAACAGCCGAATCAGATGCGGCGTTTTCCTTTATAATCGCATGGAACTGTACGCCAAGCTGCAATGCATCCAGCTTTGCGGCGTCCGTTCCCTGTTCGTTGATCAGAAGATCCCTTACAATTTCAACGGCCTTTTCCTGGGTGATTTGGCCTTCCTTTGGTTGGCTGCAAACGGTTTCAGCATCCGGCATATTCTTGTACAGCCGGGCATACAGTTCGGCGTGGGCAAGCGACCAGGTTAATTCGTGCCCAAGCGCGCTCACCCATTCAGGCCGCTTGTCATCCCAAAGGATGAAAGATTCAGCACCGAGCACCTCGCCCGAAGGAGAGGCGATCAGCGCCGCGCAATCCAGGGAGTTCGTCGTCTCGTTACCCCTGAGCACCATGTGCCATGCGCGCACCGTTTGCCCATCGACCGGCACAGTGACAAGTTCCGCCGTGATGATCGACTTATCGCTGCTTTCATCCGTAAAGCCGACTTCCTCATCCCACACATCGCGCGCAATAGCCAGCGCGTCCTCATACGCAATATCATCCGCGCCAGGCTCAATGAGCGCGGCATCCATCATCGAGGGAAAGCCCTCCGCGCGGGCCGCAATCAGGCAGGGGAGCAGCACCAGTCCGATAACCAGCCAGATACCGTATTTTTTCATCTCCTGTATCCTCCATTCCCGCTTTTTCGTTTGTCTACCCAATAGACGAACGAAACCAGCATTTGGTTTGGCGAAAAATGGAATTTACAAAACTGTTACATGTATTTCCAGATTTGTTTACAATTTATGTTACTTGAAAGTCTCCGTCTTTTACTGCGGGGCCGCTGACCACGCGGCCGGTACGCGTGAAGCGCGAGCCATGGCAGGGGCAGTCCCACGTGCGGGTATCGATATTCCATTCCAGCGTGCAGCCCATGTGCGGGCAGCGCGGGGCTTGCCCCAAACGGATTGTGGGGGTTATACCGCTCAGGCGCTGCGGGCGGAATACCTCGGGGAAGGGGTAATCCTGCTTGTCCGCGATCAGGCTGGCCAGCAATTCCGCCGCGACCATCGCGTTTGTCATGCCCCACTTTTGAAAGCCGGTCGCCACATATACGCCGGGCAATGTACGGGCGTACTGGCCGATGAACGGCACGCTGTCCGATGTCATCACATCCTGTGCGGACCATCTCGCATACTCTTTCGCGGTGGGGTAGAATTCCGCGGCCTTCTGGCGCAGCGTTTTGAAACATGATCCGTACGGATGCTCGCCGGTGCGGTGCCCTGCGCCGCCAAAGAGCAGCAGCCCTTCCGCATTGCGGAATGAAAAGCCCCCATCCATGGCATCGAGCCACATGCCGCGCACATCTGGCGCGCCTTCCAGCGCCAGCACATAGCTGCGCTGCTGGTGCGCGCGGGCAAAGTAAAACCCCGGCACATTGCGGATGGGGAAGTGCGTGCAGATGACGATATGCTCGGCGCGCACCTCACCGCCGTCTTCGGTTCTTACGCTGCCGCGCTTTACTTCGGTTACGCGGGCCTGTTCGCGGATGTTCAGCCCCTTCGCAATGGCCGCGCCAAAGCGCAGCGGGTGAAACTGCGCCTGATCCTCCATGCGCAGCGCCTGCGCCGCCTGAAAGGGAAGCGCGCCCGCGCCGGTCAGTGATACCGGCAGCCCCAGCTTTTCCGCCGCGCGGCATTCATCTTCCAGCTGCTCGGAGCGTGCAACAGAGTAAAGGTGCGCGGGCTTCATTTCAAATGAGCAATCTATAGAAAGCTCATCCACCAACTGCTGATACCAGCCGATAGCGCGAAGCTGTGCCTGCGCATACTGGCGCGCGCGGGCGAGCCCTTTCTTTTTAATCAAATGATCGTATATCACCCCGTGCTGTGCGGTGATTTTTGCCGTCGTGCCCTCTGTTGCGCCGGAAAGTATGCGATTTGCCTCCAGCACAACGGTTTCCACGCCTGCGCGCTGCAGAAAATGCGCGGTGAGAAGCCCGGTCATTCCGCCGCCCACCACAGCGGCCTCCGCTTCGATGCGGTCGCGCAGTGCGGGGTATGCGGGAATCGCGCAGGTTGAGCGCCACAATGAATCCATTTTTTCCTCCCATGCCATACTATTGAAACCGCATGACAGCGTTTTTTGTTATAATTCCCGCTTTGCCTGGAAATATTGACGGAATAGTGTTGCGGCGGTTGACAAAAAACTGCCTGGTACCTATAATTGAAACGTTTAGGTATTCCAAGTATTTTCCTGTGGGATGCTTATAGTGGATAAACGAGGAGGAACACGGAGCATGGCAACAAAAATGACAATCGACGGCAATACCGCCGTCAGCCACGTTGCATACGCATTTAGCGATGTAGCGGGGATTTTTCCGATCACGCCGTCATCGCCGATGGCAGAGTCGGTGGATGAATGGGCGGCCCAGGGCCGGCTGAATCTGTACGGGCAGACTGTTCGCGTATCCGAAATGCAGTCCGAGGCGGGCGCTGCGGGCGCGGTGCACGGCTCCCTCGTCGCGGGCGCGATGACCACCACCTATACCGCATCCCAGGGCCTGCTGCTGATGATCCCCAACATGTACAAAATCGCGGGCGAGCTGCTGCCCGGCGTGTTCCACGTCAGCGCGCGCGCGCTAGCCGCGCATGCGCTGTCGATCTTTGGCGATCATAGCGACGTGATGGCCTGCCGCCAGACGGGTTTTGCGTTCCTGGCCTCCAACAGCGTGCAGGAAGCGATGGATATGGCGCTGGTGGCTCACCTGTCCGCTTTTGATGCCAGCATGCCGTTCTGCCATTTCTTTGACGGTTTCCGCACATCCCATGAAGTGCAGAAGATCAACGGTATCGATTACGATGAGATCCGCTCCATCACCGATTTTGACAAGATCCGCGCGTTCCGCAACCGTGCGATGAATCCCGAGCATCCGCACCAGCAAGGTACCGCGCAGAACCCGGATGTCTACTTCCAAAACCGCGAAGGCGCCAACAAGTATTACGATGCGATCCCCGGCATTGTGCAGAATGTGATGGACAAGGTCGGCAAGCTGACCGGCCGCCACTACCACCTGTTCGATTATGTCGGCGCGCCCGACGCGGACCGGATCATCATCGCGATGGGTTCCGGCTGTGAGGCCGCGGAAGAAACGATCAACCTGTTGCTGAAACAGGGCGAAAAGGTCGGCATGATCAAGGTTCGCCTGTACCGCCCATTCGCCGCGGACAAGCTGCTTGCTGCCATCCCCGCCTCCGTCAAGAAGATCGCCGTGCTTGACCGCACGAAAGAGCCCGGCTCCCTGGGCGAGCCGCTGTACATCGATGTGCAGGCCGCGCTGCGCGAAAACGGCAACAACGACATTCTGGTCGTCGGCGGCCGCTACGGCCTGGGCTCCAAGGAGTTCAACCCGACGATGGTCAAGGCCGTGTACGATAACCTGAAGCAGGCTGCGCCGAAGAACCACTTCACCGTGGGCATTGAGGATGACGTGACAAACGCCTCCCTGCCGCTGGGCGAGCTGATCAACGCCGCGCCCGAGGGCACGATCTGCTGCAAGTTCTATGGTCTGGGCTCCGACGGCACCGTCGGCGCAAACAAGAACTCCATCAAGATCATCGGCGACCACACCGACCTGTATGCGCAGGGCTACTTTTCCTATGACTCGAAGAAGTCCGGCGGCATCACCGTCAGCCACCTGCGCTTTGGCAAGAAGCCGATCCAGTCCACCTACCTGATCGATATGGCGGATTTCGTCGCCTGCCACAACCCGTCCTATGTCACCCGCTATGACATGCTGACTTCACTCAAACCCGGCGGCGTATTCCTGCTCAACAGCCAGTGGAGCCAGGAAGACATGGAAAAAGAGCTGCCCGCCGAAATGAAGCGCCAGCTCGCGAAAAAGAATATCCGCTTCTACAACGTCAACGCCATCAAACTGGCCGAGCAGACCGGTATGGGCAATCGCATCAACACCGTGATGCAGGCGGCGTTCTTCAAGCTGTCCGAGGTCATCCCGTCCGCGGAAGCCGATGAGTACATGAAGGCTGCCGTCAAGAAGACCTACGGCCGCAAGGGCGACAAAGTTGTGGCGATGAACTGCGATTCCATCGATGCAGGCGCCGCCAACATCGAGCAGATCAATGTGCCCGCCAGCTGGGCGAATGCCACCGAAGGCGCGGAAGCCGTTAAGGTTGACGCTACCGATTATTTCAACAGCACCATCATCCCCGTGCTGCGCCAAGAGGGCGACAGCCTGCCCGTCAGCGCGTTTGACCCGGCGGGCGTTGTGCCCGTGGCCACCACGCAGTTTGAAAAGCGTGGCATCGCCGTGAATGTTCCCTGTTGGATTTCCGATAACTGCATCCAGTGCAACCAGTGTTCGCTGGTGTGCCCGCACGCCGCCATCCGTCCGGCGCTTGTAAACGCCGAGCAGAAGGCCGCCGCGCCCGCCGCGTTCGGCACTGTTGCCGCCATCGGCAAGGAATTTGCCGGACTTGAGTACCGCATGCAGGTGTCGCCCCTGGATTGCACCGGCTGCGGCAACTGCGCGCAGGTTTGCCCGGGCAAGAAGGGCCTCAAGGCGCTGGAAATGGCGTCCCTGGAATCTCAGATGGCCGAACAGGAGCCGAACTGGAACTATGCCGCCAAACTGCCGGATTGCACGCTGCCCGTCAGCCGCACCACCGTCAAAGGCAGCCAGTTCCTGCGCCCGCTGTTTGAGTTCTCCGGCGCGTGCGCCGGCTGCGGCGAGACCCCGTACATCAAGCTGCTGTCCCAGTTGTTTGGCGATCGCATGATGATTGGCAACGCGACGGGCTGCTCCTCCATTTACGGCGGTTCCTCCCCGACATGCCCCTACAGCACAAACGACAAGGGCCATGGCCCCGCTTGGGCGAACAGCCTGTTTGAAGACAACGCGGAGTTCAGCTTCGGCATGCAGCTGGCTACCTTGCAGCGCCGCGAGAATCTGACCGCGAAGATCGTGAAGCTTGCCGACATGTGGAAGGAATGGGACGAGGGCAAGGCCGCCTGCGACGCATGGCTCGAGGGCAAGGACAACGCAGAAGCCTCCAAGACCACAAGTGAAGCGCTGCTCAAGTGCATCGAAGGCTGCATGAACTGCGGCTGCGAGATGGACGCGTTTGAGCAGGAAATCTACGCCGATAAGGACCTGCTGGTGAAGAAGTCTGTTTGGGCCTTCGGCGGCGACGGCTGGGCGTATGACATCGGTTACGGCGGACTGGATCACGTGCTGGCGCAGGGCCTGGATGTCAACATCCTGGTGCTTGATACCGAAGTGTACTCCAACACCGGCGGACAGGCATCCAAGGCGACGCCGACCGGCTCCGTGGCGAAGTTTGCCGCCGCCGGCAAGCGCACCCGCAAGAAGGACCTGGGCCTGATGGCGATGGCGTATGGCTATGTGTACGTTGCATCCGTCGCGATGGGTGCAAACCAGGCGCAGCTGCTCAAGGCTGTGAACGAGGCCGAGGCGTATCCGGGCCCGTCGCTGATCATCGCGTACTCGCCCTGCATCAACCACGGCATCAACATGGGCGCCACGCAGCTGGAAGAAAAGCGTGCCGTGGAAGCCGGTTACTGGCCGCTATACCGCTACAATCCGATGAACGAGGAAAACCCGCTGACGATCGACAGCAAAGAGCCGACCGCCAGCTACCAGGAGTTCATCCGCAGCGAGGTGCGCTATCAGACGCTGCTCAAGCAGTTCCCGGATGCGGCCGAAGTGCTGTTCCAGGATGCTGAGCAGGAGGCTGCCAAGCGCCTGGAAGTTTACAAGAAACTGGCCGCAAAATAACATAAGCGCAAACCCGGGGAGGCAAGCCCTCTCCGGGTATTTCTGCGCAATGAGGGGGAAAAGACCATGCGCTCCGATACCGCCGTAGAGACATTTGACCAAGGGTATAATTGCGCGCAAGCCGTATTTGGCGCATATGCGCAGGAATACGGGCTGGATCAGGAAACGGCGATGCGACTCTCGGCTTCGCTGGGCGGAGGCCTTGCCCATACGGGCGAAGTATGCGGCGCGCTGCTGGGTGCATGCCTGGCACTGGGCCTTGCCAGAGGCGCCGCCGATGTGCCGGATGCAGCCGAAAAGGCGCGCCATAACGAACGTGTGCGCGCGCTTGTGGATGGCTTCCGCGAGAAATTTGGCTATTCTGACTGCGCTGATTTGCAGGTAATGGGCAATCGCACCAACTGCGTGCAATATGTCCGCTTTGCTGCGGAATTGCTTGAAAAGGTGCTAAAAGCATAGCAGAATTCTTCCTTGCTTTTAAACCGATATTGCTGTATAATGACTTTAGAGAATTAGAAGGGAGGCCGATACTATGAAGTTGATCATCGCAATCGTACAGGATGAGGATGCTTCCCGGTTGGTGAGCAGCCTGATGAACGAAGGGTACAGCGTCACAAAGCTGGCGACGACGGGCGGCTTCCTTCGCGCAGGGAACACAACGTTGCTGCTAGGCGTGGAGGATGACCGGTTCCAGGGCGCGCTCAGTGTGATTGAGCGCATCTGCAAGAGCCGCAAGCAGATCGCAACCTCGCCGTCGCCCGTGGCGGGCACCAGCGGCGTTTATGTGCCGTACCCCATTGAGGTCATGGTGGGCGGTGCCACGGTCTTTGTGATGAACGTGGAACAGTTTGTCAAGTTCTAACAATGCGCTATTTGGACTTCAAAGGGGGCGCGGCGGTCAGGGGCGTCGTTGAGGCGTTTCTCTCCGGCGCGCCTCCGCACGCAACGCTGTTCTTTGGCCCCGTTGGTGTCGGCAAAAAAACGCTGGCGAACCGGCTTGCGCAAAGCCTGTTCTGTACTGGTATGGAAAAGCCGTGCGGTGTGTGCCCCGGCTGCGTTCGCGTGCAGGTGGGCAGCCACCCCGACTTCATCAGGATATCTGCGCAAAAGAGCATTGGCGTTGATCCCATCCGCGAGCTGACGGTGTCGCTTCGCGCGGCAGCGTATGAGGGCGGGTTCAAAGCGGTGGTGATTGAGGAAGCAGGCGCGATGACGGTGCAGGCGCAAAATGCGCTGCTCAAAACGCTGGAAGAGCCGCCGCCCGCGACGGTATTTCTGCTGACGGCAACATCGCTTGCGCAGCTGCTGCCCACGATACGCTCCAGGTGTTTGCCCATCCAGATACCGCCCATGCCGGAGGCGGATGTGCATGCGGCGCTAATCGAAAATGGTGTGGATGCGGCGCGCGCGGCGGAGATTGCTCCGCTCTGCGGCGGACGGATTGGCGTGGCGCTGTCGCTGCTTTCGGATGAGGGATATTGGGCGCTTCGCTCGCGCGTACAGGATGTGCTTGCTTTGCTGGATGCAAGGGGCGACGTATGGAGCGCGGTTGCAGCGCTTAAAGAAGAAAAGGCGGAGGCGCAGCGCATCTGTGATCTCATGGAGGAGCTTCTGCTTTCCAGATTAAAACAGGCGCTGTCCGAAAGGACTGCGGGGCGCGATAGAGGGCTTGCGCGCCTTACGGCGTTCGTTCCGGAAATGCGCAAAATGTTAAAAAGCAACGTGCCGTGGCAAGCGGTATGGGAACGGTTTGTACTCGAATATGCGGAGGAAAGCAAACAATGGCAATCGTAGTGGGCGTTCGTTTTAAGAAGCCCGGAAAAACTTACTTTTTTGACCCGGAAACGCTGTCACCTCAGCCGGGGGAGACCCTGGTGGTTGAAACAGTGCGTGGCGTGGAACTGGGGGAATGCATCACCGGGCCGCAGGAAGTGCCCGACGCCGAGATCGTACCGCCGCTGCGCAAGGTGGTGCGTGTGGCCACGGAGCAGGATGTCAAGCAGATAGAGCGCAACGCTGAAAATGAGAAAAAGGCGTACGACATTTGTCAGGAAAAGATTCTCGCGCACAAGATCGAGATGAAGCTGGTGGATGTGGAGTATGCGTTTGACAATAGCAAGATTGTTTTCTACTTCACTGCCAACGGTCGGGTGGATTTCCGCTCTTTGGTGAAGGATCTTGCGTCCGTATTCAAAACGCGGATTGAGCTGCGCCAGATCGGCGTGCGCGACGAGGCTAAGATGCTTGGCGGCCTTGGCCCCTGCGGGCGGCCGATCTGCTGCGGCACGTTCCTTGGCGATTTTCAGCCGGTTTCGATCAAAATGGCGAAGGAGCAGAACCTTTCGCTCAATCCCACGAAAATTTCGGGCCTCTGCGGCCGCCTGATGTGCTGTCTCAAGTACGAGCAGGACAACTATGAGGAAGCACGCAAAAAGCTGCCCCGCGTGGGCAAGGATGTGATCACCCCGGATGGCCGCGGGCATGTTATCGACCTAAATGTGCTGAAGCAAACGGCGAAGGTGCGCGTTCCCGTGGGTGACACCAGTGAGGTCCGCGAATATGCGGGCAAGGATCTGCAGCGCGTGCAGCCGCCGGAGCCGGAGAAGAAAGCCCGCAAGAAGCCTGAAAAAGAGGCGGACACGGTGGAAACTGATCTGGAATTGGAAGTGGATGATGCGCTCGACCTGGATATCGACATCCTGGAGGATGAAGAGTAGATGTTCATTGGCGCGCACATTTCCTGTGCAAAAGGATACGATTCGATGGGCCGGCACGCGCTGGAGCTTGGCGCGGACACGCTGGCTTTTTTCACGCGCAATCCGCGCGGCGGAGCAGCCCGGCCTGTGAATGATGAGGACACGGCGCGTTTCCGTGCGCTGATGGCGCAGAATGGTTTCGGTCCCATCGTGGCCCACGGCCCGTACACGCTCAACCCGTGTTCCGCCAAGGAATCCGTGCGCGAATTCACGCTGCAGATGATGCGCGAGGACTTGGCGCGCCTGTCCGACTTGCCGGAAAGCTACTACAATTTCCACCCAGGTTCGCACGGGGGGCAGGGGATAGAGGTCGGAACCACGCAGATCATCGCTGCGCTGGATGCGCTGGCGGCAGATAACCGATCCACCCTGATTTTGCTGGAAATGATGGCGGGCGGCGGCTCCATGGTTGGCGGCAAGTTTGAGGAGATTGCGGCAATCCTTGGCGGCGTGCAGAACAGCCGACACCTGGGCGTATGTCTTGACCTGTGCCATGTATGGGACGCCGGCTACGACATAGTGGATGACCTGGACGGCGTTCTGTCGGAGTTTGACCGCGTGATAGGCATTGAAAGGCTGCATGCGGTGCATCTGAATGACAGTAAAAACGCGTGCGGCAGCCGCAAAGACCGCCACGCGCGCCTTGGGGAAGGGCAAATCGGCCTGCCCGCATTGGCCCGTGCGCTAAATCATCCGAAGCTTCGCAACCTGCCGTTCGTGCTGGAAACCCCGAACGAGGATGAAGGCTGGGCGCGTGAGATCGCCTGGGTCCGGGAGGTTACAGGATAAAAAGCGCTGACTCTACGCCAGATCATCCGGCCCTATCCACGCATAGCGTCCCATGTTCACCCGGCCGTTCTTATCCAAAATAACGCCTTCTTGCAAAAGCGATTCGCGCTGAAACACGCCGAAATCATGCGCATCACACAGCGAACCATCTGAATGAATAACCCGATGGCAAGGCACGCCCGCGCTGTCCGGGCAGCGCATCATCGCGGAGGCTGCGAGCCGTGCGCCGCGCGGCTTGCCCGCAAACATGGCGAGCATGCCGTACGAAACCACTTTCCCGCAAGGAATCTGCCGCGCAATGGCATAAACGCGCTCGTTAAACTCACTCATTGGTAAAACCTCCGATGCAAAAAACCTTCCCGCCGCAGCGGAAGCAGGGATTTCAAAGGGGCTTAACCCTTTTGGCGGGGTCCGGGGCGGCGCCCCGGCGTGGCTTTTCGCACCCCCGTGCCTTGATGCTGCGCGCCCTTCTGCTCTTTGCGCTGACCTTGCCCCCCGCTTGGCCTTCGCACAGGATATCCTGCCACCAGACAGTGCTTTCCGGTGCCGATCAAGTCCTCGCGCCCGGCGATGCGCAGCGCTTCCAGCACCAGCGCGCGGTTCTTTGGGTTTCCGGCCTGGAGCAGTGCGCGCTGCAACGCCTTTTCATGCGCAGCGCGGGGAACAAACACAGGGCGCATGGTTCTTGGGTCAATGCCGGTATAGAACATGCAGGTGGACAGCGTGCCCGGCGTCGGGTAGAAGTCCTGCACCTGTTCGGGCTGCTGCTTCGTTTCACGCAGGTATTCCGCCAGCTGAATGGCGGCGTTCAGGTCGCTGCCGGGATGGCTGCTCATCAGGTATGGCTGTACAAACTGCGGCATATTCAGCTGCCGATTGATGGCGTCAAACTTCTGTACGAACCGGTCAAACACTTCTCTGGAAGGCTTGCCCATCCGGGAGAGCACCTCGCCCGAGACGTGTTCCGGCGCCACCTTCAGCCGCCCGCTGACATGGTATTGGCACAGCTCCTTGAGGAAGGGGCTGTTTTGATCTGCAAGGATGTAGTCAAACCGCAGGCCGGAGCGGACGAATACCTTCTTCACGCCCGGCAATTGCCGCACACGGCGCAGGATCGTCAGGAACTCGCTGTGATCGGGGGCCAGGTGCTTGCACGGGGTGGGGTAGAGGCACTGCCTGTCCGCGCATGCGCCGCGCTTGAGTTGATCCTTGCAAGCGGGGCGGCGGAAGTTGGCGGTTGGGCCGCCGATATCGTGAATGTATCCTTTGAAATCGGACAAACGCGTCAGCAGTTCGGCCTCACGCACGATGGAATCCGGGCTGCGTGAAGAAATAATCCGCCCCTGAAGGAATGTAAGCGCGCAAAAACTGCATCCGCCAAAGCACCCGCGTGTGCCGCAAATGGAAAACTTGACCTCTTCCAGCGCGGGCACGCAGCCCTCGGCATCATACGAGGGATGCCATTGCCGGGTGTACGGCAGTTCGTACACCTTGTCTAGTGCCGAGCGGGTCAGCGGCATCGCCGGGCGGTTCTGGCACACCCAGCGCCCGGCATGCGGCTGCGCGAGGGGCTTCCCGCGCACGGGGTCTTGTTCACGGTACTGCACGCGGAATGCCGCCGCGTACGCTTCGCGGTCCTCCGCAATCTCTTCATAGGAGGGCAGCGCAATGAATCCCTCGGGGAGCGTTGGGCTCATCCAGCACGCGCCCGGCATGATTTTCAGCGTTTCGTAAAAGGTTCCCGCTTCCAGCGCCTTGGCGGCGACCAGAAGCGTTTCTTCGCCCATGCCGTACAGGATTGCATCCGCGCCGCTGTCTTCCAGGATTGAGCGGCGAACGCGGTCATCCCAGTAATCGTAGTGCGCAAAGCGGCGCAGCGATGCCTCAACCCCGCCCAGAATCACCGGCACCTGACCGTATGCCTCGCGGATGCGGCCTGTGTAGGCAATAGATGGGCGGTCGGGGCGAAGGAACGCTTTGCCGCCGGGGGCGTAAGCATCCTCGCTGCGCCGTTTTTTGCCCACCGTGTAGTGATTGACCATGCTGTCCAGCACGCCCGCGCTGACCAGAAAAGCCAGGCGCGGCTTGCCAAAGCGCATGAAGTCAGCCTTTGTTTTCCAGTTCGGCTGGGGCAGGATGGCCACGCGATACCCGGCGGCCTCCAGCACGCGGGTAAGAATCGCACACCCGAAGGACGGGTGATCGACATACGCATCGCCCGAAACGAACACAAAATCCACCGAATCCCAGCCGCGCGCATCCATTTCGGCGCGGGTAATAGGCAAAAAGTTCTGCTGCATACCCGCATCATAGCACGAGTTGCTTACGTTTTCAATGAAAATACCGCCTCGTACCGCTGCCCGTCGTCAACCAGCGTTACCCAACCCGCATTCGCATTGCCGCGCTCCGCGCGCAGCAGGTATACGCTATGCCCATGCCGGTATTCTACGGTGAAGCCTTTCCAGCTCGCGGGCGCGGTGGGGGATAACCGCACCTTGTCGCCCTGCTTTTCAAAGCCGATCAGGTGCTCCATCGCAACCGTCCACAGCAGCGCGGCCGAGCCTGTGTACCATGTCCACCCGCCGCGCCCTGGATGCGCGCCCGCCGCCACATCGGCAGCAATCACATATGGCTCTACACGGTAGGTGGAAACACCGTCCGAATCCCTCGTGTGGGAGGTGGGCAGCATCGTTTCAAACAGCTTCCACGCAAGGTCATGCCGCCCAAGCTTTGCGGCGGCCTGCACGAACCAGCATGCCGCGTGCGAGTATTGCCCGCCGTTTTCGCGGATACCGGGTGGGTAAGCGCGGATATACCCCGGATCGCATCCACCGTCAAAAGGCGGATCAAGCAGCCGGATGATCCCGTTTTCCTCGTCCACCAGCCTTTCCAGCGCGGCTTCGAACGCCTGCTCGGCCCGCTTGGCCCCGGCCAGCACCGCCCATGCCTGCACCAGCAGGTCGATGCGGCATTCGCTGCCTTCATGCCCGCCCAGCGCCGTGCCATCATCAAACCATGCGCGCAGGTACCATTCGCCATCCCACGCGTTTTCTTCCACATTGCGCAGTAGCGTATCGGCCTTCTCCAGCAGCTCCTTTGCGTCATGCTCATCGCAGTATTCGGCATATTGGCGCAGCACCACGGATAGAAACAGCCCCATCCACACGCTTTCGCCGCGGCCGTTCTTGCCGATGCCGTTCATGCCGTCGTTCCAGTCTCCATCACCCATCAGCGGAATGCCGTGCCCCCCCAGGCGGATGCTGTTAAGCGCGCGCAGGTTATGCCGGTGCAGCGGTTCCAGTTGGTCGGATGTCTCCATCGGCGCGTATACATCCTCATGCCCTTCGGGAATATCAACATCCACCAGGTATGGCACTTCTTCCGCCAGGATACCTTTGTCGCCTGTGGCGTGCATGTATGCAACGGTCACATACGGCAGGAAGAGCCGATCATCCGTGATGCGGGTGCGCACACCCACCGCCGGAGGGTGCCACCAGTGCAGCACATCACCCGCCTTAAACTGGTGTGCAGCTGCATCCAGCAGGTGCACCCGCACCATTTCCGGGTTCGTCCACAGGAAGCCCATCATGTCTTGCAGCTGATCGCGGAAGCCGATCGCCCCGCCCGCCTGGTAGAACCCCGCATGCGCCCATATGCGCGAAGACAGCGCCTGATAGGGCAGCCAGCGCGCCAGCATCAGCGCGGGCGCGGTTTCCGGCAGGCGCGGGATCAGCTGCGTGTGCCGCGCGCGCCAGGTTTCCATTTGGCGGCTTAAGCGCAGTTGCGCGCCGCCTGCGCGGTAATCCTCCTGGGCGGCCGTAGGGTCGCCCACGCCAAGCAGGATGGGCATCACCTCCGTGGCTCCGCGCGCCAGCGTGATGCGCGTCCGCAGCACGGCGCACGGCACATCGGCCTTCTGCTGGATCAACTTTTCCGCGCGCATGCCCTCGGGCACGGCCGGGTTTGCGCCAAAGAACCATGCGCCGTCCCCTGTGGTTTCCGGCTTTTTGCCGGGCATCAGCAGAAATGCCGGCGTTTGGAACGCAGGGCTGCTCGCGATCATACCACCTTCCGTGCGTTCCGTTTGGATGTGCATCATATCGCGCAGCGCGCCGCCCAGCTGCCAGCGCGCGGCGGCGGTGATGCTGATGTCGCGGCTTGTGTCCCCATCGTTTCGGATGGTCAGCAGTATGCAACGCACGGGCAGTTCCGGGTCAACGAATACCTCGGCGCACACGGTAAAACCGAGCGCTTCCGTTTCAAAGCGGCTGACGCCAAATCCATGGGTCACAAGCGCGTGCTCAAAGGGGTTGATGAACTGCCCGTTCGCCTCATCGCGGATGAACAGGAAATCGCTGCGCATATCGCGCACCGGGTCGGATGCAAACGGCGTGACGCGGCGCATCCGGCTGTTTTTGTGGTAGACAAACCCGGCCCCGCGCTCTGTGACCACCGCGCCAAACCCCGGGTTTGAAAGAACGTTGCACCAGGGCTGCGGTGGCATGCCGGAAATTGAATAGCTGCCATCGGCCAGGAAACCGCCGGTACCGTTTGCCAGCGCGGGGGTGCCGGGCGCCTTTGGGATGGGCGCAGGCCACATCTTATCTGATTTCCACGAAGTACGCTTCCACGCAAGCGTGCGTCGCTGCGCGGAAAGCTGTGCCGCAAGGCTACCCTCGCCGCCGCGAAGCGTCAGCGCAGCCTGCGCGGCAAGCACTGTCAGCGCGCCTTTGCCATGCTCCACTAAATCCACCATATGAACGCCCGCGCCCTGTCCGATCCATTCGCGGGAAGGGCCGGATGCCAGCAGAGATTGCAGCGCGTCGCGAACCGGGCGATGGTATTGCTCCGGCTCTTCGTTGACCAGCACCAGGTCGCTCCACACGCCCAGCGCGCGAAGGTATGCGTGCGCTTTCAGTGCCGCCCGCGCCAGTGGCAGATGCGCTTCGCGTCCCACGCGGACAAGCACCACCGGCAGATCGCCCGAGATGGCGTACGGCCACAGGCTTTCCCGCCCACCCGGCGGAAGCGTTCCCTGTGACAGCGGCGCGATCAGCCATGAGGCCATGCGCTGCGCGGCTAGTTCGCCCATCGCGTCCAGGCCGATATAGTGCGCGGTGACGGTGTTCTGCGTCTTGGAAAGCTCCAACGCGCGCAGCACCGCGTCCACCGCGCTGTATTGCGACAGCAGCGCACGCGCCTTATCCTCCGTTTGCACGGCGGCGGTCATGAAGAAAAGCGATACGCTTGTGCCGGCCTCGATGGTTACGGGCACGCCCAGGCTCATGCAAGGGTCAAGCACAGCGCCGGTTTCTCCGCTGCCGATGTCAAGCGGCTTTTCCAGCGCCAATGGGGAGTGCAGGCGTTCGCCGCGGCCCAGGAATGCCATGCGCGATGTTTCCAGCGCGGCAGGCGCGGATGGCTCCATGCCTACCGCGTGCAGCAGCATGGGGAAGCTTTCGCGCGCGTGGCGTGTTCTGCGCTTCGCGATGGCGGCGCATTCCGTCAGGCGCGCCGTTTCGATGGAGAGATTCTGGAACGCCGGATGCGATTCATCCGCCGCCTGCGTGGACAGCGCCACTTCCAGGAAGCTGACCACATCCACCGAGATATCCGCATCAGGGGTTGCGTGCAGGCGCAGCAGGTGGAACGCAGCCCCTTCCAGCGGCGACACGAAACAGGTCATTTCCGCTTCCAGGCCGTTTTTCTCCAACCGGAATTGCGCTAGGCCGCGGTCGAACCACAGCTCGCGGGCTTTGTTCAAGCGCAGAATTTCCCCGTCTGAAAAGCGCAGGTACACCTGTGGGCCGCCATCGTACAGCGGGTCGTTTCTGCGGCGGGTCAGCATCAGCCCGTTGCTGGATAGATAGCCGCCGCCGCGCGCATCCACCACCATGGTGGTGCCGCCACCGTAGAGTGCCTGCACCTCCACCGGAAAATCCTGCGGGTTCACATGGCGCAGCAGCGTCGGGTCCTTACGGCGCGTCATCTCCGGGATGCGTGCTTTGGCCGCGCCGCGCAGCATCACGCGGGTAGGCTTGCGCTCTTCCAGCAGCAGCGCGTACGCTTCCACCTGCGGCAAGCTGTGAAATGCGCGGGTCAGCACACCGCCGGCCAGCCTGTTGGCAATGGAAGCCAAGATCATGCCCTGGTGGTGCGCCATGTGGCTTTTGACCAGCTGATACGGTGTATCGGTGGACCGATCCTGATTGTAGTCGGCGGCTTCGTAGAACCCCAAACGATCCAGCCAGCCCATTTCCGCCATCCAGCGGATATTCAGCGCCGCCTCATCCGGCAGCGCTGACAGCGCCAACACGGATGCGTACGGCGCGATGACTTTTTCCGCCCGCGCGGTTTTCAGCGCAAGGCGCGGCATGCCGAAGGCTTTGTACTGGTAGGCAAGCCCCGGATCAAACGCGTAGTAGCCGGATTCGGAGATACCCCACGGCGCGTCGGTAAACGCGCCCATTTGCTCCAGCGCGACATGCTTGTAGGTATCGCCCAGCAGCGTGCCATCCGGACTTTTCAGGAACAGTGCGGGCAGGAGGTATTCGAACATCGTGCCGCTCCAGGAGAGCAGTGCCGCGCCCTTGTGCGTCTTTGTCATCGCGCGGCCAAGCCTGCGCCAGTGCTTGAGCGGCACCTCGCGCCGCATCACGGCCAGGTATGAAAGCAGCCTCGCTTCGCTGGCCATCAGGTCGTAGTGCGCAGAGTCCGCAACGCCTGAATCGGCATGAATGCCGATGGTGAACAGATCGCTGGCCGGGTCATACAGCTTCCCGAAATCCATCTGCGATGCCAGCGCATCCAACCTTGCGGGCAGCGAAACAAGGCTTGTGTCAATTCGGGAAAGCTGCCCGCGGACCGCCTGCGCACACAGCAGCAGGCACGCGGCAAGGTTGCCGCTGTCTACAGACGAAACATAGCGATGCGACAGGGGCGCCAGCGTTCTGGTATCATACCAGTTGAAGTAATGCCCCTGCCATCGCTCCATTTTTTCCATGGTGGATACGGTCTGCTCCATGCGGCGCGCCATCGTGTCCGCATCCAGCAGGTTCAGTGCCTGTGCGGAGACGAGCGCAACCAGGTACATGCCGATATTCGTAGGCGATGTGCGCGCCGCGATTCCGCGCGGGGGTTCCAGCTGCAGGTTATCGGGCGGCAGATAGTGCGTGTCCTTGCTTACCGTCTCTTCAAAAAAGCGGAATGTACGCGCGGCAACATCCAGCAGCAGGTCCTTCTGCGGCTGATTGAGCGGATCGGCGGCATGCTCATCCTGGTCCAGCCATTTTGTGATGAAGGGTGCGGCGACCCACCATAGCGCAAGCGGCCCCGTCAGGATGAACCATATCGGGTGAAAGCAGCTGGCCGCAACCAGCAGCCCCGCGCAGATGAAATTGACCAGGAAGCGCATGGGCGAGCCGGCGGAGCGCTGCCTCTCCGCTTCGTGCGAGGGCAGCCATTCCAGCAGATGTTTGCGCGAAAACAGCACGCGCCATACGGTACGCGCGGCGGCATCCAGTAGCGTCAGCGCCTCATAGGGGTATAGCGCAATGTGTGTGAGCGTTGCGATCAGGCTTTTGACGGATGGCGGCATCAGCGCGCGCAGGTGCGGCAGCAATAGCCCCGCCAGCAACGCAACAGGTTTTTGTTGCCATACGCCCGCGATGATGAGCAACACCGACGCCGCGGGCACAAGGCTGCGGCGCAGGTTATCGTAAATCTTGTATTGGTTTAGCATCGAAAGCGGATTTTTCATCCAGCCCTTTTCGCCCTTAATCCAAGGAATCAGCCATGGCAGCAGTTGCCAGTCGCCGCGCGTCCAGCGGTGTAGGCGCTTTGTCCAGCTGGAAAGGGACGCGGGCTGACTGTCATACAGCGCCACATCGCACGCCAGCGATGATCCCACCAGCCCGCCTTCCAGCAAGTCGTGGCTCAGCACGGTGTTTTCCAGGATTTTTCCGCGCGATGCTTCTTCAAACGCGCGCACATCGTAAACGCCTTTTCCCGCGAAGCTGCCTTCACCGCAAAGGTTCTGGTAAATATCCGAAAAAGCCGTAATATATGGATCAAAACCGCCATCCCCACCCCAATACCTTGCGATGCGGGTATGCACCGTAGCGGCGGAGGTTTCCATTCTGGGCTGAATCAAGGCGCAGCCGCGGCGCTTGCCATCCTCAGTCAGCGGCTTGGTCAGCGGGTGTTGCAGCATTCCGGCCAGCTCCAGCGCGGTACCTGGGGGAAGCTGCGTATCGGCATCCAGCGTGATGACTGTCTCAAACATCCCCTGGAAGGACGCCGGATCGGCGCTTGCTGCGGCGAATTCCGCCCGGCTACTGCCGTGCAGCAGCAGGTCATTCAACGCGGAGAGCGCGCCACGCTTTCTTTCAAAGCCCATGTAGCGTTTTTGCTTGTCATTCCATTCGCGCGTGCGGTGCAGGTAATAAAACCCCCCGTTCCACACATCGTTAAGCGCCTTAACGGCGGACAGCGCCGCATCGGTGATCGCGGCGTCATCCGGGTCCTGCGCGGCAGGGCCGTCCTTAAAGTCGCCCAGCAACATAAAAGAAAGCTTGGATTCAGGGTTTGCCAGGCGCAGCACCGACAGGTGACGCACCATTTCCAGCGCCTGTGTGCGGCCCGTCAGCAGCGTGGGCACGGCGACCAGCACGCCGCCGTCATCCAGGCGGTCGGGCGCTAGCCGTGGCATCTGCCTGGGCGGGGATAGCCTATGAATCAGCAGGCCTGACAGCTGCCGGAAGCCTTCGCCAGCCACCAACATTGTGGGGGCGACCAGCCAGTCATTGATGCCAAGCAACCATAAAAGCACCGTCGTTGCGGTAGAACCGATAAAAGTCATCGCGACAAACAAAAAGGCGGCATGTGCGCCAATAAAGCGCGAAAAACGCAAAGAGAGCGGCGCCTTTCCCAGACTTTTCCATAGCATGGGCTGGCCCTTATCCATCAAATAATAGCCAATGTGGCGGGATAGCTCGGGCAGGGTATCCCGTGCGCCTTCTTCGGCAAGGGACAGCGCTTTTCTCGCGACCACCGCTTCCTGCACGCGAAAGCGCGCCGCAAGCTTTGCCACACGGCGGCGGTACATGCTGCGGGATGCGAAATCCATCCTGGGGTATACGCCGGTCGGATCGCGGCGAAGCCAATCATCCACAGCGGACAGCGATTCCAGTCGCGCGCGCCAATCCATCTGCGAAAGCGTGCGCAGCGAGGCAATAGCGTTGCCCACCCAAAGGCACGCGTGCGTCTGCCGGTCATGCTCGCGCTCGGCCACTTCAGTGGCGCTGGTGCCTAGCTCCTGCAGCTGCTGATCCAGTTTTGCGATTTCGCCTGCGTCCTCTTGTTCCTGCAGCAGGCAGGAAAGCCGTTCCCAGTACGCGTCCGGGCGGTTTTTTTCGGCGATATCCAGTACCGCTTCGGCATGTGTGCGCTCACGCTCAGTGCGGGCGCTGAGCGACGCCAGGTCGGACAGCACCATCAGCAACGCGCGCCGCATAGCCAGTGGCAAAAGTCCCAGCTCTATTTCAGTAAGCGGCGCTACCGACTGCCAGGCCGTTGTGGCTGCGGCAAGGCTGTCGCCGGTGGCACGGCCTTCCGTGTGCGAGATCCATTCGCGGGCAAACCGGTCAATCCGCGCCTCTCCCTGCGATGCGGGCAGCGCGGGCGCGGTGCGCAGCGCTTCTTCCAGGGAAACGCACGCTTCTTCCAGCACGCGCGCATTATCCACCAGCCACTGTGCGGCAGGCGTAAGTTCCGCCGTATCATGGCGCGCCCTCAGGACGGAAAGAGATATTGTTAGCGTCCGAATGGCGCGGGAAACGCGCCCAAGCCGCGCGTAGCCGCTCCGCTCACATTCGGCGGATACGGCGCGCAGATGCTTTTCCAGCGCCGCGCCCTCCAGAGGCGCGCCGCGTAAAATGGTTGCGTGCTTTGACATAATGTTCTCTCTATCCCTCGTTTCTCGCCCTATTGTGTGCGACGCATCGGTTTTTGATGCGAAAGGCTTGTGTGGCGGCAGAGTATGCGGTAAAATGTAGGGAAACGGAGGATGCGATGCCGACAGTTTTGATGGTCAACACCGTATCCGGCGGCAGCCATGGGCGCATCATGCGTGATATCAAAACGGAAGCGGTGAAAGCCGGGTTTTCCGTTAGGATGGCGGCCGGCCGGGATGTTGTAGACGGCGTAGAGAAAATTGGCTCCCGACGGGATGTGCTTGCGCATGTGGCGCTGACCCGTTTGCTGGACAGGCACGCGTTGGGCAGCCGCCGCGCGACAGAGGCTTTTATCGGAACAATCCGGGAGATAAAGCCGGATCTGGTTCACCTGCATAACGCGCATGGGTATTATTTGCATGCGCAAGCTTTTTTTTCGTTTCTGAAAAAGGAAGGGATTCCGCTGGTATGGACGCTGCACGATTGCTGGGCATTGACCGGGCATTGCAGCCACTTTGTCCGGGCAAACTGTAGCCGCTGGAAAACCGGCTGCTATCAGTGTCCGCTAAAAAAGGAGTATCCGGCGTCAATCTTTTTGGATGCGTCGCGTAACAATTACCGTTGGAAACGCGAAGTATTTACAGAACAGTCTGGAATGACGGTGGTAACGCCGTCCGTCTGGCTTTCACATGTGGTGGGGGAATCGTTTCTTGCGGCGGCGCCCCGCCAGGTTATTCCAAACGGCGTGGATTTATCGCTGTTTGTGCCGCCCAAGCATGATTCTGAAACCATGGCCGTCCGCGCGCGCCTTGGTGTTCTGCCTGAGCAGAAGATGCTGCTGGCGGTGGCAGCGCCGTTTGATGCCCGCAAAGGGTTTCGGGATGCGCTTGCCGTTTCGCAAACGCTTGGGGACAGTGTCAGACTGGTGATGGTGGGCCTGACGGCAAAACAGGTGGCCGCGCTGCCCGCAAACATCACGGGCATAGAACGGACGGACGGGCCGGAGGCGCTGGTGGCGTTGTACGGCGCGGCGGATTGCCTGATCAATCCGACATACGAGGACACCTATCCCACCGTGAACATGGAGGCGATGGCCTCAGGCACGCCGGTAGCGGCGTATGGGGTGTGCGGATGCACAGAGCAGCTGGAATCGCCGATAGGGGTTGCGGTGCCGGTGGGGAACCCAAAGGCGCTGGCACAGGCGGCAATGACATTGGCGGCGCAAAAGCCGCAGGTTGCCGCACTTTGCCGCGAATACGCCGTGCGCCACTTTGACAGGCAGCGGGCGGCACGCACCTATGTGGCGCTATATCAAAGAATATTGGGGGTGGAATAACGTTGCGGCAAGAAGAAAAAATCATGAACGTACCCAATGTTCTGACGATGCTGCGCATGGCGCTGATCGGCGTGTTCCTTTGGCTGTTTTTTACGGAAAACCGGATGTGGGCGTTGGCCGTTTATGTGCTTGCCGGGGCGACGGACATGCTGGATGGCTATATTGCCAGAAAGCATAAGCTGATCACCAACTTTGGAAAGCTGATGGACCCTTTGGCGGATAAGCTGATGCTGATTGCCGCGATGGTTTCGCTGATGACGATAGGCTGGATGCCCGTATGGGTGCTGATCGTGGTTGTTCTAAAGGAAGGATACATGGTGCTGGGCGGCATTTTGCTGCTGCGCAGGCGTGATATTGTTGTTCATGCCATACCTATCGGCAAGGCCGCCGCAATGCTGTTTGGCGTGGCGGTGGTGGTCACCTTTTTCCATGAAACAGTAGCGCCGTGGGATTTTGTGCTGCAAGTGGCGGCGGTGGCGCTATCATTGATAGCCATGGTATGGTATACGGTGCGGGTTGTAAACAGGCTGTGCGCCAAGTAAAGCAAGATAGTCATGTTGTTAGCACTCGATTCCGTCGAGTGCTAATTTGTTGTTGACAATCATCTTTTCAGGCGCTACAATAGACAAAGAAAGACAAACATGAGAAGGAGCGTATTCAAATGGAAAACAGGGGCAATATTGCCATTCATGCTGAGAACATCATGCCCATCATCAAAAAATGGCTGTATTCCGATAAAGATATTTTCGTGAGGGAGCTTGTTTCCAACGGCTGCGATGCGATCACCAAGCGCAAAATGGTTCAGCCGGAGGCGGAAGCTGATTACCGTGTCACTGTAACGGCGGATGAAGCGGCGGGCGAGCTGCGCTTCCAGGATAACGGCATCGGGATGACGGCCGAAGAGGTCGAAAAGTACATCAACCAAGTTGCTTTTTCCGGCGCGGAAGAGTTCCTCAAACAGTACGGCGGCGAGGGCGACGAGAAAAAGGGCGGTATCATCGGGCATTTCGGCCTGGGGTTCTATTCGGCTTTCATGGTTTCGGCAAAGGTTTCCATTGATACGCTTTCCTGCCAGCCGGGCGCGCAGGCTGTGCGCTGGGTATCGGAGGATGGGATGCAGTTTGCAATGGAATTGTCGGAGCGCACGGAAGTGGGCACCACAATCACACTGACGCTGATGGAAGAAGAGCGTGAATTCCTGCATGAGCACACTCTGCGCGATGTGCTGACGAAGTATTGCCCCTTCATGAACACGCCGATTTACCTGGAGATCGCCGGGAAAGAAAAAAAGGACGGGGATGAGGCGGAGAAGCCCATCAATGACACGAATCCCCTGTGGCTGAAAAAGCCTTTGGATTGCACGGAGGATGAGTACAAAGCCTTCTACACGAAGGTGTTTCATGAGTATGAGCCGCCGCTTTTCTGGGTGCACCTGAATGTGGATTATCCCTTCAACCTCAAAGGCATTCTGTATTTCCCCAAGCTGAAGCAGGAGTTTGGCGGCATGATGGAAGGGCCGATCAAGCTGTTCAGCGGCCAGGTATTTGTAGCGGATAACATCAAAGAGGTGATTCCGGAGTTCCTGACGCTGCTCAAGGGCGTGATCGACTGCCCTGACCTACCGCTGAACGTATCCCGCTCGTTCTTACAGAATGACGGCTATGTCAAGAAGCTTTCCGCGTACATCACAAGGAAGGTGGCTGACAGGCTGACCGAGCTGTTCACTGCAGAGCGCGGGAATTATGAGAAGTACTGGGATGATATTCACCCCTTCATCAAGTTTGGCTGCATGAAGGATGAAACCTTCCATGACCGGATGAAGGATGCGCTGCTGCTGAAAACTGTGGACGGCAAGCTTCAGACTATTGCCGAATATCTGGAGTCGAACAAGGAAAAGGCGCAGGGCAAGGTGTTCTATGCTACCGACGCGAAGGTGCAGGCCGCCGCGATCCAGCTGTACACGGAGCAGGGCATTGGCGTGGCGCTGCTGGATTCGCCGCTGGATACGAACTTTATTTCCTTCTATGAGTATAAGAACAGCGAAGTCAAGTTCAGCCGCGTGGACGCCGACCTTTCCGGCCTTACGGTGCAGGAGGAGGGGGAAACGCTGGACCTTGGAAAGCTGACGGCGCTGTTCCGCGATGCGCTCTCCATGGACAAGCTGGAGGTTTCTCTGGAATCCTTCAAAAATGAAGACTTGCCCGCGATGGCGATCGAGGATGAGCAGATGCGCCGATTCAAGGATATGTCCCGCTACTACGGCGGCGGTTTTGCGATGCCCAGCGCCGCGAAGCTTGTCCTCAACCGCAGAAGCCCTGTCATCGCTGCGCTGAGCACGCGTGAGGCGAATGAGGATGCGTTCATGATCTGCCGCCAGGTATACGACCTGGCTGAAATGGCGCGTCAGCCGCTTGAAGCGGAGGCGATGGGGCAGTTTATTGAGCGGAGTTGCAAGCTGCTGGGCCGGATGATATAAGCCGAAACGAAAATAGCACGATCATGAAAGAACCCTAGCAAAGCGCCAGGGTTCTTCTTTTTTTGCATATTTTTTCATTGACACACCATATAGCGCATGTTATGATACATGTCCTTTCGCTTTTTTACTTTTCAAACCGACTAACGGAAATGGGGGTGCATTCCGTGCCGCTTATTCAGGCGGAAAACCTATCCAAGGTGTATACCCTTCGAAGGCGCACCGGTGGTTTCATCAAAAACCTTTTTGCGCCGGAAACTGTTCGCGTCGAAGCGCTGAAAGGCGTATCCTTCCAGATTGGGGAAGGTGAGCTGGTAGGCTACATCGGTCCCAATGGCGCGGGCAAGTCCACAACGGTAAAGATCCTTTCCGGCATACTGCGGCCGGACGGGGGAGAAGTCAAGGTGCTGGGCATGACGCCATGGCTGGAGCGCAAGAAATGCGTTGCGCGGCTGGGGGTTGTGTTCGGGCAGCGCAGTCAACTGTGGTGGGATCTTCCGGTTATCGACTCTTTTTCTCTGCTGCGCGATATCTACCGCGTACCCAAAGCTGAACACATCAAAACCCGCGATGAACTGGTGGACCGCCTGAACTTGTCTGCGCTGATGGATACGCCGGTGCGCCAGCTCAGCCTGGGCCAAAGGATGCGCTGTGAGCTTGCGGCATCGCTGCTGCATGCGCCGCCAATCCTATTTCTTGATGAACCGACCATCGGTCTGGATGCACCGTCAAAGCTGGCTGTGCGCGCGTTCATCAAGCAGCGCAGGGAACAGACCGGCATGACAGTCATCCTGACAACGCATGATATGGATGATGTGGAGGCGCTGTGCTCCCGCGTGCTGCTGATCGGACAGGGTCGCATTTTGCTGGATGGAACGGTGCAAACGCTGCTGGATAACCAGCGGGAACGCAGACTGACGGCAACGTTGCAAATGCCGCCGGATACGAACCGACTGCCGGTCGGTGTTGATTTTCTCTCTTCTGCAGGCAATGAATGGCGCTTTGCGTTTGATCCGGAAAAGGTGCCCGCAGCACATCTGATTGCCATATTGAATGAGCAGTGCGGAATCGCCGACATCATGGTGGAAAACCCACCGATTGATGAAGTCGTTGCCCGCCGCTACGCGCAGCTTGAGGAGGCAAGGGCATGAGGCCGTATATTGCCATCTTTGTGGCGCGTTTCAAAACGCTGATACAATACCGGATGGCCGCGCTTGCGGGCCTTGCCACACAGTGGGTATTTGGCTGCATCATGATCGCCGTGCTGCTTGCCTTTTATGATGGCGCAGCGGCGGGGCAACCGATGACAATCGCGCAGGTCGTAACCTATACCTGGCTGGGGCAGGCGATGCTGGGCATGCTGCCTTGGAACATGGATGCGCAAACCGCCGAGGCGGTTCGCACGGGGCAAGTGGCGTATGATCTGGCGCGCCCCATCGGCCTGTACGCCCATTGGTATGCCCGCGCGATGGCGCAGCGCACCGCGCCGACACTGCTGCGCTGCATCCCGATGTTTCTGATTGCCACCTTTTTGATGCCGACCGACTACCGGTTTGTTTGGCCCGCGCTGCCTAATTTGCTGGCATGGCTGCTGGCGATTTGTGGGGCGGCGTTTCTATCATGCGCGATAACGGCGTTCATGCAGTCCACGCTGTTCTGGACGGTCAGCGGGGATGGCATCTGCCGTATCCTGCCGCACATAGTAACGCTGCTGTCCGGCATGGTGATTCCGCTGCCGCTGTTTCCGGAATGGTTGCAGGGATTCATCAAATACCAGCCGTTTTCTGGGCTGGTGGCGTCGCCCGCGATGCTGTTTGTGGGCGTGCTGCCCGCAAGCGATGTTTGGGGGATTGTTTTGCTGCAAATTTTCTGGGCAGCCGTATTTGTTCTTGCCGGCTGGGCAATCCTTTCGGCGGGGCTTCGCCGCCTGACCTTAGCGGGAGGATGAACCAATGAACGCATTTTCGCTATACTGTAAAATGATTGGGATTTCCATTCGCGGGCAGTTGCAATACAAAGCCAGTTTTGTTTTGTACACGATAGGAAATGCCTTGGGTGCGTTCATCGAGTACCTGGGCGTATGGGCATTGTTCAGCCGCTTCGAAACAATGCAGGGTTGGACGCTTTCAGAAGCCGCCATATTCTTTGGCATGGGGAATATCGCGTTTGCACTGTGCGAGGCGTTCATGCGCGAATTTGATATCTTCCATCGCCATGTGCGCACGGGAGAGTTTGACCGGATGCTTCTGCGCCCGCGCGGCACGGTGCTGCAAATGTTGGGTGCGCAGTGCCAGATCTTGCGCATTGGCAGGCTGTTGCAAGGCGTGGTAGTGTTTGCGATTGGTGTGAGTGGGCTGCCCTTCGTGTGGAGCACGACGGATTGGATGCTGCTTGTGCTGGCGATATTAGGCGGAACACTGCTATTTGCGGGGCTGGCTGTACTGCAAGCAACCAGTGCGTTCTGGACGATAGAATCCATTGAGGTGTGGAGCTGCCTAACCTTTGGCGGCTTGACGGCGATTCAGTATCCGCTGTCCGTATACCCAAAGGCGCTGCGTTACCTATTTACCTACATGGTGCCGCTGGTATCTATCAGCTATTGGCCGTGCGCGGTGTTGCTGCGGCGGACATATGCGTCCTCCGCATTGGCATGGGGTTCACCACTCGTCGGTTTTGCATTTTTTGTGGGATCATTATGCATTTGGCGTGTGGGAATCCGCCATTATCGGTCGACAGGCAGTTGATTTTTGCTCCAAAAAGGCTTATGATAACAGGTATTGCTGATTGGTTCGCATTGCGAATGGTGGATGCCTTTCCGCCATCTGCAACCCGTAAAAGACTCGACATAGCGCTGCTATGCCTTCGTCTTTTGCAAGTCGCATCTGAAAAAAAGTCACCGCGCCATTCGCAATGCGAACCAGTCGCAATACCCGAGGGATAAGTTCCAAAAATCCGAAGTAGACTTTTGCCGAGGAGGAGTATCGATGAAGCAATACCGCGTGGCCGTGGTCGGCGCAACGGGAATGGTAGGCCAGCGCTTTCTGTGTTTACTGGATAGGCACCCGTGGTTCCGCACGGTGGCCGTCGCCGCGTCCCCGCGCTCGGCGGGGGTGCCGTACGGCCAGGCAGTGGCCGGCCGCTGGATGATGGACCGCCTGATTCCGGAAGACGTGCTTGGCATGACGGTGCAGGATGCATCCAACGTGAAGGCAATTGCCTCGCAGGTGGATTTCATTTTCTGCGCGGTGGATATGCCCAAGGATGAAATCCGCGAACTTGAGGAAGCCTATGCGAAGGCGGAAGTGCCTGTCGTCTCGAACAATTCGGCGTGCCGGATGCTCCCCGATGTGCCGATGCTGGTGCCGGAGATCAACCCGGAACACACGCAGGTGATCTCTCTGCAACGCCGCCGCCTGGGCACGAAGCATGGGTTCATCGCCGTGAAACCGAACTGTTCCATTCAGAGCTATGTGCCGGCGCTGCATCCGCTGCGCCAGTTTGGGCTGAAGGAAGTATCGGTGTGCACCTATCAGGCCGTATCCGGCGCGGGAAAAACGCTGGCCGCGTGGCCCGAGATGGCGGACAACGTAATCCCGTACATCGGCGGCGAAGAGGAAAAGAGCGAGAAGGAACCCATGAAGATATGGGGAAGCTTTGCCGAAGAGGGTATCAGGATGGCCGCGAGCCCCGTGATTGCCGCGCAGTGCCTGCGCGTGCCCGTCAGCGATGGGCATATGGCGGCAGTGTCCGTCCGCTTTGAGCAAAAGCCCAGTCGCGAAGAGATACTGGCCGCGTGGGCGGGCTTTGAGACGCTGCCCCAGCAGCTTGGGTTGCCCAGCGCGCCGAAGCCGTTCCTCAAGTATTTTGAGGAGGATAACCGCCCGCAGACCAAGCTGGATCGCAGCGAGGGCAAGGGCATGACCGTATCCATCGGCCGCCTGCGCGAGGACCCGATCTCTGATTACCGCTTCGTGGCGCTGTCGCATAATACGCTGCGCGGCGCTGCCGGCGGCGCGGTGCTGATGGCGGAATTGCTGTGCAAGGAAGGCTGGATTGTACCCAAGGAGTAGACAGTTCATGTGAAGGGGGATAACAATGACTGGAAGCCGATGCCTGTTTACAGGATCGGGCTGTGCAATGGTCACGCCCTTCACCAAAGAGAACACGATTGATAACGCCGCCCTGCGAGAACAGGCGGCGTTTCAATTGGAAAACGGCAGCGATGCCTTGATCGTTTGTGGAACGACGGGAGAGCCCTCCACCATGACGGACAGGGAGCAGGCGGAAGTGATCCGCATGGTGGTGGAAACGGCGAACGGGCGCGTGCCGGTGATCGCCGGGGTCGGCGGGAACAACACCGCGAAGGTCATCGAGGCATGCCGTGCGGCGAGGGAGCTTGGCGCGGACGGTGCGCTAGCCGTGACGCCATACTACAACAAAACAACGCAGCCTGGGCTTGTCGCCCACTATGAGGCGGTGGCGGACGCGTCGCCGCTGCCGGTGATTTTGTACAATGTGCCGGCGCGTACAGGCCTGAATATGAAGCCGCAAACGGCGGAGAAGCTGTCCCACCATCCGAACATTGTGGGACTAAAAGAAGCAAGCGGGGATATCACGCAGGTATCGGAAATTGCCCGCCTGTGCGGCGACAGGCTGCCGCTTTACTCGGGTGGGGATGAATATGTGCTGCCGTTGCTTGGCCTTGGCAGCAAGGGCGTGATTTCCGTTTTGGCGAACATTGCCCCTAAGAAAATGCACCAGCTGTGCAGCCGGTATTTTGACGGAGCACATCGCGAAGCGCGCGATATACAGCTGTCGTTTTTGCCGCTAATCGAAGCCCTGTTCATGGAAACCAGCCCCAGCCCGGTCAAGGCGGCGATGGAAATGATGGGCTTTTCCGTAGGCGCGCCGCGTCTGCCGCTGATCCCTATGTCAAATGAGGGGCGGGCGGTGCTCCGCGCGCGCCTTGAGGAAGCAGGGCTGATTCAATGATCCGCATTGTACTTGCAGGGGCCGCGGGGCGGATGGGGAAGGCTGTCCGCGCGCTGGCCGAAGAAACGCCGGGCGTCGAGATTGTCGCGCTGGTCGATCCGAATTTGAATACGCGGTTTGAGACGTGCGATGTAGCTGCTGATGTGGTCGTCGATTTTTCCGTACCAGCTGCGCTTTCAGAAACGCTTGCGTTCTGCGCAAAGCGTGGGTTGCCACTGGTGCTGGCCACCACCGGACACGGTGAGGAAGCCGATGCGCAGATCGCCGACGCATCAGAAAACATTGCAATTCTGCGCAGCGCGAACCTCTCTTTCGGCGCCTGCGTGCTGGCCCGACTTGCCGCGAAGGCGCGCGAATGGCTTGGAGACGCGTATGAAGTGACCATTGTGGAAACGCACCATAAGCACAAAAAAGACGCCCCCAGCGGAACGGCAAAACTGCTGCTTTCCGCAATGGAAACGCCTGACGCGCCCGCGCTGTCCATCCGGGGCGGCGCGGTGGTGGGTATACATGAAGTGCAATTTCTTGGGGAAAAGGATGTGCTGACCCTTCGGCATGAGGCGCTGGACCGCACGCTGTTTGCGCGCGGCGCGCTGGACGCGGCAAAATGGATCGCACAGTGTGCGCCGGGGCTTTATGGGATGGAGGACTTTATTGGGAGCGGGGAGACGTGACGGCGTCCCCGCTCTCTTGATATTTACTGTTTAGTTGAATAAACGTTCAATACCAGTTCTCTGTCGGAGGATTCGTTTTCGGTATAGTTGGCGAAAGACCTGACGATTTCCATGCCACGTTCCCGAAAAATCTCTTTCAGTTCGAGTAATGAGTATAGCCGAATGGGGTTTGCGTTTTCCATATCAAACAGTGGTTTCGTGGCAACTTCCCCATAACGGATGTTATGGGCATCCAATCTCAAAAGTCGCGTTTTGGGGTCCCAACCGTTTTGCCAAAGCGTAAGCATCTTTTCGCCGATCTCGCTGGTTATTGCCGGGAAATAACGGTCGGCATAATCGGCATTGTTCACACCCATAAAATGCTTGCCGCCTGGCTTTAGGGCTTTTGAAATCACATCGAATATTTTCAGGTTTTCCTCATCGTTTTCCAGATAGCCGATTGCGCCGTCATCCAAGTTCAAGACAACATCAAACTCATTTTGGAAAGTGACTTCCCTTATGTCGGCCTGGAAAAATTCCGCATCCAGGCCCAACTCCAGGGTAGTCTTTTTTGCATCCTCAATATATGCCTTTGTAATATCAACGCCTGTCACAGAAAAGCCTTTGCGGGCAAATGATATGGCATGGCGGCCGTACCCGCAAGCCAAGTCAAGAATGCGCTCTTTTCCAGTCAAACCAAGCGCTTTAATGATGAACGCTACTTGGTGCTCTGTATTTTCCGTCCACGGTTGGTTTTTGACGTTCAATGTCCAAACGTGTTTGTACCAATCCGATTGTCCCATAACGGCCTCCACGAAGTGATCTACTTTTTCTTAAACATCCCGCTGCTCAGCTTGTTTTCCGTGCCTTTCAGCAGTCGGTCAATGTTCCCGTGGTGCGCGTACACCACAAGCCCCGCCATCAGCACGCTGAACACCACCAGAAACAAATTCGACTGAACAATCCCCGTAATTACGGCCGCAACCATGAACACAAGCGCAGCTATGATGCTGGCCAGGGAAACGATCTTTGTCAGCAGGATGACGGCAACGCCCACCGAAAACAACAGCAGCGTGTGCCACGGCAGCAACACCAGCAGCGCGCCCAGCGCCGTGGCTACGCCTTTTCCGCCGCGAAATCCGAAAAACGCGGGCCAGATATGTCCAAGCACAACGAAAAGCGCCGCGACCATTCCGCCGTTCGCGCCAAGTATCCACAGCCCCAGCGCCGATGCCAGCAACCCCTTGGCGAAATCGCCCAGCAACGTCATCAGCCCCGCATGGCGGCCCAACACCCGTAGCGCGTTGGTTGCCCCGCTGCCGCCGCTGCCGTAGCTGCGCAGATCAATGCCGCCCTTTGCCCGCGCGACGATCACGCCCGTTTGAACGTTACCCAGCAAATACCCGATCACCGCGCATAAAATATAACCCAATACTGTCATATCAGTTCTCCTTTTTTCGCTCGCGCAAAATGAACCGGATGGGCGTTCCTGCGAACCCGAACGCCTTGCGGAATTGGTTTTCCAGGTAGCGCTCATACGCGAAATGCATAAGGGTTTCATCGTTTACGAAGAAAACAAACGTCGGCGGTTGCACCGATTGCTGCGTCGCGTAATAGATTTTCAGCCGCCGACCGCCGGTTGCGGGGGGCTGCAGGGCAAGCTGCGCATCGGCAAGCACATCGTTCAGCAGGCCCGTCGTGACACGGCGGGTGGCCTGTGCGTATGCCTCGCGCGCCATCGGCAGCGCGCGTTCAACCCGCTGGCCGGAAAGCGCCGATATCAGCATCACTTCAGCATAATCCATGAACTTCAATTGTTCAAGCACTTCTTTGCGCGTTGCTTCAAAGGTACCGGTTTCCTTCTCAACGGCATCCCACTTGTTCACCAGAATCACGGCTGCCTTGCCTTCCTCATGGATGAACCCGGCAATTTTCGTATCCTGTTCGGTTACGCCCTCTTGCGCGTCTACCAGCAGCAGCGCCACATCACACCGGCGGATTGCCTCGAACGAGCGCACCACGCTGTAGCGCTCTATCGTCGCGTCCTCAATCGCGCGCTTTCTGCGAATGCCCGCCGTATCAACCAGAACATATTTCTGCCCGTCCAGCTCAAAGGGGATTTCGATGGCATCCCGCGTGGTGCCGGGGATGTCAGAAACCATCACGCGCTCCTCGCCAAGAATGCGGTTAATCAGCGTGGACTTGCCCGCGTTGGGCTTGCCGACCACGGCGATGTGGATGGGTTTTTCCTCGTCTTCATCCACCTGCGGCGCATCGGGCAGCAGGGCAAGTACCTCATCCAGCAGATCGCCCAGCCCCAGCATGTTCACGCTGGAAATGGCAATGGGGTCAGTCAGTCCCAGCTGATAGAAGTCAAACCGGTTTTCCATCAGCGCGGCGGTATCTGCTTTGTTCGCCACCACCAGCACGGGGCGGTTTGCCTTGCGCAGCATGTTGGCGACATCTTCGTCATCAGCGGTCAGCCCTTCGCGCGCGTCAACAAAGAACAGAATCACATCCGCCATGTCGATGGCGATGTTTGCCTGCCTGCGCATCTGTATGCGAAGTGGATCATCCGAGCGCGGGTCAATTCCGCCGGTGTCAATCAGCGTGAACTGCTTGCCAAGCCATTCCACATCAGCGTACACGCGGTCCCGCGTCACGCCCGGCGTATCTTCCACAATGGCGATCCGCCGGCCCGCAATCTTGTTAAAAAAGGTGGATTTGCCAACGTTTGGGCGGCCCACCACCGCCACCAAGGGTTTTGTCATGTTTATGCCTCCAAGTCATCCGCGCCGCGCAGCGCGTCGTAAAATGCGCCGCCGTCGCAGTCCACCGCCAGCGCGGGGACGGGTAAAGACGCTTTCAGCGCCTTAAGGGAAAGACCATCCAGGAACAGGTCGCCCTCGCGGCGCAGCAGCGTGCTGGAAAACAGAATCTCATCGTAGGGCATTTTGCTTATGGCCGCCGTTACAGCATCGCGGAGATCTTCGCCCGAAATCAGCCCCGCCACCGTTACCGACTTGCCGAAAAACCGGTTCTCCACCGCGAGCACATCGGCCGTAACGCCGGGCAGCGGGTGGCTTTTAAGCAGCGAGCGGAAGAAGGGCGCTGCGGACGTACCGGTGGCGATGAGCACCCGACGCGGGCGCACAGGGTCCTCATCATGAAAGCGGTATGCGGCTTCAAACTCCACCAGGAAGGTGCGCAGCAAACCTACGCCGTTTTCGATTTGCGGGTATCCTTCGTACGCATCATCAGGCGGCAGATCTGCCCCGGCCATGCAGTAGAACTCATCCGCCGGGAACACGAAACGCGTGTCCAGTTTTTCAAGCAGACGCTTTTGCCAAGCATGCGCCTGTTCAAGCAGCGAAAGGGCGGAGGTCATATCGTACGGCGTCAGCGCCGTCAATCCTTCCCGGCAGCGCGTCAGCCCCACAGGCACCAGCGCGGCAGAACGCGCATGCGGATACAGCGCCGACAGCGCGGAAAGCGTGCCATCCAGCACGGCGCCGTCATTGTAACCCGGGCACAGCACGATCTGGCAGTGAAAGGAAATGCCCGCATCCTTCAGCCGGTGAAGCCGCCCCATGACATCCGCGGCATCGGGATTGCCCATCATCTGCGCGCGCACATCGCCGTCCGTCGCATGGATGGACAGGTACAGCGGGCTTGCCCGCCGCGCCAGGATGCGCCCAAACTCCTTTTCAGAAACGTTTGTCAGCGTAATGTAATTGCCCATCATCAGGGAAAGCCGCCAGTCGTCATCCTTGACGTACAGAGACTGGCGCATGCCGCCCGGCATCTGGTCAATGAAGCAAAACACGCAATGGTTTGCGCAGGTACGGGGCCGTGCCTGCAAGGTATCGGCAAAGATGAGGCCTAGCGGCTCTTCGCTGTCCTTGCTGAGCACGATTTCACGCATGCCCCGCGCATCCTCAATGGCAAGCGTCATCTCTTCCTGTGCGGTGAGGAACTGGTAATCGATCTGATCGCGCACCGTTTCGCCGTTGATGGAAACAAGCGTCTCCCCGGGAACAATCCCACACTGGTCCGCAATGCTTCCAGATTCCACCTCAATGATCCGATGCGGCAAAATGTTGTTCCTCCATGAAGCAAAAGTAATCGACGTTACAATACCACAAAACGGTTTGATGGACAAGTCAAATCCTGCTATAATGATAAAACTGCAAAGGAGTGTTGGAATGGATATATTTGTCTGCATCAAACAGGTGCCTTCCACAAACAAGGTGCAAGTGGATGAAGAAACGGGCGTGCTGCGCCGGGATGGCGTGCAAAGCAAGATGAATCCGTATGATTTATTTGCGCTGGAAACGGCGCTGCGCCTGAAAGAAGCGCATGGCGGCAGGGTTGTTGTGGGTACGATGGGCCCACCGCAGGCGGCGCAGGTACTGCGTGAGGCGTTTATGATGGGCGCGGATGAAGGCTACCTGTTCTCCGACAGGCGGCTTGGCGGCGCGGATGTGCTGGCCACCAGCTATACTTTGTCGCAGGCCATACGCTCCGTGGGCGATTTTTCGCTGATCCTTTGCGGCAAGCAGACGACCGACGGCGACACTGCGCAGGTCGGTCCCGCCATCGCCGAGCACATGGGCATTCCGCACGCCGCGTGGGTTTCCAGCCTTTTGGTGGAAGGGGAGGGTGTGCTGACGGAGCAGCAGCTGCAGGATGTGATTGAGACGGTGTGGATGCCGTTCCCGTGCCTTGTGACGATGGAACAGGATGTCGTTACCCCGCGCTTACCATCGCTGAAGAACGCTAAAGAGGCAAAGGCGCGGGCGATTCCGACGCTGACCCTTGATGACTTTCTGGATACCGACCCCGCGCATTATGGGCTGACCGGCAGCCCGACGCAGGTGGAGCGTATCTTCCCGCCCAGCCACGACATTAAACGCGAAACATGGGCAGGGGAAGATGCCGCGCGGAAGCTGTACGAACGGCTGACAGAATGGAAATTTGTGCGGGGAGGTGAACAGCATGGCGCAGATAGCGGTCGTACAAAGGAAGTGTGATGGGTGCGGCGCGTGCCAGCGCGCCTGCCCTTTTTCCGCCATTGACATGCAGGATGGCAAGGCGCAGCTGAACGCGGGCTGCCGTGTGTGCGGCATCTGCGTGAAAGCGTGCCCCAAGGGCGCAATCCTTCGCCTTGAAACAAAGGTTGACAGCGTGGATAAGTCGCTGTGGCGCGGCATCCTGGTGTACGCGGAGCAGCGCGCCGGGCGGCTGCATCCCGTTTCGCTGGAACTGATCGGCAAGGCGCGGCAGCTTGCCGCAGGAACCGATCACCAGGTATACACGGCGGTGCTTGGGGAAAATGTCGAAGCCGCGGCAAAGGAACTGCTGCACTACGGCGTATCCGCGGTGTACGCATATGAGGACGCGGAGCTTGCCTTCTACCGCGCGGATGCCTACGCCGCCTGTGTGGAGGACGCCATCCGCGCGCTGAAACCCTCCGTGGTGCTGGTTGGCGCGACGGCGCTTGGCCGCTCGCTTGCGCCCAGGCTTTCCACGCGGTTCCATACGGGCCTTACCGCGGACTGCACGGAGCTAGAGCTTCGCGAAAACAGCGATCTGGTGCAGATACGCCCCGCGTTTGGCGGCAATATCATGGCGCAGATCGTTACGCCGAGCACGCGGCCGCAGTTCGCGACCGTGCGCTACAAGGTGATGGAAGCGCCCGCGCGGGCGGATATTCCCAGTGGCGAGATACTGCGCCGTAAGACGCCAAAGGCAGCGCAGACATCGCCCGTGCGCCCTGTTTCCGTCACGCCGGTGCCGAAGAGCGCCAACATATCCGATGCAGAAATATTAGTTGTGGGCGGGCGCGGCCTGAAGAAAGAGGCCGACCTGCAGCTGGTGCAAAACCTTGCGGAAACGCTGGGCGGCGACTGGGCGGTGACACGTCCGCTCGTTGAGAAGGGCTGGGCAACGAACGCGCGGCAGATTGGGCTTTCGGGCCGCACCGTGCGGCCAAAGCTGATCATCACGCTGGGCATCAGCGGTGCGATTCAATTCGCCGCGTGCATGAACCAGAGCGAGAAGATCGTTGCCGTCAATCAGGATGCAGACGCGCCCATATTCCAGGTGGCGCACATCGGCATCGTGGGTGACCTATACGAAATTGCGCCAAAGCTTGTTTCCTTGCTGAAAGGAGGGCTGGGGGAATGAAGCCGTTCAAACGTGTGAACGCCGCCGACATCGAGGCGTTTGAGATGATCATGCCGGGCCGGGTGCTGACGGGCGAAAAAATCCTGGAAGATTATGACCACGATGAGATGACCGAATACGGCAAGTGCCGCGCGGAAGCCGTGCTGCTGGCTGAGGACGCGGCGGAAATCAGCGCGCTGCTGCTGTACTGCAATGAGCAGAATATCCCCGTGACAACGCGCGGCGCGGGCACCGGCCTGTGCGGCGGGTGCGTGGCGACAGAGGGCGGCGTCATCCTTTCCACCGAACGGATGAAGCGCGTGATTGAGGTGGACCCGGAGAACATGACAGCTGCCGTGGAGCCGGGCGTGCTGCTGATGGAGTTCCCCAAAGCTCTGGAGGGAACCGGGCTTTTTTACCCGCCTGACCCCGGCGAGAAGAGCGCGACGCTGGGCGGCAACGTGATGACCAACGCCGGCGGCATGCGCGCAGTGCGCTACGGCGTTACGCGCGACTATGTGCTGGGCATGGAAGTGGTGCTGGCGGACGGCGAGATCATGGATCTTGGCGGTTCTGTGGTGAAGAATGCCAGCGGGTACAGCCTGCTTGATCTGATGATCGGTTCCGAGGGGACGCTGGGCATCGTGACCAGGATCACGCTGAAGCTGATTCCCGAGCCCAAAGAGAACCTCACCGTGCTGGCCCCGTTTGATGACCTTTCCCGCTGCATCGAGGCGGTGCCCAAGGTGCTTGCCTGCGGGGAGCCCACGGCGGTGGAGTTTATGGAAAAAGAAGTGATACAGGCGGCGGAGGAATATCTGGGCAAGCAGTTCCCGGACAAACAGGCGGATGCGTACCTGCTGGTGCGCCTGGACGGCGACAGCCGCGAAGCGCTGGAAGGCCCGCTGAACACATTGGCGGAACTGCTGCTGAACCTTGGCGCGAAGGATGTGCTGCTGGCTGACACGGATGAGCGCAAGACCAGCATCTGGGATGCGCGCGGCGCGTTTCTGGAGGCGATTGCCGGCAGCACGCCGTCGATGGATGAATGCGATGTGGTTGTTCCGCGCGATAAGATCACGCTGTTTGTGCGCCGCAGCGTAGAAATCGGCGCGGAGCTTGCCATCCGCATCCGCTCCTTTGGCCACGCGGGCGACGGCAACCTGCACATTTACGCGCTGAAGGATGCACTGCCCGATGCTGAGTGGGAGGCAAAGCGCGCCCGCGTGATGGATGCGCTGTATGAAGAAGCGCGCATGCTGGGCGGGCAGGTTTCCGGCGAGCACGGGATTGGGCACGCGAAGGTGCCGTTTCTTAAGGAAGCGGTAGGGCCACGCCAGATGGCGCTGATGCAGGGCATCAAGGCTGTGTTTGACCCGATGGGGATTTTGAACCCCGGGAAGGTTGTAGGATACGCATCCAATAGCGGTGAGGAGGAATAGGATGATCGCGAGGAAAATTACCCTTACGGAAAAGGCTGATGCCAGCGCCATTCAGTCCATCTGCTTTATGTTCCCGGAGGATATCGAAAAGCTGCGGGAAACGGCGCGCGAAACGCCGGAAAAAGTAGACTATCAGAACACATGGGGCTGTTTTGACGACGACGGCAAGATGATCGCGGCGATAGACAACAGCCAGTTTTCCGTGCACTATGACGGCCATGTGGTAGGCGCCGGCGGAATAGGCGGCGTGGCCACGCTGCCGGAGGGGCGTATGCGCGGCGCGATCCGTATGCTGATGCGCGCCATCCTGGAAGATGACTATAGGAATGGCAAGGTATTCTCCGTGCTGTACCCGTTTTCGCACGCGTATTATCGCCAGTATGGCTATGATATCTGCCTGGAGGCGCGCTGCATCAAGTTTCCGTCCAAGGCGCTTGCTGGCTACAAGCAGACGGCGCAGGCGCGCCAGCATCTGCCGGAAATGGGAAACGCGCCGTTCCAGCGCGTATACGACCGCTTCGCTGCGCGCTACAACTTGGCGACCGTGCGCGGAGACGAACAGTGGCGCAGTGCGCTGCGCGGCGACGCGCAAAAGGCGCAGTCTTACAAATACCTGCTTTCGCGTGACGGAGAGGACATCGCCTATGCGGTGCTGCGTCCCCGCCGTGTGGCGGAGTTCCAGATCCTGATGCGGGTGGAGGACATGGCGTTTGTGGACCGCGACGCGCTGCACACGCTGTTGGGCTTTCTGCACAAGCTTTCCGCCCAGTGCGAGCATTTCTGGATGGAAGTGCCCGGCGATTTCGAGCTGTCCGCGCTGATTGATGAGGCGTACGATGTGGAGATCGAAAGCCTGTCCCGTAAGATGGCGCGCGTGGTGAATGTGCCGGAAGCGCTTCGCATGATGCGCCATCCGGCAGGCGTGGGAACGTATACGGTGCGCGTCACCGATGATTTCCTTGCTGAAAACGACGGCGCATACCGCGTGACTTACGGACCCGAAGGTGTGCGCGTGGAAAAGGGCGAGTTTGCCGCGTGTGACCTTGATGTTACGGTGCAGACGCTCGCCCAGCTGTGCCTTGGGTATCTCTCTTTGGATATGGCCGCGCTGAAAAAGGGTGTTACGGTGCGGAACGCGCGGGCGCTTGAGGGGGTTTTTGTTTGGAAGCCTGGGTATCATGTGGATCGGTATTGATTGCCGACGGGCCTGTATCCTGAAAAGGATGTCACAAACACACCGCGCCCCTGCGTCAGCCCCGGAAGCTCCAGGTTGATCGCCCGCGCCCTTTCCAACTGAATTGCTCCGAACATTTCCACCTCTTCGCCCCGGGGTTCAACCGCCTCGGGGCTTGCCGTTGCTTTCACAAGCGCCTGTATCACGCGGCCCACGTTTTCCTGCGGTACGGTGGCTTGGTAGGCAAGCCAGGGCTCCAGCAGCGTCAGGCTTGCACTCTTCAGCGCCAGCTTCAATACCTCCGGCGCGAGCCTTCGGAAATCCGCGGGCGTGCTGCCAACGGAATCATAATCCATGTCGGTAAACACGACGCGCGTATCAGTTATCGCATGCCCAAGCCCTTCGCGCAGCCCCGACATCACGCCGTCGGTCACAGCAGTCTGAAACGACTTTTCAAGATCGCCGAATGACACGATGGTTTCAAACTGATTGCCCGTGCCGGGCGGCAGCGGCTCCAGGGAAAGCGCAATGCCCGCCGCGTGCAGGTTGCCGCGGTTGCGCATCCGTATCTCTGCCTGACATGTGCTATCCGGGCGCGCCAACAGGATGGGGCGCGGCGCGGCAAACACGGCGCGCAGCGAAAACCGCTCCATCAGCAGCGCGGATACGATTTCTTGCTGCAAGGGGCCGTATAGGCGCAGCGTTATTTCTCCGGTTTCCGGGGCGATGTGCAATTGCAGCGCTGGGTCTTCCTCCACCAGGCGGGACAGCGCAGAAAGCAGCGGCTGCCGCTCTTCCGGTGATGCAGGGGAGACAGTCACGCTAAGCAGCGGCGGTGTATCCGTATGCGCGGAAAAGGATCGCTCTTCCCCCAGAAAATCACCCACGCGCAGCGCGGGCGCATCCAATATCTGACCGATATCCCCGGCGCTTAAATGATCGGCGGGGATGAACTTCCCGTCCTTCGCGGCAAGCAAGCCCTTGATCTGCATCGCCTCATCCTGCCCCGAAACCCCGACATATTCTCGAACGCGCAGCACCCCGGAAAATACGCGCACGGTATGCCGCTTGCGCCCGCGCTGATCCCATTCCACCTTATATGCGCGGGCGGAGAGGGGAGCGCAGGTATCGCCGCCACCGTGGAAAAGCCAGGTTACGGCATCCAGCACCGGCACGACGCCGATATCCTTCAGCGCAGAACCCATCAGCATGGGGTAGACGGTGCAAGCGCGTGTGCGCTCAGCAAGCAAATGCCTGCATCTGCTTTCCGGTATGACATCGCCTTCGATGTATCGCGCCAGCAGCCCCTCATCCAGTTCGATAACGGATTCATGCAGCGGCCCTTCCGCAAGGCTGAGCGGCCACAGTTCCATATCCTGCAGGGGCAGCAGGTGCGGCGTAAGCCTGCAGCAAATATCACGCATCGCGTTTTCCGCCGACGCACCGACGCGGTCGATCTTGTTGATGAAAAATAGGGTGGGAATGCGCATCTGCTGAAGCTTCTGAAACAGCACGCGCGTTTGCTGCTGCACGCCTTCGCGCGCCGAAACGACAAGCACCACGCCGTCCAGCACGGAGAGCGAGCGCTCTACCTCCGCGATAAAATCCATGTGGCCGGGCGTGTCGATCAGGTTGATTTTTACGCCGTTCCACTCAAATGAAACGGTGGATGCGCGGATGGTAAGTCCCCGCTGCTGCTCCAGCGGCATGGAATCGGTGGTGGTGGTGCCGCTGTCCACGCGGCCCGCTTGGCGCTTAACGCCGCTGTGCACAAGCAACCCTTCGGTCAGGGTTGTTTTTCCGGCATCCACATGGGCCAGAATGCCAATATTGATAATATCCATGAAAGGCCTCGCTTTTATCGCGCCGGCTGGGAGCATGCCCAAACAAAAAGCCGCAACCTGTCGGCTGCGGCACGGCGACAAAAAGTTGTCGGCTTGCTACATGGCTCCGAGGCAGGCAAAAATGGGGTAAGCAAATAAAACATTGGCCTTTCGCATGATTGCCGCCTCCTTTCATGGAATCTACATGCATTGTATGCGATGTGGGGCGGGATTGTCAAGAACTTAGATGTTGCGCATGACTTCCACAAAGCGGGGGAATGCGGCCTCCGGCGCTTCCAATGCCGCGTGCCATCTCTTTTCCCACTCAAATGAATAGTATCCCTGATAGCCGTCCGCTTCCAGCGCGCGCACAATTTCGGCGATGTTGATTTCACCGTCGCCCGGCATGCAGGGCGTATCTTTGCCGTTTACCATCCGGCAATCCTTCAGGTGCACATGGCGGATGAAGGGGCGGATCACGCGCAGGAACGGCGCGAAGTCACGCCCCATTGAGCGGAAGCTATGCTGAACATCCCAGATGATGCCAAAGCGGGGACATCCCTCAAGGCGATCAAGCAGCGCACTGAGAACTTCCGGCGTGTTGTATTGGCCGTGTATTTCCAGCAAAACCTCGGCCCTTCCTGCGGACAGCGCGGCTTCGCCCAGCATGCGGATAGACTGTGCGACGCGATCCAGCACGGAATCGTGCGTTTCACCTTCTGGAAATGAGTCGCCGAACACGCGGATTCCGCATGCCCCCATATCGTTTGCGATGGGCAGCGCCTCCTTCCCTTCGGCAATCGAGGCATCCACCCGCGCCGCATCGTGAAAGATCGCCGATGTGCCGATCACCGCCACTTGAAGCCCCCGCGCGGCAAGGTGAGCTTTGGTCTCGGCGCGGTTTTCCGGCAGAAGGCACGGGATTTTTGCGGTGTTCAATTCCGGGCCGATGCCGCGGATTTCGATTGCCGAAAAGCCCATTTCCGGTGCGCGCGCAAGGATGGTTTCAAAGTCCCATTCAGGGCATCCAAGCGTTGAAAAGGCTAGCCTGTCCATCACGGCCATGATCGTTTCCTCGCTTTCAAGTTGACGTACATGGGGTAAGGATACTTGGAATGAATGCTTCCGTCAAGCGCTGCGTTGGTGTATAATGGAATCATGATAGAAATACAAGAATTGGACATGCGCCATCGCGGCGCTGTCAACAGCCATATTGATAGGGAGTGGGGAAATCCTATTGTGACAATGGGTAATATCATTGATACAAGGGATTTGCCGGGCTTCGTCAATGTTGAAGATGCTGCCGTACAGGGTGCGGCGCTCTACAGAATCGCGGATGGAGAATGTGAAATTGTCGCGCTGTACAGCCTTTCACAGGCGCGCGGTGTTGGCTCTGCGCTGATTGAGGCCGTCACCAACGCGGCAAAGGAGGCCGGCTGCCGGCGGGTCTTCCTGATCACCATGAACGACAACACGCACGCCATCCGGTTCTATCAAAAAAGGGGCTTTTCACTCAAGGCGGTGCATATTGACGCCTTCAAAGCAACGCAGGGGATCAAGGGGATGGGGGAAGGCGTCATTCTGGGGATGGACGATATCCCGATCCTGCACGAGTTTGAGTTTGAAATCCCTCTTTCTTACCAACAAGGATAGTGTTTGCCCGCTCCGGCGGGCGCTTTTTTGCGCTACTTTTCCTTTTCTGACTTTTGTGGTATACTTTCCCCGAACTATAGGAAGGAAGTGATTTGATGCTGGATGTCTTACAGGCGGCGCGGCAGCGGCGCAGCATCCGCCGCTTTGCCGATACGCCTGTTCCAAGGGAAGCCATCGAAGCGATGCTGGAGGCTGCGCGCCTTGCCCCCACAGGGGTGAACCTGCAACCGCTGGCGTTTGCAGTTACTGCATCAAGGCCGATTTGCGAGCGGGTTTTTCCGCACACCCGCTGGGCACGGAAGATACCGGACGGCAGCGCGGGGCCGACCGAGGAAACGCAGCCTACCGCGTACATCGTGATCCTGGTGGATCAAACCATCGCGCAAAGCGCGGACAACGACGCCGGCGCCGCCGCGATGAGCATCATGCTGACCGCCGAGGCGCAGGGGATTGCCAACTGCTGGCTGGCCAATGTTGACCGGCAGGAAATCCTTGAAATCCTTGGGGTTGATTCAGCGCGGTATAAAATGCACACGCTGGTTGCGCTGGGATACCCGAAAATGCGCGCCCGCGCGGTGCCGCTGGGCCTGGGCCAAAACACCGTGTATTATCTGGAATCGCCGGATTCCCTTTGCGTGCCAAAGCGCGCGCCAGCCGATATTATCCACTGGGCGGAGTAACGCCGCCCGACCAAATGAAAGGATAAAGCTATGGAAACCAATTTAAGTTTTTCACATGACGCGATAGAGCGCGTGCGGGCAAAGCTGACCTGGGCGCAGCTAGAACTGTTGGTTGCGCCGGAAGATGAATTCCACCTGATCATCGCGGGCGATGATGAAAGCGTGGAAGAGCTTCGCGCGGAGATTAGCGCAAGAGAGCTTGTCATCGCGCAGCCGCAGCTTGGCTTTGCCAAAGAATTGCTGCCCCGCAGGCGGTGGCTGCAAATTTGCCTGCGCCTGCCGGAAGGATGGCGCGGGGAAATCGATGCGGACAGCGTATCCGGCATGATCGGCGCGCACAAAATTATTGGCGAAGATGTTTCGCTGACTACCATCAGCGGCCGTGTGCTGGCGGAAGGCGTTTCCGCGAACACGCTGTCGCTGCATTCCGTGTCCGGCTCGATCGCCGGGGAGGCATTGACGGCGCGGCGCGCCAACTTCCGCACCATTTCAGGGCGGATGGGCCTTACGAACCTGACGCTTGCCAGCGCGAAGGCTTCTTCCGTTAGCGGCGAAATACAGATCTCGCTAAACGATGGCTGCCGCTCGCTGGATCTGCAGTCGGTATCCGGCTCCACCAGCGTGGAGGTGGATCAGGTATCCGGCGCGTCGGCGCATTCTCTGTCCGGGCAGTTTGTGCTCAGCGATGAAATACAAAAGACGCCGGACGGCGTAGAAATTACATCCACATCGGTTTCCGGAAGCTTGATGATTCGCAGGAGGAAGAACAATGGCTAAGCAGGTAACGCTTTCGATTCAGGGCATGCATTGCAACGGTTGTGCGATGGGCACAAAGGCCGCGCTGATGAAGCTGCCGCAGGTGCTGTCCGCAACGGTTTCGTTTCAGGATAAGAGCGCCGTCGTCGAATGTGACGAAGGGACCTACGATGAAACCGCGCTGCGCGAAGCCGTGCGCGGGGCCGGGTTTGAGGTAACAGGCATCCAATGAGCACTGTCACGGTTACGCTGCCCATTGGGGGCATGCACTGCGCCGCCTGCGCCGCAGGGATTGAATATGCTTTATCCGAAGTGAAAGGCATTGAAAGCGGCACGGTGAATTTTGCTACGGAGAAGGCGACGGTGACCTATGACCCGTCGCTTGTGGATGATGCCGCTATCCGCCGCGCCGTTGAGGAGGCCGGGTTCTTCATCGATGACGCGGCGGACCGCGCGGCGGAAAAGGCGCGCCAGGCAAGGGCGCAGAAGCGCCGCCTGCTCCTGTGCGCGATACTGACGATACCGCTGTTCTGCCTCTCCATGGGGCCGATGGTGTTTGGTTTTTCGCTGCCCATCTCCATGCAGGTGCAGGCGATTATGCAGCTGGCGCTTTGCGTGCCGGTGATCATCATCTGCCATGACTTTTATGTGGATGGCTTCAATTCCATCATGCGCCGCCGTCCGAACATGAACGCGCTCATTGCGCTGGGGACGGTGGCGTCCTTCGGCTACAGCCTGTTCGGGTTGATCCTGATCCTGCGCGGCGACCACGCGGGGATGGACGCGCTGTACTTTGAATCAACCGCTGTAATCCTGACGCTGGTGCTGCTTGGCAAAACGCTGGAAGCGGGCGCGAAAGGGCGCAGCGGCAGCGCAATTGAGCGGCTGATGGGCCTTGCGCCGAAGACCGGCACCGTTCTGGTCGATGGGGAAGAGACGGAAGTTGCACTGATCCAGATCGCCGTGGGGGATACCGTTTGCGTGCGCCCGGGCGAAAGGGTGCCGGTGGACGGGGTGATCATCACCGGTGAAACGGCGATTGATGAATCCATGCTCACGGGCGAGAGCCTGCCGGTGGACAAACACCCCGGAGACGCCGTCAGCGGCGGCACGATTAACCGGCACGGCTATTTCCGTTTCGAGGCAAAGCGCGTCGGGCGCGATACGGCGCTTCAGCAGATCATCCGCCTGGTGGAAGAGGCACAGGGTTCCAAAGCGCCCATAGCGCGCCTTGCGGACAGGATCGCGGCGGTATTTGTGCCGGTTGTGCTTGGGATCGCTGTATTTACGCTTGCCGTATGGCTGATTGTCGGTGCGCCGTTTTCCGATGCGCTGAAGGCTGCGGTATCGGTGCTGGTCATCGCATGCCCGTGCTCGCTTGGCCTTGCCACGCCTACCGCGATCATGGTGGGTACGGGCCGCGCGGCGGAGATGGGCGTGCTGTTCAAGAACGCGGAGGCGCTGGAAAAGACGGAGCGCGTGACCATCGTTGCGCTTGATAAGACGGGCACGCTGACCCAGGGTGAGCCGAAGGTGACGGACATCCTGCCGGTGGAAGGTGTGACGGAAGAGGCGCTGCTTGCCGATGCCGCCGCCGTGGAACAGGGTTCCGAGCATCCGCTGGCCGATGCCGTGCTAACTGCCGCGCGCGACCGGGGCATTGCCATTCCCGCGGCAGAGGGTTTCCGCGCCATCAGCGGCCGCGGCATGGTTGCCGAAGTGGAAGGGGTGCCGCTGGCGCTTGGCAATGCGCTTCTGCTTTCCGAAATGCAAGTTGACACAAGCGCCTTGATCCCGCTTGCGGATGCGCTGGCCGAGGCTGGAAAGACCCCGGTGTTCCTTGCGCGCGGGGGAAAGCCCATGGGCGTGATTGCCATGGCCGACACGCTGCGCAGCGGCAGCCGCGCCGCCGTGGAAGCGCTGCATCACATGGGTGCACAGACAGTCATGCTCACGGGCGACCACATGCGCACCGCGCGCGCTATCGCGGCACAGGCAGGCGTGACGCGCTTTGAGGCGGGCGTGCTGCCGGGGGATAAGGCGGCGCATATCGAGCGCTTTATCAAAGAGCAAGAGGCGGCCCGCGCCGGGCGCGGTCACGCCCGCTATGTGGCCATGGTCGGCGATGGCATCAATGATTCGCCTGCGCTGGCCCGCGCGGATGTGGGCATCGCCATTGGTTCCGGCACGGATGTAGCGATGGAATCGGCCGATGTGGTGCTTGTCCGCAGCGACCTTGCCGATGTACCGCTTGCCATCCGCCTAAGCCGCGCGACCATGCGCACGATTCGGCAAAACCTATTCTGGGCGTTTTGTTACAATGTTGTCGGCATTCCGATTGCGGCAGGCGTGCTGCACATTTTCGGCGGTCCGCTGCTTTCCCCGATGCTGGCCGCGGCCGCGATGTCGTTTAGCTCCGTTTCCGTTGTGCTCAACGCGCTGCGGCTCAACTTTTTCGGCCGAAAAGCCGCAAAAAAGTGAAGCTGTGAGGCCAAACAGGTTGCATTTTTCACGGTTTCATGATATGATTCGTCTGCTGTAGAATTGGAGGGGTTACAAATGGCTGTTCTTCGGATTATCTGCACCATCTTTCTGGTGATTTCCGCGTTGGTTGTGATTGTTTCCGTGCTGATGCAGGAAGGCAAAACGCAGGGCCTTGGCGCGATTTCCGGCGGCGCCGAAACGTTCTTTGGCAAGAACAAAGCCAAGTCGTTTGAAGGCAAGCTTGCGCTGGCCACGAAGATCGCGGCTTCTGTGTTCATCGTTACGTCGCTGGTCATCACGATGATTTCTTCGTCGATCTGATCACCCGGATTTACGGGCATCCCCTTTTCCACATCGTGGAGAAGGGTTTTTTTGCATAACGAAAACCACCAGCTTGGCCGGTGGTTTTGCTTTTCCTATTTTACAGCGCGCCCAGCGCTGTACGCATTCTGCGCAGCGTCTCATCTTTCCCCAGCAAATATGCGATTTCGATCGCACCGCCCGGCGTGGATGCCCGCCCGGAGATTGCGATGCGTACCGGCCACAGCACCTGTCCGTTCTTCATGCCGCTTTGCTCGATGGCCGCCATCAGCGCGTCGTGCAGCGCGGGCTCCGTCCAGTCGCGGATAGCCTCCAACACTGGCAGCGCGAGCGCAAGCGCCTGCTTTGCCACCGCCGGGTCGGTCTTCATCTTCTTGTGCGTGTACAGCTCTGGGTCGAACACCGGCATTTGCGCCAGGAAATCCACCATCTCCGGAATGCGGCTGAACACCTCGGTACGGCCCTGCATCAGTTCAGCCAGGCGGCGGGTATCCAGGCCTGCCACGCCGGCCTTTTCAAACCACGACATCGCCATCCTGAGATAATCGTCGAACGGCATCTTGCGGATGTACTCGCTGTTCATCCAGGTCAGCTTATCCTTGTCAAAGATCGCCGGGGCCTTGTTGATGCCTTTGAGATCGAAAACCTCTTCCAACTCCTTCAGGGTGAAGAACTCGCGGTCGTTTCCGGGGCTCCAGCCTAGCAGTGTGATGAAGTTGATGACTGCCTCGCACAGGTAGCCTTCCTGCAGCAGATCCTCAAACGTGGGGTCGCCGTGCCGCTTGGATAGCTTGCGCGTTTGGTCTTTCATGACCACAGGCAGGTGGATATAGATGGGCTTCTCCCAGCCAAAGGACTCGTACAGCAGGTTGTACTTCGGCGCGGAAGAAAGGTATTCCGTGCCGCGCATAACGTGCGAGATCGCCATGGTGTGGTCGTCGATAACGTTGGCGAAGTTATACGTCGGCAGGCCGTCAGCCTTCAGCAGCACGGTATCATCCAGCGTGGAGCAGTCCACTTCGATGTGACCGTACAGAACATCATCGAAACCCGCTTTGCCTTCGGTGGGCACATTCTGGCGGATGACGTACGGCTCGCCTGCGTCAATGCGGCGCTTGGCCTCATCCAGAGGAATGTGCATGCAGTGCTTGTCGTATTTGAATGTTTCGCCTCGTGTCTCGTACTGCTTGCGCGTCTCATCCAGCCGCTCTTTCGTGCAGAAACAAGGATATGCGCCGCCCTTTTCCACCAGTTCCCAAGCGTAGGGGGTGTACATGGATTTCCGCTCGGACTGGATATAGGGGCCGTAATCGCCGCCCACGCCGGGGCCTTCGTCGTAATGCAGCCCGGCAAGGTTTAGCGCTTCGTAAATCTTCTCCAGTGCGCCCGGCACCTCGCGCTCCTGGTCGGTGTCCTCAATGCGCAGGATGAACGTGCCGCCGGATTTGCGGGCGAAAAGGTAAGCGTACAGCGCGGTGCGCATGCCGCCGATATGCATATACCCCGTGGGGCTAGGGGCAAACCTGGTGCGAACTTTCATGGCCAATCATCCTTTGCTGTCAATCTTGAAACTGTCCTTTAGCGCGACGACGCGGTTGAACACGAACCCGTCCTGGTCCTTGCAGAAGTACGCCAGGCGCAGGAACTGGAACACATCGCCGTCCTTCGCGTCCTTCAGCCACGGTTCCGCCATACAGCCGGTCAGTACGGTCATCGATTCGGGGTTCAGCCGGGCGATGAAATCCTTCTTGTCCGGCACGGTTTCTTCGCCTTCCGCTTCTTCCTCAATCGCGTCTTCATCCATCAGCAGCGGTTCATATAACCGTGCTTCAAAGGGCACGGCTTCCTCCGCGTTCACCCAGTGCAGCGTACCCTTGACCTTGCGGTTAGCGCCTTCCGAACCGGAGAGGCTGTCAAGGTCTGCGGTGCACAGCACTTCGATCACGTTCCCGTTTTCATCCTTAACGCATCCGTCGCACTTGACGATGTACGCGCCCTTGAGACGCACCTCGCCGCCCGGCTTCATGCGAAAGAACTTGTTCGGCGCGTCTTCCATGAAGTCTTCCTGTTCGATGTACAGCGTGCGGCCAAAGGCAGCCGTATGCGTGCCCATTTCAGGATGCGCGGGGTGGTTTTCCAGCACCACAGGCGTTTTCGTGCCTTCCGGGATGTTGCTGACGGTCACCTTCAGCGGCCGCAGCACCGCCATGGCGCGCGGGGCAACCTCGCCCAGGTCTTCGCGCACGCAGTGCTCCAGCAGTGCCAGGTCCACCACGGAATCGGCCTTGGCAACGCCCGCGCGCTCCACGAAATCACGGATGGCGGCAGGGCGGTACCCGCGGCGGCGCATGCCGGCCAGTGTGGGCATTCTGGGGTCGTCCCAACCGCGCACATAACCTTCCTGCACAAGCTTGCGCAGGTAGCGCTTGCTCATCACGGTTCTGGTCAGATTCAGCCGCGCGTATTCGATCTGACGTGGATGGTTCGGGAACTCGCACGCTTCAATCACCCAGTTGTACAGCGGGCGGTGATCCTCATATTCGAGCGAGCACATCGAGTGCGTGATCCCTTCCAGCGCATCCTGAATGGGGTGCGCGAAGTCGTACATCGGGTAGATGCACCACTTATCGCCCGTCTGGTGGTGGGGCATATGCAGGATGCGGTACAGCGCCGGGTCGCGCATGTTGATGTTGGGCGAAGCCATATCGATTTTCGCCCGCAAAACGCGCGCGCCGTTGGGGAACTCGCCCGCACGCATGCGGCGGAACAGGTCGAGGTTTTCCGCTGCAGGGCGATCCCTGTAGGGGCTGTTCTGCCCGGGCGCGGTCAGCGTGCCGCGCATGCGGCGCAGGTCCTCCTGCGGCAGGTCGCAAATGTACGCTTTGCCATCCTGTATCAGCTTTTCAGCCAACTGGTAGCATTGTTCAAAATAGCTGGAGCCGAAAAAAAGCCCGCCGTTCCATTCATAGCCCAACCAGCGGATATCGCCCATGATGCCATCGACGAACTCCTGCTCTTCCTTGGCCGGGTTGGTGTCGTCAAAGCGCAGGTTGAGCAGCCCACCGAAGCGCAGCGCCGTGCCCGCATTGACATAAATGTTCTTGGCGTGGCCAATGTGCAGCCAGCCATTGGGTTCGGGGGGAAGGCGGGTGTGCACGGTGGTGCAAATGCCCTTGTCCAGTTCCTCCTGAACGATGTCCCAGATAAAGTTGGATCGGCTTGCTTTCTCTGTCTCCATTGGTTAGACCTCCCATTCGGTGCCATCTGCGCATTTTGGGGTTTGCGCCGGATGGTGTAACCTTTAGTATATCCAATTCCAGGGATTCAGTCAACTGTGCCTATTTTTTGTTTTACCGCGTCATCCGCAGCGCCGCAGCCAGTTCGATTTCATATTGCAACGCTTCACCCCGCGCAAAGCGGGCAATATCCTTTGCCAACTCGCGCCCTACGATAGGCCGCCGGTCGGAGGTCGGCCCGGCCATGTGCGGAATGAGGATCACGTTAGGCAGCCCGCGCAGCGGCGAATCCGCAGGCAGCGGTTCCTTTTCAAACACATCAAGTACCGCGCTGAAATTACCCGTTTTCAGCGCATCCGCCAGTGCTGCCTCATCAAAGATCGCGCCGCGCGCAGTGTTGATCAACAGCGCCCCCGGCTGAATCCGCGCAAAGAAGTCCTTGCCAAGCAGTCCGCGCGTTTCGGGCGTTAGGGACATGTGCAGCGAAATGACAGAGCAGGTTTCAGCGATCTCATCCAGGCTTGCCTTGATGATGCCGTCGCGCGCGCAATCTTCGGGCGTCAGGTAATCCGCATGCACTTTGATCGTTGTGTGGAAGGGCTTCAGCATCCGCACCACGTTTTTTGCGATGGCACCGTAGCCGATCAGGCCGATTGTACGGTCCAACAACCCGCGATGTCTGTTCTGCGCAAAAGCGCCCCATTGCCCGTCACCGACGACCTGATGCCAGTAGGGGATTTGGCGAAGCCCCGCCAACATGTAAGCAAGCGTGCCTTCCGCGACGGATTCGGCGTAGATGGGGTTCCCGGAGATCACGCGGATGCCGTGCGCGTATGTGCTCTCATCCACGATCGGCGCGACCGTACCGCCCGTGTGCGCAATCAGCCGCGTGCGCGCGCCATCCAGCATTTCGCCTGCGATTTTGCCCGCGCCCCAGCCCGTGATGACCACATCCGCCTGCCGAAGGATTTCCGGCATCTGCTCGGACGGAACTTGTTCCGTGCTCTCGTTCCACACCACTTCGCCAAGCGTGGCCAGCGTCTGCCGGCAGTCTTCCGGGATGAACTCATCGCGCACAGCGCCCACCGGCATCAGTACATGAATCCGCATGATGAACCTCCGCATGTTTTCATTCGCAATACCGCCATCATAGCCGTATCGGGTGGCAAACGCAAGTGCCGCTTGTGTTTTTCTGTCATGCTTGCTATGATGCACAATAAGAGGGGAGTGGCCTTTGATGAACCTAAAATTTTCCGTTTGTACGGATGCGGTGTTCCGCGGGCAGGATACTGCGTCGGTGATCCCGCGCGTAGCGGCAGCCGGGTTTTCGTATATCGAGTTCTGGGGTTGGCAGGGTAAAGATTTGCGCGCAATCCGCAGGGCAGCGGATGAAAACGGCGTGACCGTAGCCGCCTGCTGTGTCAAGCAGCCATCCCTTGTGGACCCTGCCGCACGCAATGTGTTTTTATCGGGGCTTGATGAATCCATCCAGGCGGCCAAAGTGCTGGGCGCAAAGGTGCTGCTGACCCAGGCAGGGCAGGATACCGGCGCGCCGCGAAAGACGCAAACGGCATCGCTGATCGAGGGTCTATCTCTTGCGGCGTCAAGGGCGGAGGATGCGGGCATCACGCTGGTGCTGGAGCCGCTGAACACCCGCTACGACCACAAAGGATATTTTCTGTGGTCAACGGAGGAGACAGCGCAGGTGATAGATGCTGTCGCAAGCCCAGCCGTGAAGATACTGTACGATATCTACCACCAGCAGATTATGGAAGGGGATATCGTTGGTACGCTGCTTGGTAACCTTCCGCGCATCGGTCACATTCACACGGCAGGCCATCCCGGCCGTCATGAGCTGACAGACGGCGAGCTGAACTACCGTTATGTGCTTGCAAGGCTTGACGAGGCCGGATACGCGGGCATCGTGGGGCTTGAGTATTTTCCGCTGTTGCCGCCTGAGGAAGGCTTTAACACATTCTTTCAAATGCTGAAATAAACAAAATTGCCTCTTGACAGCTTTGCTTCGGTATGATTAACTTAGCTTGTTAAGGCAGAGAATGAGAGAGCCAAAACAGCCAGCCACTTGAGGCGTGTTGTTGCGGCTCTTTTTTGCTGCGCCAAATGGTGAGTGCACATTTCGCGCGCCTGCGGCAGTGAATTGTGCTGTACTTGGAAGGGGAGTTTGAGATGCGGGAACTTACGGTGGATGTGCTGATCATCGGCGGCGGCGTAACCGGATGCGCGATCGCCCGGCAGCTGTCAGGAAGAGCGGTAAACGTTGCGCTGGTGGAAGCGGCGGAGGATGTGTCGATGGGCGCGTCCCGGGCGAACAGCGCGATTGTGCACGCGGGCTATGACGCCGCGCCGGGTTCGCTGATGGCGAAGCTGAACGTTGAGGGAAACGCGCTGTTTGATAAATGGTGCGAGGAGCTGGAAGTGCCCTTCAAGCGCTGCGGATCGCTGGTGGCGGCCTTTTCAGAGGAAGAGAAGGCAACGCTGCGGGAGCTGCTTGCGCGCGGCTGCGAAAACGGCGTGCCGGGTCTTGCAATCATATCCGGTGATGAAGCGCGTGCGCTGGAACCGTCGCTGAGCGGCGAGGTGGTAGCGGCGCTGTACGCCCCGACCGGCGCGATGACCTGCCCCTACCAGCTGACCGTTGCCTGCTACGAAAACGCGCGCAAAAACGGCGTTTCCATGCACATGAACGCGCCGGTAACATCCATCCAGAGGGCGGAGGACGGTCTGATTGTGGAGGCTGGTGATACTGCCTTCAGGGCGCGCTATGTCATCAACGCCGCCGGGCTTTTTGCCGATGAAATCGCGCGCATGGCCAGTGATGAGTCATTTGCCATCCGTCCCCGCAAGGGTGAATACATGCTGCTGGACCACAGCGCAAACATCATGAGCCGTATCGTATTCCAAACGCCCACCCCGATGGGCAAGGGCGTGCTTGTCAGCCCCACAGTGGATGACAACGTGTTCGCAGGCCCCTCCGCGGCTGATACGGAGGACCGCACAGACACCGCCACCACGCCGGATAGCCTTGCCGAGATCCGCCGCCTGTCGCTGAAATCCGTGCCCAAGCTGAACCTTTCCGCCGTGATCACATCGTTTGCGGGACTGCGCGCACAGCCGTCCACGGGTGACTTCATCCTGCGCCAAAGCGATGCTGAGCCGCGCCTGATTCACGCGGCGGGCATCTGCTCGCCGGGCCTTTCCAGCGCGCCGGCGATTGCTGGGTATGTGGAAAATCTGCTGAAAGCGGCTGGGCTTGATCTTCCTGAAAAAACGGACTTTGACCCGCGCCGCCCGGCGATCCCGCGCTTTGCCGAAATGACGATGGAAGAGCGCGCCGAGGCGATCGCAAAAGACCCCGGATATGCCCGCGTTATCTGCCGGTGCGAAACGGTTACCGAGGCGGAGATCATCGAGGCGATCCGCCGGGGCGCCCGCTCGCTTGATGCCGTCAAGCGCCGTACCCGCGCCGGGATGGGCCGCTGCCAGGGCGGCTTCTGCGCGCCGCGCGTGATGGAGCTGATCTGCCGCGAAACCGGGATGTCCATGCTTGATCTGACCAAGTTCGGCGGCAATTCAAAGCTGCTTGTCGGCAGGCTGAAGGAGGAATTCTGATGAAAAGGCATGTGGATGTGGCGATCATCGGCGGCGGGCCTGCGGGACTTGCTGCGGCGCTATCCGCGCGCAAGGCGGGGGCAGAGGTGCTTGTACTGGAACGCGACCGCGAGGCCGGCGGCATCCTGCAGCAGTGCATCCATAACGGGTTTGGTCTGCATTACTTTGGCGAGGAGCTGACCGGCCCCGAATACGCCGGGCGTTTCCTTGATAAGGTACAGAATACCGACGGCATTGAGGTCTTGACCGACACGATGGTGCTGGAAGTGCGCTCTGACCGGACAATTCTGGCCGTCAGCCCCAAAGAGGGCCTGATGGAGATTGAAGCGGGCGCGGTGGTGCTTGCGATGGGCTGCCGGGAGAGGACGCGCGGGGCGCTGAACATCCCCGGTTCGCGGCCCGCGGGCGTGTACACCGCCGGCTGTGCGCAGCGGCTGGTCAACCTGGAAGGGTACATGCCGGGGCGCGAGGTGGTCATCCTGGGTTCCGGCGATATCGGCCTGATCATGGCGCGGCGCATGACGTGGGAAGGCGCGAAAGTAAAGCTGGTGGCGGAACTGATGCCATATTCCAGCGGCCTGAACAGGAACATCGTGCAGTGCCTGGAGGATAACAACATTCCGCTGAAGTTCAACCACACGGTCACGCGCATTCACGGCGGGGAGCGCCTCACCGGCGTCACGATCGCGGAAGTCGATCCGGCAACCCGCCGCCCAATTCCGGGCACGGAACAGGATATCGCCTGCGATACGCTGCTATTGTCCGTGGGCCTGCTGCCGGAAAATGAGCTGACCCGCAAGGCGGGCGTGGAGATGGACGCCATCACCGGCGGCGCGGTCGTCGATGAGCGGCGTCAAACCAGCCTGTCCGGCGTGTTCGCGTGCGGCAATGTATTGCATGTGCATGACCTGGTCGATAACGTCAGCCACGAAGCCGAAACGGCGGGGACTGCCGCCGCCGAGTACGCGAAGAACCCCGCCGCGTTTGCGCAGGTGGTGCGCGTGCTGCCCGCGGGCGAGGCGCGCTATGTGGTGCCGCAGACGCTGTCTGCCGCCGCAACCGGCAAGCTTGACCTGTATTTCCGCGTGGGAAACGCTTGCCGCCCGGCAAAACTGACCGTGTCCTGCGGAGACAAAGTGCTGCTCAGCCGCAAAAAGCAGTTGATGACGCCCGGCGAAATGGAAAAGGTGACGGTGGATGTGACCGGCTGCGCAGGGGATCTGCGCGTGCTGGTGGAAAAGGAGGGATAACCGATGCGCGATATGACATGCATTGCCTGCCCGATGGGGTGCAGGCTGCGCGTTTCAGAAGGGGCCGACGGCCAGATCACGGTGGAAAACTACGGCTGCAAGCGCGGCATTGCGTACGGGCAGCAGGAATATACGAATCCTGTGCGCACCGTGACATCCTCCGTGCGCGTGCAGGGCGGCAAAAGGCCGCTGTGCGCGGTCAAAACGAAGGAACCCATCCCCAAGACGAAAATTCCGGAGGTTCTGGATATCATTCAGGCGGCCTGCCCCGCTGCTCCGCTGGCGATCGGGCAGGTGGTTGCCAGCAACATCGCGGGTACAGGCGTGGATTTGGTGGCTACGGCGGTCTGCGAGGCGAAGTAAGCAAACCAATCACAGTAAACAGGCCTTCTGCGCAAACCGCGCGGAGGGCCTGCCATGTTTTAATAGTGGGAGTGTCCAAAAGAACCGTGACATGATATAATACAGGCATGGAAAAAGAAACAAGGAAGTGCCCGAAATGTGGGGCAACGGAGAAACAGCACAGCATAGGGAAAACGAAGTCGGGAAGCAGACGATATCGGTGCACGGTATGCAAGCGGGAGTATACCCCCAATCCCAAGAAGCAAGCATATACAGATAGCGAGAGAAAAGAGGCGCTACGCTTATTGCTACTGGGGAAC
>JAVBPC010000101.1:0-8371 GCA_031549905.1 Eubacteriales bacterium
AGTGTATCGTTGAGCAGATAATCGCGCAGGATCAGCTGAATGGGGAATTTTTTGCTGTCGGATAGGTACATCAGCGCGTTAAAATAGCTGTTCCAGTGCGCCACCGCGTAATAGAGACCTAACACCGCCAGGATTGGCATCGCCAGCGGCAACACGATCTGCACCAGCACGCGGGCCTCGTTTGCGCCGTCTATTTCGGCGGCCTCGCGCAGCTCATCGGGGATGGATGTCATGAAGAATGTGCGTGCGATGATCATGTTGCTCACGCTCATGGCCACGGGCAGGATCAGCGCCATGCGCTGGTTGACCAGCCCCAGGGAACGCACCACAAGGTATGTAGGGATCATGCCGCCGCCAAAGAACATTGTGATGGTAAACAGCGTCAGGAAGAATTTCCTGCCAACCAGCTTTTTGCACGCAAGGGGATATGCGGCCAGCACCGTCACGAGCAGATTCACGGCTGTTCCGGCAAACGTGTAGAACAGCGAATTGCCATAACCGATCCATAATTCCGAGATCTTCAGCAGCTTCTCATACGCTTTTAGGTTCCAGCCAACCGGCCACAGATACACCTGGTAGCTGGTAAGCGCCCGCGATGTGCTAAGTGAACTTGCAATAACGTTAATGATCGGAAGGATAAAGATCAAAGAAAGGAGGAGCAGCAATGCCAGGTTGATGGCGCTGAAGACGCGGTCAAACAGCGGCTCTCTCACGCGCACGGGTTTTGTTTTCATCATGCCTAACCCCTCCTTACCATAGGCTGTTTTCCGACACAAGCCGGGCAAAGGTGTTTGCCAGCACCAGCAAAAGCGTGCCTACAATTGAGTTGAACACGCCCACCGCCGTTGAAAAGCTGTACTGCCCGCCCTGGATGCCGACCTCATACACATAGGTGGAAATCACGCGCGATACATTCAGGTTGGCCGGGTTTTGCAGCAGAAATATCTTTTCAAAGCCGATGTTCATCAGTCGTGAGATGCTCAGGATCATCAGGATGGTCATTGTCGGCACGATGCAGGGGATGTCAATGTGGATGATCTTTTGCAGGCGGTTTGCGCCATCCATGCGGGCCGCTTCGTACAGCTCCACATCCACCTTGGCCAGCGCGGCGACATAGATGATCGAGCTGTACCCAAGTCCTTGCCACAATCCGGACAGGATGTAAGCGGGCCGGAAGAACCCCTCCTGCGTAAAAAAGGAAACGCGGGCGTTCGCCCCCAGCGCCATGCGGATGTTGTTGACAATGCCGTAGTTGGAGAAAAGCTGATTGACCATGGAAACAACGATAACAACCGATATGAAATGGGGGATGTACGAAACGGTTTGTATTGTCTTTTTCGTGCGCTTGCCCTTTAGCTCGTTAAGCATCAGCGCAAACAGGATCGGCAGCGAGAAATCCGCCAGCAGCGACAGCAAGTTCAGAATCAGCGTGTTGCGCAGCAGCTGCCAGAAAAAGAATCCATTGAAAAAGTTGATGAAATGCTTGAACCCAACCCACGGGCTGCCCCAATACCCTTTGCGGATGGAAAAATCCCGGAACGCGATCTGGATGCCGTACATTGGCACATACGCAAAGATGATAATGTACGCAACCGGCACAATAAGCATCAGGTAGAGAATCCAGTAGCGCTTCACGCTTTTCTTCAGGCGTGTGCCAAAGCTTACATGATGCGCCGCCGTTAAGTCTTTCGCCTGGATAAGCCTCTCCGCCATGCGTCCTTCCTCCTTTGCGCACCGGTACCCTTGCTGGCACAATACCCGAAAAGCACTCATGCGCGCAATACACGATGTATCTTCTTCTATACAATATGGCCGATTTGAAGTGTACAATTTTGTTCCGGGTATACATTTGCTCTGTTTGCACTTCCTGTTACGGCGCAAAAAACGGCCGTCATACCTGCTCGGCATGACAGCCACCTTTGTTGTGTATCACGCCGGCGCGTGAATCTCGCGGTATCGCGCAGGCGAAATGCCGTTTTGGCGTTTGAACGCACGGCTGAACGATGTGTAGGATGCATACCCTACCTTCTCGCTAATCTCCAGAATGGTCAGCCGTGATTCCTGCATCAGCTCCATCGCCTTTTCCAGCCGCAGCTTTTCCAGGTATGCCGAAAAGGTGGTGCCCAGCATCTCTTTGCTCCATTGCGTCGCCGTGGTGGAGGAAATGCCCAGGCAGTCCTGCACATCCTCGATGCAGAAGCTGCTGTCCCCGTAATGCTCATGAATGCATGTGATCAGCGACTGCCGCGACTGCTTTGCCTCGCGTCGCCGCTCTCCGAGGATTTGCTCACAGATGCTCAGGCACGCGCCGAATACGCCGCTGCCTGTCAGGCTGTTTTCGCGGGGGAGTGGGTAAAGCTTTAACTCGCTCAGCAGCATCAACGCCTTGCGGGAAACTGCCGGGTTTGCCAGCTCATTGATTGTGCGGTACAGCGTACCGATGATTTCCGAAAAGAACAGCATGCTGGATGGCTGACTGATCGGCTTTTCCCCAAAGTTAAGCGCGTCCAGCTCCCGCAGCACTTGAACCACTGCTTCCGCGTTCCCCAATTTCAGGTTGTTGGATAGCGCCGCCTCCAGTGCGCGCGGGTATACGAAATGTATCGGCTGCCCACCGTCCTCCTTTGCGCAGGCTATTCTGCCGCCGTCCCTGCACGCATCCGCAAGCGCTTCCTGCGCCTGAATGAACAGCGCGGACAGGTCCGGCAGCGCGGCCGATGTGGTGCTGACCCCAATGCGGTGCAGCGCGGGCGTAATGCATGACAGCGCCATATCCAGCTCCGCCGCAAACGCGTCCGGCGAGTCATCTTCCATAAGCTTCAGCAGCACAATGCTGTTCTCATCCTCCGAAAGGTAGCAGAACCCGCGATCCGCCAACACCGCCTGTACCAGATCATGCACGCCGCCGCGCACCAGCTGCCCCTGCGCCGTTTCATCCGTGCTTTCAGCACCGCTTTGCACGATCAGCACCGCATATCTGTCTGCCCCCAGATCAAGGCCGGCGCGCGTCGCCGCTTCCGCGAGATGTTCCTCCTGATAGGGATACTCCAGCAGCCGCTCCAACAGCAGGCGGTGCGTCATCTGTTCCTGGTGGATAATGCGCGTGCGCTGCTTTTCCTGCGTGGTGCGTATCGCATCAAAGATGGACATCATCGTGGTGTAGTATCCCTTGCTATCCGCGGGAAGGCTTTGCGGCCTTGGTGTTACGCTGGTGAATGTTTCAATGGGCGCTGCGTTGCGCTTGGCGATCCAATTGCTGATCAGCAGACCCAGCGCCAGCACCAACAGTTCCATGCCGTAGAACAGCAGGCTTTTTGCGTTCAAATCCGCGAACAGCACGGGTTTGTCCAGCACATTGGTCAGTGTTATGCCGTATGTGGCGGATGTATGGTTGAGCACGAGGACATCCGTGCCATCCAGCGTTGTTTCCACCGCCGTCTCATCCGTTGGCACACCCAGCATCTCTATCTCGCGGCCGCGCTGTGATAACTCCGCCACGATTATACCCGCTTTATCCCTGAGAAACACGCGCTCCCCTTCTGATACATCATAGTGCATCTGCGGCAGAAAGCCATCCAGCGGGTACCAGGTCAGCAACACATATTCGCCCCGGTCGCGGACAGCGCCTTGCCTGTACACACGGTAACACAGCGCACGCGTTTGGCGCGTCGTATTGGCATATGAGGCGTTGACCCATTCCTCGATAAACCCACTGCCGCGCGGCATACCAAAATGGCGGTCATACCACGCCTCATACCCTAACCCATCAAAGCGTACAAACGCACGGTAAAATGTGTACAGGCCGGTCAATGCCGATTGGTTGCCAATGATTACCTCAGTATCCGGTTGGATAATCGCCATGGACATGGTATCCGATATGCTGGAAAAGAAAGGCGCGGCGCTGCTGGCCGCGTTCCAGAGCTTCAGCAGCGCTTCCGACTCTGTATTGCCGCCGCGAACGCCGCGCAGCGCCTGCGAGATCGTTTCATTGTTGTAGACAAACCCATCGTTAAAGTTGTCGATCTTCTCCAGCCTAAGCTCAATCTGGGCCAGCAGCTGCGCAGCCTGGCGCGTTGCGGATGCCACCCGCTCCGAACGCATCGTGCCGAAGTATTCCATTGAATAGACAAACAGCACCGTCAATGGGATCATGATTAGTATCAGGTTGGTCAGATAAAATCTGCGAAAGATAAAACTGTTTCGCTTGCCGCGCATGCTGGCTCACCACCCTTGCATGCATCCTATCATGCCCGCACGGCGCTGTCCACGGTCCTGGGGCAATTCGTTTCCAGTGTATAGACGCACTGAAATTGTATACCGGTGCAGAAAGAAGAACAAGTGGATGGTATATATCACTTTGCGATTGATTCCCTAAAAAACGGCTTTGCCGTTGCGGGGTGATTGCAATACGGAAAGAAGGACAGTGTATACTGCCCTTCTTTATACTTAGATAGCCCAAGCAACCTAAATGCAACGGGCAACTATGCATCTCTTGAGCGCGCCGCATCGTTGGTTCCGGCGTGCGGGAAGCATCGTTTTCATCGTCAACCCCCAAATTCCTGCACTGACATTGATGAGTCACCCTACAGCATTTTCATCATTTCCGGTGGAAGTGCGGAGATAAGCCGCATCTCAGCTTCGCAAAAAAAGTCATGTTCACCCACAAGGCGCATGTCGTTGGCGAAATTCACCTGCGCAAAGAAGGAATCAGCGCCGGTTGCCAGTGCGTCCATTGCATAGATGCGGCTCAACAAACCGTCCTTGCCGGGCGTGTTCTCAAGAGAAATGGCAGGTTGTTCCTGGGCATTTCGCTTAGAACAAAGTTTGTTCTGTTATCGCATAGAAAAACGCGCCGGATTGCTCTGGCACGTCGGGCTATGAACAAACGTTATTTCTTTTCACAGGGCTACATGAAGAGGGTATATTTTCATGCGGATCACCTGTGATGTATCATCCTCCATATCCACTTCGCCGACTCCGACAGCGCCACCACACTCGCCGCCACGCCGAAAAGCTTTCCCCACATCGCAAGAGGCAGCGCCACCGTATCAAAGAACGCGCCGCCAAACTGGATGATGACCACCTGTAGCGCGAATGTGATGGTGATCACCAGCAGCATCAGCCGGTTTTCAGTCAAGTGCTTGAAGATGGTTTCGCGGCCCAGCTCGCGGCAGTTGAACGCGTTGAACAACTGGAAGAGTGAGAACAGCGCGAATAGCACCGTAGGCATCTGCGTGCCTGTCGCACCAAGGAAATTCAGCGTGTATTGCAGCAAGAACACGGCGGAGATATACAGACCTGTTACGCCGATTTTCGCCAGCGTCGCCCCGGACAGGATGTTGTCATCCCGCCGAACCGGCGCATGCCGCATCAGGTCGTCATGCGCCGGTTCCAGGCCCAGCGTCAGCGCGGGCGGGCCATCCATGATGATGTTGATCCACAGCAGCTGCAACGCGGTAAACGGCGCCCTAAGGCCAAGCAGGATTGAAGCAAGCACCACAATTACCGACGAGACGTTGACGGTGAGCTGAAAACTGATGAACCGTTTGAAGTTTTCGTAAATGCCGCGTCCCCACTCGATGGCGCGAACGATGGTCGCGAACGAGTCGTTCAGCAGCACAATATCGCTCGCTTCCTTGGATACCTCGGTGCCGGAAATGCCCATCGCGATGCCGACATCGGCACTCTTGAGCGCGGGCGCGTCATTGATGCCATCCCCTGTAACGGCCACCACATTGCCCTGCGATCTCAGCAGCTTCACCATGCGCATCTTGATGGTCGGCGTACTGCGCGCGATCACGCTGATGCCGCCAAGCCGCTCACTGAGCGCCTCATCAGACAGATGCTCAAGCGCCTGCGCCTCCACGGCAATGTGGTTGCCATCCAGCAGATGCAGTTCCTCCGCGATGGCTGTGGCGGTGACGATATTGTCGCCCGTCAGAATCTTTAGTTTCACACCCGCCTGTCTGCAGCGTTCTACCGCGCCGTAAACATCCTCGCGAAGCGGGTCGGAGATGGCGATGAAGCCGTCGAACATCATGCCGCTTTCCACCGTTTCCTCATCAAGCGCGGGTTGCGCCTTGAACACCCGGTGCGCAAAGGCGATCACGCGGCACGCTTTTTGTTGATATGCAGCTATTTGCAATTCGATCTCCCGGCATGCCTCCTCCAGCATGCCACAGGACATGAAAACCTTCTCCGGGCTGCCCTTGGTATAGGCGATGATCCCCTCCGGCTCCCGCACAAGGGTGGTCATATCCTTTTCTTCGGAGGAAAAAGGAAAAACATGAACAATATCGGCATCCCGGCGGCAGGCGCGGTAGTCCCATCCGTGTTTCCCTGCCGCCACGAGCAGCGCGCACTCGGTTGGGTTGCCGATGAACGAGCCATCCGCGCCCAGGTCCGCCGTGCTGTTGATGCAGAGGTTGCGCAGGATACGGTCGCCCTCAATCGCGCTCACTGCGGTCATGCGGTTTTCCGTCAGGGTGCCGGTCTTATCGGAACAGATGATGTTCACACACCCGACTGTTTCGGAGGCGATCATCTTCTTCACCAGCGCATTCTGCCGGGAGAGCTTGATGATGTTGATTGACAGCGACACTGCGACGATTGTGGGCAGCCCCTCCGGCACGGCGGCGACGATCAGCACAATGCTGGTCACAAACGCCTCCATCACTTCATCCAGAACCAGTCCGTCGCTCACCGCAAAGGAGATGATCTGCGCGATAAAAACAATCACGGCGGCGATGACGCCGAAGACCGTGATGCCCTTCCCAAGCCGCGCAAGCTTTTCCTGCAGCGGTGTGGTGCTTTTGTCCGCACCGGAAAGCTCCTTGGCAATTTTGCCGAACTCCGTGCCGTCGCCAACCGCGGTTACGGCGAGCTTGCCAAATCCGCCGGTGATGTAGGTGCCGGTATAGAGCATGTTGCACCGCTCGGCAACGGGCGTCTTTTCATCGGTGAGGATGACAGCCGCATCCTTGCACGCGGGTACGCTCTCGCCTGTGAGTGCCGATTCATCCGCTGAAAGGCTCATGCTGTCCAGCAGCCTGCCGTCGGCGGGCACCCTGTCCCCGGTGGCGAGCAGCAGGATGTCGCCAACGACAATGTTCTTTTGATTCAGCATCAAAGGGCTTCCGTCCCGAAGCACCTTCACCATGACATCCTCGTTGATTTTGCTGAGCGCCTCAAACGCCTTGGCGCTCCGCCCTTCCATCACCACCGTGATGACGACCGACAGTGAAATGGCCACGAAGATGCCGGCGCACTCCAAAAACTCGGGTTCGCCGCCGGTAAAGGCGCGGATGATGTTGACGGACAGCGCAATAATGCCCGCCGCGATGAGCATCAGGATCATCGGTTCGGATGCCGCGTGCCTTAGGTGCGCCGCGAGGGACTCCGGCTTCGCGCGGGTTAGTGTGTTCGCGCCGTGCTTGGCGGCGCTTTGCTCTGCCTGCCGCGAGGTTAAGCCGGCGCCTGGGTCGGTGTGAAGGTGGCGAATCAGGTCGTCCTTTTCGGCCAAATACGCTTGCATGCTGATCTCTCCATTTGTCATAATCAATAAAAAAACCCAGGTACGGCAGGATATGCCATATCTGAGTCTAAAAAAGACCCAGTATGGCCATTGCCATACATGAGTCTCGTTCTTTAAGACAAGCCAGGATGCCGGGCGGAGTCAAACCGCGCTGCAACCAGTGTGTTGACTTGACACGCGGGATAAGCCCGCGCAAACTACTCCCTCACGAGTGATTCTATTGTCCCCGCAATATAACATAGAACACCGGGGTTGTCAATTGTAGCATTAGCCTTTGCAGAGAACACGGCCGATATGCCCAGCCTCCGCCTCAAGCCGCTCGCGCGCCTCATCCACACCGCAACCGAGCAGGATGTGAACAATCGCCAACTTGCACGACTGCCCGCAGGCCTCCAGTGCCTCGCGTGCGCGGTCCGCTTCCACGCCGGTGGCTGTGCAAACGATCGATACGGCGCGGCGCGCCAGCTTCTCATTGGTCGCGCGCACATCGACCATCAGGTTGCCGTAGACCTTGCCGAGCTTAATCATCACAGCCGTGGAAAGCATGTTGAGCACCATCTTCTGGGCAGTTCCGCTTTTCATGCGCGTGGAGCCGGTGACGGCCTCGGGCCCCGTGTGGGGGATGATGGCGATATCCGCATGGCGCGGGAGCTCGCTGCCCGGGTTGCTTGTCAGCGCGATAACCGGCGCGCCAAGCCCGCGGGCATAGTCCATCGCGCCAAGGACGTAAGGCGTCCGACCGCTGGCAGCAATGCCCACGAGCACATCCTTCTGGGAGAAATCAATCCCTTCCAGATCGGTGCGGCCCATGCCGCAGTCGTCTTCCGCGCCCTCGAC
>JAVBPC010000071.1:0-30005 GCA_031549905.1 Eubacteriales bacterium
CAAAAATGGCGCGCTGCATCGGACGCCGGAGATCGGCGTCGATGACCAATACGCGCCGCCTGTCCATTGCGGCGGCAATGGCAAGGTTTGCGCAGGCTGTGGACTTGCCTTCGGAGGGGATTGCGCTTGTCACCATCAGTACATTGCTTTGGTTCCCGGAAAGCATGCCTTCTACGCTTACATGCAGCAGCTTGTATGTTTCCAGGCTATCCAGGGAGGCAAAAGAAGAAATGATAAAAGGATAGACGTTTTTGCGGAAGCGTTTTCTTTCCTGATGGGTGCCCGCGCCCGCGTTGCTTTCCGCCGCGCGCAGCGCGCCGTGCGCCTCCTTCCCGCGCGCAAGGCGGGAATCGCGCCTGGGCTTTGGGATGGCGGCCAGTATCGGCAAGTTATATTGTTCTGCAAGCATTGATTCGCCGCGTACTTTGCGGTCGCGCAGAAACAGCAGCAGCGCTATGCCGCATGCGGCAAGAAACCCTGCGCCGCCGCCAGTCATTGCCGCGCGGGGAAGCTGCTTGCTGTCCGGCGCCTTCGGCAGTGTTGCGTAGTCGATGACTTCCACCTGTCCGGCGTTGACCACGCGCACAATCTCAGCGGGGGCATACTCCGCCACGGCGTTGCAAATATCCATGGACAGCTGGGGGCTCGGCGTCGTGACGCTGATCTGCATCACCTCCGTGTTGGACACGGGGCCTATGCGGATCAGACTGGAGAGTATCTTGGCGTCATACTCCGGGCCGATCCTGGCGGCCACGGCATCAAGCACCTTGTTGCTGCGAATGACGACCATGTAGGTTTCGGCCAGGCGCGCGGCGGTGTTCAGATCGGCCTGGTTGGCATACTGGTAGTTGGTTTGGTTAGGATTGTTTGTGTAGATGTACATCATCGAGGTTGCGGTGTATGTATCCGGCGTCATATAGCCCGCATGGAACAAACATACGCCGGCCCCAATCACAACGAGCGACGCGACCAGCCAAATGTGGCGAAGGAGTGTTTTGACCAGTTGCAGCAGGTCGAGTTCCTTCAGGGCTGATCTTTCATCCGTCACAGGGTGGTACCTTCTTTCTACGCGTGGCGTGTGATATGAGCCGAACGGTCACATGGCGTGTCCGGTGACCGCCTCCTCTTCGTTTTTGCTTAACCATTGCGGGCGCATGGGCGGGTTGTAGGTGGGCACGATGCGGCTTAAGGCCTGAACAACATCCCAATCGCTGCCGGCAAGGCTGTGCTCCAGATCCTGCAGCTGCTTGAGAAACGTGCCATCCAGCATGAGGATTGCGGGGGCGGCGAATATCTTCTCGTGCTCCGTGCGGGCGGCGGCGCTTGCTTCCTGGTCCATCATCAGGTCTTCGTGCAGCTTTTCGCCGGGGCGAAGCCCCACAACCTTAATTTCCATATCCGCGCCCGGGGTGTACCCGTGCAGCCGGATCAGCTTTTTTGCCAGGTCCATGATTTTTACCGGCTTTCCCATGTCCAAAATATAGATGGAGCCCTTGCTGGCCAGGCTGCCGGCTTGAAGCACCAGCTGTGCCGCCTCCGGAATGGTCATGAAGTAGCGTTCCATCTCGGCATGTGTCACCGTGACCGGGCCGCCCTTCCTGATTTGCGCCTCAAACAGCGGGATTACGCTGCCGTTTGAACCCAACACATTGCCAAACCGCACGGCCATGCACTTCATGGGGGTACGCGCGGCGTAATACTGCACCAGCATTTCGGCCGCGCGCTTTGTTGCACCCATGACGTTTGCGGGGTTTACCGCTTTGTCGGTGGAAATGGCAACAAATTTGCCAACGCCCATTCGGCTCGCCACCGTCAGCACATTTCGCGTGCCAAGAACATTGTTCTTGACGGCTTCGGAGGGGTTATCCTCCATGAGAGGCACATGCTTGTGCGCGGCGGCGTGAAAGACAACATCCGGCTTGTACTTGCCAATCATGATTTCCAGGCGGCGGATATCCTGGATAGAGCCGATTACCACATCCAAAGGGCAGTCGGGGCCGTATTCCTGGCGCAGCTCGCACAGAAGGTCATATGCGCCGTTCTCATACGCATCGTAAATGACAAGGCGTGCGGGTGAAAAGCGCATCACCTGCCTGCAGAGCTCCGAGCCGATGGAACCGCCGCCGCCGGTGACAAACACGATGCGGCCTTCCAAATATGCGCTGATTCCCGATGTGTTTGTGCGCACCTCATCGCGCGGAAGAAAATCCGAAGTGTCAAGCTTGCGCAGGCTGACAGCGCTGCCCTGAACCGCCCGCCGGTACGACAGTGTCAACACCTGGCAGCGCGTGCTGTTGCAGGTGACGAGCAGGCTGTCAAACTTTTCCCCGTTCAGGTGCTGTATAGAGATGATGATGGTGCGAATCTGATATGCTTCAACAAGTTTTGGTATATCAGCAAGGCAACCGCGAACCGGTACGCCCTGTATGCGCAGGTTCCGCTTGCCCACATCGTCATCCACCATAAGGGCAGGGCGGCCGAATACCTGCGGGTCCCTCAGGCAATGCTGGATTACATGCGTGGCACCTTCACCCGCACCGACAATGAGCACGGGCGCCGCATTTCGGTCGGCACGGTGGGTGCCACTCCTAAACCTTGTTCGGTATGTACGCCACAGCAGCCGCGCCCCGCAACACGCGAAAGCGGTCAGAATGCCGGTGAGGGGCAGCACCATCTGAGAGGCATGCCACTTGAATATGACATTTTCACCAAGCGTTGCGGCCGCGGATACGGCGCAGATCAGCGCCAGGCGCAGAATGTCATAATTTCCGGCGTGCCCCCATAGCACCCTGTACACGCCGCCAAGCAGAAAAACCGCCATATAGCTGAGCAGCAGATATGGCAGATAATGGAGATAGATGGCCATGTAATGACTGGGAATGTGTGGGAAAAAGCGGAACTGCACCGCCGCGTAACTGGCGCATAGCACGACCGCTGCGTCAGACAGCAGCAATATGCCCTTGCGCACCCACGCCTTTGCTTTTCCATGCTGTGAGGCATTAAGCACTCTTTACCCTCTCTCTTCCTTTGTGTTTTCCTCTTGTCGAAAAACTAAACCTTATCCAGCCAGTCAAACGCCAGCCAGACAAAACGGGCGTGCCCATTGAAACGAAGCATAACCTTGGCGCGGCGGCGTTGCTTATTTACCGCGCATATGTGATCGCAAAGATGCTTTAACGGCCCTTCCAGCACACGGATATGCATACCGTCACGTACGGCTTTTGACTTTCCGATGGTCCCGCCGTACTGATAGAAGAACTGAGCAAATTCGGCGTCTTGGCCTTTCAATTCATACTGGTGGTCTCCATAATGCAGGATGCTGATGACTTCCGGTGTGTGTAAAATTGATGCAACGGGCAGCTTTTGCCGCGAGAATAGAAAAACATAGCCCGGCAGCAATAGGTATTCGCGGTCTATCCAATGCTTTTCTTGACAAATATGGCAGGTTAAGCGGGGAGAAAAGGCAACTGCGCCTGTCAGCAATGACAGCAGCGCAGAGGTGGTTTCTTCTTGGCCCGTAGCACAGAAGACACAGTATGCATATGTTGACAGAGCGGAACATTTTTCCGCCATCATTACGCTTCTAATAGGCATCCCTCCCTCTGAAAAAACAACAAAAAAAAGGGATGGCTTTCTCCCGCCCGCCCGTGGGAGGGTAGCCGATCCCTATTGCGCTAGCCTGCCTTGTCAAACAAACCGTATTGGCCAGTTAGGGCTAGCGTCTATGCTTCACACCTGAAAGAGACATCTGTGGTGTCGCTGCCGATAGTCTGTGTTGCGTCATGGTTTCATCGGCTTACCTCTGTGCTTATCGTCACCTTTATGAATACGTGATCAGTTCTTGTAATATTATAATCGCTTGGAAAGATGATGTCAATACATTTTGAAAGGCTGTTTAAAATATGCAGCCATACGAAAAGTTGGCATAAAAAAAGCCCCCTGAGGGGCAAATGCGGACAATTTGCACATTGTTTGAAAAACCTTGTTTCCAAAACCTTTACACTACAAATACAGCTTTTGTTCCGCCACATAGTAGGTATGTTTTCCCGCCACGGTTTTCGTCAAGATCTTTTCACCTGCGGCAGTTGCGCCAAGCCGTGGGTTATGTACCTTGAGGAAACTGCGCTCCTCGCCGCGGATGGCATTTGGGGTGAGCGCGCGCAGTTTTTCGATCGCATCCAGCAAAACGGCGGGGATGGTGTCATAGAGCGCGTGCGCGGCGTTATCCGGCAGTTTGCCGCAGATGGATTCGGGCGACACCTTCGCCGCGTACAGGATTTCATCTACATAGGCGTTGCCGATGCCGCGCACCACGGCCTGGTCAATCAGCACGGCCTTGATGTTTTTGCCGGCGGCCTTGCGCAGCGCGCGCCAGAAATAGTCGTAAGTGAACGCATCTGAAAGCGCGTCCGGCGCGGCGGCGGGGCGCGGGTTCAGCGTAACCCTGCACAGTCCCTGATAGTCCGCAACAACCAGCACCTGCCCATCGTCAAATCCCACGGCAATTACTTTGGATGACACGCGCGCGGCGCTTTCCACGGTGTGCAGCGAGAACTCGCCGTGCAGCATCAGATGCACGCTGAACGCAGCCTGGCCGGAAAGATCAAACAGCAGCTCTTTTCCCGTGCGGCGGATATCGGACAAAGGCAAACCGGCGGTCTTTTCCTGAAAGTAGGCGGCAGGCGCGCTTACCTTGGCAGGCATAAACACCTGGGCATTCACGACGCGCCGGCCCAGCAGCGGCTTTTTCAGGTTTTCGGCAAATAGGGTTAAGTCGGGCAATTCAGGCATGGTGGGCCTCCTCTATTGGCGGTAACGCCGTTTACTTTAGGCAATCACGGATCTATTCGCATGGCGTCTGGCGGGCGCATTTCCGCCATCCACCAAACGAATAGATCAGCGCTTACCTAGCAACAAAAGTATATCCTGCTGCGATGCGCCCGGACAAACCTTCTGCACGCGGGCAACCAGCCGGGCAAGGGACAGCTCCGGCGGGTCATCGTACCTGGACGTGACGAACGCCTCATCAAACGCATCCTCCGCGCGGGCAAAGCGGGAGATTCCAAAACCGTAGGAACGCCCAAACGCATCCTGCTTGTATTCCAGGCGTTGAATGACCACATCCATCCGCATCTGAAGGGATGTCAGCGCGCCGTCAAACCCCTTCACCAGCCCGCTGTTGCGCTTCAGGTCCTGTGTCAGCGACGGTCCATAGATGCGCAGTGCATCCCAAATCTTCTTTTCGTTGCGGTGGATTGTTCCGTTTTCATAGCGATCCTGAAAATCATACCCGCCGCGCCTGTAGTTGACCAGATCGGGATAGCATTCCGGCGCGACAAGCCCTGCCTTTCGGTTGAAACACTTTGTATAGGCGATTACGCCCCGGTTTGCGAGGGTCTCCCGCCATTCCCACGGGCCTTCAACATCCTTTACGAACCAACGCTCGGGCGGGGTCAAATCCTCCACGGAAAAGCCCGGAATGCGCGAGCGGAACAGCGGCAGCAAGCCGATTTCCATCACAAGCGCTTCCAGTTCATCGGCGCTGTTAATCAGGGGGAGTCGCATGTAAGCCATCCTTTCAGTGCATCGGCGGTGGGGAATGCTGCGGTTTCCGCCGCGCGGATGATGCGGACCGGCGGGCCATCCAGGTACAGCACGATATCGGCCAGTGCCAATGCTTCTTCAGGGCGATGGGTGATGAGCAGCGCGGTTCGCCCCTGTATCGCGACGCGCAACGCCTCCAGTACCGGTGCTGCGGTGGCGTCATCCAGCCCGCGCAGCGGTTCATCCAGAAAGAAACAACCCCCGCCGAACGCAATGGCCCTGGCAATGGCAAGCCGCCGCTGCATGCCGCCGCTCATATTGCCGGGAAACGTATCGGATTCAGCGTGCAGAAGCACGGCATCCAATGCCGACCGCGCGTCGGTTTCCGGGATGGAAAGCGCGGTCAGGTTTTGCAGCGCGGTGCGCCAGGGGAGCAACCGATCCTCCTGAAACACAAACGAAGAGCGTTTTGCCGGGCAGTCCACTTGCCCGGAATCCGGCGCAAGAAGCCCTGCGGCAACGCGCAGCAGCGTTGTCTTGCCCGACCCGGAGGGGCCCATCAGGCAGGTCACCCTGCCCGGCGCAAACGCATGCGAAAAATCGCGAAGTATAATCTTCTCCGCAAAGGCCTTGGATACCTGCTTAAGCTCCGGCATGCCTGCGCCCTCCTTTTACACCGCCTGCCAGCCGAATTGCCAGGCGCTCCAGCAGCAGCGATAACAGGATGATCGTTGCGGTGGTGGCAAACAGGCTGGGCGTATCCAGATAGACCTTTCCCAGATACAGCGAAGTGCCCAGCGCATCGCGGGGGGTGCAGATGACCTCCGCTGCAATGCCGCTTTTCCATGCCATGCCCATTCCGGAGAGGATAGCCCCGCGCAGCGCGGGCAGCAATGACGGCCAGATGACCTCCGTCAGCTTTTTTCGGCGCGGCATTTGAAACGCGCGCGCCATTTCAAGCAGATCGGGGTCAAGCGCCGCGATGGCGGCGGACAGATTGCCCCAGAATAGTGGCATGACGACCAACACCGTGGCGAAAACAGGCAGTCGGTCTATTTTGATCCACACCAGCGCCAGCACAATGAACGAAGCGACCGGGGTCGCTTTTGCCAAAGACAGCAGCGGTGAAAACAATTCGCGGCAAAGTCGGCTTTTCTCCGTAAGCACGGCAAGCGCCGCCCCAAGCGCGGCGCCGATGATGAACCCGGCGATGATGCGCAGAAGCGACGCCGCAACCGCGCGCCAGAATGTGGCGCTTGCAAGCGATCCGATCCAGTTTTCTAGCACCGCGTACGGTGTCGGCAGCAACAGCTGCTGCCCAATGGCTTTCGCGGCAAGCCACCACAGCAGCAGCCAGAATGCCGCGATGCCCGCGCGGCGAAGCGTTTTACGGAGCAGTGGCATAGAACTCGGGGCCAGGCAGCGCGCCGCCGATCAGCTGTGGGTTGATGGCAAGCAGCTCTTCATAGTAGCCGGCAAGTGCCTGCCGCATTTCTTCGCCGGTCAGCGTGACCATATTTGCCCGCGGGATTGCCTGCACGGCAACGGCGGCGGCCATGATGTCATACTGCTCGATCAGCGTGCCGGCATCTTCCGAGTTTTCGTTGGCATAGGTGACGCTTGCCGCGTACTCATCAAGGAACGCCTTAACCGCCTCCGGCTGCGCCTCCACAAACGCTTTGCGCACGGCGATACCCCCCATGGGCAGCGTGCCAAACCCTTGCTCCTCCCACACGGCGTTCAAATCCAGCGCAATATGGAAGGCATCATTCTGTTTCATCAGCGATGTCACAAACGGTTCCGGCAGCAACACCAGATCAGCCTGGCCCTGCACCGCAAGGGCGACGGCCTCGGCGTGCTCTGACACATAGCGGATTTCCGCGGCATCTTCCAGCAGCAGCGTGGCGATGGCCTCCACCGTGGTGCCGCGCCCGGCGCATACGATGGTTTTGCCTGCCAGGTCGGAAAGAGCGGCCACGCTGTCGCCCTTTTCCATCAGGTAAAGCGCGCCAAGGGTGTTCACCGCCAGCACCTGGATGTCACCGTTTGATTTGGCGGACAGCATGGCGATGGTGTTTGTCGGCAGTGCCGCCATATCCAGTTCACCGGTCAGCAGCTGCGGAATCAGGATATCCGGTGCGCCCGCCAGCGTGAATGCGTACTCATTTTTTGTGGTGCCGGCGTCCTGCTCGGCCATCAGTTTGGCCGCGCCCATGCCGGTGGGGCCTTTCAGCACGCCGATGCGCACTTCGGGTTTGGCTTCCCCCTGCGCGGCGCAGGCGGTGAAGAGGCTGAGCAGGCACAGTGTGAGGCAAAGGACCAGAAACCGTTTTTTCATCAGAAACCCTCCAATCTTGATTTGAAATGGATTTGCTACTCGAATTTTTCCGGCATCAGCAGGGTGATATTCCGTCGCTCGTATAGCAATACGCCTTCGCTGCGCAGGCTATCCAGCGCGCGGTACAGCGATGCCCGGCCGATATCCAGCATTTGCGCCAGCTGTGAGAGGGAATAGGGGAGCGTCAGCACCGGCCCCGGCGACGCGCGATGCAGCCCCGAAAGCACGCGCAGCAGCCGGGAACGCGCATCTTCTTCCGTAAAGGTTTCGATGCGCTGGTTGAGGAAGCGGATGCGCTCCGACAGCAGCGTGATGTAGTTGCGCGAAAGGTGCGGCTCCGCCTCAAACGCTGCTTCCAGCCAGGTTTTCGATAGAAACAGTACTTTGCACGGCGCGGCGGCGTGTATCTCTGTGGGGTATGCGTCCTCTTCCACAAAAAGCGCGGCCATGCCGAATATGCTGCCCGGGCCCAGGCAGTTCATCAGCACACGCTTGTCACCGGTGACCTTGTAGACCATTGCCGTGCCGGACAGGATAAACGCCAGCGAGCGCAGGTACGCCGTGGGGCTGTAAAGGATTTCCCCACGCCGGTATGCACGCGGAGGAGGCGCATCCGCAAGCAGCGCAAGCGTCTCATCCGGCGTCAGACCGGCAAACAGTTCGGTTTTTGCGATCGCCAATGCGGTGGAATTCTGTCTCATATGGGACAGTATACCACGTTTTACGCATATTTCAAACAAAAAGGCAAGAAAAAACCGCCGTAAAAGGCGGTGCTACAGTTTTTTGGCAGTGCTTACAGCCTTCCGTACACCACATGCCAGTGCAGATGCTTGGAATCCTGATATTCGCCAAGGTTGGTGATGACCCGACAAGCGCCGAACGCATCCACAGTCTGCCGGGCAACCGCTTTCACGACGGATAGAAGTTCAAGCAGCAGATCATTGTCGCTATCCTCCAGCGCAATCAGCGATGCGATGTGCTGCTTGGGGATCACAACTATGTGGGATTGATAGGAAGGCCTGGTGTGATGGTATGCCAACACACGCTCCGTGTCCAAAACCTTTTCTACTTGCGTGTTTCCGCTCAGGACCTCTTCACAGTAAAAATCATTGCCCATCGGTTTTGCTCCTATTTGGCGCTGCCCGCGTAACCCACCCGGTCTGCGCGGATGAACGGCGCGGCCTCGGTCATTCCATCATAGGTGAAAGTTTGCTCACCCTGCGTGACGCCAAACACGGCAACGGTATCGCCCGGCTGGAACACCGTGGTGCGGGGCAGCGGCTCATACGCGACATAGACAATCCTTTTCGCGTCGTTTTCCAGCTGAACGGCACAGTATTGCGCGGCGCCCACTTTGGTTGCGGAAAGCAGCACGCCTGAAAAACCGACCTTCGCATCCTGCTGCGCATTTGCGCGCGTCAGCTGGGAAAACGTGTAGGCGGTGTAGTCGTTTCCGTTGGGGTTGTATGAATAGGTGAACACATTGATGCCCGGCACGATGACACGGGGCATCGCGGCCTTATCGGCAAGCATCGCCTGCATCAGCGGGGTGATCAGCTGACCGCTGTCGCCGATTTTCATTTGGCGGGCGAACACGCGAACGGCGACCTCCAGCGTGCGGTAGTAATTGTCGCTGACAATGTTGGCGTAATACCCAAGCTCTGAAAGCGTTTCTTTAATCTGGGTGACCTTCGCGCCCTTTTCACCGTATTTGATCTGCTTATACTGCTCCAACTGCTCAGCATATTGGGCATCGAAACCGGCCAGGTTTTCCGTGGGGCTGGACCAATCCGCCAGCGCCGGGCAAGCAATCAGCAGCAGTCCAAGCAGCAGGGCAACTATGCGCTTCTTCATCCGTGACAACTCTCCTTTTACCGCATCTGCACGCGGCCTTTTTCTATCAATTGCCATGCGCCGTCTTCGCGAAGGGCGAGCCTGGCGGGTGCGTGAACCTTCGCGATGCGCCCACCGTGCGCCGCGCCGTCAAACAGGGGCAGCGGGTCCAGCGTAGCGCTGAAGCGGCCATAGTTGGGGAACAGCTGCGCCGCGTTATCCTGAATGCTGGCGAACAGCGCGTCTCCGCCGTTATCCAGCAGCAACTCCGCAGCGAATTCATCCCTTGGGCGCGGGGCCATGCGCTGCACCTGCAGCTTTGGGTTCAGCGCGCGCACCGCTTCGATGAAGTTATACGGCTGATTTCCGGCCAGCAGGTCGTTGATCAGCGGCAGCAGATCAGGTGGGGGCGGGGCGGGCGCTTCCCTGGGACGCAGTGGAAGCTGCGCCGTAGCGGGCCTCATTGGGCGCGGCGGTGACATTTGCATGATCTGCTTTTCCAGCGCCGCGATTCTTGCGCCCGTCTTTTCCAATTCCCTGAAAAGCAGGCGCTCCACCTTTCGCGTTCGGCTTTTCAGCGAAAACAGCACGATCAGCATGATCAGCAGCACCGTTAGCAGGACTGCAGGCGCAACAGTCCACACCAGGGCGGCGTCGCTCAGCGCCGTAAGCTTTTCAAGCGCTTCTTCCATGCCCGGCGTGTAGTCCATGCGATCACCTCCTGGATAGGGAACCGCCGATCTATTCGTACGGCATCTGGCGGACGCATTTCCGCCATCTGCGGCTCCTAAAACCCTCGACGTAGCGCTGCTACGCCTTCGGATTTTACAAGCCACATCTGACGAAAATTCGCCCCGCCACCCACCGAACGATAGATTGGCCGTTCCCTATGATATATGCACCCGTGTACAGACATAGACCGTATCTACGCCGTGCGCATCATCCGGTTCATCGAAATGATCATCTCCACAAACCGCCCGGCAATGGTGTTTACCTGCGGCAGCGGCTGGCCCGGCAGCATCGGCTCCGGGTTGTGGCGCAGGCACTGTGTCCAGATCATTTCGTAGTATGCCTCCACATTGAAGCGGCTTTCGCCCATCGGTTGCGGGAACAGCGAGGCCAGGAACGCGCGTAGGTCTTCATCCTTGCCAAACACCTGGCGCAGCGCGGCAAAGCTGTCCTGCATCAGTTCGCGGAATTCTCCGGTCAGATCCTGCTGCACGATCCCGGCGCCGTCCTGCTCGAAGGCGCTTTGCATGGGCCAGCCGTCTTCCAGGATTTCGCCCATCTGCCCGGCGCGCTGCATCAGGAACGCCTCCGGCGCCAGCGCAAGCCCGCGCGCCGCTTCCTGCTTGGGCATGAACGGCTCGATGATGACCGCCTCAAACCCTTCGATGCCGCAGCCAGCCTTGAACGCGCGCAGCAGCTTCTCCATCTCTTCCTGGTAGCGGGATTCGTTGCGGCGCTCCTGCGGCACAGCCTCAAACGCGCCATCCACCAGCGGGCGCTTGATGAGCTCGACATCGTTGTACAGCAACTTCATCATCTTTGCGCCGTTGCCCAGCACCGCTACCGGCAGCGGCGTGCCATTCAGACCGACCTTCGCGCCCTGGTGGATTGCCTCGCGCGTCATCCGTCCGGCGAAGTAGAACATCATGTACAGGTTCATGCGGATGATGTTCAGGTAATTCGAGAGCGGCTCGCTGCCGCGGTGCAGGCCCTTGATCGCGTCGGTGATTTCATCCACCAGCACATTCCATACCCTGCGGAACTCGTCATACCGCCCCTCAACAAGCGGCCCGGAAAGCGCGGTGGACTTGCCTTCGGCGGCGCCGGGGGTAAAGAAGAAATCGATCAGGTTCAGCCGCGCGGGGGCCATGTCGCCGTGGTTTTCGCGCGTGATCGTCTCGCACAGGATCGCGTTGCCCGCAAGGCGCAGCGATGCCTGCATCAGCGGCTTCCGCTTCAGCCACAGCGATAGGTCGGTGGAGCCGCCGCCGATATCCAGGCAGAAAAAGCCCGTGTTGTCGTTGATGGTCTGCCCCTTCAGATAGCGCGCCTGGATGCCGTTATCCATCATCATGAAGCCGACGGCCTCGGATTCGGAGCAGAAGTACGCGTCGTACGCGATTTTGAAGCAATGCTCGCACAGCGATGATACGATTGTCTGAATCTTGGCGATGAACTCTTCCTGCAGGCGGCCGTGCATCGCCAGCGGGTAGGATGCCCGCCAGTGCAGTGACATCGCGCCGTTTTCCACCGCGTGCCACAGGCACATCATCAAGTATTGCTCCAGGAACAGGTGCGCGCGCAGCTTGTCCTGCGGCAACACGCCCCATTTCAAATTATCCGACACATCGGATAGAATCTGCGGGTTGAACCCGGCGCTGGTGAGGAAGGGGATCGTCGTGTCGACCAGCGCGCCCCCGTCCGGCTGCGCTTCCGTTTTGCGGCGCAGCAGGGTATAGTGCGTAGCGCGGCCGGCGATCATCTCGGATACCAGCTGCGCGGTCAGCGCGATCTCCGCGCCGTCCTGCCGTCCGAACAGGAACAGCGCGCCCTCGCCTGCAAACGACACGGGGGAGGTGACGCCGGACGCAAGATCATGCTTGTACGCGGTGGTGCCCGTGGTGCCAAAGTCAAACCCCAGCGCAAATTGGCGCGTTTTTGCGGGCGTCATCGTTTCATACGCGGGCATAAGCACGCCGGCTTCCTCGCCGCCCAGCGTGAAGGCGATTCCCTGCGGCATCTTGGACAGCAGCACCACATCGCCGCGCGCTTCGCCCGCGCCCAGCACATGGGGGATCAGGGGCAGCGCGTTGCCGTCGTCGTAGGACAAAAGGTAGTACCGGTTCCAGCCCGCCACCGATTTGGGCGGCCATACGGCCAGCTGCGGCGCATTCCGGTGGCGTGAAAAGTTGACAAGGTCCGACAGGTGATACCGCTTCCGCTCAAGCACCTGATCGCCCTGATCCAACAGCTCCGCATCCACCGCGCCGTTGTGCCACTGCATGCGAACGCGCACCGCGCCCGCGCGAAGCCGCGCAAGCTGCGCCTTTGCGTATGCCGCGCGAAGCGGCAGCAGCGCGTACCATTCGGTGGGCATCTGTCCCTGGTATATGCGCATGCTCTCGGATTCCACCGCGTGCAGGTGGTTGAAAGCGCCGCCAACTTGGAACAGGCACAGCTGATCGGTGAAAATTTCGGAGGGTATCCGCGTGTCCGAGGGGTCAAGCGTGTACAGCTGTCCGCGCACCTCGGCGTTGATCGGGTGGCCGGAGATGCCGTCGTTCGGCCTGGTGAGCCACTGAAAAAACTGCGTCAGCCGCTGGAGCTGCACGCCGTCGCGGTTTTCACGTATGGGCAGGCTGCGCGTTTGCAGCGCGTATATCTCGTTGCGCAGCGCCACGCGGCGCTCGTGATAGCGGGCATCCTCGCGCAGCGCGTCCGGCGCGGTAAAGGCGTATCCGGTTTCAGTCTGCGCGATCCAGGGGTCTTCCACCGCGAATGGACCGTGTATTTCCGCCGCCGGGCACAGCATCGTGGGCATTCCGTCAAAGCGGAAGGCAACGGCGCTGTAGGTGCCGTCCGGCCGTTTCAGCTCGAACAGCGTAATTTTCTTCACGCCGCGCCGCCCGGCCACCGGCCGGAAAATCTTCACGAACGGCGAATCCGGCAGATCATCGGGGATCAGCGCGCGCACGCGCACCAGCCCGCCGGAGCCTGCCAGCAGCAGTGTAGCCAGCAGCCCCTGCCACGCGCCGATGGCGGCGGGGTTCCCGGCGCTCAGCTCAAATTCAAACTGCACGCTTTGCGAAAAAATATCGGGGATGGAATGCCCGCGCTCGGCGCTGTGCTGCACGTCGATGTTACGACTGACGTATGACAGCGCCTGCTCGTTCTCCGTCCATTCGTTCGTCAGCGGTATGGCGATGCCGTGACCGGCACGCAGGCGCGGCAGGGATAAAAAGCTCTTTTGCTCGTTTGCGTCTTTTTTGGCCATGGTCATCCTTCCTTATCTTAGCCTGCGCAATGCGCATACAGCCCGTGCAGAAACAGCCCGGCGGCATGCCGCGCGTAGTCGGCCTCATCCTTAGGCGGGGGATGGATGCCGTCAAAGATGGTATCCTCCACTTGCAGCCAGCGCGGCGCGGACACGCGCGGGATCAGCGCGTGCAGCTGTTTGACGGGGTAGTCGGCGCTGCGCATCATCCGGGATGAAAACAGCGACTGCTCCAGCATTTCGTAAGTGAATGACGATTTCATCCACGCCCAGTAGCGGGTAAAGTATTGCGCAAGCGTTTCCAGCCCCTTGCTTTCCGCCTCGCGCATATCCAGATACGGTTTGATCAATTCCTGGAAGAAGGGCTTGAGGCCGCGCTCGGTATCCCTGTGCTTGTCGATATACCCCTGATAATAGCCCATGTACGCGGCAATGAGGCGCGCCATCCGGCCGATCTCATCCTGCACGCTGATGGAAAAGTCGCCGAAACCGTATTTCAGCTGCTGCGCGATTTCGCCCTTGCCCACGCCGGAAACGGATTTGATGTACTGGCGCGGCGGGCCGTCATCCGGCTCTGTCTGCATCGCGTGGGCGATGGCCAGCGCGCTTTCCCATTCCACGGGCGTGGGCGGGTTTTTCTGCCCTTCCATGCCGGGGCGGTATGCGCCCATGTTGTAATCGACGGGGGAGCCGATCAGATACAGGCTCTTGTATTGCAGTTCCTGTTCCATATCGCGGTAGAAGGCCAGCGCGCCGCGCGCGTTGTTGTAGAACTTGCGCGCGTGCACGCCAAGCTCATCACCCATCGCGGGCTCGGCAAAGTGGTAGTAGGGCAGCAGCAGCACGCCGCTGACGATCAGGTTGCCGGCCAGCGAGATGTCTTTCGTTTTGTCGCACAGGTCGCGCATGATCGCAGGGATGCCGCACGCGCCGGTGCCGCCGAAAATGGAACCGGTGATGATCAGCCTGGAATTGACGCTGACCTCGGCCCTGAGCGCATCCACAAACTGCTGATACGCGCCCAGATCCTGGCCGGATGTCAGAATATGCTGCATGACCGGCGCGCCGATGGCGGGGATTGCGTGAAATCCCTCGCGCGAGAAGTCGAAGCCAAGCTCTTCGTCCGTATAGAAAAGGCGCATCAGCGCTTCCTCATCGGCGCTGTTTTGCGTGCGCATGGCGTGCAGGCAGTTGGTACCCGCCGCGTGCGGGAAATCCTTGGGCAGTTGCACATGCCAGTCATAATGAACGATACGCGCGCCGAACAGCGAGCTGCCCTCAAACTGGCCCGTCGCCGGGAACTGCCCGCGCAGCAGTTGGTAGCGCGTGATGGCTTCCAGCGCAAGCTCGCGGTTGCCGTTGGTGGCATCCACATCCAGCGTCAGCACATGGAAGGTAGTGGAGGGGTCGCCGATCGCGCCGCAGGCCGCAAGGTGCACAAACGCTTCCGCGCACTTCGCGCCCGTGCCGCCGATGAACACAAGAAAATGGTTGGCCATGGAACGCTCCTTTCAGCGCGGGCCCCGCTTGCTGTATACGCGCAACTTCAAGGGGTCGCGCAGGCGCGCAAACAAGGGAAACACGTTGTAAATGCGGTACGGGCACAGCGCCCGGATGGAAAGATAAAACGGAACGACCAGCAGGCCGGGCAGCAACAGCATCATTGATAAGCCGGCGGGCTGGCGTGTAAGCCATTCCCAGATGTACGGCGCCAAAGTGAACACATAGAACGCGTACACCAGAAGCAGGGCGATGTGTATCGCCACAAACACCCAGACCATCACCCGCGCGGTGTTTTCGCGGCTTCGGCCCAGGGCAAAGGGGGCGTACAGGATGTTCCAAAGCGCTACCAGCGCAAGGGACAGGAACAGGCAGTTCATCGCGTATGCGCTGACAAAGGCCTTCCAGTCCGCGTAATAAACATAATCCGGGAAAAAGCCGCTGCTGGTGCGCGCGGCATCCAGCAGGCCCTGCAGCAACATCGGAAGCTGCGCGCTTTGGCCGCCGGCCCCCGGCAGCACAAGCCCTACCACAGGCACGCCCAGCGCCAGGTATATTAGAAGGATCAGCGCCCAGCGCCACAGGGCGGATAGCAACCGTTTCATGCTCTCTCCTCCCGCGTTACGCGTAGACCGTCAGGGTGATCCGCACGCTGCCCAGCGGCGCCACGCCCAGGCGGCCTAGGTTGGCTTTGCCCAGCGTATCGATCAGCCGGGAGAGGAACAGCGTTTTGCTGCCGTCAAACGGCTGCAGGTTCTGCTCCATCTGGAAGATGGCTGCGCCGTCCGCATCGTACCCGAACTGAGACAGCCAGCTGGAACCGGGCAGGTCTTGCGGCGCGGTCAGGCTGCCAAGCAGCTCCAGCGTGTATTGTCCTGCGGGAAGGATGCCCTCCGGCAGGTCCAGGCGAAGCCGCAGTTTGACGGTGTCCCCGCTTGCGGAAAGGATCTTCCAGGTGAGGTTGGGCAGCACCTTTTCCTCTGTGCCGGTCAGCGCGGAGGCGATGAAGGTGAAGTCGGATTCCGCAAGGGAGAGGCCGCGCGGGTCGGCGGTGTGGATTTTGTAATCAAGATCCCATTCCAGATAGCGCGCCTCCTGAGACGCTTTCAGCTCTATCAGGCTGACGCCGCCGGGGGCCGCCGCGTCGGCCAGCGCGGTCACGCCCTGGCCCGCGATGTAGCGCATGTTGCCACCCATCTGGTATCCGGCGGGCACATAGCCGCTGCCATACACGGCGGTTTCAAACTGGAACACGGCGTTGCCTGAAAATTCCCGCTTCAGCCTTTCGCCCAGCGCCGACAGGTAGCTGTTCACCGCCGACTGTTCGCCGATAACCAGCACATAGAAGGGGCGGGGGGCCGTTTCGCGCGTTTGCGGATCAACGGACACGCCAACCTTGTATTCATCATAATCCAGCATAAAATCAAGCGTGCCGGTCGGCGGCGCACCCCAGGCAAATGTGGTGTTGTTCGCGCCAAGGCCCGGGATCAGGCCGGCAAACTCGCTCATGATCGCGGCCACACCGATGGAACGGCCGGCCTTGAGGCACTTGTCGTTCAGCGCGGACAGCAGCTCGCCGTCATCCATGCGCAGCTCGTGCAGGTCGGTAACGATGATGGTCAGCGCAGAAGGATCGCTTGCGGAAACGGCTACCGGCGTGCCGGAAAGGCTGCTCTTTGCGGCCGGCGCGGAAAAGCCAAGCGCCTGATAAAAGCTTTGCATGGGTTCGTTCATCTTTTGCGCTTCCGCGATGAGGGGCAGGGTCTGCGGCTTTACGCGCGCAGGCAGTGAAAGCAGCGGCTGATCTAAATAGAAGTAAGGCTCCCCGGCATGCAGCAGCAGCTGTTCCTTTGAAAAGCCCATTTGCGCCTTGTCAATGTCCGCGCCGTAACGGTAATAGGTGGATGTGGCCTGCGGCCAGCAAAGGCTGACGCACGCGGGCAGCGCGGAAAGCGTGTTTTCGTACACGGTGGATTGGGGGGCATCGGCAAAGCCCATCATGGAAAACATGCCGGAAAGGAACACTTCCACGCGCGTGATATCGGCGGACGGTCCCTGTGCCTGCGGGGAAGATACGGATGTGTCAGGGTGAACGGTTCCGCTGGGGGGTTGCCCTGTCGCTTCCGGCGGGGTATCCGTGGGCGGGGTAATTTCGGATGTGATGGTCGCCCCATCGGTGGGCGGCGGCGCGCCGTTCTGCTTGGGCGGCACCACGGCGCACGCGGTAAGGCATAAACATGCGCATACTAGCAGCGCATAGCGGGCCAAGTTGCGGGTAAGGTGGTTGGGCATTGCATTTCTCCTTCAAATTCGCGATGATATTTGGAAGGCTGTTATTCGACAAAATATACGCTTTCAATTGGAATTATATAGGGAATAGCGGGCGAAGTCAACCTGCGCGGGCCTTGCGGTGCCTGGATAATAATGGAAGGTTTGAAACGGGGGGCGCGCTGTGGTATACTTATCCACACTTGAAATAGACGTGCGAAGGGGTAGAAATATGGCAAAAGTTGTATGCTTTGGAGAGATAATGATGCGCCTGGTACCGCCGGGATATTTGCGCTTTGCCCAGACGGATACGTTGGAGATGACATTCGGCGGCGCGGAGGCGAATGTGTCCGTTTCGCTGGCCAATTTTGACCAAACGGTATCGTATGTTACGCGCGTGCCGAAGAATGATCTGGCCGACGCGTGCCTTGCCCAGCTGCGCGGTTTTGGTGTGGATGTGTCGCATGTGGCGCGCGGCGGGGACAGGCTGGGCATCTACTTCCTGGAAAAGGGTGCGTCAATGCGGCCCTCCAAGGTGGTATACGATAGAAAGTACGCCAGCATCGCCACCGTACACCCGGGCGATATAGACTGGCGGTCGGTTTTTGACGGCGCGGATTGGTTCCACTGGACGGGCATCACCCCGGCGCTATCCAAGGAGACGGCGGCAGAGACGCTTGCAGCGTGCAAGACCGCCAAAGAGATGGGGCTGACCGTCAGCTGTGACCTGAACTACCGCAAGAATCTGTGGAGCCGTGATGAGGCGAAGCGAACGATGACGGAACTGATGCGGTACGTTGATGTCATGATCGCCAATGAAGAGGACAGCCAGGATGTATTCGGCATCGGCGCGGAGGGCGCGGACATTGAGGGCGGCAGCCTGAGCGAAGAAGGATACCGGAACCTGGCCAGAAAGCTGGCACAGACATTCGGCGTGGCAAAGGTCGCGTTCACGCTGCGCGAAAGCTTTTCCGCAAACGATAACGACTGGTCGGGCTTGCTGTACGACGCGAAGGCGGATACGGCGGTGCGTTCTCGCAAGTATTCCATCCGCATTGTGGACAGGGTCGGCGGCGGCGATTCGTTCGGCGCGGGGCTGATTTACGCGATGCGGAATGGGTATTCGGATGAAGAGGCGATTAACTTCGCGGCCGCGGCGTCAGCACTGAAACACACGATTGAGGGGGACTTCAACCGCGTGACGGCCGATGAGGTCAGGAAGCTGATGGGCGGCAGCGTTTCAGGCCGGGTGCAGCGCTGATGCGCACGATACCGTACCTGCACATGGATGTGTTTGCGGATGTGCCGCTGAAAGGAAACGGACTGGCGGTCTGTTTTCTGGATGAGCTGCTTTCGTCAGCACAGATGTTGGATATCACGCGCGAGTTCAAGCAGTTCGAAACCATCTTTCTTTCGGAATGGACGGGAGATTCTGTTTGTGCGCGTGTTTTCACGATGGATGGCGAGTTGCCGTTTGCGGGGCATCCCGTGCTGGGCGGCGTTGCGGCGCTGCATGAAGGAGATTCGGGGGACACGCTTTCGATCGAGGTGCGTCTTTCCGAAAAGACGGTACCGGTTGTTTCTGAGCGCCGCCCGCACGGGTTCTGTGTGACGATGCGGCAGGGGGCGGCGTCATTCCTGGGCGAAATCACCGGAGAAAAGCGGGACGCGCTTGCCCGCGCGCACAACCTTTTTCCGGAGGATTTGGACGCCTCACTGCCAATGGAGATAGTGACCACCGGCCTGCCGTATGTGCTGATTCCGGTGCGGGGCTGTCTGGCCCGCGCCCGGATCACCGTGCCCGACCTGGAGCAAACCATTGCGGCATACGGCGCGGCCTACACATACCTGTTTGACCCGGAAACGCTGGAAGCGCGCACATGGGACAACCTTGGTCTCATCGAGGATTCCGCGACAGGCAGCGCCGCGGGGCCGCTTGCCGCGTACTTTGTCAGGCACGGTCGCGCGGCACAGGGGCAGCGCCTGCGCATTTCACAGGGCCAGTATGCCCACCGGCCCGGCCTGCTGACGGCATGGGTAGAGGATGGGGAAGTCTATGTGGCAGGTGATGCGGTGGTATTTGCGCGCGGCAGTTGCCGCATTCCATAAACTTGCTTGAAAGAAGGAAGAACATGACTTTTGACCGGGATACGTTGGCGCTGCTCTATGGTACGGATGAAGAGACTTTGTCGGAACAGACCGCGTTGTACGATGCGCTTGCCGAGCGTTTCCACACATTGTTTCCAGACCGGCAGTCGGTTCGCTTTTTTTCCGCCTCTGGACGTGCGGAAATCGGCGGCAACCATACGGATCACCAACTGGGCCGTGTGCTGGCGGCGGCGATACAGTTGGATTCAATCGCGGCGGTCGCTCCGGCGGAGGATATGCGGGTGTGCATCCACAGCGAAGGCTTTGCGCCGCTAACGTTGGATTTGGGCGATCTTTCCCCAAAGGATGGGGAGAAGAACACAACCGCTGCGGTGGTGCGCGGCTGTGCGGCCCGAATGGCTGCGCGGGGATACAAGATCGGTGGGTTTGACGCGGCGGTGACCAGCAGCGTGCTGGTGGGGTCGGGGCTCAGCTCGTCGGCGGCGTTTGAGGTGCTGATCCTGACAATCCTGGACGGGCTATATAACGAAGGCAAGATGTCCCCGATCCAGCGCGCCGAAATGGCGCAATACGCGGAAAACGTCTATTTCGGCAAGCCCAGCGGGCTGATGGATCAGATGGCAAGCTCCGTGGGCGGTCTGGTTGCCATTGACTTTGGTGGGGAAACGCCGCAGGTCACGCCATTGCAGTTTGACTTTGCCTCGCGCAGATACGCGATGGCTGTGGTCAACACTGGCGGCAGCCATGACGATTTGACCGATGCATACGCAGCCATCCGCTGGGAAATGGAGCAGGTGGCGCAATATTTTGGCGAAGAAAAGCTATCCCGCGTGGACCCTGCGGCGTTTGAAGATGCGCTGCCCAAGCTGCGCGGGAAGGTATCCGACAGGGCGCTGCTGCGCGCGTACCATTTCTTCGATGAAAACGCACGCGTGCCGCTGCAGGCGGAGGCGCTTCGCGCGGGCGATTTGGATGGTTTTCTGCGGCTGGTGCTGGCATCGGGCGCAAGTTCCGAGCGGCTTTTGCAGAACCTGTGGGCGCATCCGGAGCATCAGCCGCTGACGCTGGCGCTGGAGCTTTCCCGCCGAATGCTGGAAGGGCGCGGCGCGTGGCGCGTGCACGGGGGTGGGTTTGCCGGAACGATCCTGGCGTTTATTCCGATGGATTTGCTGCCCGCGTACCGTGCGAAAATGGATGCGGTATTCGGGGTGGGGGCGTGCAAGCCGCTGCGCGTACGCACCGTGGGTGCATACGAAGTGAAAATAAAATCATAACAATATGAAGGAGATTTGGAACATCATGCTGTTAGTCAAAAATGCGAAATTAATCACCATGGGCGACAAGGATTACCTGGATGGCGGCGATCTGCTGGTTGAAAACGGCAAGGTCAAGGCCGTAGGCACTGGCCTGTCTGCCGCCGGCGCACAGGTCATCGATGTCGGCGGACTGTACCTGATGCCAGGCATCGTTGATGCGCACTGCCACATCGGCATGTGGGAAGACGGCATGAGAGACGAGGGCGCGGACGGCAACGAGATCACCGACCCTGTGACGCCGCAGATGCGCTCCATTGATGGCCTGAACCCGTTTGATCCCAACTGGAAAGAGGCGCTCGAAGCCGGCGTGACGACCGTCGCCACCGGCCCGGGTTCCGCGAACGTGGTGGGCGGTCAGTTTGTGGCGATGAAGACCACGCCGGGTCCGATCGATGTGCGGATGCTTAAAGAACCGCTGGCGCTCAAAACGGCTTTCGGCGAGAACCCGAAGAACTGCTACGGCAACCAAAAAAAGACGCCGATGACCCGCATGGCGACCGCCGCGATCTTCCGGCAGGCGATGATTGACGGACTGAACTATGCCGGCAAGATGGCGGAAGAGGATGCCTCCAAGCGCCCGGAACGGAACCTTGCCAAGGAGATGCTGGCGCTGGCCGCAACGGGGAAAATCCGCGTAAAATCGCATGCGCACCGGGCGGATGACATCCTGACGGCGATTCGTTTGCGGGATGAGTTCGGCCTTGACATGTCAATCGAGCACTGCACGGAAGGATATCTGATCGCCGATGAGCTGCGCCGCGCGAACATCCCGATCATCATAGGCCCCCTGCTGTCCGAGCGCAGCAAAATCGAACTGCGCAACCTTACCTTCCGCGCGCCCGCGGTGCTGTACAAGGCGGGCGTCCGCTTCGCGATGATGACGGACCATCCCGTGATTCCGCTGCAGTACCTGGCGCTGTCCGCCGCGCTGGCGGTGCGGGAAGGGCTGCCCGAGCGGGAGGCACTCAAGTCCATCACGCTGAACGGCGCGTGGGCCATTGGCATGGAGGACCGCCTGGGGTCGCTGGAAGCGGGCAAGGACGCCGATTTCGCGATTTACGACGGGCATCCGCTGGATGCCAGGGTCAGCGCGCGGCAGGTGTTTGTGAATGGGGAACTGGTGGCGGAGAAGTGATGCGTATGCGCGGTGCGCCCTTTACAAATGGGCAAAATCGCGCTATACTCACGGCGGTGCGAATTCGCAGATATCGCGCCATACGGGGATTTCGTTAGAAATCCCTACCGTTGCCGAAAAACGCATAGTGATCCCGCGCAAAGGATCTTCAGGGCAGGGTGCAATTCCCGACCGGCGGTACAGTCCGCGAGTCTAAAGTAACCACTGATCTATTCGCACGGCGTCTGGCGAACGCCTTTCCGTCATCTGCGGCCTGCAAAACCCTTGACGTAGCGCTGCTACGCCTTCGTATTTTGCAAGCCGCATCTGATGAAAATACGCCTCGCCACCCACCAAACGAATAAATCAGCGGTTACTAAAGACACGATTCGGTGAAACTCCGAAACCGACAGTAAGGCAGGCCCCATATGGGCAGGCTAAGTCTGGATGAAAGAAGTTCGCGACCCCTGATCTTCTTGCGGAATCAGGGGTCGATTTGCGGAAAGAAAGGGGATTTGCTATGGTCGCTCATGGTAGAATGGACACAGGGCGTGTTACCCGGATTGGCATGATGGGGGCGCTTGCGGCGCTGTTGTCGTACTTTCCCGAAATCCCGCTATTTACGGAATTTTACAAGCTGGATTTTTCGTATGTGCCGATCCTGATGACCGGGTACGCGCTCGGCTTCTGGCCGGGGTTTGCCGTGCTGGTGATCAAGAACCTGTTCAAGCTGCTGATCACCACATCCGCCGGCATAGGCGAGATCGCGGACGTGCTGGCGGGCGTATCAATGCTGATGCCCGCAACGCTGGTGTACGGGCGCATGCGCACCAGAAACGGCGCGCTGATCGGCATGGGGATCGGCACCGTCATGATGATCATTGTCGGCGTGCTGGCCAACCGGTTTATTCTGTTGCCCTTTTATTTGGGCGATGGGTTCGCCGCGTACATGGAAAGTCACCCCGGTTTCCTGTGGGTGGCGACTGCGCCGTTTAACCTGGTGAAGGGCGCGGCGGTCAGCGTGGCGACGTTTTTCCTTTACAGACCGCTTGCGCCCTTTCTAAAAAGAGGGCTGAAAGGATAGCGTTTGCTTTCAACCAATGTGGAACAAACGATGGAGATGGGCCGCGCGCTCGGGGAGAAGCTATCCCCGGGCGACGTGGTCTTTCTCATCGGCGATCTTGGCGCGGGCAAAACGGCGTTTGCGCGGGGCGTTGCGCGCGGCCTTAAGATTGAAGGGCCGGTGCCAAGCCCCACGTTCACGCTGATGCATGCGTATCTGGGCCGCTTGCCGCTGCACCACTTTGACCTGTACCGTCTGTCCGGTTCGGATGAGCTGGAGGCGGCCGGGCTGCTGGAGTACATCGGCGGGGACGCTGTGGCGTTGATCGAATGGCCGGAAGCATGCCGGGATGCGTTGCCCGCGCGGCATTTGGAAGTGAAAATCGATTACGGCGCGGGGGATGGTGAGCGCGTGCTGACGATGACCCCACGCGGAGGGTTTCCCCAAGGAGGGACAGCATGACGACGATTTTGGCCATGGATACGGTGGGGCCGTCGCTTGGCGTGGCACTGACGCGCGGCGGACGGCTTGTTTACCAGTGTACGCTGCAGACAGGGCGTACGCATTCGGAAAAGCTGATGCCACTGATTGATGAGGCGCTGCGCACGGCAGGCGTTGTCCCGGTCGAAGTGGACTGTTTTGCGGTGACGCGGGGGCCGGGGTCGTTTACAGGCGTGCGCATCGGCGTGGCGACGGCAAAGGCGCTGGCGCACGCCACAGACAGGCCGTGCATCGGCGTGAACGCGCTGGAGGCGCTGGCAAGGCCCGCGCGGCTTTTTCCCGGTGTTGTGTGCCCTTTGCAGGATGCCCGCGCGGGGCAAGTGTACTGCGCCGCGTTCCAAAACGGCGCGCGTATGCTGCCGGATGCGGCGATGCGACTTCACGAGTTCCTGGCGTTGCTGCCTGAAAAGGAACCGTTGTGCTTTACCGGCGACGGTGCGGCGGCAAATGCTGAGGCGCTCATGGCCACACTTCATGACCGCGCGGTCATTCCGCCGGAATACGCGCCGCTAGACGCAGCGCAGGTCGCTGCCATCGCGCTGGAAAGGCTAAGCGAGGCGGGGGATTGGCGCACACTGCTGCCGTATTACCTGCGCGCGCCGCAGGCGGAACGCGAGCGCGCGGCGAAGGAGGCTGCCGCGCATGCCTGAAACCGCGATTCGTCTTATGCAATTACCCGATGTGGATAGGGTGCTGGAGATTGAGAAGGGTTGCTTTTCCGTGCCGTGGTCCAGGGAGTCTTTCATTCATGAGATCACGGAGAACAAATGCGCCCGCTACCTGGTGCTGGAGGCGGACGGTACCGTTGTGGCTTACGGCGGGGTGTGGTTCATCCTGGATGAGGCGCATGTGACGAACATTGCGGTGCACCCGGACTTTCGCGGCAGTGGCTATGGCGAGGGGATTACCCGCGCGCTGATGCGTCAATCCGCTGAAAACGGGATGACGTGGATGACGCTGGAAGTGCGGCGCTCCAATGCGGTGGCGCAGGCACTGTATCACAAGGTTGGCTTTACCGATGTGGGGTACCGCAAGCGGTATTATGATGATAACAAGGAAGACGCGCTGATCATGCTTTGCGAGACGCTGGGGTAAAAGGGGTTGTTGCGGTGGAAGCGAGGGATCACCGTGTTTTTTCCTGAAAACCGCGCTGAAGTAACTGCGGATTTGCCGCATGGGCTTGGCGTCCACATTTCTGCCATCCGTTGACCGTAAAGACATAATGCAGTGCTACCATGTTTCCGTTTTCTGCACAACAAGCATTTGGTTATTTTCATATCACCACCAACGTTTCTGGGTTAGACGTTCCCGAGACTGCTGCAACTAATGGTGAAGATATGTTACCTTTTGTTCTTTTGATTCGGGTCGTCTCGGGTATGGTAAAACTGGTGGTATCTTGCAGCGGGCAGGTCCTTTCATTTTCATTACGCAGGTAATTTACAGGGTTAAGTCTTGTTGAAACCTATGCTAATAATAAGATGCATGCAGCCTGAAAATTTACGCATTTTGCGATAAAATGTTCTTCTCCCGCAGAATGTGCACCCTTTCAAAATATTTGTTGAGAGTTTCTCCACTATAGGCAAGAAAAACCACTATTTTCCGTGACAAAACCATAAAATTTCCGGTATTTTTACATTTTTGTGAACCTGAAATCTTGCAGTGATCAGTGCTTTTCCTCGCTGGAAAGCTGCATATTTGTGGGAAGCGTCAACATTGGCCACAAAACAGCCGGAAAAACTTTTTGTTGCCTTTTCATGTAACTGCTGGTGTAATCGGGCCGTGCTATAATGCTACCATAAGCTGTCAGCCGGGGGTATTTTTGCTAAAGCATGTTATTGTTTTGACAAAGGGGAAAAGATGCTTTGGTAAACCCGATGCTCCTTGGCTGGGTTTTACATAAAACGGAAAGACTGGGGCTGCTTGTAGTCGATAAGTCGATGACTCCATGAAAGCAGCGGGAAAAAGATGGAAGTTGTGTGTTGGAAAATGTTTCCTCCAAGCACAGTCGGTAAAGCGAATGTCCTGGGAAGAAATGCATGTAAGAGTGCAGATTCCCTCCTCGGATGAGATGTTGAAATGTATGAATGCAATGTACGGCATAAGATGATTGATGTTGATGTAAAGACTGAAAACTTCTGAGGTGTAGAACAAACCGAAATAGACAGGAAGGGAGCCTGAATCATGAAAACGTATTGGAAGAAGTTGACGGCCCTGACGATCTTGGTTGCCATGATGATGATGGTGATGACAGGCGGCATGCTGGGATTTGCGGAGGGCGAAGGGGATCCTCAGAATCCTCCCGCGGATATCTCGGACGTTGCCGGGGGCCCTGCCAATAATAATGAAGGTGAGCCGCCGACGGACCCGGGCGTAACGAATATGATCCCTCCGCCGACGCAAGAAACACCCGCGCCGGGCAATAGCGAAGCCCAGGGGACACAATCGCCTACGCCGGGCAATGGCGAAGCTCAGGGGACACAGGCACCTACATCGGGCAATGGTGAAGCTCAGGGTACGCAGCCGCCCACACCGGGCAATGGCGAGGCCCAGGGAACACAGGCCCCTACATCGGGCAATGGTGAGACCCAGGAGACGCCGCCACCCGCTTCGAATAGCACCGATTCTTTAAATCTGCCGCCGGTGGAGTACGTCATCGAATACAGCTACTTTGATGGTGAGAGCGAGCAGGTGTTCACGGCGAAAGTGCTGGACACACAGACGATTGAGAAACCGGAAATCATGCCGGTGATGGAAGGATACGCTTTTGCTTTCTGGTATGATGCGGCTGGGGAAGTGGTTGAGTTTGTGTTCGGCGGCGCGCCGACTGCCAACATTACGCTGAAGGCGCATTTTGTGCCTGAAATGCCGAAAGAACAGACCGACGGTCTGGAAGGCGATTTGGGCGATGGCGCAGGGTTGAATGGTGGCGAAGAGGGAAAAACGGGTACTACGGTGGATGGTGTTGATCTCATTATCGTTGACGATGACGAATGTGGCGAATCTGAGGTCATTCTGATCGAACCGGAAGCTGTGCCATTGGCGGGACCGCAACTTTCGGTGACTGTTGTTAGCAATGTGGGCGAGTTTGTCCAATATGGAGATACCATTACACTTACAGCGCAGGCCACTGGTCTGGAGGGATTGGGATACACCGTTACTTGGCGATATTTTGACGGCGCGGAGTGGCATGTAGCCGAAAGCGATGGAGGGCTGATGTACAGCTACACGCTAATGGAAGAAAACATCGATTGGATATTTGAAATTGAAATTGCCATCCATTCGGTCGCGAGCGATCTTGAATCGAGCGGGGAAACAGTCGTGCTGTAAGAAGCAGATTGTATAGGCAGCCGGTTATGGCCGGTTGCCTCTTTTACCTTTTCCAAGCGGTCGCGCTTGATCAAAATGGAGCAATGAGGAGGGTATCCCCGTGAAAGGACTGGGAAAGAAAGCGTCCGCATTAGCATTGGTTGTGCTGATGTTGGCACAGATGATCGTGCCGACCGGATTGGCGGAACCTGTAGTCGTTATCAAAGGTACCATAGATCCGTTGGGGAATGCGCAACTGGTTGGTGGAGATGGCTTGGGCGGCGAAGGCGGGGAAGATAATCCGCCACCTACAGTTACGTTTGTTGTAGACAGTATAGAATATGAAGAATACACCGTGGAGTCTGGCCTGCTCCTTGCCCCTGAGGGCCTAGACGGATATACTTGCAGCTATTTATCATTGCCTAAAGAGGCTTATCCTGAGGGCATGGTATCTTTCCGTGGGTGGTTCCTGGAAGGCGCCGAAGCCCCCTTTGACTTTAACACGCTGGTTACGGAATCGATTGTGTTGACTGCTCAGTTCAGCAGTCAATACTTACTTGCGTTCAAAGATGGAGATGGCAAAGTTGTACACACGGAAGAACTGCCGGCGGGAAGCCCAATTCTGGCGCCACCGACTGATGTAGAAAGCGCTGCCGCTGCCACCGCGCCGGAAGGGCAATACTTGGTTTACTGGGCGATAGAAGGGTCGCAGGCAAGGTTTACGTTTGGCACAAAAATAAGCCAGGATTTGACGCTTGTGCCTGTATTTAGCAACCAATACTATGTTATCTTTATTTCTGCCGGTACACAGGTTGAGAATTCTTTGCAGTGGATTGCCGGAGGCACGCCTGTTGCAAAACCGGCTGATCCTACGCGGCCCGGCTATTCGTTCCTGCACTGGTCTGAGGAGGCTGGTGGGGGCACTGCATACAATTTTAGTGCGCCAGTAGAGAAAAATACCACTCTTTATGCCGTATGGCAGGCCAAAGACGTAGATTACACGGTTGCGATATGGATGGAAAAGCCGATCTATTCCGCAACGGATTTTCCGAATTTTGCAGCCAATGGAACAACAGGCTATAACTATGTCCATTCCGTCACGCTTAGGGGCAAGGCGGGCGATATGACAAATGTGAACGGCGAGACCGCAGAAATAAAAGAGCTTTTTACGGGATCGCACAACCTGCTGAAGTATGCTCAGTTCCAGGGTGCGATTCAAAATGAAATTCTGGGCAATGGACTGACAGTGGTGAACCTGTATGCTACGCGCAAAGTGTATACTTACATGTTTGATTTGGGAAACAATAGTAACCGTACCATGACCATTGGTGGCACAACATATACAGGGAACAACAATACAAAATTTTCGCTCCAAGTTAAGTATGAGATGGATATTTCTGGGATATTCCCCGTATTTGGGGTGGATTTTGCTGCTTTTTCCCACACGCTCACGTCTTGGGCACGCGGCAGCGGAATGAGATGGAAAGACACCGCCGGTATCGCAAGCCGCCGCAACATCGTCGATGAAGGTATGCTTTCGGAGGATGGACAACAGCAAAGCTATACTTTGACGGCAAATTGGAGCAACGATACCACTGCCTACAATTATCGTTACCTAGTGCAAGTTTTACCGGGGCAGAACCCGACTGCAAATACTATTGTGCGAGACGGTAAAACATATGTTTTGATGCCCGAATACAATCAAACGCACGTTTCAGACCTTAGCGCGAAGAGTATTAATGGCCTTTCCAGAGTGAGCAATGATTATCGGACTTACTACTGGAATAGCGGAATATTTTATACTTCATCGAGCGGGAATAGAACTGAGTGCAGATGCTTTTTCTATGACCGCAGCACGCACAAGCTTACTTTTAACATGATGGCAGGTTCGGATGCCGTCGGAAATAAGCCTGTTGACGCAACACTCATGTACCAGCAGTCTCTTGCCGATAAGGAGCCTTCAGGGGTTCCCACACGCGAGGGGTATAGGTTTGCGGGATGGTACAGAGACGCGAGCTATAATGAACCCTTTGACTTCGGCATCACTATGCCAAACGGCCCCATGACCGTATACGCGAAGTGGGAATCCACCCAAAATATAGTGAGTTACTATAACCTTTTTGGTGATGCGGAACCGGTTCATACTGAGGGCGTCGCCAATGGCGCATACGCTAGTGGGCATTACCGTGCGGGTCAAATCGTTGATGGTCTGGGTGAGTTCATTGGTTGGTTTGTCGAGAATGGAGCTATGGTGCCCTTCTCGTTTGATAGACCAATCACTCAGAATTTTGATTTGTATGCTCAGTGGCGGACGGATGGATTTACTGTAACATATGATAAGGGCGTTGGCACCGGTGCTGTGCCAACGGATAGCAACACCTACAGATTAGGCACCAATGCGAGGGTTGAAGACGGCTCTGCGCTTACTGGGCCTAATAATGAGGTTTTTTATGCGTGGAAAGACCCGGCGGGTAATCTCTATTATCCCGGCAGTCTCATCACCATGAACGGATCTGTGGTGCTGACAGCTCAATATGTGCCAAGTGGCGGATTCTGGACGGTTACCTATGTGGAGAACTTCAAAGGAAGCCTTGTTGAAAAGGCGATTCGTGTTCCCAAGGCTAGCAACACCATAACGCTTCTGGGTGAGATCTTTAGGCAGTCGGGTGCAACGCTAACTGGATGGAACACACAATCTGATGAAAATGGAGTCGGACATGAGCTTGGTGAAACAGGCTTTGTGGTGACAGGGGATGTTACCCTGTACGGTTGCTGGATTAACACCTACACTGTGGTGTTTAGGACGGAACATGGCGGGCAGTTTGAAGCGAGTGTTACTACGGCGTTCACGGCCAAAAAGAATGACGGTATGCCTACGCCCACAAAGCCGCCGGCGGCGCTTGCCGGTTATCATTTCGTGGGTTGGGTAGATGATGCATCTACGCCTAACAACTATGCGAATCTAGAAGCCATTGCTGCTTTGAAGGTGTCGTGCGATATCGTGTTTACGGCGCACTTTGAAGAAGACGCGGACGTGACGATCACATATGAAGCGTCACCGGCAGCGGGCGGCACGCTGAGCCTATACACGGAAGACGTAGCGCCGGCGA
>JAVBPC010000022.1:0-16191 GCA_031549905.1 Eubacteriales bacterium
AAAAGCCGTAGAAAGCAAACTCGCGCGCGTCAAACCCGCTGACGGAGATTGCCGCCGCAAGCGCCGTAGGGCCTGGAATCGCAAGTACCTCGATTCCGGCCTCCGTAGCCGCGCGTACAAGAAGAAAGCCGGGATCGGAAATCGTCGGCGTACCCGCATCCGTCACAAGCGCCACGGTCAGGTTTTCCGCAACCATTCTTGAAACCAGACCGTCGGTCTTTTCTGTTTCATTATGCCTGTGCAGCGAAGTCATCGGCCTGGAAATGCCAAAGTGACGGCACAGATTTCCCGTAACGCGCGTATCCTCCGCCGCGATCAAGTCCGCCGCGCGGAGGGTTTCCAGCATTCTTTCCGATGCGTCGGATAAATTACCGATCGGGGTCGCTACAACGTAAAGTATGGGCATGATTCCTCCGTGATTTCGAAATGTTGGCAAATCATACTGCGCAAACAGATCAATGATTATCTAACTTCTCTGCCACCCGAAGCCTTGAACTGCGTGCTCTGGGGTTTTGCTGCAACTCAGTCTGGGTGGGCTTGATTCCACTGCGCGGAAGCAGACGGACCGTCGGTCTGTTTCCGCAAATGCATATTGGTATGCCTGGTGGGCAGGTACAGGGGTTCTCCATGCGGCGCATGGTTTGCTTGACAATGCGGTCTTCCAACGAATGAAACGTAATCACCGCAAGCCTGCCGCCGGGTTTCAGCAGCGTTACTGTATCCTGCAGCGCGGCTTCCAGCGGCGCCAACTCATCGTTGACCGCAATGCGCAGCGCCTGAAATGTTGTCTGCGCGGAATGGCCGCTGTCGCGGTCACGCACCTTGCGCGGAATAGCGGCATCCACCGCGCGTACCAGATCGCCGGTAGTTTGCAGCGGCGCCTTTTCCCTGTGCTCAACGATGATCGCGGCAATGCGCGCGGCCCAGCTTTCCTCGCCGTATTCATGCAATACGCGGGCAATTTCCTTTTCGGGCCAGGTGTTGACGAGGTCTGCTGCGGTAAACGGCTGTGTACGGTCCATGCGCATATCCAGCGGAGCATCCGCATGGTAGGAAAACCCTCGCTCGGCGGTATCAAGCTGATATGACGACACGCCAAGGTCCAGCAGCACGCCGTCCACGGCATCAACATGCCTGGCAGCAAGGAGCGCGCGCATATCATGAAAATTGCCATGAACCGCCTGAAATGCTGGGAATGCAGCCAGTCGCGCCGTCGCGGCGGCAAGGGCATCCTCATCCCGGTCTATGCCGAAAATAGCACCGCCGCGCGCAAGGATCGCCTCCGTATGCCCGCCGCCGCCCAGCGTGCCATCCACATAAACGCCATTCGGGCGTACATCCAGGCTGTCAAGCACCTCTGTCAGCAGTACCGGCACATGATGAAACATAAGCCCTCCATTACCATCCGTGCATGCCATTATAGTGGCAATGATCCAGGTGTTCCCTGGGATTCCCCCACCACCAATGTGCGCAGTGCGCCCACCAAGTACAGCGAACCCGCCGCAATGACACGGCCTTCCGGGCCGGCCAGTTCGGTGGCCCTACGCAAGCCCTCTTCCAGAGAAGCCGCCGATTCGGCTGGGATTCCATGTTCACGGAACATATCCCGCAGGGCTTCCGGGGCAAGGGCGCGGTGATTGTCAGGCGCAACGGTGACGGCCGCATCGATAAAACCTGCGAACACCCCAGCCATCTCTCGCCATGCCTTATCCTGCATAATGCCCGTCAGCAACACAGTTTTTGCGCGAGGCAGCGTGGCAATGTACTCTGCAAGCGCGCGCACGCCCTGCGGATTGTGCGCACCATCCATCAGCAGGGGCGGTGTGCTAGGTATCCACTCCAAACGACCCGGCCAGCGGGTTTTGCGCAGACCTTCCCCGATTTGCCGCGGCGTAATCACAAATCCATCTCTATTCAGCATCTCCAGCACGCCGACGGCCGTTCCCGCGTTATACGTTTGATGCGCGCCCGGCAATCCAATTTCCAGACCGTCGGTCGGTCTGGAAATAATTAGCGGTGCGTTTATCTCTGCACAGCGCCGCGCAATGGTTTCCCGCGCTTCCCCTTCCACCTGCGCGGACAAAACCAGCGGCACACCCGGTTTCGCTATCCCAGCCTTCTCCAGGGCAATGGCGGGCAGCGTATCCCCCAGCACGCGCATATGGTCAAAACCGATGGACGCAATGGCGCACACCTTGGGCGTAATCACATTTGTTGGGTCCAGGCGGCCGCCAAGGCCTACCTCGATCACCGCAATGTCCACCTTTTCCCTTGCAAAGTACAGGAAAGCCACCGCTGTGCCTATTTCAAACTCCGTTGGGTGGATGCCTTCCCGGCGAAGCGCTTCAACCTGCTCGGCAACCTCAGTCGTGTAACGCGCAAGCGTTCCATCCGGAATCGGTTCGCCGTCAATGCGCATTCTTTCATTATAGCGCTGCAAAAAGGGTGAGGTGTACAGCCCCGTTTTGTATCCCGCCAGCCTTAGCGCGGACTGAATGTACGCGCAAACCGAGCCCTTGCCGTTTGTGCCGGCGACATGCACGGAGGGGAAAAGCTGATGCGGGTTGCCAAGGCGACCCAGCAGCGCATGCATGTTGGCCAGCCCATTCTTGGCGCCCTTGCCGTATGTGCCGTGGATAAAGTTAAGCGCCTCATCATAGGTCATCATTGTTGTTGTCATAGCGAAAGCGCCTCTTTCACAAAGCGATAGAAGCCGTCATCCTGCGCAAGTTCGCTGTCCGCGCGATAGTCTTGCATATCGTAGTAGTATTCCCCCGTTTCAATATGGATGGACAGTGAATCCAGCGGAAAGCCCTGCCGCCTGCGTGCGTGCGGCTTTTCCGTAATGATAAACGGCTGAGACGCAACGCTGTCATCACACCGTTCTGCGACCGGTCCATCAGCAACTGCGATGCATACGGCGTTGCGGTAGCGCGCGGTCATTTTCCCGCCAAGGGACACGGCCAGCGCGCCGTAGTAAGCAATCATCCCATCGTCATCCAAACGCTCCGCACCCGGCCTTCTGACATGCACGCCGGGCTGGAGATCCACCGGAAGTCCGTCAATATAGAGGCCGGAATCGGCCGCCAGCGTGGTTAGGCCTGTATGGGCGCGGTACTGCGTTGCTTTGATGCGCGCGTTTTCAAGCGGGGTATCGCCGTCTTCCACCGGGTCCGGCGGAATGGTATCAAGATCAGAAATACCGATCAGTTCTATGGGCAATGAAGATAAGCGCTTTCGCATCATCGCAAGTTTTGCCGGGTTGGTCGTGCCGTAGAGCAGCTGCATAGGGGCCTCCTGCTGTGAAATCCCGCTTAGTGTACCACAACAGCGAAGGCGCCGCAATGTGCCGCAAACAGAAAAAGCGCCCGAAGTCGGACGCTTGAACGGCACCATCCCAAAGGGGAAGTCAATACCCCATTTCGCGTAGTGTCGCGGACAACACGCGCAGCCTTTCGCTTAGGCGTTCATCCTGGCGGCGCATCGCCTGGTCAAACAGCTGAATATCCTCATCAATGCGCTCATTGTCCACGCAGACCTCTATCGTCATCGCATCCCCTTGCAGGCCCACGCGCTCAATTTGGGGATGATCCTTGTCATACAGACCCTGATGCCGGTATGCTTCCATCATGTACTGTTTGCTTTTTGCGATCAAAATCGCCAAATCCAGCACGCGGTGCAGCGGCATTTCCTCGCTTTGGCGCGACCACTTTTCCCCCGTGTACCGCCAGATCTTTGCCGAAATATCCACCCTGCCCCGGTCATTCCATTGGGCAAGGCCCAGCGACAGTCCCTGCGCCGGGTCATATCCTTCAGGCGTATCAATGTTCTCATAGTCCGGCGCGACAATCACCGGCTTATGCTTCAAGTGTGTTGGGATTTGCATTGCTTTCCTCCATCAGTAAACATAGTAATCCAGTAGTTTACTAACGAATTATAGCATGGACGTTGGCATTCTGTCAACGCCAACCTGCCAGAAGCCTTAGCAGCGCTTCCAAGTATCCGGGCAGCCCCACATCGCTTGCAGCAACCGCTGGCAATGTAGCGATCTTTTGCCCATCCTTGAGCACGCGGATTTCTCCCAGCGCATCACCGCGCTGGATGGGGGCCTGCACGCTTTCCGGCAATGCCACTTCCAGCGTCACGCCGCTTTCTTCCCCGCGTTTTACCAGCAGCGTCAGTGCTTCGCCGACCGCCGCATCCACCAAATCTGTGCCGCCGCGTGTAACCCCGACCTGCATGTTCAGCTTATCGCCCGCCTGGCAAACGTTGAACAGACGGTAAGCACCAAATCCGTACTCCAGAATTTTGCGCGCCTCGTTGAAGCGGGTTTGGCTGGCAGGGGTACCCAGCACCACAGCGATCAGGCGCATGCCATCCTTTTGCGCCGTGGCGGAGATGCAATAGCGTGCCTCGTTCGTGGAGCCTGTTTTGAACCCGTCGCAGCCCTCATAGAAACGGACAAGGCGGTTGGTGTTCGTCAGTTCAGTAATGCGACCGCCTTTGTGCTGGATGGTATCCATCCAGATGGTGCTGTACTGGAAATATGTCGGGTGCTTTCCGACTTCGCGCGAGAGGGTTGCCACATCGCGCGCCGTGGTATACTGCCCTTGCGCGGGAAGGCCCGTCACATTCTGGTATACGGTATTTGTCATGCCCAGTTCCCGGGCGCGGGCGTTCATCCTTTCCGCAAAGTTTTGCTCCGTACCGGCGATGTGCTCCGCAAGCGCCACAGCGGAATCATTGGCGCTGGCCACGATTGTGGATTTCAGCAGTTCTTCCAGCTTGTACGCGCTGCCGGCATCCAGCAGCGCCTGACTGCCTCCCATTCCGGCCGCCTCCTTGGATACCGTTACCTGATCGTTCAGATGGATCGTGCCCGCATCCAGCGCTTCCAGCGTCAGCAGGATGGTCATCAGCTTCGTCACGCTGGCTACAGGGCGTTTCTCATCGGCGTTTTTTTCGAAGATGGCCTGTCCGGTCGATGCCTCCATAAGGATGTAGGACGGGGTTTCCAGCACAAACGGCGGATCCTGCAGCGGCGTTTCCGCAAGCGCAAGCGCCGGAAGCAGCAGAATCAGCAAAAGGCAAACCGCTATCTTTCTTCGCACAAAATAACCTCCCGCGCAAGTTTGTACAGCATAATCAAACAGGGTCAAAAAAATGCCTGGGAGTTGGCAGCGATTTTAACGCAAATAGAAAGGAAGCGTATAGATTTAACGCTTCCCTAACGCACTATGGTCATATTCTACGGATGAGCCTTACCCCTTAACCGACCCCAGCAGCACGCCCTTGGCAAAATGCTTCTGCAAAAAGGGATACACGCAGACAATCGGAAGCGTCCCTACAACAATCGTGGCATACTTGACCGCATCCGACGGCGCCCATACGGAAACCTCTGCCGCCACGTCATCGGCCATCGTACCCTGCGACAGGATAACGATCTGCCTAAGCCACACCTGAATGGGGAACTTCGCCGGGGTGTTGAGGTAAATCAACGCCCGTTGGTAGTTATTCCAATGCCCAACAGCATAGAAAAGCGCAAATGTCGCAATGGATGCCTTTGACATCGGCAGAATGATGCGCACAAAGGACTGCACTTCGTTGCAACCGTCGATGCGCGCGCTTTCCTCAATGCTTTCCGGCAGCTGCTGGAAAAAGTTTTTCATGATGATCAGGTTGGAAGATGAAATCGCCACCGGAAGCCATATCGCCCAGTAGGTATCCATCAGCCGGTACTGGTTGGCAACCACCACAAAGTCGGGGATCAGTCCGGCGCTGAACAGCATGAAAAACACCACGCAGCGCATCATCCATTTGCGCCCGGGCAGCTCCTTTTTGCTCAGAACATACGCGGACATCGCGGTGATTATGATGTTGATCAGCGTGCCAAAGATGGTGATCACAAAGCTGTTGTAAATGGATGTCAGCGTCTTTTTTGACAGAATGATCATCTTGTACGCGTTGATGCTGAACGAGCCGAACTTCATTTGCACAAGCCCCAACGAAGAGAAGGAGCCGATCAGCACATACACCAGCGGCACAAGCATCACCAGTGCCAGCACGCACAGGAAAATGTAGTTGAACACGTCAAACGTGCGGCCGGCCGTGCTTTGGTTTCTGCTGGTCATGTTCGCCATCAGTATACGCCCTCCTCTCCCGCAAGCTTCGCCAGCCAGTTGGAGCCGAGCACAAGAATCAGGCTGACCACGGAGCGGAACACGCCCACCGCGGCAGAATAGGAATATTGACTGATGCCGGGGGCAGGTTTATACATGCCCTTTAAACCGATATCGTACACATAGGTGTCAAACACGGTCGCCACGCTGCGGTTCAGGGAGTTGAGCAGCAGATAGATCTGATCAAACCCGCTTTCCAGGAACGTGCCCATGCGCAGGATCAGCATAATGATGATGGTTGACTTGATGCACGGCAGCGTGATGTGCCACAGTTGCTTGAAGCGCCCCGCACCGTCAATGACCGCGGCCTCATACAGCTGGTCATCCACACCGGAAAGCGCCGCAAGGTAGATGATCGTGCCCCAGCCAGCTTCCTTCCAGATCAGCTCAATGATGTATATCGGGCGGAACCATTTTTCGCTTTCCATAAAGGGAATTGTGGCTTTGCCCGCGCTCACCAGCATCGTGTTGATGAGCCCATTTGGCGCAGGGCCCAGCAGCATCAGCATGATGGAGCCGAGCACCGTCCACGACACGAAGTGCGGCAAGTACAGCACTGACTGCACACCGCGCTTCATCCCGGAGGCGCGCACTTCATTGAGCAGCAGCGCGATAATGATGGGGAACGGGAAATAGAAGATGATATTCAATAGCGCAAGAATCAAGGTATTGGAAAGCAGCATTCCAAAGTCGCGGTGCGTAAAGAACACGCGGAAGTTTTCATACCACGGGTTTAACCACGGGCTCATTCCCCCGCTCAGTTCAATCGTTGGGGAATAGCGCTGGAAAACAATGCGCAGATTGAAGGTGGGAACCAGCTTGAAGAACACATAGTACAGGATTCCGGGAAGCAGCATGACATACAGCCATTTATACCTGAGAATCAGCCGCCAGGTATGTGCCAGCTTCGCTTTGCTTCTGGGCCGGTAAATATCTGGTTGCTTGACCACGGGGGATCACCCTTTCTGCAAGTAGGGAAACGCCAGGGGGATGAGCTTGCCCCCTGGCGTTTGAAATGTCTAGGGCCTTTTACTGAGCGAGGCTCGCCTGATAATTCGCGTTGACGTTGTCGATGACCGACTGCCCGCCAACCTTCAGCCATTCTTCGCGCGCAGCGGCAAAGCCTGCGGCGTCAATCTGGCCGACGATGTACTTCACGCGGGCATCGGAAATGGTGGTGGAAATTTCAGTCTGCATGCTGCGGAACTGATCATCCATGAAACCGATGGACATGTCGCTGACAACGTACGGTTCGTACTGAATGGAAACGGCGGTAATCCGCTGCACATCCGTCATGCCCTGGCCGTAGTCAAGGGACAGCACGCGGCGCGGGAACATCGAGGCAAACACTTCGCTGGAGCCATCGGCCACAAGCTGTGCGCGCTGTTCATCGCTGATGGTGATGGTGCCGTCCGCGGCCTGGGTGTAATGGGTATCTTCCACGCCTACGGTGATGAACTTGCCGCCCTCATCGTTCAGCATCTTGATGAACTCAAGAATCTTATCCACCGTCGCTTCCTCTTTGCCGGCCAGTTTCGGGATCAGAATGCCGCCCACGCCGCCCATCGACAGCGTGCTGTTGATGATGGGTTCGCCGGCCGCGTTGTACATGATCTGCTGGGGGGTGACGACAGCATCCGCCGCCAGTTCGCGCAGCGTGTCATACTTGCCGCCGGGATAACGGGCGTTGGTGGCGGTGGTGATCATGGAGCCGGCGATATTGTTCGTCAGCGGGCCATGCTTGTCGGTGTTGATGGCGAAGTCCTGGTTCATGTAGCCGTTGTCGTACATCCACTTGAACAGGTCAAGTGTCTCCATGTACTCATCAAAGAAGAAGTACGGCATGACATTGCCATCGGCATCCAGGCCCCAATAGTTGGGCGCGCCCATGACCACGGCCAGCGTGTTGAAGCCGGCGTATGTCAGCTCTTTATCCGCGTCGTCGCAGTACGCGAAGCCGATCGTGTCCTTCTGGCCGTTGCCATCGGGGTCATCCTCGGTGAATGCGCGAACCATCTCTTTGAACGTTTCGATGGTCGTGGGGGCTTCCAGGTTCAGGGCATCAAGCCAATCCTGGCGGTAGAGGACGCCCAGGCGCGCGGAGGAAACGTTTGCCGGGAACAGGTAGTTCCGGCCGCCCACGGCGCTGACCGCAAGGCACGCGGGGGTCGCCAGTTCGGCGGTGAAGAACTCGTTGCCCTGGATCTTGTCGGTCAGATCCCAGAACGCGCCGTCGGCGCACATATCCAGGTAGTTGGCGTTCGTGGTGCAGCCGGAGGTCACTACCAGCACCATCGGCTGCTGGTTGGATGCCATAACGGTTGCAAACTTGGTCACATAATCGCCCTGGGGGGCCCAGGTGATCTGCAGGTCGACGTTGCACAGCTCCTCAATGGCCAGCAATACGGGGTTGGTCTTTTCGCCGGTGGTGCCGACAGGCTCGGCCTCACCATAGAACGGGCAGACCACAGTGATCACAAAAGGCGCCTCTTCCGCGGCTGCGAAGGTGAAAAGTCCCATCACCATCAGCACAGCCAGCAGCATGGATATGAATTTGCGCATATGTATCCTCCTTGTTAATCTTGATGCCTGCATCTTAGTCCATTTCTCCAAAAAAAACAAGAGGGTTTTTACAATTTAAAAAGAATTTATGTCATTTCAGACCTTCTTTCAAAAAATGTAAACAAAACCTTTCTCTGGATCGTATAGATATAGATGGTTTTGCTGCCATTATTCGCATACACAAAGGGAGGGGTTACTTTTGCGCCGTGAAAAGGGGATTTGCGCCTTGCTGGCGTTGCTGCTGCTTGTTTGTTTGCTGCCGGGACTGAGTTTGGCGGAAGGTTGCATCACCTATTTGGGCAGTGACGACGCAAGACCGGCGCTTGGGCGTGATGATCTGCTGGAAGTTCATCTGATCAACGTGCAGGCAGCGGACTGTATCCTGCTTCGAATGGGCGAACTAACGATGCTGATTGACTCCGGGCGCGCCGCAACATACGAACGCGTAACCAAATATCTTTCCGATCTTGGCATCGAAAAGCTGGACTACGCCTTTGCCACGCATCCGCATGATGACCACATCGGCGGCTATCTCAAAATATTGAAGGAAGTGCCGTGCGACCTATTCATGCAGCCATACCGCTATGAAGATTACAAGGGCACGGAGGCCAAACAACTGGCCAAACTGCTTACTGAAAAGAATATACCGCTTGAGATGGTGCCCAACGACACCATCATGCAGTTTGGCGGGGCAACGCTCACCTTCATGCAATGGCAGTATGGGGGAGCAAGGGAAAACAACCGCTCGATGATCGTAAAGGTTCAGTACGGCGACCGTTCCATTCTGCTGTCGGCGGATACGGAAAACAATGCCCAGCGCGGATTGGCCGAAGAGTACGGCGACAAGCTCAAAGCGGATATCCTCAAGATGCCCCACCATGGGCTGGCCACATACATGCTGGAATACCATAACGTTGTACAGCCGGAGCTTTCCACCTTTTCAAACGTTAAGGCGAAAATATACGATGTGCTTCGCAGCTGCGAAAAGCGGGGCGTCAAATGGATGCTGACGACCAAAGGAACGATCACCTGCGTGACAGACGGCGCGATATGGACGGTTTGGCAATAAGGTATCATGAAACAACCATCATCCCACCGGCAACAGCCGGTGGTTTTTCTGTATACAAAAAAGAACGCTGTTTTCTCAGCGTTCTCATTTTTGGCACCTCCGACGGGATTCGAATTACACGGGAGAGAGAAAACAACAGAAATGACTAGAAACCCACGTCGTCAAAACGGCGATATATAAGGGTTTCTAGTCTTTTACATGCTGGCTAGAGCAACTGAAAGCAATCGGGATTGTCGTCAAAACTGTCGTCAAACTTCCGGCATGTACCGTGCGAACGGTCGCTTAACAACATGAGGTTTGTTGCCACCATCTTTTTCTTATGATAGGATAAAATGGAAAGGGGGTGACGCTTGTGGCGGATAAGGCATCGTGCCCGATTTGCGGTAAGGAGTTTGACAATGATCTTGATTTTATGGCTGCTGACAATGGAACCTGGGCTTGCTACGAATGTGCGCAGAAAACGCTAGAAGACGACTGATTCATTGGGGTTGTTGATGCCCTCGACAACCCCCATATATTACATCGCCTTCCCAACCCCAAACCTGCAAGCCCTTCGTGCCGCCAGCCACGCCCCCATAGCCACAGAAAGCACAATATCGTCATGCAGCCCTGACCTGGCCCCATACACATCATGCCCGCTGGCGGTGATCTTCACCTGAAAGTTGGTTAGTTCTTCCACAAGGGCGTCAGCTTCCTTGATCCCCTTTGCAATCTTCATTGTACCATTCTGCAACATCACTTGCAAGTTTGTGATCAAATCGCGCTTGGGTACGTTGTACACACCGCGCCCGCTTGTCACCTGATCGCCTGCTGTGATGGAAATAGCATTCAGAGAACTATAGAAGCCCCTTTGCCGCATCAGGTCGTACACAGGGCGCCCTACGCCGGTGTAGTCGATCACCACGGCTTTGACGGCCTCTGCAAGCTGCGGACTGTGGTAAAGCTCCACCAGCCGTTCCACAACGGCGGGATATTCCGTCCCCCGCGGAGGGCGTTCAATGTGGCGCAGGTGGTACGCCTTTTCACCCTCTCTGTCATGCCCGAGAACACCCTCACCCTTTATGATGCGTTCAATGATGCTGATCGCAGTATAGTCGTTGGCCTGCCCCAGGTCGGCGCTGATGAAGAACATATGTTGCTCTATGTGAATCCCCTGACTGGGCCGTGGAATATAGCTGTATAGATCGTTATCCATGTTTTCACCCCTTATCTGTTTTGATTCCCCTGCTGCAAAATGTGCAATATATGCAAAATGCGAAGATGATGCAAACCTTAGAATAGCGGCTGCACGCTTTCATCAAACGCCCGGTGTATCAGGTCATACTTGAAGGTTTGATCCTCCGTGTCAACAAATTCACATAGGAACTCCTGCCGGAAGAACATATCGCCCAATGACCGCCGTTGCTGCTCTAACTGCTCAGGCGTAATCCGTGGACATTTATCCGCGGTGATCTCGATGCGCTTCCACTCATCGCCGCCCGCTTCCCACTCCTGAAAGAAATGTCCACGTTTGCCGTAGGGCGTGCTCATCATGATAAACGTGCCATCATTGATAATCAGCATGGGTAGAATGGCCTGGTAGAACTCATCCCGTACCTGGGCAGCTTCATCCTCCAGGATCATGGTCACGCTGGAGAACCCGCGCACCGTGGCCTGATCGCCCGGAAGGCTCACGATCCGGCTGTTGTTGGCGAATGTCAGGGACAGCTTGTTATCCTCAAGCAACGTCGGCTTGCTGTCCAGGGCGTAATAACCTTCTTTCAGCTTGCGGAATAGTTCCTGCGACTGACGCAGGGAAGGGCTTACCAGCAGAATCAGGCTCTTGGGTCGGTACAACCCTGTATGCAGCGCCTTGATCGCCGTGGTAGTGCTCTTTCCGCTCTGGCGGCTGCAATTGAGTAGCAAGCGCTTACCCTCATGCCGTAGCACATCAGCCTGCCAGCCGTCCGGCTCGATGCCGATATGCCGCGCAAACTCCACAGGATCAAGCGCGCGCATCAGATCATCCTTGTACAATGTCCATCCCTCCCAGTGCACCCACAAGCGCCCTGCGGGCCTCCGGGTACGGCTCCAAGGCGCGTAGCATCACCGTGCGCATGGACAGCCATTCCGGCGTTACAATGATATTATTGACCGTACGGGTCTGTAGCTCCCCGGCCAGCTTGGCGTATAGCTCCGTGATGCCGCGAAGCTCGCGCAGGGCTTTCAGGGCAAGCGCGCCATCGTTCGCTGTGGACGCCTGCTTGTATATGTCGTCCGCCCTGGTGTCAAGCTCACGAATGCGCATGATGACGTTATCCACCTTGGCAACCGTTTCGGCCTCCTTGGATACCGCCAACTGCGCGGGGATATGGGCCTTGTGCCTTGCCACAGCGGACAGGGATAGGCCGTATTTCTGTGCAACATCACGCATAGGAACGTGCTGGAGAAGCTCCAGGGAAATAGCCTCCGTTTGGTCGTGCGCGCAGGCTGTGCATAGTCTTGCCATCTTCTTCACCTCATCGAAAAGGGGCTGCGTTAAGCACAGCCCCCATAGTAGTTGTTACGCAATCGCCTGATAATACAGGGCCTTGGCCTTGTTTTCCAGCACAAAGGCGTCATAGTTGATACGGCCTTCCACAAGGGAACCGCTGATGCCCGGCGGGTCTGCGTGGGTGCGGTAGTCCGCAAGCTTCGTCGGCGCCACGGTCGCCACCGGGTGCGCCAGCATGAAGCCGAATCCATCCGGCAGACGGCTAGCAGGCACACGGAGCACCGCCAGGCCGTCCAGGTTCGCGATGACGCCGCGCAGGCGCATGTCGTTGCCGATGTCGGTTTCCATCACAATATCCTTGCTCTGCTTCATCAGCAGGTAGGTATCGGGCGTCACCATCAGCACGCGGCCAGTGTCCGGCGCTTCGGCGGTATCCAGGGCGTTGCTACCCTTGATGATCTCGCCGTAGATGTTTTCCTTCGTCAGGGCAACGGCTGCGGGCTTGTACCCGGCGTTCGCACACATCTGCTGATACGTCCAGGTATCCACCTCCGGGATGACCACTTCGCGAAGCTGGCGAGCTAGGGCGGCGGCAGACTGTAGTTGCTGCTTGGTTTCGTCCGTGTCCAGCTTGTCAATAGCAAAGGTGAACGACCGATCCTTGCGCAGGGTCATGCTTTCTGTGGTGGCGTCAAGCCCCTGGATCGCGCCGTAACGGCTCCAGTTGCCAGTATCCGGGCCGCTGCGCCCGTAGTCGTGCATGGAGGCGGTGCCAACCTTGTAAATCTTGACCGTATAGGCACCGTCCCAGGTGAAGTCCTGATTCGTCAGGATAGATTTCTTGCTCTCCGTCGTGAACATCTCGTCCACATACGGGAGATATTGGGTTACTAGCTCAATAGGCATTATTCTGTCATTCCTTTCTGTTTAACCCCATTGCGACGCGAATGTGATTCAACGGCGACGCCGGTTCGGAATGCCCGGTCGGCGCGACAGGTCGCGGCATTGGGGTGCCGGGTTTGGGGTCGAATAGATACTCGTTTTCGTTGCGTACGGCGTCAAGCTGTTCAGTTAGGCCGACAAGGTTCCCGTCAACCATTTTGACTGCATCGAGATTCAGCAACGCAGTGACTGCCTTCACATTTCGTGCCCGCGCTTGTGTCAGCGCGTTGGATAGCGCTGCATTAAGCTCCATTTCTGCAATTTTCTGCGCTGCGGTCTGTTCAGTCTTTTTGGGCATGAATTTTTCGAGCATCTGAAAGCTTTTTTCCATCGCTTCATCGCCGGAAAGGTCAACCATCTCCATCAGATCGCCTTTAAGGCTGTAGTAATCAGCATCTTTAAGGCGCTGTTTCGCGCGGTCGGTGCGGGCCTGCAATTGCAATTCCTGCAAGGCGCTGTCATACTTGGCCTTCTCTTTTGCAAGCCGCTCCTGTATGATACGGTTTACCTCATCCTGCGTGAAGGTGCGTTCCCCGGCCTCGGGTGTAGGATTCCCGCTAGTTGCGGTTTTGTTAGTGTCTTCCATCGTTCATACCTCCGTTTAATGTCCTGAGTGGACAAAATAATAGCGGCGTGGGTACTGCTGGCCGAAGCCTCACAGTCTCCACGCCGCTTGATGCAGCTTCCGTTATCGTGATTCCGATAGCGGGGTTTTTGACTGTTCCATTATACCATATATTCCGGTACAACGCAAGCGATATACGCTCACTCGTTCTGTTCTTGCTGTTCTTTTGGTATAACCTTCATAGTCAGGTATGCGAGCCTGTAGCGCCCCTTGGCAGGCTGTAGCTTTGTCTTGCTTACCAGCGGTTCCAGCCTGTGGATGACGGCCTGTAGTTCTTCCGGGCGCTCGTAGGATACGCGAATGACGGTGCTCATATGGGTTCACAATCCTTTCGTGATTTATCGGTCGTTTCCGCCTCATCCCGGATAGCTCTGTTTATTGCATCAAGCAGTCGCCCAATATCACCACCGGTCCTGTCAAGAAGAAAGGCAATCGCATCCGCAATGTTCATTGCATGTCTCCCTTCTTCATGTAGCATTGAGCTAGACCGTAAATTGCCCGCAACGCCTTTACTGATTGCATTCCCTGAATCATCTCCGCAATTATTTGCCGGTAAAATTCCGCTTCTCCTTTACAAGTGGCGGGTTCCGTGGTATCCTGTGCTTGGATGTTTGCGCCTTGCGCTCCTGCTGTTGCTACCAGCCGGGGCGCTTTCTTTTTTCCGTTCTTGAAAGGCCCCATGCCGTTATTGACGCCATGGGCAAGGAACTTCTTGGTGTTGCGGATGTCGTGATACTGTTTCAATGTGTTCGCCTCACTTTCTTTTGCTGTTCTCATACACAGGTAGATAGACCACCGTGCAGGATTCGGTTTTCAGGGCGTCCAGGGGTGTCTTGGGTGGTACGGGGACGATCTCCACAGCGTTGATGCCTTGATCCGTCAGTAGGTGCTGAACAGCGCGTAGGGCGGCCTGGGGCGTCTTGGCACCGAACGTGTGGATGATCTTGCGGGCCGGGCCTTCCGGGGTGTTGTAGTCGGCGGTATAGGTGTGCATCAGGACACCTCACAGGGCGCGTTTTCGTCGTTCCCGCCCCTTTCCACCGACGAAGCCGACGATACCGACGAAGCCGACGACCGACGCACACCCCCTTTTTCAGCATCATCACCTGCAAACGAGGTAAGCTTTGTCTGAAAGGAGTTATCCGGCATAACCTGCAAAAGCTTGATGCCGCGCCCCTTTCCAACGCTCACGCCGCATTCCACCAAGATTCCATCCCGCTTTCGCAATTCAGTGGCCAGCCCATCCGATAGCTTACCGGAGCAATCCCGCCCGTCTATAAACGGCTGATACCCCAAATGCTCCAACCCCTGGGTAATAAGCTCGTTGTACGTCCAGCGGCCACCTTTCGGGTTTTCGGTAATCAGCCTGCGGAAAAGCTGCACAAGCGGCTCTTCTTCGTAGGCGACGCCCGCTTTGTACTCCAGCAGGTTGTTGTGCATCAGTTCCCAACGGCCATTTTCGAAGCGAATCACAAAGTCATCGCCCCAGGCGTCGCGCCCTTCAAAATGAACTGTTGCTGTGTCCTGCCCGCGTTCACGGTCAATGATGATGGTGGTGTCCGCTGCTCCCATGATGCCGGTGGAGCCGGATACCTTGTCAAAAATATCCGTCACGTTCTTTGCCTTGTTGGTGTGATGGACGCAGACGATCATCGCGCGGTACTTATCCGCCAGCGCTTTGATGCCGCCGATCACATCGTAGTCGCCTTCATACGCATTGACGCCGCGCCTTGCGATGCCGCGCACCTTTTGCAGCGTATCGACAACCACTAGCGACGGGCCTTCTTCTACTGCCAGCCAGCTTTCCACTTGGGCAAGAAACCCTGTCTCCAGCATCTGCGCCTTCGTTACGAAGCTCAAGTTTTCTGGCGCGGCAAAGGGGTCAATCGTTTGCAACCTGCTTTGCAGCCGCCTTTCGCTATCCTCCAGCGCAAAGTAGATCACCCGGCACTTGGTCGTTTCACGCCCCAAGAAAGGCTTGCCCTGCGCAACACACAGCGCCATGTACAGCACCAGCCAGCTTTTTCCTACCTTTGACGCGGCTACCAACATCGTCAATCCTTCGCATATGAACTTGTCCACAGCCTGGATAAGCGGGGAAAATTCCTTCTCCACCAAAGCCGCCGCCGTCGTGATTTCCAGTTTTGGGGCCTCTGCGTCGGTCGTCGGCTTCGTCGGTTGCGTCGGTTCAAAGTCCTGCTTGGCCGTGTGGACGACCAGCGGGGCATACTCTTCCTTGTAATCGGTGATCGCCTTGGCTATGGTCATTTCCCCGTAGGTCTGCGCGCCCCGCCGTTCGTCCCACTTGGGCCGGCAAAGGGCGCTTGACCGGAAGAGGCTG
>JAVBPC010000059.1:0-56711 GCA_031549905.1 Eubacteriales bacterium
ACATGATATATTCACTTTACAAAAATGGATGGGACCAATCGGGAGGATGCGCGGATGAATACCCACAATGTGTCACCCCTGGCCTGCGCGCTGAAGGCGAAAAGCATTGCTGAGCATGACCGCACCGTCGCGGTGTTGATGGATGACCGGCCGGGCCTTGAAAAAGCCGCGGCCCGCGCTGTTTCCGCCGTGCTGATGGAAAACGGATACCTGGTGCATGAGATCACCGTACGGGAATTCTGCGAAAAAACGCTGGCCACGCTGGGCTTTGCGCTGCTGATTCCCCATGCCGTTTCCGTGCCGGCCATCTGCGCGGAACCTTTGCGCAAGTACAGCCAGCAGGGCGGCCATGTGCTGACGCTGGGCGGGCCGCTGTTTGCCGACCTGATTGAAGAGACTGACGGGGCGTGGCGCAAAATCCCCCTGGATGACCAAGTGCTGGATGCCACCTTCTCCGGCAGGATGACGCCGTTTGTAATGGAAGGCATCGCGCCGACATACAAGATTTACTTTGTGGAAGGCGCAGTGCGTTTCCAGGTGGAAAGCGATCAGCCCTTTGTGCATACCGCCCTTTCCCCGAATGAGCCGGAGCGCATCGTGTGCCCCAGCGCCCGGCCACACGGTTTGGGTTACAACATGGATCGCCGCAACCGGTTTATCCCCCTGGTGCAGGCTATGGGCGAAGGCGGGCGGGCCGAAGGGCGGCGCGGCGCGGCGGCATTCTTCATGCTAAGTGATACCCGCTGCCACCTGCCCGTGACCAACGGCAACCGCCCCGGTTCGGTCTCCGCGACGACCGTTGGTTCCGCGGTGGCTTCCATCGGCCTGACGCGGCAGGATATTCTAAGCGTTCCGGGCGCGGAGGCGCTGCTTCTGTCGATGCTGACGGCGCTGCGGCGCGGTTTGTTCCTTTTTGAGGGCGGCGCGGATTGCTTCACCTGCCACGCCGGGGATTCCGCCAGGCTTGGCGCAAAAATACTGAACACCTCGCAGGATTTCAAGGCCGTTTCGGTTCGCGTAACCGTATGCGCGGACGGCGCGCGCCAGGTGTTTGAGGCCGAAACGCTCGCCATGCCGCGCAACATGACGACCGTCGAATTCCCCTGGTCGCCGGTAACTTCCGGCGTGTACACCGCAAAAGTGGAACTTATCGGGCAGGGGACCGTCATTGACACCATCGAACATGAAGTGCAGGTTCCGGCGGCGCGCGTAGCCGCCCCGTCTGAGTTTGTCACCGTGCAGGACGGCGAGTTCTTCCTGAATGGCAAGCCCTGGCCCGCGTTCGGCATCAACTACTGGCCGCACTACTACCCGGGCTTTGAGCGCGAGGACTACTGGCTGGGTTGGCTGGACAAAAGCAACTACGACCCGCTGGAAGTGGAGCGCGACCTGATCCACATGGAGAAGATGGGCTATACCTGCCTGTTCACCCGGATAGACGGCAACATTTTCGAGCGCACCGTGCCGCAGCTGAAAGATTTCATGCTGCGCTTAGCGCGCCACGGCATGAAGCTGTCCCTTTCCTACTGCAACGCCACCTGCCCGGTCAACTACCAGCCGCTGGCATTCCGCAAACTGATGGATGCGGCGGAACTGCACGGCAACCCGACGCTGTTTGGGCATGACATTGCCTGGGAGATTGGCACGCAGTTCTACGCGCCCAATTATACGCCGCAATGGGATGACCGCTGGGCAGATTGGATCAATGACAGATACGGCGGCATTGAAAACGCCGAGCGCGACTGGGGCGTGCCTGCGCCGCGCGATGAGGCGGGCCGCCTGATCGCCCCGCCGTACCGGGAGTTCATCGATGACGGCGCATGGCGCGTGCGCAGCGCCGCGTACCGCCGCTTCCTGGATGACATGATCAGCCGCATGTGGAACGATGCAGTATCCGATATGCGCAGCGTGGACCCCGCGCACATCATCAGCTACCGCCTGGGGCCCGTTTCCCATGCCAGCGCGGCGCTGACGGCCACCAATAAGCACATCGATTACGCCAGCCCCGAGGGCTATTCCGTCCAGTTCAGCCAGGATGGCGAAGATTCCGCGTGCTGCCTGACGCTGCTGATCGATATGCTGACCGGCGGGAAGCCCGTGGTGTGGTCGGAATTCGGCATGAGCCTGACGGATGTGCGCTGGCGTTCCCTCATCTGGGACAGCGAAAACTTCCGCCCCTATCCGCACAAGATTCGGGAGCAGGCGGACTACATGGCGCTGTTTGCGCGCATGTTCAAGGAAACGGGCGTCAGGGGCAGCGCGCCGTGGTGGTATGCGGGCGGTTTCCGCATGGTGGAAATGAGCGACTTCGGCCTGATTGGCCCCGACGGCACGGAGCGCCCGGCGGCGCGGGATTACGCGGCGCTTCGGGCATGGTTCGATGCCCCGCGCGACAAGCGGCCCGCGGATACGGTGGTCACAGTGGATCCGGATGCCCATGCAGGCGGGTTCGGCCATATTTTTATTGGCGATAACATTCATAACCCGGTGCGCAAGAAGGAATCCGGCGCGCTGCAGGGTGAACCGGCGCTGGGCCAGGGCCTGCTTGCCGTGCGCGAAGCGCGGGCGCAGGGGAAGCGCGCTCAGTTCCGCACCCCCGGCATGGGCACCACATCCGCGAATGCGCCGCTGCTGGCAGTTGGCAACACGCCGTATACGGGCAACAATCCGCCCAAATACCTGAATGCTGAGTTCAACGCGGTTACGCTGATCCTGCCGGATGGCACGGAAAAGCGCGTGCTGCCGGGTGAACAGGTGCAAGTGCCGCAGGGCGCGGCGCTATCCCTGTCTGCCGGCGTTGGCAACCTGCGCGAGGCGATGTGGCTTGCGCCCAAAGGGGCGGGGAATCCCGGGCAGCCCGGCGCCGTGTACCTTGCATCCACAAGCGCATCCGGCATTGCCGTCAAAGCGCCCATCGCACAGGATACGCCTTACCTTGGCGATGCGGATATCACGCCGTTCCGCCTGACGGGGGGCATCACGGAAGATACCGCCGTTTCCCTGCGCATGGAAGCGGAAGGCCGCATGGCGTTCGGTGAGATATTCCGCTTCACGCTCGTCCCAATCCGTCCTAAGAACCTATCCGCAAATAATCCGTCTTGACTGGTGGGCGCTTTTTCCGCCTTGCTGCGGCGCCCTCCGGTCAGCGTAGCCTCCTGCTACGCCTCCCTCCAGCTTCTTGCAAGGCGAAAAAATCACCTCGCCAGTCAATCCGTCTTATTCACGGATAGGTTCTAAGTAAGGGGGAAAGCGCATGACAACCCAGCAGGCCCGCCAGGGCCACAGCGCCGCGTGGCGCAGAGCCCTAGGCTCCCTCAAGCGGGACAAGCTGATGTACCTGCTGCTGATTCCCGGCGTTTTGTGGTTTTTGCTGTTTAAGTATGTGCCCATGTACGGCGTGACGATCGCATTCCGCGATTACAACATCTTCAAGGGTTTCGCCGATGCGCCGTTTACCGGGCTTGCCGTATTCCGCAAGCTGTTTGGGTATGACGCCTTCTGGACCGCATTCAAGAACACCATCATCCTAAGCCTTTTGAAGCTGGTGTACGGCTTTCCCATCCCCATCCTGCTGTCGCTGATGATCAACGAAATTCGAGGCAACAAGACCAAAAAGCTGGTGCAGACGGCGGTGCTGCTGCCCAACTTCATTTCGTGGGTGGTCATGGGGTCGCTGATTTACATGATCTTCTCGCCCTCTTCCGGCGTGATCCGCACCATTGCAAACATGCTGGGGTACAAGGGGCATATCCCCAACATCCTGACGAACAAAGAAAACTTCCGTATGGTGCTGGTTTGGAGCGACATTTGGAAATCCGCCGGGTACGGCACCATCGTGTACCTTGGCGTCATCACGGGGCTGGACCCGCAGCTGTATGAAGCTGCCGAGATTGACGGCGCCGGCTGGCTTGGCCGCATCTGGCATGTGACGCTGCCCGGCCTTCGCCCCACAATTGTGATCCTGTTCATTTTCCGCATGGGCGCGCTGATGAACGTAGGCTTTGAACAGATTTTCGTCATGAGCAACCCGCTGGTGCTGGAGGTATCCGAAGTGCTGGATACCTATGTGTACAAGCTGGGCATGAGCAACCGCCAATATTCGCTGGCCACAGCCGCGGGGCTGTTCAAATCTGCCATCTGTCTGGTGTTGGTGTATGTGACGAACAGGATATCCAATGTGATTGAGCCGGGCAGCGGCATTATGTAAGGGAGGGGAGAAAATGCAGCGCAAACCCATGACAGAGCGCATAGGCAAACCCTTCGTATACATATGCCTGGCGCTTGCCACGGTGGTGACAATCTACCCTTTCTGGTATGTGATCATCTACGCGTTCAGCGATTCCAAGGCCGCGATTTCGGGCAGCGTGTTTCTATGGCCGCTTAAGCCGACGCTGGCCGCCTTCGCGCGCCTGCTGAAGATTTCCGCGATATGGACCAGCTACCGCAACTCCGTTCTTGTTACATTGGGCGGCACATTTTTTGCCGTTGCTCTGACCGCGACAATCGCGTATCCGCTGTCGGTGCAGCGGTTGAAAGGGCGGAACGCGCTGTCGATGATGCTGTTTTTCACCATGCTGTTTTCCGGCGGCATGATCCCCAACTACCTGCTGGTAAAGCAGCTGGGGCTGCTGAACAACCGCTGGGCGTTGATCCTGCCGGGGCTTGGCAGCGCGTATAACATCCTGATCCTGCGCAACTTCTTCCAAAGCATTCCCGCGTCGCTGGAGGAATCCGCCAGCATCGACGGCGCGACGCCGCTGACCATCCTGCTAAAAGTGATTCTACCCATCTCGCTGCCCGCGCTGGCCGTGCAGGCGATGTTCTACGGCGTCGGCTACTGGAACAACTATTTTGACAGCGTGCTGTACATCGATGATGTCAGCAAGATTTCACTGCAGGCGTACCTGCGCACGCTGATGAACGCGTCGTCACTCAGCGCCACGGCGGGCGGCATGGATGCATCCGACAGCGTATCAAACGCGGTGCTGTCAGAAGAAACCATGCGCATGGCGGCTATCACCGCGGCGGTGATTCCGGTGCTGATCGTCTATCCTTTCCTGCAAAGGTTTTATGTCAAAGGGGTCATTGTGGGCTCCGTCAAGGGTTGATTCGCGGATGGATTTCGTGATCCATTTGCAAATAAAGCAGGGATTTCCGGTGAAATCCCAGGCCGGTGCGGCGTTTTCACGCTTGCGCCATGAAGAAGAAGGAGGAAACCTCATGAAACGGTATGTCAGACTGGTGGCCATACTTGTTGCACTGCTCCTGCTCCCGCTTTGGCAGGCGGCGCTGGCGGAGGAACGCCCCGTAGTTACCGCCATCATCGGCGTGGACACCATGCCGGGTGAGAATGCGTCCGTTGTTGCGGAGATTTCGCAGCGCATGGGCATCGATTTCAGGCCCGTGTTCATCAACAGCGCGGACTACAACGAACGGCTGAACGCCATGATTTCCGGCGGAAACCTGCCCGACATTTTCTATTTCACTGCCGCCACGGGCATGGAGCTGGCGAAGTACGGCGCGCTGCTGCCGCTTGATGACCTGCTGGCGGAATACGGCCAGAACATCCTGACGGATGCGGGCGACGACATGCAGTATGCCATCACCGAAGGCGATGCCGTGTACGCCCTGCCGCCGGTGCTGAACTACCCGATGACGATGTCCGTCCGCCGCGACTGGATGGCGAATGTCGGCTTCGAAGTGCCGGATGAGAGCGTCATTCAGATGACGATCGATGAGTTCGTGGCGCTGATGCGCGCGTTTACCAACGATGATCCCGATGGGAACGGCAAGGATGACACCTTCGGCATGACGTTCGCCATCCAGGGCATGGGGATGATTCATCCGATCCTGAACGCGTACAATGTGCCGATGGCCGGTTGGTATCTGGATGAAGACGGCAAGGTTACTACATATCTTAAGCACCCGAACTTCCTCAAGGGCATTGAGACGCTGCGCACGATGTACCAGGAAGGCCTGTTCGATGTGGATTTCCTGACCGTTCCCGATCCCACGGCGGAGTTCAACAACCTGTGGAACGGCACCTGCGGCGCGGCCGCGTGGAGCCCGGCCGGCATGACCAACAACTGGATTGGCCGGTACGTGGAAGGCTTTGGCGCGGAAAACTTCATTTATGTGGATATTACGGATAACGACGGCGCGGGCGGCGGCTATTACCTGACGCGGATGGATGCGTACATCGGCATCGCCTCCACCGCGAAGAACCCCGAAGCCGCGATGAAGCTGCTGGACTTCTTCTACTCTGAGGAAGGCGAAGTGCTGACGTACTTTGGCATCGAGGGCAAGCACTTTCAGTGGACGGATAAGGAGACCTACAAGCATGAATACCTGGGCGAGTTCACGGACAAGGCGCTGCAGCGCGCGGACGGCGGCTATGTGATCTGGCAGCGCATCCGGCCCATCCGTCACATTGAGATGAAATCCCTGACACCGATCACGCAGGATATCATCGCATACGCTAATGCCCATCCCGCGGCGGAGGGCATCCACTACTACGGTGTTCCGGCCATCAAGCTGGAGCTTGGCAGCACGCTGGGAGACATCGAAAAAGAGATCTTTGCCCAGCTGATCGTCACCACCGGCGATGTGAAAGCCGAATACGACGCGCTGATCGCCAAGTGGAACAAGGCCGGCGGCGAAACGCTGGAGCTGCAGGCGACGGAAATTTACAACGCGGAAAACCCGTAAGCATTTGCTCAAACACTTTGCGCGGCGGGGAGCGATTTCCGCCGCGCACACCCGGGCACAGCAGAACACAGCAAGGAGAATCAGCCATGAGCTTCATGTTTAACCCACACCCGTACGATGACCCGTATGCCATAAACCGTGTGCCCACGCCGGATGCGGTGCGGGAAGGGCTTGTTTCCGGCCTTTCACAGGTGGCAAAGGCGATTGCCCGGGCGGTGGAGGGGGGCAAGCGCCGCGTGGGGCTGGATATGTATCCGGGCGCGCAGGCGGAGGTGCTGGTGCGCATGCTGCAGCAGCAACTGCCGGAGCTTTCTGCTGTGGACACGCGGAGCCTGGCCCTGCCCAAGGCGGCGCTGGAAGCGCTGATCGCCCCCTGCCTACCGATAGATAAAACAGTGGACCCTGTGCTGCTGTACGGCGTGCGGTTTGAGGGGGAATATGAGGACCTGCTGGACGGCGAAAAGCTGGCCAATGTGCGCGGCATGGTGGAGCGCGCGGAGGTGCCCATCCTGGTGTACGGCCCCGGCGCGCTGTGCGGTGTGCTGCGGGATCAGTACGACCTGCGCATTTGGCTGGATATCACGCCGAAAAAGGCCGTGCTGAACTTCAAGAATGGCCTTGCGGTCAACTTCGGCGCGGATGCCGCGCTGCCGTTTTCCCTGATGATGCGCCGCAATTACTATGTCGATTTTGAGCTGGGGCTTGCCCTACGCTGGCAGCTGATCCGCGAAAGGGCGATTGACCTGTACATCTCCGGCAGCGAACCGGAAAAGATGCAGATGCTGCCCTTTCCTGCGCTGGAGGCGCTGTTTGGGGAGCTGAACCGCCGCCCCTTCCGCTGCCGTCCCGTGTACCTGGAAGGCGTGTGGGGCGGGTACCATGTGAAGCGGCTCAGGCGCATGCCGGAATCTGTGCGCAACTGCGCGTGGGTGTTTGACATGATTCCCATGGAGGTATCGCTTGTCGCGGATATGGACGGCACTGAGTTCGAAACGCCGTTTTACACCTTCGTGCAGGCGATGGGGGAGAAGCTGCTGGGTCAGCGGGCGTTCGATGCGTTCGGCGGGTATTTTCCCATCCGCTTCAACTATGACGACACATACCATAGCGCCGGCAACATGTCGATCCAGTGCCACCCGGATGAAAAGTATGTGGTGGAAAACCACGGCGAGCTGGGCCGCCAGGATGAAAGCTATTACATCTGCGTCACCGGGCAGGATGCGAAAACCTACCTTGGCTTCGCGGATGAGGCTGCGTGTGATGCCTTCCTGGCTGAGGCGCAGCGCGTGCGGGGCACAAAAGAGACAATCGACTATGCGCGCTATGTGCACGCCGAGGCATCCAGGCCGGGCATGCAGGTGATGATCCCTGCGGGGACCATTCACGCATCGGGCCGCAATCAGGTCATCCTGGAAATCGGCAGCCTGACCGTGGGTTCATACACCTACAAGTTGTACGACTACCAGCGCATCGACCCCGCGACCGGGCTGCCCAGGCCGATCCACCTGGAAATGGGCCGCGAAGTACTGCGCCCGGAACGCACGGCACAGTGGGTGCGCGAAAACCTGGTGGATCACGGCGGGCTGGTGCGGGAAGGCGAAGGCTGGCGGGAAATCATCGTCGGGGAGCACCCGCTGCTGTACTTCTCGCTGCGCAATCTGATCTTCGATCAGCAGATTGAAGACGACACAAGGGGCATGTTTCATGTGTTGGCGCTGGTGGATGGGGAGAGGGTGCGCGTGGAATCCGTCGCTGATCCGTCGCTGTTCTACGCGCTGTCATCGCTGGATATCGTGGTGGTGCCGGCCTTCTTTGGCGCGTACCGCGTGATCAACGGGGGCGCGGGAACCGTAACTGTGCACAAGACGCTGCTAAAGGGTGACGCATGAGGGCGATTCTGACGCTGGACATTGGTGGCAGCGCCGTCAAACACGCGCTTTTTGCGCCGGATGGTGTGCAGGCGGAAGGGTTTGCCGGGAAGTTCTCCGTCGACGAATCTGCCGATGCGAATGCGGTAAAGGGTGTGCTGTGCGGCGGTGTTGAGCGGCTGTGTGAACTGGCGCGCGCGCGGGGCATTTCAATTTCGCGGGTAGGGGTAAGCATTCCCGGCCCGTTTGACTACCGCGGCGGTGTTTTCTTGATGCGGCATAAGTTTGCGGCACTGCACGGGCAGTCGCTCGCCGATATTCTGCACATGGTGCTTCCGGGGGCTGATTTCGTGTACCTGCACGATTCCGCCGCGTTTTTGCTGGGCGAGGCGCACGGGGGAAGCGCAAAGGGTGCGGTTAGCCCGATGGGCGTGACGCTGGGCACGGGGATCGGTGTCGCGTGCATGCGCGCGGGGCGCGTGCTGCTGACGGAAGAATGGCTGCCCGTGCTGTCGCTGTGGAGCAAGCCGTTTGGCGGCGCTACCGTAGAGGATGCGCTGTCCTCGCGCGGAATCCGCGATAGGTATGCAAAGATTGCCGCTGGCAGCGCGCGAATTGATGTGATAGACATCGCCCGGCTGGCACGGGGCGGAGACTCAGTAGCACGGCAAACCATGCGGGAAACGGGGCAGGTTCTGGGCCGCGTGATCGCCCGGTTTGCGCCCACGGGGTACGACCGGGTCATCATTGGCGGGCAGATTGCCAAAGCGGCTGACCTGTTCCTTCCAGCGGCGCGGGAAGAGAGCCCGGTGGAGATTGTTGCCGCCGCCCACCCCGATAACGCCGCGCTGTGCGGGCTATACAGATATGCATCCCTTGGCCCGGAGGGAACGATACAAACAGGTGAAAGCATCTTGCCTTAACAAAGGCCCCCTCGCCATTCCTGACGAGGGGGTCTTTTGCTTATGCCTTATTGCCTATGCGCGATCCAGTAGTCCCGCACATCTTCGATGTTTTCGTAGATGTAATCAAAGTCCACTTCCCACAGCGGAATGTTCTCCAGCGGGATGTTGCCCTCTGCGCTGTCGTTCTCCGGCCGCACCGACCAGGAACCCAGCGATACCAGCGGCCCATAGCCTGCGCCCTTGCCGTCTTCGCCGCCCATCCAGTACTGGATGAACAGTTTCGCGCCGATGGGGTGCGGGGCTTCGTTGGAGATGCCCAGGAAGTTCAGCGCGGGGATGCCGTTGGCAACGTGCATCTGCTCGGGGGCGTAGTTGATCATATAGCCGTCCGCCTGGCCGCGAAGCTTCACGGAGGAGGAATACCCTACCGGCGGGTTCTCCTGGCCGGCCGCGCCGACCATCTCGATCACCTCATCGGAGCCCTTGGCCATGATCGGATCGTTGGCCAGGAAACGCTTGATGAACGCATGCGCCGCTGTCGGCTCGTCATCGGCCAACACAATCGCTTCGCCAAACACCGCTTCGTAATCGGCGGCCATTTGGTCGGCGTTCTGCACCATGGCGACCAGCGGAGCGCAGTAGGCGTCATTGCTGGCGGCATCCTGGTACACGACCTTGCCGCGCCATTCTTCCGTGGTCAGATCCCACCAGGATGTGATGGGGCACTCTTCATACACTTCGGTGTTGTAGAACCACAGGTTCAGTTCCAGCATCAGCGGGGTCAGCGTCAGGTACGCGGGATCGACGTTGCCGAAGATCGACGCGGGCTGGTAGTTGTGCAGCATGCCCTCGCCGAATATCTCGTAGGTGTACTCGCCGACCTGTTCCTTGGAGTGGATGATGTCCACGGTGCGGATGCCCGCCTCGTACTCGGTGACGAACTTCTCTTTCAGCGTGCCGGAAGAGATGTCATACACTTCGACATCCATGCCCGGGTATTCGGCCATGAACGCGGTGGCGATCTTCGCCGTGCGGGAAGAGATGGTGTATACGACCACTTTGCCGCCCTCCTGGGCAAGCGCGGCGGCGTACAGATCCGCCATGGATTCATCCTGATCCAGCCCGTTGTCAAGCGCCCACTGGTCCTCACTCGGGCCTGCCAGCGCCGCGGACGCAAGCAGCATCATCAGGGCCAGGCACAGGGCGAACAACTTGGTTAGTTTCTTCATGGTTGTTCCTCCTTCTATTTTTTACCCGCGCACGCGCGGGAGCAACCCATTTTGAACGGCTACTCGGCTTTGGCCCATTTCACCAGCCTGCCGGTGCCCGCGTGGAACACATTGAGCAGCTCCGGGTTCAGGGAAAGGCGCACCTGCGCGTCGTTTTCCAGGTGACACAGGCCCAACAGCTTCACCAGCAGGCTGCTTTGGCCTACGTTTAGCTGCACCAGCGTTTCGGAGCCCGCGGGCATTACGGAGTACACCGTCGCGGGGATGCCATCCCCGGCGCCGATCGTGATCTGTTCGGGTCTTACGCCCAGCACGCAGTCAAACGCGCCGGCATCCGGCATATCGGCGGTAAAAGTTTCGCTTCCAAACCGGAAAGACCCGAGCGGCGATTCGATCGACAGCGTATCGCCGGACCGCGTTGCCTTGCCGGGCAGCAGGTTGATGCGTGGGTTGCCGATGAAATCCGCCATGCGCAGCGATACAGGGTTTTGGTAGACGTGCATCGGCGTGTCCAGCTGTTCAATCCGCCCGTCGAAAAACACGGCGATGCGCGTGGACAGCGTCAGCGCCTCCGCTTGGTCGTGCGTGACGTAGAGCACGGTGGTGCCCATTTCCTTGTGCAGGCGCTTCAGTTCCGAGCGCATGTCGATGCGCAGCTTCGCATCCAGGTTGGACAGCGGCTCATCCAGCAGCAGTATTTTCGGCGCGGTAACGATTGCCCGCGCGATGGCCACGCGCTGCTGCTGCCCGCCGGAAAGCTCGCTGGGGTAACGCTTTGCAAACTCGCCGATCTGCATTCTTTCCAGCGCGTTTTCCACCAGCGGCTTGATGGTCTGCTTCGGCGTTTTATTCACCGTCAGCCCAAAAGCCACGTTTTCATATACCGTCATGTGCGGCCACAGCGCGTAACTTTGAAATACCAGGTTCAGCTGGCGCTTTGCGGGCGCTTCGAAATATGCCTCTTCCGCGTTGATCACCAGCTTGTCATTCAGCCACATTTTGCCCGACTGCGGGTTTTCAAGCCCCGCCACCACGCGCAGCGTCGTCGTTTTGCCGCAGCCGGAAGGGCCCAGCAGCGTCATGAACTCGCCCTGTGCCACCGAAAGGTCAATATCCTTAAGCACATGGTTATTTCCATAGAACTTGTTGATGCCCTGCAGTACGATATGATCCATTGCTTACCCTCCCAGCCCGCCGGCGATGTCGGCGTTGAAAAACCGGTTTGCGATCCAGTAGAAGAAGAAAACCATGGCGAACATCACGATGGCGACCGCGCTGGCGGGCTGCTGAAACCCGCTGGTGGAGTATGTGTACGCCATGTACGGCAGCGTGGCCTGGGTCGGCGTCATCAGGATGATGACCAGGTCCAGCTCCTTCATGATGCTGATGAGGATCAGCATGAATCCGCTCATGAACCCATTCTTCGACAGCGGAAACACGATCTTCGCGAACCGCCGCGCGAACGACGCGCCCGCAATCTGCCCCGCCTCTTCCAGCTCCAGGCTGATCTGCATCATGTTGGATGTGCCCGCCCTTGATGCGAACGGCAGGTGCTTGACGATGCTGACCAGCACCAGCAGCGCGAACGTGCCGTACAGCGAGGGTATCAGCGTGACATCTAGCCCGAAAATGTTGACCTTGGTGGCGGTTGCGAACATGGATAGGTACATCGCGCCAAACGCGATGGAGGGGATCAGGTAGGGGATGAACACCAGCTGCTCCACGAGCTTTCCGCTGCGCAGGCCGCGCCCCCGGGAGTTGATGTAACCGATTAACTGGCCGCACACCGTTGCGATCAAAGATGTGATGAACGTGAGCAGCAGCGTGTTCTTGACGAACATCCAGAACTGCGAGGACTTGAACACGCCGGGCAGTCCATCCGAAATGGACGGGTTGGCATTGCCAAACCAGTAATGCAGCGTGAAGTTGGACAGCCCGAATTCACCCGCGCGCAGCATAAAGCTTTGGTACAGCAGCACAAACAGCGGCATCAGCACCGCGAACGCCAGGAACAGCGACAGCGCGATGACGATTACAGGCTTCCATTTGCCCAACTTGATCAGCGTGCTGCGGCCGCCCTTGCCGCCGATGGTGGCGTAGGATTTGCGCGCGCCGATCATCTTTTGATTTACGAATATGTTTAGCGAAGCGATTGCGATCAGCACCAGGCTGATGGCGAAGCTCGTGCCCTTTTGCCGCTGCACCGTGGCGTGCAGCGATGTTGAAATCGTGTAATAGTTGATCTTCAGCCCCAAAAAGGATGGCACGCCGAATGTGCCCATCGATTTGGAAAAGGTCAGGATCAGCGCGGACAGGATGGCCGGCAGCACCAGCGGGAATGTGATCTTGCGCAAAATGCGCAGCTTGCCTGCGCCGACAATCTCGCCCATCTCTTCTAATTCCGAGTTGACGGAGCGCAGCGCCGCGGACACCAGCAGATACGAATACGCGTAATAGTGAATGGACAGCACGATGATGATCGCGACCGGGCCGTATGCCAGCCAGTCCGGCGTGGTGATGCCAAGGTAGCTTAATAGCCCCGCCGCGCCGCCGATGCGCTGGTTGCGGAACATGGAAAGCCACGCCATCGATTTGCACCAGGAGGGCAGCATATACGGGATGATCACAGCCAGCGAAAAGAAGCGCTTGCCGGGCAGGTCCGTGCGCACCATCAGCCACGCGATCAGCGAGCCGAACAAAATGGATATGGCCGAAACGGATGTGGCAATGACCAGGGAGTTCCAAAGCGGAACAAAGAATAAATTCTTGGATACATCGCTGAACAAAAGCCGTTTCCAGTAGTACAGCGTCAGATCGCCAGCCTCCATGCCCGCGCGCCTTGCATCCGCCTTGGCCATGGTGAATGTGGTGCGGATCATTTCAAACAGCGGAACCAAGATCAAATAAGCCAAAACAATGATGGATAATGTGACAATGATCTTGTATGGAGACTTCAGCGCGCTTTCGATGCGGTTGCGCCATTTGCGCCGGGCGGAGTAAGGCGGCGCGGTGTGTTGTTGCCCGTTGAGCCCAGTATTCATCATCTCACCCTTTATGGGAATGCTTGTATATGTCTTATGATACAATGAAACGGCGGAAAATGCCAGGCATTTGGGATATTTGGCACAAAACAGCGCGGCGTGGGAAGCCGAGCCTTCGCTACGGCGTCACGGGCCGCCCGGGAATCCACACATACCGGTCATCCGAAATGGCGTAACCAAGGCTTTCTTCGCTGACATCTTCACCCTTTGCCAGCAGCATCGCAAGGCGCATGGCGGCGCGCGCCTGGTTTTCCGCATCATTCAGCACCGTGCCAAGCAGCGTGCCGTCGGCAAGCGCCTCCAGCGCGGCGGCGGTCGCATCCACGCCGACGACCGGGATGGTTTTGCCCTGCGAAAAGTATCCGACAGCCTTCAGCGCCTCGATCGCGCCGATGGCCATCTCATCGTTGTTGGCGATGACGCACTCAATCTGGTCGCCATACGCGGAGAGCAGGCGGGCCATCTTGTCCTTGGCCAGCGAGCGGTCCCACATCGCCACCTCTTCCGCAAGCTTCTGGGTGGGTATGCCCGCCTCGCGCAGCACCGCCACGGAGCGCAGCGTGCGCAGTTCGGCATCCTGGTGCCCCGGTTCCCCCTTGAGCACCACCAGCTGCAGCACGCCGTCGCCGTTTGCGTCGGTTTCCGGGTGCAGGGCAAGGTAATCAATGACCAGCTGCCCGCACATATCGCCCAGCTGTCTGGGGTCCGTGCCGACATAGTACGCCTTGCTGTACAGCCGCATATCCTCCGGGAAGGGCTGGCGGTTGATGAACACCACCGGCGTTTCGTACGCCATTGCCATGCGCACCAGGTATACGGCGGATGTGCGGTCTACCGGGTTGATGATCAGCACATCCACGCCGGCTTTCAGCAAGTCCTCTACCTGCTGATTTTGCGTGATCTGCTCATTTTCCGCGTGAACTACCGTCAGGGTTGCCTGCCCCTGCGCGATGGCGGCGATTTCATCGCCGATGCTGGCAATGAACGCATCCTCTTTCATGTACAGGCACAGCCCGATGGAGGGCAGCTTTCCGGGAGACTGTGCCAACGCGGGCGCGGAAAGCGTGCACAGCACGAGCAGGAGCAACAGCGTTTTTTTCATTGCGGCCACCTCCTATTGCAGCAGCGGGAACGCAATGGAGGCGTTCTCGCTGTCAAACAGGGTTTCAAGCGTGATGGCGCGGCCCGGAATCAGCGCGCCCTTTCCGGTGAACGCGGCGGATACAGCCTGATACCCCATGGCGTACGGCACGGGCGCGGTGAGCGCATCCGCAAGGCCAGTTTCCAGCGGTTCGGCGATGGCGTCACCGCCGGCAAAACCGGACAGCGGCAGGGATGCATCCAGCAGGCCGCTCAGCTTGGCGCCGATCGCGGCGGTTGTGGCCGTATCGGATACCGCGATCAGCGCGGCGGGGGAAAGGGAGGCGATTTGCGCCCAGGCGGCGTCGTTTGCGGGCAGGGTAACCGTGTTGCAGTCCATGCTTGCAAGCGCGTCCAGCGCGCCGCTCAAACGGCCCGCGCTGTTTACATCTGGCAAAGCGCTGCTATTTGCAGCGCCGTTGCCGTCCGCTAAGCCGTCGCTATCCGCCCAGTCTCCACCATCCGCCAAGAGAACTACCGTCCCGCCGGCCGGGACAGCAAGCGCCGCCACAGCGCCGCGCCCCTCGCTGAAAGGATCGCTCAGTACCGCGCAGTCGCCGCCCTCCCCGCCGATCAGCACCAGCCGCGTGCCGCCAAGCGCCGTGCGCGCGGCATCCAGCGGGATGCCCGTATCGGCAGTCAGAATCACGGCCCAATACCCGCCGGAAATAACCTGCTGCGGCAAGGCATCCCTGGCGACGAAAACCGACAGCTCCGCGCCCCGGCCTGTGGCGGCATCCTGTGCGCCGCTTTTCAGCTTCATGATGTAGGTGCCGGTATCCTCTGTCAGCACCAGCGCGATTTTCTCCGGTGCGGCACCGTTGTCCGGCGTGGGGTCGCTTACGCCCCATACGATGACCAGCGCGGCGGCCACGGCGCACAGCGCGATCAGCAGCGCATACTTCTTCACGCGCCTTCCTCCTTTCGCGCAAAAGACACCGGCAGCCGAATCGTCACCGTTGTCCCTTCATCCTCCACGCTTTCAATGGTCAGGCCGTACTTTGCGCCGTACGTCAGCTGGATGCGTTCGTGTACATTCTTGATGCCGATGCCGCTTTTGCCCGTGGATGTGGTCAGGATCGTTTTCTGCTTCGCCGCGGGGATGCCAAGGCCATCATCGGCCACGACGATGTGCAGTTCGTCTTCCACAATGGCGGTGCTGATGCGGATGTGCAGCGGGTCGCCGTATTCATCGATGGCATGCGTGATCGCGTTTTCCACCAGCGGTTGCACGATCAGGCGCAGCGTGTACAGACGCAGCGTATCGGCGGCGGGTTCGATTTCGTAGCTGAATTTGTTCTGGAAGCGCATCTTTTGTATCACCAGATAGCTGCCGACGTGCTGCAGTTCGTCATCCACCGTGATGAAGCTGTGCCCTTTGCTGATTGAGATGCGGAACAGCTTCGCCAGCGCGTTTACCATCTGCACGGCCTCTTTGCTGTGCCCGCTTTCCTCCATCCAGATGATGGAATCCAGCGTGTTGTACAGGAAATGCGGGTTGATCTGCGCTTGCAGCGCGTTCAGCTCGTGCAGGCGCTTGGCTTCCTGTTCCTCCACGATTTGCCGCATCAGCCCCCGGATGCGCGCCAGCATATCGTTAAACGCCAGCGCCAGCGAGCGCAGTTCGCGGAAGCTTCGCGGCAGCTGAATATCGGCAAGATCGCCGCCGCGCACGCGCAGTATTTCCTGCTCAAGACCGCGAATGGGCCGCTCGATCAGCAGCGCGATCAGCGTTGCCGCGACAAACGAAAACAGCATGCCGCAAATCAGCGCGGCGGTGATGATGCGCACGATCGCGCTGAGCACGCCGAAAATCTCATCCACATACGCGCTGCCGACCATTCGCCAGCGCGTTTGGTTCAGCGACATGCTGATCAGCACGCGCTCGCGCCCGTCGACAGAATCCTTCGTGATGCCGACGATCTGCGCTTTGATGCTGTCCAGGCTTTCATCATACAGGCCCGCATAAATCTGCTGCTGGCGCGGGTGCCAGATCAGCCCGTCCTGTTCATCCAGGATGAAGGCGTACCCGCTTTCACCAAGGCGCACACCGCCCGCCAGCGACGCCAGCGTCGACGGCGACAGGTCTATCAGCAGCACGCCGTAGCGCTGCGTACCGTCGCTGCTGCTATATAGAAACGCTTTGGATATCGACAGCACATACGCGTGCGGCGCGTCAAACAGGTTTTGCACATGCGGGCGGGAAAAGTAGGCTGCGGTGCCTTCCCACTCGATGGCTTTGGTGAACCAATCCTCCGATGCGGTGGGCGTATTGGGGTTTCTGAGTCCGCCGGCCGTGGAGTAGATCAGCCCGCCGTCCGCGTCAAAATAGGAAATGGAAACAAGGTCAGCATTGTTCTGCTGCAAAAGCCGCGCCTGCTCCTGCCAGGCGGCGTCATCCGCGCCGGCTTCGGGCATCAGCGTGGATGCGAAATGCAGCGTGTTCGTGATGCCGCTGATGTACTGATTGACGCTCTTGGCGCTTTGCAGCAGTGTTTCGCGCGTGCGCTCCACGGCGTTCGCGGTCAGCAGCTGCGTCACGCGCGGCACCAGCATCAGCAGCATGAACAGCAGCAGCAGCCCGATCGCGGCAAAACAGGTTGCCATGATCAGCCCGCGCAGGCTGGCCGCGCCCCGGCGGCGCATCATGGCCCTTTGGCGCGGCTTCTGCGCGCCTGGGAGGGGGACAGGCCAAAATGCCGCTTGAAAGCGTAGCTGAAATAGCTGGGGTCAACCATGCCAACGGCCTCTACAATTTGGGAGATCGTCAGGTTGCTGGAGACCAGCAGCGTCATCGCGCGGTCCATGCGCAGCTGCATCAGGTACTGGTGGGGGGCCTGCCCCGTTTCCTGCTTGAACAGCTGGCTTAGGTACGATGCGCTGATATGCAGCCGTCTGCACACCTCATCGGTGGTGAAATCCGCCTGCGCATACCGCTGCGCGATCAGGTCCTGCGCCGTTTTTGCGTATTGGCGCATCGAATGCTCGCGGTGCTGCACCGTCATGCCCGCGATGGTGTCTGACAGCTGGGATAGCTCCCTCTCCGCGTAAGTGGGGTTCGGGTGGCGTATCAGGCATTCCGCGATGCCATCCCTTTCGCCTGTGAACAGGTCGATTTCCAGCTTCATATCGTATGCCGTGTGCATGAACGCCAGCAGGATTTCCACCAAATACGCGCGGTAATCGCGCACGCTTGCGCCCACCGCGTACGGGTGCCACAGCAGCGTGTGCAGCGCCTCGCGCGCCTTGTCGGTATGGCCAAGTTTCAGCGCGTTGGACAGCTCCCGTAGCAGCTGCCGGTTGACCACCAGCGCGCCGCCGCTGCCGGGCTCTATGTCGGTGATGAGGATGACGGCGCCGCTATCCGCCAGGGATGACTGATCCAGCGCGGATACCGCCTGCCGGGCCGCATCGCGCAGCAGGCGCACGCTGGGGCACGGCGCCGCCATGCCGACCAGAATGGGGCGGCCCAGGTGATGCGCGACGACCTTGCGCATCTCTTCCACAAAAGACAGCGCCTGCCAGAATGTATCATCCGTGTCATCCGCAAGCGGCAGCAGCAGCGCCAGCATGCCGCTGTAGCGGAACACATAGGCCGTGCCGCGTGCCGACAGGGATTCCTGCGCGATCTTCTGCACGCTGATGGTGGTAAGCTCGGGGTTTTCGCCCTCCTCGGCGGGCGGGATGCGGATCATCCCCAGCGCAAAGCGGCTGCTGGAAAGAGAAATGCCGTACCGAGCCGCGCCGGAAGCGGCGTCGCCCGCGGGCATTTCATCGCTGAGCAGGCGGGAGAGGAACATCTCCCTCAGCAGTGGCATGCTGCTTTCAAAGTGCTCGCGCAGGCGCGTCACATCAACATACTGCCGGTGCGCTTCATCCATGCGGGTGCGCACTTCGCGCAGCGTTTGCAGGAAGGCATCCTTCGTGACGGGCTTCAGCAGGAAATCCATTGCCCTAAGCTGTATGGCCTGCCGGGTGTATTCGTAATCATCGTAGCCTGTCAGCACGATGAACTGCACCGTGGGCAGCACATCGCGCATGCGGCGCGCCATCGCCAGGCCATCAAGTATCGGCATGCGGATGTCGGTGACAACCAGATCGGGCTGCAGCTCTTCCGCCAGCTGCAGCGCCTCCAGGCCGTTTGCCGCCGTGCCCACGGGAAGGAAGCCCTCCGCCGGGAAATCGATCGTTTCCAGCAGGCGGTCGCGGATTCCGGCCTCATCATCCACCAGCATCAGTTTGTACACGCGAAATGCCACCCCTTTGCGCTATTATTCCATAAACGCGGGCTTCTGTCCATTGTTTGAATTTGACTTTGTGCGGCGGCTGTAGTAATAAAAGGGTATTACAATAAAGAAGGTGAAACAGTGGGCAGCAATGCGGAGTTCATCAAAGCGAACTACAGCGATCCATTCAAGGAAGAAAACCGGTTCACACTGTCGCGTTCAAACGGCATCGAAGCGCACTATACCAAGAAAATTATGGCTGAGTTCATCCAGGATAACCGCGTGTTGGAAATTGGCTGCGCCACAGGGTATTACGCCATGCACTTTGCGGATAGCTGCAAAGAGTACGTGGGCGTTGACCTTGTGCCTGGGAACATTGATTTTCTGCAAGAAAAGATTGCGCAGCGGGGCCTGACAAACGTAAAAGCCATAGTAGGGGACGCGCTAAACCTGGAAGGGATTGCGGACGGGACATTCGATGTGGTGTGCTGTTTCGGCCCGATGTACCACCTGCCGCCGGAGGAGCGTGAGCTGGTATTCGGCGAGTGCAAGCGGGTATGCAAAAAGAGCGGGATCATCGCCTTCGCCTACATCAACAAGATTGGCGTGTATGTGGGGGCTTGCGTGCATGGGGGACTAAGGGAAGTTTCATATTACCCAAACGCCAAGGCGAACAAGTTCGTGCTTGAGCAAAGCAGGGATGATCTAAGGAGCGATACCTTTTTCTATACCACGCCGGAGGAAATCGAAGAGGCGGCAAAGCGACACGGGCTAGAGAAGGTAAAGAACCTGGGCACGGATTTCTATATCACAGCGCATGTCATTGACCGGATGCCCGATGAGCAGTTTGCCCTGTATATGCCGCTTGCGGACCAGATGGCAAGCCACGAAAGCTGCACGGGCATGAGCAACCACGCGCTGCTTGTGTGCAGGAAAACCGCTGGTTGAAGCTTTCCATGGAAAATCGATACTTCTTCGCAGAAAATCACATTCTGTTTCATTCTTGTGGAAGGTATACTATTCTTCATAAAGGGCATATAGCATGAAGCCCTAAAATGAAAAGGAGTGTACCCATGAAAAAGATTCTTTCGATTATGCTGGCTACGATGATGCTGCTGGCGATGGCCTCGTTCGCGTCCGCGGCAGCCCCCATCCAGGTGGATGTGTTCTTCTACGACTATTCCGACACCTACATCGGCAGCGTGCGCGCCGCGATGGAAGAGCAGCTTGCTGCTGCCAGCGATCTGTTCACCTTCAATTTTAACGATGGCGCGAACAACCAGGCGAAGCAGACGCAGGACGTTGAAACCGCGCTGACCCGCGGCACCGACCTGCTGATCGTCAACATCGTTACCACCGGCTCTGATGAGGCGGCCCAGAACATCGTGGATGCGGCGATGGCGGCGGATGTTCCGGTGATCTTCTTCAACCGCGAGGTTTCGGATGCGGTTGTCAACAGCTACGACAAGTGCGTGTTCGTCGGCACCGATGCCGATGAAGCCGGCTATATGCAGGGCCAGATGATCGCGGAATTCCTGCTGGCCGAAGGCAGCATGGAGCAGTTTGACCTCAATGGCGACAAGGAAATTTCCTATGTGATGTTCCGCGGCGAGCTGGGCAACGCCGAAGCGTTCGGCCGCACGAAGTACTCCGTTACCAAGGCGAATGAGCTGCTGGCCGAAGCAGGCATCAAGCTGGTTCCCTCCGCCGCCAACCAGACCGACAACACCCAGGAAGCCGACGGCATCAGCCCCTACTACCTGTACGGCAACTGGTCCGCGACGATTGCAAAGGATCTGATGGATACCGCGCTGATCACCTACGCGCTGGACAACGGCGATATCGAAATCATCATTGCCAACAACGATGACCAGGCGCTGGGCGCGATCGAAGCCATGAATGAGAAGGGCTACAACACCGGCGACCAGGCGGCAAACTACATCCCTGTGTTTGGCGTTGACGCCACCGCGGTTGCGCAGGATGCCATCGCAAACGGCAAGATGACCGGCACGATCAAGCAGGATGCGGTGGGCATGGCCTCCGGCATCGTGTTCCTGGCGACCAACATTGCAAACGGCGCGGAGCTGATGGCGGAAACGGGCAGCTTCAACGTGGATGAAGGCGTTGCCAAGATCCGCATTCCGTACGCGATCTACACCGGGAAATAAGCTTTCTGAGGAAAAGCGGGCGGTCACCGTGCGTGGCCGCCCTTTTCCGAATCATGGCGCGGATTCGAAGATGCCGCGCGGGATTTCGCTGGAAATCCCTTCCGTAAAGGGGCTGAAGATGTGACGGAGTACCTACTCGAAATGCGGGGAATTACCAAGGAATTCCCCGGCGTTAAGGCGCTGGATGATGTGAATCTCTGCGTGGCGTCCGGCACCGTGCACTCCCTGATGGGGGAAAACGGCGCGGGCAAATCCACGCTGATGAAATGCCTGTTTGGAATATACCAGCGCGACAGCGGCACCGTTTTGCTGGATGGGAAGGATGTCGCCTTCCGTTCGCCGCGCCAGGCGCTGGATAACGGCGTCGCCATGGTGCATCAGGAGCTGAACCAGGTGCACACGCGCTCCGTGATGGAAAATATCTGGCTGGGCCGCTTCCCGCGCGACGGGATGGGCGGCGTCAGCCACAAGAAAATGTATGATGAGACCCGCAAGGTCTTTGATGATCTGGGCATCCAGGTGGACCCCAGGGCAAAAATCAGCTCACTTTCCGTATCGCGCCGCCAAATGGTGGAGATTGCCAAGGCGGTGTCCTTCCATAGCAAGGTGATTGTGTTTGATGAACCGACCTCTTCCTTGACCGAGGTGGAGGTGGAGCAGCTTTTCGGCATCATCAGGAAGCTGCGCGAGCGCGGCTGCGGCATCATCTATATATCCCACAAGATGAACGAAATCCTGCGCATTTCCGATACGGTGACCGTGATGCGCGACGGCAAATGGGTGGCGACCACGCCCGCGGGCGAGCTGACGATGGATATCCTGATTCGGCAGATGGTGGGGCGCGATCTTACCAACGTGTACCCGCCCAAGACGAACACGCCCGGGGACACAATGCTGGAGGTCAAGGAACTGTCCGCGCAGTATGTGAACCTGAAAGAGGCGTCCTTTACCGCGCGCAAGGGCGAAATTCTGGGCTTTGCGGGCCTGATGGGCGCGGGGCGCACGGAGCTGCTGGAGACGCTGTTCGGCGTGGCAACGCGCAAGGGCGGCGAGGTATTCGTTCATGGCAGGAAGATCATCAACAAAAACGCCGGCGTCGCAAAGCGGAACGGCTTTGCGCTGCTGACCGAAGAGCGGCGCCAGACCGGCATCTTTAGCGTGCTGGATATTACCGCCAATACCGCCATCGCGAACCTGCGCGCCTACCTCAAAGGCGGCGTGTATTTGCAGCGAAAGGGCATGGTGCGGGATACGGCAGAGAGTATCCGGCAGCTATCGATCAAGACGCCGTCGCAAAAGACGGCCATCCGCTCTTTGTCCGGCGGCAACCAGCAAAAAGTGATACTGGGCCGCTGGCTGCTGACGAAGCCGGAAATTCTGCTGCTGGATGAGCCGACGCGCGGCATCGATGTCGGCGCGAAATATGAGATTTACAAGCTGATGATAGAGCTTGCGGAGCAGGGCAAGACCATCCTGATGGTATCCAGCGAGATGCCGGAGCTGCTTGGTGTGTGCGATCGGATCATCGTGATGTCTGGCGGGCACATCGCGGGCGAGGTGCTGCCCCAGGATACAACGCAGGAAGAGATCATGGCGCTTGCGGCGAAATACGTTTGATGAGGGGGACGGACAATGAACAACATCACCGGCTGGTTCGCCCAGCGCCTTGGCAGCTACCGCGCGCTGAGCGGGCGGGATAAGCGCCAATACTGGGTGGATTTCCTGCTGAACAACGCGATTTACATCATCTTGGCCATCCTGGTCATCTACACGCAGATTTACTCCATCAATGTGCTGCATGCCCGCAATAGCTTTCTGTCGTTCACATCGATCGTGGATATTCTGAAAAAGTCGGCGGCGGCGCTGTTCCTGGCGCTGGGCGTGGGCGGCATCATCGTGCTGACGGGTACCGACTTGTCGGCCGGGCGCATCATGGGCCTTGCGATGCTGGTGTCCGCGTCGCTGCTGCAAAAACCGCTGTCGGAATACGCCAGCAAGATGTACCCCGACATGCTGCCGTGGGCGATCCCGCTGGTCATCATCTTTGTCATGGCGTTCAGTGCGGCCATCGGCGCATTCAACGGGTTTTGCGTGGCGAAGTTCAAGTTGCACCCATTCATCGTTACGCTGTCCACGCAGCTGATGCTGTACGGGTTCATTCTGATCTACATGACATGGGGCAAGAACGGCGGCGCGCCCATCGCGGGCCTGACGGAGGAGTACAAGAACGTTGTCAAGGGCACCTTTTCAGTCGGCGGCACGGCGATTCCGTACTATGTGATCTACGCGGTCATCGCGACGGCGCTGATGTGGTATGTTTGGAACAAGACCACGCTTGGCAAGAACATGTACGCCGTCGGCGCGAACCAGGAGGCCGCGAACGTTTCCGGCGTCAACGTGATGCGCACGATCATCCTGGTGTTCATGATGGCGGGCGCGCTGTACGGTTTTTCCGGCTTTGTGGAGGCCGCGCGCGTGGGCTCCAACAGCGCGAGCGCGGGCGTTAACGCGGAGCTGGACGCCATCGCCGCGTGCGTTATTGGCGGGGTGTCGTTTAACGGCGGCATGGGGAAAATCTCCGGCATTGTGATGGGCGTAGTGATGCTGCAGATCATTTCCGTGGCGCTCCAGTGGCTGGGCGTTTCCACGAACCTGCAGTACATCATCAAGGGCGTGATCATCCTGGTGGCGGTCGCCATTGACATGCGGAAGTATTTGGTGAAGAAATAATCCTTTTAGGTGATAAAGCCCCCGTTGCAGGCAGCGGGGGTTTTGCTTTTCCGCCATTTCACCAACACCGCCAAAACCTGTAACAAAAGCTGCACCGATATCACAAACCGTGCACTTTCGCCGCTGCCCCTTTCCTGCTATGCTTTATACATGCCAGATGGAAAGGGTGAAACCGTATGGTGGATGCGCACAAAATACAGATGAAACGCCAGAAGCGGCGGTTGCTATTGCGCGAAAACGCGGAGCTGTTGCTGCTTGCGGTGCCGGGCATTGTGCTGTTCATCGTTTTCAACTACCTGCCCATGTTCGGCATCGTCATCGCTTTCCAGGATTTTAACCCGGTTGCGGGCTTTCTGGGCAGCAAATGGGTGGGGCTTAAGAATTTTGAGTTCTTCTTTACATCGCAGGATGTGGTGCGCACGATCAAAAACACGGTGTTCTACAGCCTGACTTTTTTAACGCTTGACCTTGTTTTCGCCGTGGCGCTGGCGCTGGCATTGTACTATGTCAGAAGCCGCAAGGCCTCCAAAATATACAACACCATCGTCATTCTGCCCAGGTTCATGTCCATGGTGCTCATCGCGTTTGTCGTGTACAGCCTGCTTGCGCCGTCGGGGCTTGTCAACCAGATCAATGTGCTGCTTGGCGGAAAAAAGATACAGTGGTACATGCGCTCGCAGTATTGGCCGGTGATCCTGACCGTTACGCACATCTGGGCCACGGTGGGCATGAATAGCATCATTTATTACGCATCGCTGATGGGCATAGACGAATCGCTGTTTGAGGCCGCAATGCTGGATGGCGCCAACAAATGGAAGCAGATCATCCATGTGGCGATTCCGCATCTGGTGCCGGTGATGGTGATCACCACGATCCTGGGTATCGGCCACCTTTTCTCCGGCGATATCGGCCTGTTCTACCAGGTGCCAAAGAACACGGGCCTTCTGTACAAAACGACTGACATCATCAATACCTATACCTTCCGCGCGCTGATCAACGGCGATATTCAGAAATCCGCCGCGGTGGGTTTGTTCCAGTCGCTTTCAGGCATGATCCTGGTGGTTTTGACCAACCTGGTCGTGCGCAGGATCAGCCCGGAAAACAGCCTATTCTAAGAAGGGAGAGAGCAGCATGCGCAAAAAGAAGCTGCAAACCAGCCAGATCATCCTGCACGCGGTGATGATTCTGATATGCCTTTGCTATCTGATTCCCTTCATCATGATGGTTTCAATCTCCTTTTCGAATGAAGCGGATCTGACCAAGTACGGCTATTCCATCCTCCCCAGGAACTTTACCACCTACGCGTATGAGCGCGCGCTGAAAAATCCGCAGCAGCTGCTGGATTCCTACAAGGTGACAGCGCTGTTCTCGTTGATTACGATGGGGCTGGCCACGCTGGTGATGGGCCTGATGGCGTACCCCCTTTCCCGCCCGAATTTCAAGCTGAAGGGCCCGCTGACATTCCTGGTGTTTTTCACGATGCTGTTCAGCGGCGGCCTTGTGCCCTCGTACATCATCAACACAAAGTACCTGATGCTGCGCGATTCCTTCTGGGTGTATGTGCTGCCGGGGCTTGTCAGCGCATGGAATATCTTCATCATCCGCACCAACTACAAACAGCTGCCAGATGGCCTGATAGAGGCGGCCAAGATAGACGGCGCAAGCGAACTGAGAACATGCCTGACCATCGTGATGCCGCTGTCTGTGCCGGTGCTTGCCACCATCGCGTTCCTGGTGTTCGTCAGCAAATGGAACGACTGGCAGACCAGCATGATCTACATCCGCTCGCCCAAGCTGTATTCGCTGCAATACCTGCTGCAGCGCATCCTGCTGGAGGCGGAATACATGAAAACCCTGGCGGAAAAGGGCGAGATCATCGCCGACCAGTACCAGTTCCCGCTGGAAAGCTTCCGTTATGCGATGGCGATGCTGGCGGCAGGCCCGGTGTTGATCGTATTCCCGTTCTTCCAGAAATACTTTGCCAGGGGCCTGACCATCGGCGCGGTCAAAGGATAACGCGCTTCCATGATTGTGACGCGCAAGGTTGCGCGTGCAATAGACGTTCTATCATTATAACAGGAGGAATCACGATGAAAAAGCTAGTCTCCCTGGTTCTGGCGCTGGCGATGCTGATGCTGGCTGGTGTGACGACGGTTCTGGCGGAAGCTGCCAAAGAGCCGGTAACCCTGGTGTGGTACTTTGTAGGCAACGGCGAGCAAAAGGATACCCAGCTTGTCAACGATAAGATCAACGAGATGCTCAAATCCGTGCCCGGCATGGAACACGTTTCCATTAAGCTGATGCCGCAGATTTCGAACGAATACAACCAGAAACTGCTGCTGGCGCGCGCCGCCGGCGAGCAGGTTGACCTGATGCACACCTACGGCATGGCAAACCCCTACGATGAGATTGCCAAGGGCAACGCGCTGGTCCTGGATGACCTGATCGCCGAGTTTGCGCCGGAAATCCTTGAAGAGATTCCGGAATGGATGATGGAGTTTGGCCGCGTGGATGGCAAGCAGTATTATATCCCCGGCTATCAGCAGGCGTCCGTGAAGCAGCGCTTTGGCACGCCCACCGAGTACCTTGAGAAGTATGGCGACGCTGAGGCGCTCACCGCCGCTTTCTGCGAGAAGGACATTGCGCTTAGCGATGTAGCCGCGATGCTGGAAGACTACATCATGGCCATCCGCGAAGGCGAAGGCAATGAAGCGATTGGCGCCAACTTTGTGGACCTGGTGCGCCAGGGCGCGCTGGGCTCCAAGTATGATGCGGTGGTGGGCAACACCAACACGGCGTTCTCCTACTTCGTGGATACCGGCAAGGTTTCCCACATTTTCCTGACCGAAGACATGAAGGAAGCGTTCCGCATCTCCGCCGAATGGTACGACAAGGGTCTCTACAATGCCGATGTGCTCACCTACGCGGCGAACGATTACACCAACAAGTTTGGCGGCCCGAACATGATGACAGAACAGGGCATGGCGTGGGAGCGCAACCACAACGTGTTCTCCAATGAAGACCTGGCCGCGATCTATGGTACGCGCTACGGCTTCGACATGACATTCCTCGATATGGACCCGAATTTCTACATCACCAGCCGGTATGCGGCGGGCGGCACGATGGTCTCTTCTACCTGCAAGAACCCCGAAGAGGCCGTGCGCTGGCTGAGCCTGATGAACACCAAGGCGAATGGCGTGGAAATCTACAACACCGTGGTGTATGGCCTGGAAGGCGTCCATTACGACCGCGTGGATGATACCCACATCACCACCCGCGAGTACGCCGGTTCCCAGGGCGGCGCGGACACCTCCTACGCCGCGATGAAGTGGATCTGCGGCAACACCTTCAACATCTGGCTGAACCAGGGCTGCACCGACGGACAGAATGAGTACATCCTGAACGAAGGCCATAGCGAAGAATCCACCAAGTCCCCGCTGATCGGCTTTGTGGCGCAGAGCGCCGAATTCCAGAGCGAGATCGACCAGATCAACGCCATCGTTACCGAGTATGCGAACGCGCTGCTCCACGGCGTGCTGGGCGTGGAAGGCTGGGAAGAGTACTACAACGAGTTCGTAGGCAAGATGAACGCCGCCGGCGCGGAGAAGATCACCGCCGCCCTGCAGGAGCAGGTGGACGCGTTCCTGGCCGCGAAGTAAGCAAAAACGTAGGCATACCAGTATCCCCTTCTCCTGGAACCAGGGGAAGGGGATTTTTAGGAGGCGCTGTTGATGCGTGAAGGGGAAAAGCGGCGTTATGCGCTGGTGGTGGTCGGCGGGGGGATTTCCGGCGTGTGCGCGGCACTGGCGGCGGCCCGCCACGGGTGCGATACAGCGCTGATACAGGATAGGCCGGTGCTGGGCGGGAACGCGAGCAGCGAAATCCGCATGCATATCGTGGGCGCAACCTGCCAGGAAAGGCGGCCGGACGCCAGGGAAACGGGCATCATCGAAGAGATATTGCTGGAAAACCAGCGGCGCAACCCGCAGCATTCGTTTTCGGTTTGCGATACGATTTTATGGGAGAAATGCATGGCGGAGCCGCGCCTTTCGCTGTACCTGAACACCCGGATGCTGACGGTCGAGACCGACGGCGGGCGTGTGCGCAGCGTAACGGCGCATCAGTCCACCACGGAGAAGTGGTTTACTTTCGAAGCGGACTATTTTGTGGATGCCACCGGCGACGGCATGCTGGCTTCCGAGGCCGGCGCGGCCTTTGCACAGGGGCGCGAGGCGCGGGACGCGTACGGCGAAAGCCTTGCCCCCGCGCAGGCCGATGGCTGCACCATGGGCAACAGCATCCTGTTTACTGCCCGCGACATGGGAAAGCCCGTCCCCTTCGAGCGTCCCGCCTGGGCGCATTGCTATGAAGATAAGGATATCCCCGGCCACCTGCACCATAACAACGGCCGTGTGGTGGAGGCCACCAGCGGCTATTGGTGGCTTGAGCTGGGCGGAGATGCGCTTAGCAGCATTGATGACGCCGAACAGATCCGCGATGAGCTGCTGAAAACCCTGTACGGTGTGTGGGATCATCTGAAAAACAGGGACCAGGGCTGCGAGAATCTGGCGCTGGACTGGGTGGGGTTCCTGCCCGGCAAGCGGGAAAGCCGCCGCGTGCTGGGCGACTATGTGCTGACGCAGGATGACCTGGTTTCGGGCCGCACATTCCCGGATGATGTGGCATACGGCGGCTGGCACCTGGACCTGCACCCGGTGGGCGGGTTTGCCGCGTTTGGCCAGTTCGAGGAACCGGACGAGGAGACGCGCGCGCTCAAGCATCTCAAGGGGCTGTACGGCATCCCGTACAGGTGCCTGTACACGCGGGATGTGGAGAACCTGTTCCTGGCGGGGCGGGCGATCAGCGTATCGCATGTGGCGTTCGGTTCCACGCGCGTGATGGCGACGTGCGCGCTGGTGGGGCAGGCGGTGGGCGTGGCGGCGGCGATGGCCGCGCGGGAGGGGCTGACGCCGCGCGGGATCGGCAAACGCATGGATGCGCTGCAACAGGCGCTGATGCGGGAGGATTGCTACCTGCCCGGGAAGCAGCTTCATCATGCGGCAAACATAGCGCCGCTTGCCGCGGTGACCGCATCTTCACAGCAAGCAGAGGCACCATGCGCGGCGGTGACGGACGGTTTCCTGCGCGCGGCGGGCGATGACCTGCACTGCTGGCGGTCCGCGCCGGATGACGCACGGCCGTGGCTGTCGCTTGCGTGGAATGAGCCGGTGGCCGTGGCGGAGGTCATCATCCGGTTTGATTCCAACTGTTCCCATGATTATATGACCACGCTCAGCGACTGGATGAAGGCGCGGCTGACCGAAGGCATCCCGCGGGAGCTGGTGCAGGATTACGACATTGAGTTGCTTCGAAACGGCGAGACGGTGCACACCGTTCACGTTCAGGATAACCACTTGCGCTTCCGCGTGCACCCTCTGCCGCAGGCGGTTATTTGCGATGCCCTGCGCCTTACGGTGCTGACAACGCGCGGCGTGCCGGAGGCCCGTGTGTTCTCGCTGGAAGCGTATACCGATACGACCTATGCTGGTACAACCTGTAAAAAAGTGAGGAAAATGCCAATGACTTTTGAAAAATATAGCGCGGAGCGGATTGGCTCTGACGCGATTGCCCTGTATGCCGATGGGGTGCATTGGTTCACGCTGCCAGTGCGCTCGGCGGTGGATACGGTGGGCCAAACGGATGCGGATGACGGCGTATTGGTCGCGCAGGAAGAGGCGATCCCCGGCGGCGTGCGCATCACCTGGCGCACAAAAAGCAACCTGTGGGCGGAAAAGGCGTACATCGTGGAGATGACGGAAGCGGCGTTCACCTACCGCATTTGTGTGCGGGGGCGGGGGCGGCTTCAGCGGATTCGCTACTTTACGGAGGGTGTACGGTATGAGGCGTCCGGGTATCTGCTGCCGGTGGCGACGCACGCGGATGAAGCCCACTGCATGCGCGCCATGCATGAGCCGGAGACCATTGCGCTTGGGTATTTCGTGCCGCCGCTGTTCTGTTATCCCTTCCGCATGGCCGGGCAGACGGGCTGGTTCGGCCTGGGCCTGTTTGCCAAGGCGGGCGGGTATGCGTTCGATTCGTTCCACTACAGGCCGGAAGGCAACCGGTTCCAATTCGAACTGCCGCTGGAGGGGCAAACCCGCGTGGAGGACGAATGGGAGAGCCAGGGCATATGGGGCGCGCCGGGCGCGGACTGGCAGGCCGTGCTTGGCGCGTATGCCGCGTGGCACTACGACACCGGCCTTTGCGTGAAGCCCACGCGCGATAACATCCCCGCATGGTGGCGCGGACCGATCTTCTGCGGCTGGGGCGAGCAGAACACGCTGGCGGACAAGGCGGGCGTGCCGCCGCAGGCATTTGCGACGCAAGCGGCGTACGAAAGAATGAGCGACCAGTTGGATGCGGCGGGGCTTGACCCTGCGGTGATCGTCATCGATGACAAATGGCAGCAGACGTTTGGCGGTGCGATGCCGGATGAAGAAAAGTGGCCCGACCTGCGCGCGTTTGTGGATGCGCAGCATGCAAAGGGACGCCGCGTGCTGCTGTGGTTCAAGGCGTGGAACAACGAAGGGTTGATGGAAAGCGAATGCGCGACGCTGCTGTGCGCGCCGTGCGGGGCTGATCCGACGAACCCGGCGTACATTCGGCGCGTGCACGATATGATGCGGAACCTCCTTTCGGATGCGCCCGGCTGCTGCAACTGCGACGGGTTTAAGATCGACTTTGCCAACTGTATGCCGCTTGGCGATCTGATCCGCGTGCATGAACCGGGCGTGTACGGCGTGGAGCTGCTCAAATGCTTATTTACGCTGCTGCATGATGCCGCAAAGGCCGTTAAGCCGGATGCGCTGATCAACACAAGCTGCGCCCACCCGTACTTTGCGGAAGTGACGGACCAGATTCGCCTGCACGACTACCGCACGGAGATGAACCAGGTGGTGGAAGTGATGACGTTCCGCCAGCGGATGGCAGCCGCCGCGATGCCGGGCGCGCTGATCGATACGGATTCCGGCGGGGTAGGCAGCCGCCGCGATTTTCACCGGTACATCAAGGCGCAGCCGGGGCTGGGTGTGCCGGACCTGTATTGGCTCAGCGCCACCGGGGATGTGCCCTTTGATGAAACCGATTATGCCGTCATCCGGGAGGCTTGGGCCGAATACCGCAGGGGGCTTGCCAAGTGATGGAGCGGATTCAATACGGCGAGGCGGGCGGCGTTCCGCTGATGATGCTGATGGAGAGGCCCTCGGGCTGCGCGCCTGGCGACCGCCGCGTGTGCGTGGTGTGGGTGCACGGCGGCGGCTGGCACGCGGGCGAGGCGGCGCAGTTCACCAGGCACATCGCGCACATGGCGGCAAAGGGCGCGGTTTCGGTTTCGATCGAATACGGATTGACATCGGCGGGCGCTTCGGTTTCGGATTGCCTTGCCGACTGCCAGGAAGCGATCCGCTGGCTGCGCGCAAACGCGCACGCGCTGGGGATTGACCCGGCGCGCATCATCGCGGCGGGCGATTCCGCCGGGGGGCACCTGGCGTGCTGCCTGGGATCGCCTGCGCTGACGCCCGATCCCAGGGCGCGGGCAAACCGCGTGGTGAACATGAACGGCGTGGTGGATGTGACCGGGCGATTCCTGCCGCATATCGTGCCGGAATCGAGATTGCCTGCCGAAAGCGCGGAAGCGTGGCTGGCGTGGATGGCCCGGGCGGAAGCGCTGTCGCCGGTGCACAGCGTCACAGGGGAACACGCGCCCATTCTGCATGTGCAGGGCCTCGATGACCCCGTCGTGCTGCCGCAGGAGACGCTGCGCTACCACCGTGCGCTGCAGGCGGCGGGCGTATCCAGCGAATTGTGGCTGCTGCCAGGAATAAACCATGCGTTCATCGTATTTGATTATCACCTGGAAAATGGGCGCGTGGAAGAAATTTTGCGTGCGATAGGCGACTGGATGCTAAACAGCCGCTGATCTATTCGCCGTGCGAATGACCAGCGGACATCAAAAGGAGGTCACGCAGTGAAACAGGTATTCTTGATCGGGGACTCCATCCTGGGCAATTACTGCCCCGATGTGGAGGAGATTCTGGCCGGAAAGGCGCAGATCCACAGGCCGTGCACCGCGCCCGGACAGCCTGAGAACGGCCGCTGGAGCGGGTATACCCTCAACAACCTGGTGCCGCACATGTGGCTTCAGCATTTGCCCGAAAAGATAGACTGCGTGCACTGGAATAACGGCATATGGGATATGTTCATCCGCCACGATGAGGACGGCTGCTTCACGCCGCTTGATGATTATGTGCGCAACCTCAGAAGGATTGCGCGTGAGCTGCGCAAACTAACCCCAAACGTGGTATTTGCCACGAGCACGCCGCTGCGCGTGGATGGATACATCCTGCTGCCGTATCAGTCGCCGCGCCGCATCATGGAATATGAACTGCCCTACCGTGATGCCGCGATTGCGCTGATGAAGGAATTGAACATACCTGTAAACGACCTGTTTGCCGCCGTGCTGCCGCGCCGCATGGAGCTGATCTGCGAGGACAATACGCACCTGAGCGATGCCGGCAAGCGGTTTTGCGCGGAAAAGGTAGTGGAGGCGATTTCGCCGTATCTGGCGTAAATCCAGCGTTGCTCAGGGAAAAGCAAATGATTTTCCCGCTTACCACCCGTGTATCTGCGCGGGACTTTTGAAGATGTCATCCAGCCTGTTGATCATCGGCGCGATATCGCCAAAATCCAGTGCCCGGTGGTCGAATGCAACCGTGATGGGCAGAATGCTGCGCACGCCGATGGCATCCACGCCTGTTGGGTCCGTGAACACACCCGGCTTTGCCTGCACTGCGCCAATGCCGATGGCGGCCACCTGCGGCGGGATGATATCCAGCAGCGCGACACTGCCGTGCGTGCCGCGCACCGCGGCGCCCATGTTGGAAACGGTAAGGGTGCCCTGGCTCATCTCACCGATGGACAGGGTGCCTTCGTTTTGCCACTTGCCGCCGCGCGGAAGGCCGCGCATGTGGCTGTCCCCGATGAACAGACCCAGCACGCGCCCCAGCGCGGTCAGCACCCTGCCCTGCCGCAGCGCACGCAGCGTATCGGAAAAACCGACCGAAAGCAACGCACGGTCCACCTGGGTGCACGCCAGCTTCGCATCCAAGTCCGCAAGCGCGCAGGTCATTTCGTCCAGCGTTTTTGTGCCGAAACCGCGCAGGTTCAGCGTAACCATCTCGCCGGATGGCAGCAGCACCGGCATGTTGATATCGATGGATTCCTTGATGTCAACCCTGCCGGAAACCAGAAAGCGGTTGTAGCACATGTGCGCATTCATGCGCGGTGCGGCATGGATGCCCTCCACAATCGCGCGCAGCAGCAGCGTATTCAGCGCGATTTTTTGCGCATGCCGGCCGGAACTGTTCAGGCGCTTGTGTTCAGTCAAAAGCTCGGTTGCGTCCGCTTCGTACACATAGCAGACGTGGGGGATGGCGCGCCAGCCCGCGGATGTCATGTTCGCGATGACCTTGCGGCGGATATCCAGCGGCACACTTTTCTCATTCTTGCTCATGCCAGCAAAAGCCGCGCTGCGTTGTACACGCACAGCGCAAGGATCACCGTCAACAGCCCCGTCAGCAGCTTTTCCGCCTGCGCCGCGGGCACCTTTTTGTGTATCCTGGCGCCCAGCAGCCCGCCGATCACGGCGGCGGCGATCATCGCAAGCAGCACGGGCCACTCAAACGCAGGGATGCGGCCCAGCACGGCGGTTTGCATAAAGCTGGCCGCCTGCGACAGCAGGATAATCAGCAGCGAATTCTTCGCCGCTTTTTTTGTATCCATGGAGAAGAAATAATATAACACCACCAGGTTCATCGGCCCGCCGCCGATGCCCAGGAAGCTGGACAGCACCCCCAGCAGGAATCCGATCACGGCACACAGCAGCAAATTTTTGACATTCTTGGTGTGAATGCGCGCTTTGTTTTTCAGGTATACCATCGTGCCCAGCACCATCAGAAACAGCAGCGCGGACTGGATCACGCCGACCATTTGGTCCTGGCCAAGCGCGCGGCTCAGCATGGTGAACGATTCCTTGCCCGCAAGCCCGCCCAGCGCCGCGCCGATCCCGATGGGGATGCTGCGCCGCACCTCCAGCGCGCCGCCCTTTCGGCTGCGCAGCACGGATACGATGGACATCGTCAGCACCGTGCAACCCGAAAGGAACGAAATGGTGCTGACGGAGAGGGCCCCCAGCGCATCCAGTGCGGGCTTCATCACCACGCCGCCGCCGATGCCGCAGATGCCGCCCACGGTGGATGCAGCCAGCGCAACCAGAAAAACAAATACACTCATCAAAAATCACCCCAGCATTTGCCATCATACCAAAGCGGTGCCAGGGTGTCCAGCTGAGATTCGCCGCCATCCCCACAAAATAAACAGAATATCCAAATTTTTTTATTGAATCATACCGTGCACCCTTCTATACTCGTGGTAACAAAAATAGTAGGTGATTGCCGTGCCGATCAACCGGCGGACGGGGAATTGGTCTTTGCGCAGCATATTGGTGCTGTTTCTGATTGTATCGATGGTGTTCACCATTTTCATCATGCTTTTTTCCTCTTCCGTGTACCGCGGGGTGATGAGCCGCAACACCGGCTACACCATGGAGCTGTACGCGCGCGAGCAGGAAAAGCTGCTGCGCGACCAGCTGCAATCCATCAAAACGGCGCTGTATGCGCTGGTCAATAAGGAAGAGGTTGTCGATTACCTTAGCAGCGACAGGGGATACCGTGCGGCCAACGTGCAGTACATGACCTCGCTTGTCAACGATATTCCGCGCTTTGTGCCCATCATTACGGATGTGCTGCTGGCCACGGCCGACCAGCATATCACCGCCTCCACATTCAATTCCAGCGACATCCACAACTTCATGAGGCGCTATGATGTGCTGTCCGGGTACTACGCATCGGGGCAGACTGCCCCCACTTACTATTCGCTGATCCCCGGCAAGGGCACGGAGTATGCGGTGGCCATGGTGGTGCCGGTGCAGTCAGCGGGGAACATCGGCGTGTGCGTGGCGTTTTCCACGCTGCAGGGCTTTCTGGGCAACGCGAATTTCATGGCGTACCCGTGCGTGATTCTGGAGGGCGATGCCGTTTTCTACACCAACACGGATGCGCTGCCGGATGCCGAATGGCTGCGCGCACACAAAGGCGAACAGGCGCTGGAGACGGTCGATCAGCAGATCATCCACCTGTCCGTAGATGCGCTTGGATGGGATATTTTCTTTGAATACCCGCTGATGGCCGTGGATACGAAGCTGGAACAGAACATGTCGAAATGGAGCCTCTTTTCGGTTATCGTGTTTGCGGTGATCGAGGGGCTGATGGTGCTTGCGATCTACAAAATTGTTGTAGCGCCGATTTTGAGCATCAGCAACCAATCCGTGCGCATCAACTCCACCACCAGCCTGCTGGATAACCCGGCAGGCGGGCGAAAAGAACTGAACCGGCTGGTGGCCAACATCAATGATATGATTGTGCGCACCAACCAGCTGACAGGCGAAGTAAAGGACGCAAAGCTGCGCCTGGTGCAGATGGAAAACACGCGCCTGAAGGAGCGCAACATGTTCCTGCAGGCGCAGATCAACCCGCATTTCCTGTATAACATGCTGGAATGCATCTGTGGCATGGCCGCCAAATGGCAGGCGTTGCCCATCCGGGATATGGCGCAGCTGCTATCCAGAATGTATCAGTATTGCCTGCGCTCACCGGACAGCACGCTGGATGAAGAGATGGCCTGCATCGCGCTGTATGAGAAGATCCTGGCGCTGCGGTATGAGGAAGGGTACAGCATCATCACGGAAATCCCGGAAGAGCTGCTTGCGCTGCCGCTGCCGCGCATGTCGCTGGAACCGATTGTGGAGAACTCTGTGCAGCATGGGTTTGTGCGCGGAGAGGGGCGGCACTTCCGTGTGCGCATCAGCGCCGCATTGGCCGGCGATATGCTGACGATCACCGTTTCGGACAACGGTTGCGGCATTCCGCCTGAAAGGATGGCCGAACTGAACCGGCGGCTGGAAGCGCCGTCACTGGAAAACCGCGAGGGCAACGGGCATATCGGGCTGATCAACGTATGCGCGCGGCTGCGGCTTAGCTACCTGCTGGGCAGCGGCGTGACGCTTCAAGAAAACGAAAGCGGCGGCGTGGATGTGATCATGCGCATTCGCTACGGTGGGTGAAAGGGGGATGACCATGCAAACGATGCGGCAAATGGGCGGGCTTGGAATCGGCGCGACAATGGATGTGGCATACCGGGACGGGTTCCTGTACGCGGTGCAGTCCGGCGCGTACCCGGTGAAAAACCCCGTGCACAACGGGCGGCTTGTGGTGGTGGATGCCAGAGATTCCGCCGCGCCGAAGGTGTGCGGCGTGCTGGAAGGTATCGGCAGCGCGCGGCAGATAGAGCTGGACGGCAGCATCGCCTACATCACCGCGCGGGAGGACGGGCTGCTGGTCGCGGACATTGGCGACCCGTACCATCCGAAACTGGTCAGCCGCTATGACACGGTGGAATACGCCACCGGGCTGGCTGTGGCAAACGGCCTTTGCGTGGTCAGTCTGCGGCAGTACGGGCTGGAGCTGATCGACGCGCGTGACCCGGCGCGGCTGCGGCACATCGGCCTGATCCGCACCGGCGAGGCGCAGTCCCTCTGGATCGACGGGCACCATGTGTACGCTGGGGTGTGGGGCACGAAGGAGCTTGTCATCGCGGATATCGAAAGGCCCGCAGCGCCCCGTGTGGTGGCGCGCGCGCCGCTGGATGGGCGCGGCGACGGTGTGACCGTGCGGAATGGCATCTGCTACGCCGCCACCGGCCAGCACGCGCGCGGCCCGGAAGGGGAAAGGCTTGGCAACGGGCTGGAGTTGCTGGATGTGCGCGATCCCGCGCGGCCGGTGCGGCTTTCCGGGGTCAAGTTTCCGCCGTATTACGGGCTGACGTTTGACATGTGGGATGTGCAGCTGGCGGGGGATACCGCGCTGGTCAGCAATACGCGCAACGGTTTGTATGTTGTGGATGTGGCTGACCCGATGCGCCCATGTATAGTCTCTTCCGTGCGCTTGCCGCGGCTTCCGGATGGAACCCATGAACCGATCACGGGGTTTGCGCTTGACGGATCGCGGCTGTTTGTCGCGGGCGGCGCTGCGGACACCTATCTTTTTGCGTGTGACCAGCCGTTGGCGCCGGCGTATGCGATGCGGGCGGAGGTTTGCCCGGGGGCGAAAACGGCGGCGTTTGAACTGGAAACGGTGAACGGCTCTCCCATGCGCGCTTCCCGTGCGCTGGAGGGGTGGAACGTTCGCTTTGTGGAGCGGTGGGGCGGGCTGCTGTATGCCGCGTGTTCCGCGCAAGGCGTGGCGGTCGTTGACGCTTTGACCTTCGCGCAGATCGGCCACATCCCCACGGAAGGGTTTGCCTACACCGTGCGGCGCGTGGGGGAGTACCTGTTCATCGCGGAGCACCATGCGGGCATGGCCGTTTACAAAATTGAAGGGGATCGATACCGGCCGGTCGCCCGCCACCGCGCGCCAGGCGGGCTGTCCGTGCTGGACCTGCTGCCAAGCGGGGATGGGCGGCTGATGCTGCTGCAAGTGGCAAGCCTTGGCGTGGAAATGCTGGACATATCGCGGCCAGAAACACCGCGCGCGGTAGGCGATTCGCTTTCCTACATCGGGCTGTTTTACGGCCGTCATTTCCCATCCCGCGCGCAGGGGAATCGCTTCTTCTTCGCCGTCAACCGCGATGGGTGTTTTTCCGTGGAACCGGGCCCGGACGGGCTATCGGTACGCCAACTGCCGTACAAGGCGGGGCAGCTTTCCTTCACCACGGAGTCTGGCCTGGAACTGCTGGGGGAGGATCTGCTCTGCCTGCACGCGGGCGAGTATGTGCTGATGCGGGAGGGCGAACCGCCCAGCATCAAAGGCCCGATAGAAGGCGCGGCGCTCGGCATGGGCGTGCCGCGCGCGGGGGGCGGCCTGCTGGTGGTGGCGGAGCGTTCCACGGGCCATATCGTCATCGCGGAAATGCAGGCGGACCTACACGCCCGCTGCCTGTGCGAGATGCAAACAACCGGCTCGCCCGACGTGGCATGCGTGATGCCTGAAACCGTGTACATCCCCCTGGGGCATCAGGGGCTGCTGGTGATAGAAAGGGAGGAAATCCGATGATTACAAGGGCGATGGCGGCGCAGGGCGCGTGGAAGGCGTCCGGGCATTACGATCTGGCGGTGATTGGCGCGGGGCCTGCGGGCATCGGCGCGGCGATTGCCGCGGCGCGAAAGGGGCTAAAGGTTGCGCTGATAGAATCCTATGGGTTTGCCGGGGGCGTGGGCACCAAGTCGTGCGTGCCGCTGTACTTTGGCTTTGGCGTGAACGGCAAGCAAAGCACGGCCGGCCTTTCGGAGGAGTTTATCCGCCGCATGGATGACATGGGCGCGGCGTCCCTCATCATCAACAATGGCTGCGCAATGCCGGAATTCCGCCCCATCGCGGGCCGCGCGCTGACCGCCAAGGTGCAGCTGCACCCCGAAACGATGAAGCTGATGTACCGCCGCATGCTGCAGGAGGCGGGGGTGGAATGTATCTTTTACGCCCACATGGCCGATGCCGTGGTGGAGGACGGGCGCATCGCCTCCGTGCTGGTTTCGTGCCTGGAGGGGCCGGTGCTGATTTCCGCCGATTATTTTGTGGATGCCACGGGCGATGCGCATCTGTTCAGCGCGGCGGGCGCGCCCGTGCACAAGTACGCACAGGAGGACTGCATGCACAAGTCGATGTTTTTCTTTGTAGGCGGCGTGACGCCGTTCGATCACGCGTACAACTGCGCGCTGTATAAAGAAGCGTACGACGCGGGCCGCCTGCCGCAGCGCGTGTGGGATCATTTCGGATATTCCGTGCAGCTAAACCCCGGCGTCGTGCAGATCGCCGTGTGCTACGGTGTGGGCGACGCGCTGGATTCCCGCGACATGACGCGAATGGATCTGGATATGCGCGAAACGGTGTTCCAGGTGCTTGATTTCCTCCGCCGGGAAATGCCCGGCTTCCGTAACTGCTACCTGTTGGATACGGGGGCGCACATCGGCGTGCGCGCGGGGCGGGGCATTGCGGGGGTAGAAACATTCACGGAAGATATGGTATGCCAGGGCATCGCGACGGATGAACCCATCGCGCTGACCAGCCGCAGCTATGGCGCGCACAGCAACGATAAAAAGCAGTTCATGTCCGCCTGGAGCCAGAACATAGAGGGCTTCAGCGCCGTGCCGATGCGGGCGATGATGTCACCGCGAATCGAAAACGCGCTGGCCGCCGGGCGCTGCATCTCTGCCGAGCCACGCATCATCGGCACATTCCGCATGATGAACACCTGCATGACGATGGGCGAGGCGGCGGGCCTGCTGACTAGCCTTGCGGCTGCAAAGGGCGCGCCGGTTGCGCAGATACCGTACAGCGCGCTGTCTCCGCTGCTGCGGGAGGCAAACTTCATTCTGCCTGCCATATAATGCGCTCAAAACCCGAAGAAATTCATAGACAACCCGAACATAATTGTTGTGGGCTTATAGGCCGGATTTGTATAATCTATGTAGCCGCAGCGGCTATCTAGAGCATTTTGCGAAAACATTCGGCACGCATTTGCGGATCTTTTGCCGCCTCGCGTTGCCTCGTCCACGTGGCGTAGCGCTGCTACGCCTTGCTCCCTCGGCTTAGCGAAACGGCAAAATCTCTCGCAAATACATGCCGAATGTTTCCGAAAATTGCTCTAAGGCAATACCGCACAATGCACAGGCGCGCGGTATTGCCCCAAAAAAGAGGGGTGGTGCAGCCGTGGTACAGCTAAGAACCCAGACAAAGAAACCGCTCCTCACCAGGATATGGAACGCCCGGATGGTGTACCTGTTCCTGCTGCCCGGCGTGATATACCTGGGCATCTTTCGGTACATCCCCATCGGTGGGCTGACGCTGGCATTCCGCACCTACAGCGCGAAACTGGGCATGTGGAACAGCCCGTGGGTGGGCCTTTCCAACTTCCAGCGGCTGTTCGTTACCCCAAGGGCGACGCAGGCGATCCTCAACACGCTGGAAATCAGCATGTGCCGCATCCTGTTTGAGTTCCCGATGCCGATCATCATCGCCGTGCTGTTCAGCGAGATGCGCGGCAAGCGGTTCAAAAAGCTGTACCAAACGGTGATCACGTTTCCGCACTTTCTTTCCTGGGTCATTGTGGCCACCATCTTGCAGGATTTCTTTGGCACATACGGCGTGGTCAACTATGTATTGCGCCTGCTTGGCACCGAACCGGTCAAGTTCCTTACCAAGCCGGCCACGTTCCGCTCGTTCATCTACTTTTCCGCCAACTGGAAGGGCGCGGGCTGGTCGTCGATCATCTTTATCGCGTCGCTAGCCGGAATCAACAGCGAACTGTACGAGGCCGCCGGTATCGACGGCGCGGCGCGGCTGCGCAAGATATGGCATGTGACGCTGCCGGGCCTGCGCCCGACGATCATCATCATGCTGATCCTCAGCATCGGGCAGGCGATGAACGCCGGGTTCGAGCAGATCTTCACCATGCGCAACTCCGTTGTGCAGAATGTGGTGGATATCATCGATACCTATGTGTATGACATCACTTTCGGCGCGACGCCCAGCTACGGGTTCTCCACGGCGGTGGGGCTGTTCAAGTCGGTGATCAACTGCACGCTGCTGGTGCTGGCAAACGCCTGCGCGAAGGGCTTCCTTGGCCAGGGCCTGTTCGGCGAAAAGGTGGAGAGAAAGGAGCGGAGGGCGCATGCTTAGCCTGACGAAAAAGCGCCGCCTGCGGCGCATCGAATGGATGGATGTATTCAGCTTTGCCGCGCTGTCTGCCGTTACGCTGCTGATCGCTTTCCCGTTCTACACGGCGCTGACCACATCCATCACCACCAGCATTTCGTATGTGAAGAACCCCGTGCAGCTGATCCCCAACAGCTTTACGCTGGAGAACTACAGCTACATCTTCGAGCGGCTGAACATCGTCACCGGGTACAGAAACACGCTGTTCATCGTGATCATAGGGACCGCGCTGTCGATGCTGATCTCGCTGACATACGCGTACGGTCTGGCGCAGAAGGATTATCCGGGCAAGAAAATATTCTTTCTGTACCTGCTGGTGACGATGTACTTTGGCGGCGGCCTCATCCCAACGTATCTGCTGATTCGCGATCTGGGCCTTGTGAACAACCCGTTCAGCGTGATTTTCCTGTGCGGCGTGTCGCCGTTTTACATCATCATCATCAAAAATGGTCTGGAGCAGCTGCCGGAATCATTGACAGAGGCGGCGCGCATAGACGGCGCGAACGAATGGCGGGTGTTCACCGGGATCACCATCCCGCTGATCATGCCAATTGTGGTTACGTTTTCGCTGTTCATCGCCGTCAACTATTGGAATGAGTGGTTCTGGTCGATGCTGTCGCTGACGAAGCCCCAGACCAAAACGCTGCAGATCATGCTGCGCACGATTGTTACCACGGTGGAGGCGCTGGAGATGGACTCCGCGGCATCTGACTATCAGGAGGTATTCTCGCAGGGGCTAAAGATGGCGGCGGTCATCATCACGATGGTGCCGATCATGATTGTCTACCCGTTCCTGCAAAAGCATTTCGCTCAGGGCATTTTGGTAGGTTCCGTAAAAATGTGAAGGAGGTGCGCTCCAATCCCCGGCCAAGGCACGCTGCTCAACCCCCAAATGATCAATATGAAGGAGGCATTTCCCGTGAAAAAGGCGCTATCTGTTCTGCTTATCCTGATGATGGTGCTCGTTAGCCTGCCCGCTATGGCGGAGTATGACAAGCACATCAACTTTTCCGCCACCTATGTGGATCGCGGTTCCACCAAGGTGGACGCCATGTACGAGTTTTTCTGCAACCAGTTTAATGTTGATATCGAAATGATCCCCATCGCCTGGAGCGCGCTGAACGACACCAACAGCGTGATGATCATGGGCGGCACGATGTACGACTGGATGATGATCACCTGGGATTACAACACGTTCCTTTCCTATGTGGATCAGGAGCTGATCAAGCCCCTGCCCGAAAACTTCGAGGAAACATACCCTAACATCGCCAGGGCGTTTACGGCCAGCGGCGTGGGCGATTACCTCTATGTGGATGGCCGCGCGTACGGCACGCCGATGCCCATCTTTTTCAACTTCAGTTCCAACGATTACGCGCTGCAGATGCTGTCAGGCTTCTACCGCGTAGACTGGGCGAAGGAGCTTGGCTTCGAGTTCGGAGACTCCGTGACCATCACCGAGTTTGAAGCATACCTCAAGGCCTGCGTAGAAAACGACATGGCCGGCAACGGGCAGACCATTGGCCTTACCTGCCACCACAGCAGCGCCGCCAGCGTTTACCTGAGCCTGACGAACGAGGCGTACGGCACGTTTGTCGATGCGGATGGCGAGTACGTCTGGGGGCCGACGATGGAGGGCACCGTGGAAGGCATTCAGCGCATGAAAGCCGCCTACAATGCGGGCTTGATCGATCCCGATTATTACTCGCTGGATTCCTTTGAGGCGCAGAACAAGCTGGCCGCCGGGCTGGCCGCCGCCGGTTTCAACACCGGTACCGCCGCCAACTACCGCATCATCCTGGATGCCGCTACTGCCGCGGGCATTGAAAACGCGGAAGAGGTGATAAAGCCCATCGTGATCACGGATGACGAGGGTGTGTGGCGCGGCCCCGAGGTCAAGAACTTCTGGTGCATCAACATATTCCGCCCCGATCTGGATGACGAAACATACACCCGCATGCTGGAGATGATCGATTACCTGTACTCGGCAGAGGCCGAAGAGGTGATCAACATGGGCATCAAGGGCGTGGACTGGGATGTGGATGCGGACGGTTATTATGTTTCCCACCTGCCAGCGGAGTTTTCCAACATCCGGCAGAAGTACCCCTCCGGTTGGTTCTGGCGGGATGCCACCATCTGCCTGGATGAGTTTGACCTGGTGAACCCGACATATTCCAAAACGCTGATCGACACAATCAACGCGATGTACAACTACCGCTACCAATCCGCCGAGAAGAACGGCTACCTGGCGCTGGATAACCATGTGGCGTACCAATCCAGCGAGGCGCGCAGCAACTACTCCGTCAACATTGACAGCGAAGTGACCCGCATCGTTTGCGACAGCGATATCAAGATGGAGGATGTCGGCGCGGAGTGGGCAAAGTTTATCAAAACGTATGAGGGCATGTGGAAGCCCGTGGTGGATGACCTGAACAACACAAAGTAAACAAGGATGCCACCGATATGGGAGGATACGTCTGTATCCTCCTTATCGCGTTTGTGCTATAGTGGGGCAATGACATCGCATTGAAGAAGGTGTGCGGATGGAAAAGGCCAAGTGTATCCTGGTGGATGACGATCAGTGGGCGCTGGAAGATATCAAGCACATCATGCGCTTTGATGAGGCCGGTTTCCAGCTGATCGGCGAATACAGCAACGCGAAGGATGCGCTCTTCGCCATTGAGGCGCACAGGCCGCAGCTTGTCATATCGGATATTTGCCTGGGCGGCATGAGTGGGCTTGACATGATAGACGCGTGCCGCGCAAAGGGGTTTCAGGCGGAGTTTATCTTGATCAGCGGGTATTCGGAGTTTGAGTACGCGCGCAAGGCGATCAGCGCGGATGTATGCATGTATCTGCTCAAGCCCATCGATGCGGAGGAAAGCCAGAAAGCGCTGCGCAAGGCGCGCGCGAAGCTGGAAGGCCGCCAGATGCAAATGGAAGAAGAAGGGCGGCACACCATCAACCAGATTCGCGAGTACATCCGCCAGAATTACCAGCAGCGGCTGGCGCTTGAAGATGTGGCGGACAGGTTCTTCATCAACAGGTCGTACCTGTCGGAACTGTTCCGCGAAAAGTTTGGCAAAAGCTTTGTGCAGTTCAAGAACGAAGTGCGCATTGAACAGGCGAAAACGCTGCTGACGGATACCGGCCTTTCCGTGGCGGAAATCGCGGGCCGGTGCGGGTTTGACAACACCAGCTATTTTGCGCTGGTTTTCAGGCAGCAAACGGGCAAATCGCCGGGGGAGTTCAGAAGAAGATAGCGTGCAATTTTGCGAAAATGTACCCTCTTGCTTATCCCATAAAGCCCCTGTATAATGTGCCCCATGAGCGATTTTTTCAGGCAATTCAGAAACGGCGATGTGTTTCCGTGGGAAAGGGATTTCACACGGGAATTTTTTGGCGTGGCGGTCCCTATTGCGATTCAGTCGATGTTCGGGGCGCTGCTGCACATCATCGATAACATCATGATCGGCCAGCTTGGCGAGGTGGAGCTTGCGGCGGTGACGCAGGCGAACCGCATCACCTTCCTGTTTCAGCTGACGATATTCGGCCTTTGCAGCGGCACGGCGACGTATGTGGCGCAGTTCTGGGGCAAGCGGGATATCAAGGGCATCCGGCAGGTAATGGGGCTTGCGCTGTGTTTGGCGCTTGTATCCGCGCTGCTGTTCCTTGTGCCCGCGATGGTCGCGCCGCGCTTTCTGATGGGCCTGCTGCTCAATGAAGAGGCGACCATCGGCGCGGCGGTGCAATACCTGCCGACAATTTCGCTGACATACATCTTCTTTGCGCTGACGCAGTGTTACGCCACGGTACAGAAATCCACCGAGCAGGCACGCCTGCCGATGTTCGGGGGCATTTTGGCGCTAATTACCAACACATTCCTGAACTACTGCCTGATCTTCGGCAACCTGGGGTTCCCCAGGCTCGGCGTGCGCGGCGGCGCGATCGCCACGGTGATTGCGGCGGCGGTGGAATTTCTGATTGTTGTGATCGGCGGGTATGTGGCCAGGTTTGCCACGGCGGCCAAGCTGTCGGAGCTGATTCCGCGCTCCGCCCAGTTTGTGAAGAAATACCTGACCATTGTGCTGCCTGTGATCGCAAATGAGGGGCTGTGGTCGCTGGGCATTGTGATGTATTCCGCGGTGTACGGCAGAATGGGCACCGGCGCGGTGGCCGCGCTGTCCGTATTCAATACGGTGCAGCAGGTGGCGTTGGCGACGATGCGGGGCCTCAACAATGGCGCGGCGGTCATGGTGGGCAAGCGGATCGGCGCGGGGGATGAACAGGCCGCGCACCATACCGCGAAAAGAATGCTGTTTTCGGTGCTGCCATCCAGCGTGTTTTCCGGGCTGCTGCTTCTTGCGGTAAGCGTGCCGCTGACGGCGCTGTTCAATGTTTCGGGCGAGGTGCTGCGCGACGCGCGGACGATGATCTACCTTTCGGCGGGCCTGCTGTGGCTGGGGAACCTTGCGGGCCTGCTGATCGTGGGCGTGATGCGCGCCGGCGGCGATGTGAAGATGTCGCTGTATGTGGATGCGGGCAGCGCGTGGTTTGTGGGCGTGCCGCTGGTAGCGCTGGCGGGGCTTGTGCTGAAGTGGCCGATCGCGTATGTATACCTTGTCAGCACCATGGAAAGCGTGGTCAAGGCGTCGCTGGGGTTATGGCGGTTCAGGTCGAAGAAATGGATTCACAATTTGGTGCGGTAAAAGTGGGGCTGGGGGAACGCCAAGGGGCTCTGCCCCTTGGATCCCCGCTTAAGGGCCTAAGGCCCTTAAGAATCCCTGCATAGGGGGAGAATAAAAAATCCCTGCCCGCCATGAGGCGAAAATGCAGGGATTCCAAAGGCTAAAAAGGCCGGGGGACTGTTCGGGAGCAGTTTAGCGTTCCCCTTTGGCAGGGACTGGGACAGCGTTCCAGCGTTTCTTCCTACCGCAGCGTCAGACAGCACGTCACCTCACTGCGGTTGTGAAACAGCTGCCGGATTCCCTCCACTCGATAGGCGCCCTTCAAGATGGCTTCCGCGTGATGAATGCGCGGGAGCCATTCCGCTTGTTTTTCTGGCAGCTTCAGCGTCAGGATTGCGTGCCCGCCCGCGTGAAGGCAATGCGCGCCCTCCGCCATCAGTCTGGCTGAGGGGTCTGTGTCCATCTTCATGTCGTTGACCATCAGGTCGCAGGGGGAGGGGCTGCGGAAGTATTCCTGCGCGGTAATCGGCAGGTGCTTTACGCCGGAATCCCTGAGCACGCGCGGATCGAGCGCCGCCGGGTCCACGGCGGTTACGGTGAGGCCGCGCTGACGCAGCACGCGCGTCCAGCCGCCCGGGGCCGCGCCAAGATCCTGCGCGTGCCCGGCGGTGGGGAGCGGTACGCGGAATGTTTCCAGCGCTTCCAGCAACTTAAATTCTGCCCGGCTGATTTGATCCGGTTCCTTCTTGAACCGCCGCGCGCCGCCCGCCCAGTCGGACAGGTTGTCCTTCGCGGGGGACCAACCGATATACCCCTTTTCGGCGTCCAGCGTTACGGAAACCACCCACACGGGGCTTTTCACATCAACTAGCGCGCCCGTTTGCGCAACAACGGCATCGGCAAGGCGCGTGTTCACATCAAAGGGCTTGTAGTCCGGCTGATAGCCTTCCAGGATGCGGGTTTGGATGGAAAACGGCATGCTGCTTTCCGGCAATTGCAGTGCCGTCACAGCTTTCACCAACCGCGGGATGTCATCCATGCCGCCTGTCAGCTTTATTTCCTGATCCGCCGGGCAAATGTGGCGCAAAAAGATGGGCGCGGCGGCGGGCTTCTCAGAAAGCTCGCATAGCGCCACGCCGGGGGCAAGCAGGCGCAGCACCCGCGCGCCGCCCGCCTCATGGAGGGCAAGCGGCAGCGCGTCCTGCTGCGCCGTCAGCACGTATCGCATCAGAATTCCGCCGAGCCCGTTGTGCGCGGGAAGGGCAGCACATCGCGGATGTTGGAAACGCCCGTCAGGTACATCACCATCCGCTCAAACCCCAGGCCGAACCCGGCGTGCGGCGTGGAGCCGTACTTGCGCAGTTCCAGGTACCACCAGTAGTCCTCCGGGTTCAGGTTGCAGTCCACCATCCGTTTTTCAAGCGTGGCAAGGTCGTCCTCGCGCTGGCTGCCACCGACCAACTCCCCGATGCCCGGCACCAGCATGTCGCTGGCGGCCACGGTGCGCCCGTCCCCGTTCAGCTTCATGTAGAACGCTTTGATTTCCTTAGGGTAATCATGCACGAATACCGGGCGGCCGAAGTGCTTTTCGGTCAGGTACCGTTCATGTTCCGTCTGCAGGTCAACACCCCACGACACTGGGTATTCAAACGCCTGCCCGCACTTCGTCAAGATGTCGATCGCGTCCGTGTAGGAAACGCGCGCGAAGTCGGCGTTTTTAACGGTATCCAGCCGCGCAAGCAGCTCTTTATCCACGAACTTGTTCAGGAATTCCATCTCTTCGGGCGCTTCCTCGCGCACGCGGTGGATGATGTACTTGACCATCTCTTCGGCCAGGTCCATATCCTCTTTCAGCGTCGCGAACGCGATCTCCGGCTCCACCATCCAGAACTCCGCCGCATGGCGCGGGGTGAAGCTGCGCTCGGCGCGGAACGTAGGCCCGAATGTGTACACATCGCGGAACGCCATGCAGAAGCTTTCCACGTTCAGCTGCCCGGATACCGTCAGTCCGGCTTCCTTGCCGAAGAAATCCTGCGCCTGATCGATCCTGCCGTCTTTATCGCGCGGCGGGTTTTCGGCGGGCAGCGTCGTTACGCGGAACATCTCGCCCGCGCCTTCGCAGTCGCTGGTGGTGACGATCGGCGTGTGAACGTACACAAACCCTTTTTGATGAAAGAACTCGTGTATGATCTGCGCCGCAAGCGACCGGATGCGGAACACCGCGCTGAACAGGTTGGTGCGCGGGCGCAAGTGTGCGATGGAGCGAAGGTATTCGACGGAGTGCTGCTTCTTTTGCAGCGGGTAATCCGGCGTGGATGTGCCAACCACGCGCACGCACGCTGCCTTCAGCTCGAACGGCTGCTGCATGCCGGGCGTGGGCACGATCTGGCCGGTGGCTTCGATGGCCGCGCCGACATTCAGCGAAGCAATCTCCTTATAGTTGTCAATGTTCGCCTGCTCAAGCACAATCTGCAGGGGCTTGAAATATGTGCCGTCGTTCAGGGCGATGAAGGCGAACGCCTTTGAATCGCGGACGGTGCGCACCCAGCCAGATACGGTGATGTTCTCCAGCGCATCTGCGGGGTTTTGCTGATACAGCGAGCGTACGGTGGTTACTTGCATGGTGTTCTCCCCTTGGCGGTTATTTGGCTTTTTCAAAGGTGATCGTGGATACGATCGTTTCCAGCATGGCCAGCATCGCGTCGCTGGTCGGCGCGGGCGTTTCTTCCGTAATGTGGTAGCTGATCGTTACCAGTATGCTGGCGTTGCGGGTGGCGGGCAGGTAGCAGGTCAGCATCTGCATGGTTGTCGGCGGGGTCACTTCGGTGTTGGTGGTTTGGGATGTGAAGTAGTATGCCTCATGCCCGCCAATTGTTGCGGTTTGCACTTCCGATACGACTTCTTCGCCGTACATTCCGGCAAAGTTTGCCCGCGCCTCCGCCGCGTATTCGGGGGCCTTGGCGTTCACGCCGGAAATATAGTAGAAATATGGCTCTGCGCCTTCTTCTTCCGGCTCAAACCAGTAATCCTTTTCGTTTGTGTCGTACTTGATGCTTGATTCGGGCTTCCATACATATCCGGGCGCGGGATTCGCTTCGCCCAGCTTAAAGTAGCGCTTTGCGTTGCTGGAAGACAGGTTGGAAACAATCCAGTTGTCGCCGCCGACCTGCACCTCGCCGTTTGTCACCCGCAGGTTCGGGCCGTGGTAGAAGATGATGAGCAATAGCAACGCCACGGCCAGCACGCCGCCGCCGATGATCAGCGCCAGCTTTTTCTTTTCGGTGATGGGGGGCCGCGCCTTTTTCGCGTCACGCTTCTGCTGAGCAATTCTCTCCGCCTTGGGGACATACCTGGGTTTCACATGTTTTCCTGCCATGATCTCGTCTCCTTTGGTTTATGATGAAGGGGTTACTTACTCTTCCAGGGTTTCCCAGCGCGAAAGCGCGCGCTTCATATACTTCGCCACATCCATCTCAAATGCCTCCGTCATTTCGGGGGAGGTCGCCACCTGGCCGGGCGAACCCAGCATGGCCACGCGGCCTTCCGAAAGCAGCAGGATGCGGTCCGCGAAAGAAATTGCCAGGTTCAGATCATGCAGCACGCCGACCACCGCGTGCCCGGGTTCGCGCGACCATTCGCGCAGCGCCAGCATCAGCAGCGCCTGGTGCTTTAAGTCCAGGTGGTTCGTCGGTTCATCCAGCAGGATGACCGACGGTTCTTGCGCCAGTGTTCTTGCCAGAAACACCCGCTGCAGCTGCCCGCCGGATAGCGTATCGATCAGCCGGTCTTTCAGCGCCCACATGCCCACGGTGGCAAGGCTTTTCTGTACCGCGTCCCGGTCGGCCTTGCCGGGCGTGCGGAAAGCGCCGCTCATGTGCACAAACCGCCCCAACATCACCGTGTCGTACACGCTGTAGGCAAAGTACACGCTGGATAGCTGCGAAAGCAGCGCAACCTCAGTAGCGGCCTGGCGTCTGGAAAGCCTTCCAAGCGGCGTGCCGGACAGCAGAATATCGCCCCTTGCGGGCAGCAGCCCCGCGATCACGCGCAGCAGCGTGGATTTGCCGCATCCGTTCGGCCCGATGATGCAGAAAAATTCGCCCGGCTCCACATCAAAGCTGATGCCGTGCAGCACATCGATTCCGCCGTATCCGGCGCGCACATCGCGCAGCGTCAGTGGGTTCATGCAGCCCCCCCCGCTTTCCGGCGGCGGAAAAATACATACGCGAAGAACGGCGCGCCGATCAGCGCGGTCACGGCGCCCACGGGCAGTTCCACCGGGGAGGCGACCGTCCGCGCCGCCATGTCGCACAGCGCCATGAATCCGCCGCCGAACAGCGCCGACATTGGCACCACCAGGCGGTGTTTCGCGCCGAAAACCTTGCGCACCACATGCGGCGCAATCAGATCCACAAACCCGATCACCCCGGCGAACGCCACCGCGCCGCCCGTCAGCGCCGCCGACAGCGCCAGCAGCAGCCACTTCACCCGGCGCGTATCCACACCCATCGCGCCCGCTTCTTCTTCGCCGAAGGTTAGCATGTCCATCTCGCGGGCAAAGCGCCACAACAGGGGAATGCCCACCAGCGCCACAGGGAACAGCAGGGAAACCTCGCTCCAGCCCTTGAGCGCAAAGCTGCCCATCTGCCAGCTGACCAGCCGCTGTGTATGCTCCTTTGCAAATGCGTACAGCATCGTCAGCGCCGCGTTGATGAACAGAGAGAACACCATCCCGGCCAGGATGATTGTGTTGCTGCTCATGCTTTTATCCACCTTCGCGGCGAACGTTACCGCCAGAAACACCGCCGCAAGGCCGGAAAGCAGCCCAATCAGCGGCAGCGTGTACCCGCCGATGCCCGGCAGCGTGAACCCCGTCAGCATCACCGCAGCCGCGCCCAGCGACGCGCCGGAGCTGACGCCCAGCGTGTACGACGACGCCAAAGGGTTCCGCAGCACGCTTTGCATCACCGTGCCGCTGACGGAGAGCATCGCGCCCACCGTGAACGCCAGCAGCACGCGCGGCGTGCGCACCGTCCACAGGATGGTGACGCTTGTTTCCGAGATGGTTTCAGGCAGTTTCGCGCCAAAGAGCTTGTGGCAAAGGATGGACACCGTGTCCCCCAGTGAGAACTTGACGCTACCCACGCCAACCGAAAGCAGCAGCGCGAGCATGCACAGCGCCACCGATACAAGAATTTTTGCCCATAGCTTCATTTACGCAAATGCCTCATACCGCGCGATTTTTCCGTCGTCCGTCAGGGACAGCATGTACCCACACCCATTGCCGACGGGGATGTGCTCTTCTTTTCCCGCCAGCACGCGCAGGATGGAGTTGATCACCCCGCCATGGCTGACCAGCACCGCACAGCCCGTCCACCGATGCGCGGCAACCTCCGCAAACCCGTTGGTTATTCTTTCCTGAAACTGGCGGCGCGATTCGCCGCCGGGCAGCACGATATCCTCCGATGCGCGGTCCAGCCAGCGGCGGTAGATGGGCTCCGCGGCGAACAGATCCGCATGCGTGCGCCCCGCCATATCGCCAAAGTTGTACTCGGACAGATCCGGCACATCGATCATCGGCACATCGCCGAACAGCAGCGCCAGCGTTTCCCGCGCGCGCAGCATGCCGCTTGAAAAGAACAGGCAGGCCTGCGGGTACAGGCCCTGCGCCCTGCGGGCAAGCAGCTCTTCGCGCCCGCCATCCGAAAGCGGCACATCCAGCTGCCCTGTAAATGTCTTGTTCTGGTTGGATTCCGTGCGCCCATGGCGCAACAGCAGCAGTTCACGCACCTTTGATCACCGTACCAATCCCCAAGAATACGCGGATCACCTTGCTAGCCTTCGCTGCCAGCACCGCGCCGCAGCGGCCCACGGCTTCGCGCCACGCGCGCTCCGCGGCATCCAGCGGCACCACGCCGCCCCCGACCTCTTGCAGCAGCACAACGGCATCCCGCCACGGGCCGTCCGCCAGACGCATCACTTCGGCAACGGGATCTTGCCCCACATCCATCATTTCACGGATAAGGGTCTCCGCATGGCCGATGACGGCGGTTTCCGGCGCGCCAAGGGTAGCCGTCGCGTAGTCGCGCTTGCCCTGGTATGCGCCGCCGATGATCAGTATCATGGTTGCTCCTTGTATAGCGCCCGCGCGCTTTATAGGTAACCGCTGATTTATTCGTTCGGTGGATGGCGAGGTGAATTTCTGTTAGATGCGGCCTGCAAAATCCGAAGGCGTAGCAGCGCTGCGTCGAGGGTTGTGCAGGTTAAGCGTTCGCCGAAAGGCGAACCGAGGGTGAGCAAATTGAAAATTTGTCCCCCGATGCCCGGTAATGCCGAAGGCATTGACGGGGCGTAATGCAGATGGCGGAAAGGCACCCGCCAGCCGCCGTGCGAATAGATCAGTGGTTACCTAGGGCCAGCGCGACCAACCCCGCGCATTCGGCCAGGCAGATCGAAAAACCGGCGACATCCCCGTTCATCCCGCCAAGCGAACGCGATGCTCCCTGCCATGCAAGGCACGCCACCGCCGACGCGGCAAGGCACGCAATGCCGGATGAAACCCCAAACAGAAATGCCGCCACTAGCGCAGCGCCCCACACAACCAGCGCAAACAGCCTGCGGCCCGGCGTCGCGGCCTCACGCAGCATCTTGCCGTATCCGCTGCCCGTAATCGGCTCGCCCGTCATCAGCAGCACGGCGGCCGGCGCGCGCGACGCAACCGCAAGCGGCAGCAGCGCCCACAGGTTTTTGCCGGGGGCAAGCAGCCCATCCGCTCCGCCCAGCGACAGCATCATCAGCACGATCACGGCAATCACCGCGAAAGCGCCGGCGTGTGGGTCCTTGAGGATGCGCAGCTTCTCTTCGCGCGGCCGCCTGGATAGCAGCGCGTCGGAAACATCCATGAAGCCATCCAGGTGGAGGAATCCCGTCGCAAGCGGCATCGAAAGCGCCACAAGCACCGCGCCCAGCAGCGCGGGCAGCTGCCGCGCAAGGGTGGCAATGCCCACCCACAGCAGCCCCAGCAGCGCGCCGACGACCGGCAGCGCGGGGGTCAGCAGCCCAATGACCGCATCATCCCAGCGGGCAAACCCCGGCACCGCCGTGAACATCCCCAGCGCCATGAACAGCGCCGACAGATGCTTTTTGCAAAAGTCCGGCAACGGCTTCGCCCCCTTTGTGGATGATGGGTATTCCAAACGCGACCTCAATCACGCCGTCAAAACGCGCGGCAAGCGCGCGGTCTATCGCGGCAAGGGCGCGGCGGTATGCTTCGGTCATGGCGTCGAACGCGCGGCCATCGGCGTAGATCGCGTCGGACACAACCACCAGGTTCGGCACGGCATCGGCAACCCTGATAAGGCCCGCCAGCACGCGTTCCCCGGCGGCATCATCAAACGCACCGGCGGCTGAAAACATTTCTTCCGCCAGCAGCGCCGTGGTGCTGTCCAGCAGCACGCTCGCATCTTGCGGCAGCATGGATATCACCGACTCGATCCCCTTCGCGCACTCAATCGTTTCAAAACCCCAGCCCGCGCGCTCCGCACGGTGGCGGGCAATGCGGGCGATATCCTCGTCATCCCGGGGGCGCATCGTGGCGATGTAAAACAGCTGACCGCCTTGCAGCGCGCAAAGATGCTGCGCCAGCGTGGACTTACCCATCTTGCACCCGCCGGATAGCAGCATCCTCATGATTCGATGCCGGGCCGCGCGGGCACACCCTTTTCGTAGTAATGCTTGACCATGCGCATTTCGGTGACGAGATCGGCGGCGGCAATCAGCGCATCTGTCGCGCCGCGCCCGGTCAGCACCACTTCCGTGCGTTCGGGCTTGGTTGCCAGCAGCCGCAGCACATCCGCTTCCGGGATCAGCCCGCCCGCGACCGCGCCGCACAGTTCATCCAAAATCACCAGATCGTACCGGCCCGACAGCACCGCTTCCGATGCCTGTGCAAACCCTTTTGCGGCGCGCGCAATCTCTTCCGGCGGAATGTTCTTCGGGTTGATGAACTGCCCGCTGCCCAGCTGCGTCACCTCGATTTCGGGGAAGCGCGCGGCCAGCGTGTGAATCTCGCTATAGTCGCCCTTTTTCAGGAATTGAAACACCCGCACGGAAAGGCCCGCGCCCGCCGCGCGCAGCAGCAGCCCCAGCGCGGCGGTGGTTTTGCCCTTGCCATCGCCCGTGTAGATGTGCACGCAGCTCATTTGCGCACCTCTTCCTGGTAGGCGGTGTCGATCATCGCTTCTGCGAATGTGGCGATTTCGTGATAGGCGCACAGTGCGGCATCCAGGATGCCGAACATCAGCGGACACCCGCTGCCCTCGCCCAGGCGCATGTTCATGTGCAGCGGCGCGTTGACGCCAAGTGCCGCCAGCGCGGCTTTCGCGCCCGGCTCATCGGACTGGTGGGAGGGGATCAGGTACGGCAAAACGGCGGGCGCAATCCGCGCGGCCGCCAGTGCTGCGACGCAGCCGATGTACCCATCGACCACTACCGGCGTATGCGCCGATGCCGCGCCCAGGTACGCGCCCGCCATTGCGCAGATTTCCAGCCCGCCAAGCTTTGCAAGCACGCCGATGGGGTCCGCGGGGTCAGCGTTCGCACGGGCAAGCGCATCGTGAATTGTCTGTCTCTTTTTCGCAAGGCGTGTTTCGCCAATACCGCCGCCCGCGCCGGTCACGCTGTCCGAATCAAGGCCCGTCAGCGCGCAAAGCACTGTGGTGCTGGCGGTGGTGTTTCCGATGCCCATCTCGCCGACGCCCAGCAGCGATGCGCCGTTTTCTGCGGCTTCACGCGCCAGCTCCGCGCCGCGCAGCAACGCTTCTTCCGCTTCTGCACGCGTCATCGCGTCCTCCAGGCGGATGTTGCCGGTGCCCGCGCGGACCCTGATGCTGCGCACATCCTTGTGCACGACAGGCTCCAGCACGCCGACATCGGCGATGATCATCTCCGCGCCCGCATGCCGCGCAAGCACGGCCACGCCGGTGATTCCGCGCGTGAAATTCAGCGTTTGCATATGCGTGAGGGACTGCGGCGCGGAGCCGATCCCCTCGGCGCAAAGGCCGTGATCGGCGGCAAACACCAGTATTTTCTTGTTTGGCAGGGATTTGGGCATCTCCCAGAAAATGCCCGCCAGCTGTACCGCGCAGCTTTCCAGCACGCCAAGGCTGCCTTCCGGCTTGATGAGGGTAGCAAGGCGCGCGGTGGCGGCGTCCATCGCGGCGGCGTTTGGGGGCGTGATTTGTTTGATGATGTCATGTATTGTCATGAAAAAGATCATACCACAATGTGATGTGTTTGACAATGAAACGGGGCCCATTTTCGCATGTGCCAAGCGCAATTTTGCTGTAAAAAGAAAGGGGAGCGAGCGCCCTTACGGCTGCTCCTCCCCGATCGCGTACCCCTTTTTCGCGCTGCGCCCGGCCTGCCGGTCAAAATTTTCCTTGTTTTTCGCCATATACCGGTCGAACAGCGCTTGTGCGTCCATCCCGGCCCGCAAACACATGCTGATGAAGAAATGCAGAATGTCGGTCAGCTCTTCCTGCAGCGCGGCTTCATCCACGGGCTTTTCATTCTTCCACCACTTGAAATTGACCTCATCCAGCAGCTCCGCCATTTCGGACAGCATCGCCAGCGTCAGTTTTTGAATCCATTCCGTACTTGAAATGCCCTCCAGGTGCCTGCGCGCGACGATTTCCTCGTTCAGCGCCTGTTGCATCTGAAAGATCGCTTCCAGCTTATCCATTGTGCCTCCAAAGCAATTGCTCTTCAGGAATACTATCCGCGCCCTTGCCCACCACGGCGGCGGCGCTGTCGTTCGCGAGCAGGCGTTTCGCCACATCCAGCACCTGCTCGGGCGTGACGGCGTTGATCCTCTCGATCACTTCATCTTCGCTCTGCACGCGGCGCAGCAGTAACTCGCCCCGTCCAATGCTGCTCATGTGGCTGGAAGCGCTCTCCAGCCCTAGAATGTATCCGCCCTTGAGCTGTTCACGCGCCTTGATGAACTCTTCCTGCGTCAAGCCGTCCTGCAGCACGCGGTCCACCTCCTCGCGCAGCATTGTAAGCACCGTGCCGACATGCTGCGTGGATGTGCCCGCGTACAGCGTGAACATGCCCATGCCGGGGTATGTTGTCGGATAGCTGTAGACGGTGTAGGCCATGCCGCTTTCCTCGCGGATGCGCTGGAAAAGTCTGGAGGACATGCCGCCGCCAAACAGATTGTTGAAGATCGAAAGCGGGTAAATATCCGGGCTGCCCAGCGTGATGCCGGGGAATCCGATGCACAGATGCACCTGCTCGATATCTTTCACCTTGCGGCGCAGCGTGGGGTAGAAAGCCGCCGGAATCTCGGGCAGCGCGGGCTTTTCCGCCGCCTGCCAGGTGCCCAGATGCTCTTCGACGAGCGCGCGCAGCTTATCCCAGTCATACCTGCCCGCGACGGCCAGCACCGTGCTATCCGGCCGGTAATGCGTGGCGCGGTATGCGGCCAGGTCGGCGCGCTTGTACCGCTCGATATCCTTCGCCTGACCCAGAATGGGCAGCGCCAAAGGGCTTCCATCCAGCGCCGCTTCGGTTAGCAGGTCATGCACGATATCTTCCGGCGTGTCCTCCACCATTGCGATCTCTTCCAGAATGACGCCGCGCTCTTTCTCCAGCTCGCCCTCATCCAGCGTGGCGTTTCTGAGCAGGTCGCACAGCACATCCATCGCCACGGGCAGGTGCTCATCCATCACCTTGGCGTAGTAGCAGGTGCATTCTTTCGATGTGAATGCGTTGATCTGCCCGCCGATCCCGTCCATCACTTCCGCCACATCCCGCGCGGAACGCTTCTCTGTGCCCTTGAAAAGCATGTGCTCCAGGAAGTGGGACAGCCCGTTCTCGCCCGGCGTTTCCGTCATGGAGCCCGCGCCAATCCACAGGCCGACCGACACCGAACGGAAATGGGGGATGGGTTCCGCGATCACCCGCAGCCCGTTGGGCAAGGTATAGGTATCGTACATTGAAAAACTCCTTTGTTGTGGGATATTTCCGAATAGAAAAAGGCTCAACACCTGAACCCTCAAAACCGCACTGCTCACTCAGTTTGTTCTTCTTCAGAAAAACCATCCCGCCGTGAGGCGGAAAAGCA
>JAVBPC010000017.1:0-5930 GCA_031549905.1 Eubacteriales bacterium
TACTTTATCTAAATTACTGGTTCATAATAACTCATGTACTCCTGTGCTTTTCGTTTGGGGGGGTCCCGGGTGGAACGCTGGGACTCTGTCCCAGGCCCTGCCAAAGGGATTTCATCCCTTTGGAATCCCTGCTTTTTCGCTTCACAGCGGGTTGGTTTTTATGAAAAGATCCCTATGCAGGGATTCTTAAGGGCATTATGCCCTTAAGTGGGGGCCCAGGGGGCAAAGCCCCCTGGCGTATCCCTTTAGATAATGTATTGTTTCACAAACTCCGGCGCGTCTTCGACGGCGCCGCTGCAGCTGATTACAAAATTGACATGGTTTTTCTGCGAAACCGATTCCAGCATGTCGAACAGCCATTTGAGGTTGTTCACGTCATCCTTGACAAGCTTGAGGAATGCATCCACGAAAATCAGTCGGATATCAAAATTCTGCGCCAGCAGCCCGCAAATGAAGCCGGAGAACATCTGGGCGTTGTGCACGCCGTATTCGCCCGCGTTAATGAAGCGGATTTCATGCCGCAGATCAAACATATACCTGTTGTCGTCATCAATGAAAAGTACGTCGCCCTTTTGATCCTTGATAGAGTCATTGGCCATATCGATGAGGCGTTTGGTTTTACCGGACCCTTTCTTACCATAGATGAGTTCAATCACAACCGCAACCACTCCCTTCGGTTATTTTACTCTGTGCATACAGTATAACGCATTTTAACCTTTTATGCTAGAGGGACTTCACCGGCGGATCATCCCCGCCGGTTCTATTCTTCTCAATCTTTACCGTGCGCAGCATCAACTCCTTATGTACAAGGGATCTTTCTACCCCCATTGTGGATGGTTTCTCCACGGACACACTTTGGACACAAATGTGGCAAATCATGGGAAAAAAGGAACCCCGCCGGGGTATCCGACGGAGTTATCCACAGTTATCCACAGGGTTATCCACAGATTTGGTGGATTCTTTTCCTTCTGCCATTGGTTATCCACCGATAGGGATTCGCCCGCAGCTTTACTGCGCCAGGTACTCATTCAGCTGGTGAATCAGCTCGTCCACGTTGATGCCGTGCACCATGCCGGCTTCTTCCAGGCTCTCCTGGGTGGCGTGCGGGCAGCCCAGGCAGTGCAGCCCAAAGCCCATCATAATACGCGCCGTACCCTGGTTCAGGGTCAGCACTTCCCGAATTGTCATCTCTTTGGTTACGGTTGCCGCCATCTTACCATACCTACCTTTTTTCATTATAAAACAAATTTGCGCTAAACTCCCTTATTATATACCCAGAAAACACAAATGTAAACGGGGGAAAGGGAAACGCTGGGACGCTGTCCCAGACCCTGCTTAAGGGCCTAAGGCCCTTAAGAATCCCTACATGGGGGAAGAAAGATTTTTGCAGGGTGCATCGTTTGTTTTCCGGCAGGATTTTGTCACCGAAAAGCCGAAACATAACCGGAATGCCAAATGGGACAGGTATCGCGTTCCATTAAAAAACCCTCCCCGCGCCCGCAGGCGCAAAAAGGGATTCTTAAGGGCCTAAGGCCCTTAAGCAGGGTCTGGGACAGCGTCCCAGCGTTCCCCCGAATCCTTTATCCCCACTCCCTGCCCAACGTTATCCACCGTTTTCCTCCGGTTATCCACCGCCCCTTTCGTGCCCCTTCAACGGTTTTCCCGGTTATCCACCGTTTCAACAGGCCCTACTACTACGGCTACTTTATATACAGCTACGGCTGTTACGCTAAGGAGGTTCCGCGAGATGCGATTTCGGACGACGGTACAGGAGCTGACAAGCAAGCTGAGCGTGGCGACGCGGGCGATTGCGGCCAGGTCAAGCTCGCCGGTAATGGAAGGCGTACTGATCAGCACATGCGAAGAAGGGCTGCGGCTGACATGCAGCGATATCGCGCTGGGGATAGAGACGATCGTCCCGGCGACGGTGCTGGAAGAGGGCAGCGGGGTGCTGCCGGGCAAGCTGCTGCAAGAGATCATCAGAAAACAACCGGAAGGCGAGCTGGAACTGGAATTTTCGCCGCAGTACCAGGCAACGATCCGCTGCCAGGGTGCGCGCACGAAGCTTTCCGGGCTATCGCCGGCGCAGTTCCCCGCGCTGCCGGAGATCGGCCAAAGCAAAACCATCCAGCTGCCGCAAAAAACGCTGCGCGAGATGATCAACAGAACATCCTTCGCGATTGCGGTGGATGAAACGCGGCCGATCCTGATGGGCTGCCTGGTGGAGGCCGAAGGCGACAACCTGACCGTGGTCGCGCTGGACGGGTTCAGGCTTGCGATGAGGAAGGAAAGCTTCTCTTCGGAGCTGCCTTCGCTGACCGCCGTGGTGCCGGGCAAGGTGCTTTCTGAAATCGCGAAGATACTGGATGATTCCGATGAGCTGGTGAGCCTGGAATGGGGCAAATCGCACCTGATGGCGGATATGGGCGGCACGAAGATCGTGGCGCGGCTGCTGGACGGCGAGTTCATCCGCTACAGGCAGATTTTGCCCGCCGAATGGCAGACCCGCGTGACCGTGGACAAGCGCCTGCTGGAAGACGCGATGGACAGAGCCGCGCTGATGGCGCGCGAGGGCAAAAACAACCTGGTGCGCCTGCACATCGACCAGGGCACGCTGCTGATCACCTCCAACGCCGAGCTTGGCGATGTGCGCGAGGAGATCCCCATTAAGTTTGAAGGCCGTGAGCTGGATATCGCGTTCAATGTGCGCTACCTGATCGAAACGCTGCGCGCGATTGAGGATGAAGAAGTGGTGCTGCGGTTCAACACGAACGTAAGCCCCTGTGTGCTGTGCCCCACCTTCGGCGACAAGTACCTGTACCTGGCGCTGCCGGTGCGCGTTTTTACCGCGTGATATGCGCATACTGCGCCTGCGCCTGACACAGTTTAGGAACTACCGACACGCCGAGCTCGCACCCGCGCCCGGCGTGACGGTTTTATACGGCGAAAACGCGCAGGGCAAAACCAACCTGGTGGAGGCCGTGTATTTCTGCTGTCTCGGCAGATCGCACCGCACCAGCCGGGACGCCGACCTGTTCCAGATGGGGCAGGCGGAATGCCAGGCCGACATGCGCGTGCTGCGCCGCGACGGCGAGCGCGAGGTCTCTGTGCGCCTTTCTAGGGACGACGCGCGCAAAAAGAACGTCAAGATTGACGGCATGCCCGTGGCCAAGATGGGCGAGATGATGGGCCTGTGCAACGCGGTGCTGTTTTCACCGGAAGATTTGCGCCTTGTCAAGGACGGCCCCGACGCCCGCCGCAGGTTCATGGATATGGAGATTTCGCAGGCGCAGCCGCAGTATTTTTACGCGCTGCAGCGCTATACGCGCGCGCTGGTGCAGCGCAACAACTTACTCAAGGCGATCGCCAAAGGGCCGTCACAGGCCCTTCTGGGCACGCTGGACGCGTGGGATCAGCTGCTCATCGATGCGGGCGGCCAGCTGATCGCCCGCCGCCGCGCATACATCGATAAACTGAAAATGGCCGCCGCGCCGATGCACGCGGGCATCACTTCCGATAAGGAGGCGCTGGATATCCAGTACGAGTGCCGCGCGGACAGCGCCGATGCGTTCGCCTGCCTGCTGCGCGCCGCCCGGCACGAGGATTTCCGCCGCATGACCACCACCGTAGGCCCGCACCGCGACGACCTGAAACTGACTGTAAACGGCAAAGACGCCCGCGTGTTCGCCAGCCAGGGCCAGCAGCGCACCGTGGCGCTGGCGCTGAAGCTGGCGGAGATCGAGGTGCTGCGCGATTTGACGGGCGAAAGCCCCGTGCTGCTGCTGGACGACGTGATGAGCGAGCTGGACATCCCGCGCAGGCAGGCGCTGCTTTCCGTGCTGGCGAAAACGCAGACGATTATTACCTGCACGGCGCTCAGCGATTTGGGCGGGGCAGCGGCGGAGAAGGTGGTGAAAGTGGAAAAAGGGGAACTGAGGGACGAGGGGTAGAGAAGAGGGGGGGACCCTTCTTTCTTTTCAGTAGAAAAGAAAGAAGCAAAGAAAAGCCTTTTTTTGGGGAAGTTGATATTATCGGAATAATGACGGCAAATCATGAAAAGGCATTGTAAGACAAAACCCCCACCCCCGCCGCAGCGGAAGTAGGGATTCTTAAGGGCCTTAGGCCCTTAAGCAGGGTCTGGGACAGCGTCCCAGCGTTTCCCCCTGGTCAACTCCCCGTACTCTTATACTTCCTGACCCCAACCCGCCAAATTCCCATCCCTACCACCAGAAACGCCGCCCCCGCCGGCAGCGCCAGCAGGCCTTTCCACAGCGGCTCGCCCCAGCCGCACAGTACGCTGGCCGGGTAATAGCTGACTACCAGCAGCGGCATCACAAACGTAAAGATGTGCTTTAGCGGCGCGGGCATGTACGGCATGGGGCAGCGGCCCACCTGGTAGCTGGCGTTGGTCAGGATGAAAATCCAGTCCAGCGCGCGCACGGTGAAGATGGCGATGCCGCTGGAGAGCACGAACACGCCCGCGTACATCAGCAGCCCGCCCAGCAGTGCCGACAGCAGCAGCAGAACGCCGCCAAACGAAAGGACAATCCCTTGCCCCTGCAGCGACCAGGTAATCAGCAGGATGCCCACCGCCACGCGCGCCAGCCGGTGCAGGTGGAAAACGGACCCCGACACCTGCGTGAACAGCGATTTGGGGCGCAGCAGCAGCCGGTCAAAAGCACCGTCTCTTATCATGTGCCAGGGAAAATAGTCAAACCCGCGCATCAGGCTTTCCGCAAGGCCGAAGGATGTCACGCCCAGCGCGTACACCAGCACGATGCGGGGCGCGCTCCATTCGCCGACGGAACCGAACCGGTTAAACAGCAGAAACGTGCTGATGATATCCATGGCCGATACGAACGCCACCTGCAGCACCATCAGCCACCAGCCCTTGTACTCCAGCGCGGACAGCGCGTTCATGCGCAGCAGGCCCCTGTACAACTTGAATTCCTTTGCGATGGTTTGCATGGTTCACCCTCCCTGCACGATCAAAGTGCCAAGCTTTTTCCGCATGATGATGTTTCCCGCCACAATGAAAATTGCCGACCAGATGACTTGCAGCAGGATCATCTCAAAGCCCTCCGAGGGCGGCACCTGGCCGATGTACAGCCGCGCCGGGAAGTCCAGGTAGCCGGCGAACGGCTGCAGGCGCAGGAAGGGCTGCAGCGCGTCCGGCCACAAGGTCAGCGGCAGGTACGCTCCGCACAGCACCATGCCGATAAGTTCCATTATGTAAGTGGGCCCGTTGCCCCATGTGATGTTCAGCCGGACGGCCGTGACCAGCATCGCGTAAGATGTGCACAGCACCGCAGCTGTCGCGCAGGACGTCAGAAACACCGCAAACCCCGCACCGGATGCCGGGCCCGACAGCCGGTACGCCCCCGGCAGCACCGCCGCCACCGCAAGCGTTACCACCGCGCGGTACGGCAGCCCGCCCAGCCGGCCCGCCATGGTTCTGGCGAACCAGTGCCAGTACAGCGACAGCGGGCGGATCAGCTCCACGCCGACATCGCCCTTGGTGATCATCTGCAGAATTTCGCCGCTGATCCCGCCCATCACCAGCGGCACCAGCGCCTGCCCGATCCACGCGTAGCTGACCACCATCGCAAGCGTCATCCCGCCCACGACCGGCGCCGCCCCATCCGAATGGGTAAAGAAAACGATGTACACTGTGCACTCGATCAGCCCCCAGAAAAGCGCGATGCTGCCGCCGGACAGCGCCGCAAGCCGGTATTGCAGCGCGTCTATGAACCGGATGCGGAAGAGCGAAAAGCAGGCGCGGAGGGTGGAACGTATGGTCATGGGGAGGACCTCCTTTGGGATGTAGTTGGGGGGGGGGGACAGGGGGGGGGGTGGAGAGGCCCGGACACGGAGCGGATAGGCCGAAGGAGAAAAAACTAGGGGGTGTGTGGTGGGGTTGGGTGAAAAAA
>JAVBPC010000048.1:0-16511 GCA_031549905.1 Eubacteriales bacterium
AATCCCTGCTTTTTCGCCTCACGGCGGGTTGGGGTATTACTTTAAAACCCCATGCAGGGATTCTTAAGGGCCTTAGGCCCTTAAGTGGGGTTTTAAGGGGCAAAGCCCCTTAGCGTCTCCTTCCCCGTCCCCCGCCCCACCCCAAATGTGAAAAAAAGGCAGGCCGTCAAAACCATGCGCACAGCAATTGTCGGGTGCGGCAGCATCGCCAGGGTGCACGCCGCCGTCCTTTCCAGGATGGAAAACGTGGAACTGATCGCCTTCGCGGACAAAAGGATCGAGCGCGCGAAGGCTCTTGCCGCCGAGTGGCCGGGCCGGGCGTATGCATCCCTTGAAGCGATGCTGGATCAAGAGAAAATCGATGTGCTGCACATCTGCACCCCGCACCCGCTGCACACGCCCATGGCGGCGCTGGCTGTGGCGCGCGGGGTGCATGTGTTTACCGAAAAGCCGCCCGTGACCACCAAGGCGCAGTGGGCCGAATTCGAGGCGCTGGCGGAAAACCCGTCCAAAGCCCGCGTGGGCGTGTGCTTCCAGAACCGCTACAATCCGGCGGTGAAGCGCGGGAAGGCGGCCATCACATCCGGCGAGATGGGCCGCGTGCTGGGCGCGCGCGCGTTCGTCAGCTGGCAGCGCGAGGCGGCGTACTACACCGAAAGCGACTGGCGCGGCAGCTGGGAAACCGAGGGCGGCGGCTGCCTGATCAACCAGTCCATCCACACGCTGGATCTGCTGGTGCACCTGCTGGGCACGCCCACGCGCTGCGAGGCGCAGATGGCGAACCACTCCCTGCGCGGCGTGATCGAGGTGGAAGACACCGTCAGCGCGTACCTGCGCTTCTCAGATGTTTCCGCCATTTTCCACGCGACCAACGCGTACGCGACGAATGCGCCGGTGTTCGTTGAAATCGCGCTGGAAAAGGCAACGCTGCGCCTGGAAGGCGACAAGCTGACCATCCTCCATGCGGACGGCACGGCCGAAACGCCCGACTTCACCCTGCCCGACGCGCTGGGCAAGGGCTACTGGGGCAACGGCCACTTCCCCTGCATCGCCGACTTTTACAGGTGCGTCGCAACCGGCCAGCCGTTCATGAACGACCCCGCCGGCGTGAAAGACACAATGCGCGTGATGCTGGCGATATACGACAGGTGCCGGGATGATGTCGCCGCGCCGGTTTGCGGGCTGTAGGGGGCGGTGGGAGAACGCAGGGACGCTGGGACTCCGTCCCAGACCCTGCCAAAGGGATTTCATCCCTTTGGAATCCCTGCTTTTTCGCCTCACGGCGGGATAGTCTTAGCACTCAACAAATATGTAGCCCATGGTTTTGCGGGATATTTTGCTCTCCCAGTGAGGCGGCAAAACGCTCGAAAACCATGGGCTTTGTATGATAAAATCCTTCCCCTAAGCAGGGATTCTTAAGGGCCTTAGGCCCTTAAGCAGGGTCTGGGACAGCGTCCCAGCGTCCCCTCCCCATCAGCCATTCCCGGCCGCGGCATAATCCGTGTAAAGGATCATGCCTGTCCCGGCGTCCACGCTGACGCTGTAGTGCTCCTGCCCGCCATAGCTCATGAAGGTGATCCGCCACGAGGGCTGGTCGGAGTCGCCCACGCTATACATCGCGTACAGCATCATGCTGTCCAGCCGGGCATCTTCCACCTTGAACTCCTCTTTCAGCGCGGCGCGGGCCAGCTCCACGGCCTTTTCCTTGGCAATGGCGCTTTCATCCGGCATCGCCTGCGAATACACACGCGGGTCAAACCCGGCATCGCGGTAGCGCTGGTCGTGCGCGGCGTAGTCCTCATCGGACCACATCTGGGTAGCATCCCAGTTCTTTTCGTACAGGGGCAGCAGGTCATTGTACAGCTCCATCACATAGGACAGCAGCTTCGCGTCGAACACGGGGGCCTGTCCCCAGGTGGTTTCGGTGTAGGTTTCCTTGCTCTTCTGGTCTTCCAGCGACCAGATGGCTTCAATCTTCTCGCCCGTCTTGGCGTCCAGCGCCACACGGTAGAAGCCCAGCGTGTCCTCGCCCAGGCTCCATTGTACATGTTGCGATTCCGTGTTAAAGTCGATGACCCACGCGCGGCCCTTGGCGGTATCCTGCATGGATACGCTGGGCGTGAACAGGATAAGCGCATCCTTAGGGAAACCGAAGGCATCAAACAGCACCGCTTCGGCTTTTGAAAGCGCGTCCGCATCGCTTAACTCGCCCGCTTCAGGGGCAACGTAGGTGCGCCCGTCCAGCAGCGTTTCATAGCCGGTCTCGCGGATGCGGGCATCCAGCGCGGCCTTTTCCGCGGCGGTCAGCACATCGAATGCACCGCGCTCCATGTATTCCTCGATCGCCTGCTTGTACGCTTTCAGCGAGCCTTCGGGCAGCGTGCGCTCCTGGGCGGGCACGTTCCAGCCGCAGTATTCGATCTTGCCGGAAGGCGTGTAGATATTCACATTGAAAGCATGCTCGAGCGTGTGCGTCTTTTCATCCTCGATGTAATAGTTGACTTGGTACATCTTCTCATCTCTGTACGCGTAGTTCATCAGCTGCATGCTCAGCTTGTAATCATCCAGGTATTTTTCATCCACGCCGTATGTTTTGATGATGGTATCCCGCGCCATCTTCAGCGCCTCATCCTCCTGGATATCATCCGGGCCGGGGGCCACGCGGTAGAACCACACGTTCAGGCCCAGCTTGTCCGCTTCGGCCAGCGGCGCATCCTGCTCCGCCCACTCCTGCACCGTCCACTCCTGCATGTTGGTTTCTTTGGTCCGCTCTGCCTCTTTGGCGAAGTATGCCCGGTCTATCTCCAGCGCCCTTTCAAGCTGGCCCGCGCCCCACGCGGGGGAAGTCAGGTCATCCGAATTCTTCCACAGCTTTTCATCCACATTATCGTGCGACCAGGTCACATCCGTCTTGTCTCCGTCGATTGTCGCGGTGTATACACCAATGGCCTCGCCGTTGTATTTGACGCCTTCAAAGGTGATGATCGTTTTGCCATCCTGCTGCTGCGTCGCGGAAGCGTACAGCATGCCCATCGTATCTGTCGAAATGCCATACTTCTCCATCAGCGCCTCCCGGGCGCGCATGGTGGCGTCGCTCTTTTCCGAGCGGCTCAGCGTCACGGCCAGCGCAACCCCGCAAAGCAGTATCAAAATCAACCCCATCACCAGTACGGTGGTAAAGCCCTTGCGTTTCATTGGTTTTTCCTCCTCAAGCGCCATTAGGTTCAGGCGCGTCATCGTTTCCTTTACAAACGAATCAGAAGGAGGCGGCAGGTTTTTTTCGAAGAATTCTATCCCGATTGCCCGCTTTTTCATGTAAACGAAACCTCCTGATCCGACAGATCATCTTTCAAAGTTTGCCGCGCGTGGAACAGCCTGCTTTTCACCGTGGATAGCGGCACCCGGCATGCATGCGCCACCTCTTTTTCAGAAAGCCCCACCGCGTATTTCATCAAAAAGGGGACGCGCAGCTTTTCCGGCAGGCGGTATATGGCATCCATTACATCCAGGTCCGGGGCGGAAAACGCGTCCGTCCGCCCCTCCGGAAGGGCGTCCGTCGGCGTAATGCGCATCCGATAGCGCTGGATGTTGCGCGATTCATTGACCACGATCCGCGTTAGCCATGCGCGGAAGGTCTCCGCCGCCGCCCGGTGCTTCTGCGCCCATGCTTTCATCAGCGCCTGTTGGACGGCGTCCTCGGCATCCGCCTGCGCCCGCAGAATCCCGTAGCTGATTCTGTACAGGGCGGGCAGCATCGCCTCGGTTTCGCTCTGGAACTGTACCGCATCTACCATGATCCAATAAATCCCCCTCAAAGTCGCGCGTCCGTGTCCGTGAAGGAACCTTCGCATTATAGACGCCCCGTGCGGAAGAAAAGTTTGTGCATAAATGGAAAATCATAGGACTTTTTATTTTTGGCGTCCAATATAACGGATTATAAATCACTATAAGGAAAGGAATGAAAAACGATGGCCGTGCCAAGACATTATTCGCTTGATCTGCTGCGCGCACTGAAGGATGGGCAGCAAACCGTGACCGAGCGCGGGCTTGAGATCGTGGTAAAGCCCATCCCCGAAGGCGGCCCTCCGGGCGCGATGGACCCGCGCACCTACGCGCAAATGGCGCCCATGTTCAAGGGCGTCAAGGGCGTGATTGGCAAGATGATGATGAAGCGCATGGGCAAATCCGGCGATCCGATCAAGGGCGCGCAGGGCATGCGCCGCATGATGGACGGCGTGAAATCCATCCCCATCACCGACGGCGTCGCCACCGAGCGGCGCGACATCCGCTGCGGCGATGTGACCGTGCCGGTGCGCATTTACCGGAAAGAACCCATCAGCGACACCCCAGCGCCCGTGCTCTATTACATTCACGGCGGCGGGTTCGTCGCGGGCAGCCCCGATGTGGTGGAAGAGATGTGCAAACTGGCGGTGGCGGTATCCGGCTGCGTCAGCGTGACGGTGGATTACCGCCTTGCGCCCGAGCACCCCTACCCCGCCGGCCTTGACGACTGCTACGCGGTGCTGAATTGGATTTTTGACAACGCTGCCGGCATCGGCGGCGACCCCGCGCGCGTCACCATCAGCGGAGACTCCGCAGGGGGCAACCTGGCCACCGTGTGCGCGCTGCGCGACAGGGATAAGGGGCTTACCCGCCTGTACGCGCAGGCGTTGCTGTACCCCACCGTCAACATGGCCGGCCAAACGGATGACAACTTCCATTTCAGCATGGATCAGTATGAGATGCTTAAAGAGCATGAGCCGATCATCACGCCGATGCTGACCATGATGAGCGGCAGCATGGGTTCCCTGGGCGCGATGCTGGGCGTAAAGGACACCGCAGACCCGTACATCAGCCCGTACCTTGCGGACCTCAAGGGCCTTCCCCCGTGCATTATCCTGTTCGGCGAGCACGACCCCCTGCGCCTGGAATGCGAGGCGTACGCCCGGAAGCTGAAGGCCGCGGGGGTGCCGGTAAAGACCGTTCGGTACAGAGGTTTGGGGCACGGGTTTGCCGATGTGATCGGGGGATATCCCCAGGCGGAAGACTGTATGCGGGAGATTTGCGGGTTTATGGAGGAGAGGGTGTAGAGAACAGGGTCACGCCAGGGGCGCGGACGCCTTTGGATCTGCCCGGGTACTGGGCCAGGCCGTACCTAGTCCTTGCTTTGCAGAGATGCTTATAGTATAGTTATGGCATCAATGTGGGCGCAGCATGCGGCGCAAAGGAGAATCCGGAATGAATAGCATCTGGCTGATCGTGGCATTGGGCGCCTTTGGGGTCATGTGCATTATTGGGGCCTTCATGGCGCCGCGCATGTATGCCGATATGAAATTTAGAACCAAGGGGCTGCGCACCCTTGTAACCATCCTTACATGTGTTGGTTTCGCCGTTGCCGGGGCCGGTTTTATCTATGGAAGCATAAGCGTATACAACGACGATAAAGAGAGTAACGCCTACGACGAAGCTTTCCGCACCGTTTTCCTGGATGCCGTCACCAACAGCCACGTGCCCGCTGACTTTGTTTCCAAGGGCAACAAGATGTTTCTGTATAACGCCAGCAGCGACTGGTTTTCTTCAAGCGCCAACAGCAAGCTTTTGTATAAGGCGCGCAATAGCGCAATGGCCTCCGTCGGCTCCTACATTCCCGCCGCATACAGGGCCGAAGCGCCGGAAGAGGCCAAGCTGATCGTTATTCTGACAGAGCGGCGAGTGGCATCCGCGCGCTATGATTCCGTCGGCATGAGCAGCGGCGGCGCCACGGGCTATACTCTTTACTATGATTTCATCATCCGGGATGTCGAGACATGGGAAATCGTTGCTACCAATACCTTTTATGGCGAAAACCCACCAAAGACCGTTTCGGGCAGCGCAAAGGAAGTGCTGGGGGCTGCGCCAAAATCCAGTCCGATCTATACCTGGGTGAAAGAATTGGCGCAGGAACATTTGGGCGCCGATGCGCAATGATCCGAATGCGATTCCTTCAAAAGTTTCCCTTTGCATAAACCGGGCGCGGGGCGTCGGGAGGCAGCGCCTCCCGGCGTCTCTCTTTTTTCCCCTACACCTCAAAAATAAACTCAATTTCCACCGTGATATTATTGGGCAGCGCGTTTGTGCCGATGGCGGAGCGCGCGCCTATGCCGGCGTCGCCGAATAGGTCACGGAGCAGCGCGGACGCGCCGTTCATCACCAGGGGCTGGCGGTGAAAGCCGGGGGCGCTTTGCACGAAACCCAGCAGCTTTATTACGCCCTTGATGCGGTTGAGATCGCCCAGGTACTGGTGCAGCACGGACAGCGCGTTCAGCGCGCACAGCCGCGCGGCGGCCTGCCCGTCCTCGACGGTGCGCTCCTGGCCCACATAGCCGGTGTACACGGGCGTGCCCGCGCTGGTGGGGCCCTGGCCGGACACATACAGCATGTTGCCCGCCTGGCGCACCGGTTTGTAGATGCCTCCCGGCGGCGGCGGCGGGGGAAGATCCAGGCCCATCGCTTTCAGCTTGTCGTACACGTCCATGGCGCTGTCCTCCTTTATTGGCTTGATCAACCGTGCAACGGCGTTTCTGCAAGAATCCGGCGGCCGTTTCGCTTCTTTGCCCACATTATACATTACACCGCGCCCATCCACAACCCAAAAGACATGTAACTTCTGTTCAATTCCACCGCCCGGAACAAGGTAAAACTGCCGCCCGCGTCGAACACCCTCCCATCATCACACCGGGAGGTATATAACATGCAAAAAATCACAGACACCCTCGTGATGCTCGATGTAAAAAGCCCCGACGGCCGCACGGTGCGCCCCGTGTTCGCCTGGGATGACACGCACCGCGTGCTGATAGACACGGGCTACCCCGGCCAGGAACCGCTGTTCGAAGCGCAGTTGAATGAACTTGGCTTTTCCTGTAAAGACATCACCGATATCATCATCACCCACCAGGATATGGACCACATCGGCTGCGTGAAAACGCTGATGGAGCTTTCCGGCGCGCGCGTGCTGATGCACCCGGACGAGGCGCCGTACCTTACGGGCGAAAAAGTTCCGCTGAAATTGGAAAGGCTGCTGTCGCAGGTGGACAGCCTGCCCCCGGACCGCCGCGAGTTTGTCGAATCATTCCGGCGCGGGTACGAGGCCCGGCGGCTTGACAGCGTCACCCTTGTGCCGGACGGCGCGCGCCTGCCCTTTTGCGGCGGCGTGCTGGCCATCCACACGCCCGGCCATACGCCCGGCCACCTGTGCCTTACGTTTGAGCAAAGCGGCACGCTTGTCGCGGGGGATGCGCTGAACATGAAGGACGGCAAGCTGACCGGCCCGGAAGCGCAGCACAGCCTGGATATCGCGCTGGCAGTGCGGTCGCTGGAAAGGCTGAAGGGCCTGCCCATCCGGGCGGTAGCAACGTACCACGGCGGGCTGTTTGACGGCGATATACAGGCATCCCTGGCCGAAATCACGGAGGCGTAACGATCCATGCACAAGTTCGATACCAAGGTGCAGCACCTGAAATACAAGGTGTTCCGCGAAGTGGCGCGCGAGGCTTTCGCGGGCGATCTGCTGGAAACCATCGGAGACATTCCCAAGCGCATCATGCCTGGGCCGAAGCCCACCATGCGCTGCTGCATTTACAAGGAACGCGCCATCGTATCCGAGCGCATCAAGATGGCGATGGGCGGCGACAAGCAAAACGAAAACGTCATCGAGGTGCTGGATATCGCCTGCGATGAATGCCCCGTGGGCGGTTTCCTGGTGACGGACGCGTGCCGCGGCTGCATCGCCCACCGCTGTGAGGACGCCTGCCCGCGCGATGCCATTGTATTTGACAAGCACCAGCGCGCGCACATCGACAAGGATAAGTGCATTGAGTGCGGCAAGTGCGCGCAGGCGTGCCCGTACAGCGCCATCAGCGATGTGAAGCGCCCGTGCGAGCGCGCGTGCAAGGTGAAGGCCATCGACATGGATGATGACCGCTCCGCCCGCATCAGCAATGAAAAGTGCATCGCCTGCGGTGCGTGCGTTTTGATGTGCCCTTTCGGCGCGATCATGGATAAATCGTACCTGCTGAAGGTTGTGCACCTGATCCGCGAGCGCGAGCGCGCCGAAGACGGCCTGCTGTGCGCCGTCGTCGCGCCGTCGATCGCCAGTCAGTTTACCTATGCAAAGCTGGGCCAGGTGATTGCCGGCATCCACGCGCTGGGGTTTGACCAGGTGGTGGAGGCCGCCATCGGCGCGGATATGACCGCCTACCAGGAGGCGCGCGAGTTTGCCGAAAAGGGCTTCCTGACCAGCTCGTGCTGCCCCGCGTTTGTAGCCTATGTGGAAACGCAGTTCCCCAAAATGGCGGACAGGGTATCGCACACTTTGTCGCCCATGGCGCAGATTTCGCGCCACATCAAAGAAAAAACGCCGCACGCCAAGGTCGTGTTCATCGGCCCGTGCACGGCGAAAAAAATGGAGGCGAAGCTGGACAGCGTGCGCCCCTATGTGGATGTCGTGTTAACGTTTGAAGAATTGCAGGCGCTGTTTGACAGCCGCGATATCGACATCACCGCGCTGCCCGAGACGACCCTTGACTCCGCCTCGTACTTCGGCCGCGTATTCGCCCGCTGCGGCGGTGTTGCCGATGCCGTGGGCCAGGCCATCCGCGAAATGGGCGCGATAGGCCTTGCGTACAAGCCCGTTTCCTGCGACGGCCTGGATGAATGCCGCATAGCGCTGCTCAAGGCATCCAAGGGCGTGCTGGACGGCAACTTCATCGAGGGCATGGCCTGCGCCGGCGGCTGCATCGGCGGCCCCGCCTGCCTGATGCACAGCACCAAAGGCAGGCGCGATGTGGACAGGTACGGCGAGGAGGCCACGGCGGTAACGATCGGGGAGGTTGTGGCGGGGTTGGCGTGAAGGAAACGCCAGGGGCGCTTAAGCGTTCGCCGGTACGGCGAACCGAGGGCGAGCAAATTGGAAATTTGCCGCCCGATGCCCGGCGGCGCGCAAGCGCTGACGGGGCGCAATTACCCCTGGACCCCGCTTAAGGGCCTAAGGCCCTTAAGAATCCCTGCATGGAAAAACATAAAACCCAGCCACAGCGTTGTGCTCCCCCTACGGCGTTCCTACTCGAAATTCCATGAATTTCGAGGGAACGCCCAGCCCGGGTGCTCGAGGGGTCTCAACCCCTCGACTGCAATCGTATCGACCGGCTTTGCCGGTCGGGCGGGGAGTTTTCAGGCGGTTTCCGCCTGAAAACATTCCTTGACCCGGGGGTTCTTGCACGGGGGACTTGTCCCCCTTGCAGGGTGTCGACTTTGTCGACACCCTTACATTTCCCTTCGCACCTCCAGATAGGCCGAGAATTCATCGTTGTACGATGACAGCTTGAACATGCAGTTGTTGTACTTTTCAATCAGGGTGCGCACGTTCGCAAGGCCGATGCCGCTGTGGCCTGCCTTTGTAGTAACGCCGCGCATCATCAGGTTGCTGGTGTCGGCGGCGATGATGGCGGTGCTGTTGGAAATCACCAGCAGCTTGGATGTCTGCGACTTATCTTCCACGGTGACCAGCGCGGTTTTGCGGGGGGAGGCAGCTGCGGCCTCGATTGCGTTATCCAGTAGGCACGCAACAATGCGGCACAGGTCCACATTATCCATGTAGAAGGTGTCAAGGCTGCCCTTCAGGTTTATTTTCAGCTCCACGCCGTGGCTTTTCGCGTACTCCACTTTGTTGATCAACAGGGAGACAAACGCGGGGTTTTCCTGCAGCCGGTTGCCAAGCTCCATGTCCGCGCCGGCATCCGTTGTGGTGTGCACCAGGGACTGGTGATAATCTTTCAGCTTATCCAGATCGCCGATGGACAGGTACCCGCCGTACGTCTGCAAAATATTATAAAAATCATGCTTGACGCCGCTGAGGCTGTTCATGCTGGTGGACAGCGCGTGGATGTGCGCGCTGCTGTTATCCAGGTTCACCTCCAGCGCGCGCGTGTAGTCCAACAGCAAGCCCACCGCCAGAACCAGCAGTATCAGCGCAGAGGCGATCAGACCGGCGGCCGCCGCATCGGATACGGCAAGCGGCGCCAGAACGAACATCAGCCAGCCCGTCATCGTTCTGGTCACATAACGCGTCAGCTCGGTGCGGGGCGGCGCGAACAGGTTATCCGACAGGTTCAGCTTGCCGCGAAAGTTCCTGAGTAGCCAGCGCATCGCGAAAAAAAGCAAAAAAGATAAAATAAGGCAAGCGACCTGGTGCATCGCATCCAGCAGATAATTGTACCGCATCTCTGTTTGCAGGAAAAAGAGCGAATTAACAAGCCGGAACAGGCTTCTGACAAACATGTAATACAGGTACAGGTTGCCCATGATTTTCATGGCCCGCGCCGGGGGAAGGGAGAGCAGCTTAACGCCGATCACGCAGATCAGCAGAGCGAAAACCGGGTTGGGCGTGGTGATCAGCAGGTGCGCCGTCGGTGAAAAGGACACCATACCCCCGATCAGATAGGCGCCGTACACCGGTACGTTTTGCATCAGCGTGCCAGTGAAGAACGCGAACAAAAGCTTCTGCCGCACCGCCGCCTTGTCGTTATACACCCACATGATCAGCTCGGCAATCAAATACATGAAAATAAACGTGCACGCAAAAGTAATGACGGCCAATATTGCTTGCATTTTCCCAGAATAAGCAAACTCAGGGTAGCTCATTTGTACACTTCCTGCAAAAAAACTTCAGTATATTTCCTGTTCCAGGGATCGGAAAACCGCTGTGTCGAAAAATTCGGCCAGCGATATATCCAGCCCGTCGCACAGCTTTTTAAGCGTTACAATGCCCGCGTTCTTTGTTTTGCCTGTCACAATATCATTCACCGTAGATTGGCGCACGGCGGATAGGTTCGCAAGCGCGTTTACCGTGATCCCGCGCATCTGGCACAGTGATAGTACCCTTTGGGAAACCGCCTGATCGGTTGTCATAGCCTCCTCCTTTTTTTGCGCGCGCTGTTGTTTGCCACACCAAGAGAATAGCACATGCGCGCCATAGGAATTACCGGAAAAACGTTGACTGCCCTTTTCCACCGTTGCCGCCGCGAAGGGTCTTGCGCGTTTTTGCACCTCGCCGCCTCTGCGGCATAGGCTGATGTGGGGGGTGAAGCGCATGCAGATTCTCCGTGTCGAAGGCGGGGTCAGGCTCCGTGGAGAAACGCGGATAGGGTGCGCAAAGAATGCGGCGCTGCCAATCATGGCCGCGGCACTTTTAGCGAAAGAACCCGTTTCGATCCAGGGCGCGCCCGACATTGCGGATGTCCGGCACATGCAGGAGATTTTGGAGATGCTCGGCTGCCGGGCGATCTGGCGCGGGGAGGATGTGGTCATCGACCCGTCGGGGCTGATGGGCGGCGCGCTGCCGGATCAGCTGGCCAAGAAATTGCGTTCGTCTATCTTTTTAATGGGGCCCATGCTTGCCAAGCTGCGCCGGGCAACGGTTACATACCCGGGCGGGTGCGACATCGGGCTTCGGCCCATCGATCTGCACCTGATGGGCCTTCGCGCGCTGGGCGTCAAAATCACGGAAGAAGGCGGGCTGATCGTATGCGACGGCCGCCAGATGCACGGCGGCACGGTGCACTTTGATTACCCAAGCGTGGGCGCCACCGAAAACGTGATGATGGCTGCGGTGCTGACGCCCGGCAGAACCGTGATGCACAACGCCGCGCGCGAACCCGAAATAGAGGATTTGCAGCGCTTCATCAACGCGATGGGCGGCAAGGTATCCGGCGCGGGCTCGCACACGGTGATCATCGAAGGGGTGGAGAGCCTTTCGGGCTGCGAATACCGCCCCATGCCGGACAGGATCGTCGCGGGCACCGTCATGGCCGCCGCCGCGATCACCGGGGGCGATGTGACGCTGACGGAAATGCGGCCGCAGGATGTGACCGCAGTGACCGCAAAGCTGCGCGAAATGGGCTGCACCGTCACCGAGGGCGACACCTGGACCCGCGTGCTGGGCCCCGATAGGCTGCTTGCGTTTGATCATCTGCAAACGCAGCCGCACCCCGGTTTCCCCACGGATATGCAGGCGCAAATGCTGGCGCTGGCCACCGTGGCGAAGGGCACCAGCGTCATTTTGGAAAATGTATTTGAAAACAGGTTTACCCATGTGCCGGATTTTAACCGCATGGGCGCAGATATATTGGTCAGCGGGCGCACGGCGGTCATCCGCGGCGTTACCAAGCTGCACGGAGCGCAGGTGTCTTCGCATGACCTGCGCGGGGGCGCGGCGCTGGTGCTGGCCGCCCTTGCAGCCGAGGGCGAGACGCTGGTCGATCACATCGAATTGATTGACCGCGGGTATGATAGGTTCGAGCGGCAGCTTGCCGCCCTTGGCGCGCATATCAAGCGGGAAAGCATAACGTAAAGAAGGAAAATTAAAGATAGCCGTAGAACCTTTCATTACGGCGCGCCCCTGCCTCGATTGGCGCGGGGCGCGCCGGGCATTATAATGATGTCACGTCGCCATCTGAAAGGACAAGCATGCCGAACCGCCGCAACCAGCGTGATTATGATGACCGCGATTTTCGCGATGACCGCGATTACCGCGATCAGCGCCGCCGCAGGAACCAGCCCGCGCATCCGGGCGCTACCGCATGGGTCGTATTCCTGGCGCTTGCCGCGTTTGCGGCTTTCTTCCTTTACAATAATGTGTTTGTCATCAAGTCCGTTGGCGTGGAGGGCACGCGCTTTGTTGAAAAGCAGACCGTGATCGACCTGTCCGGCATCAAGGCGGGCGAGTCCATCTTCATGCTGCGCGACGGCGACATTGCCGCCGGCATCAACACAAACCGCTATTTGACATACGCCGGCAAGCGCCTGGTGTTCCCTGACCATGTGATTTTGACGGTGCGGGAAAACACGCCCGCGGCGCAGATGCGCTGGGCCGGCCGCACCCTGATGCTGGACAGCGACCTGACGGTGCTGGAAGACTCCGCCGGGCTTTCGGCAAGCCTGCTGGTGCCGTACATCACCGGCGCGTCGCCGGATAACCCGCGCCTGGGCAGCAAGGTAAAATTTACCGTCGCCGGCCAGGCCGAAGCGATTGAAGCCATACTGGACGAGCTGCAAACACAGGACATGACTTCGTTCATTTCCGAATTGAACGTCTCCTCGCTGGACAACCTGACCCTGGTAACCGATGAGGGGCTGTATATCAAGCTGGGCAATAACGACGACCTGGAGGAGAAGCTGATCCTTGCCCATTCGGCGGTGACATACCTCAAGGCCGAGCCGTCGTACACGCTGAAAAACGCCATTCTGGATGTTTCCAGCGGGAAGACGGCGGACTTTAAGCCGTCGAAGTAGGGATGGCGCCAGGGGCGCTGCCCCTGGACCCTGCTTAAGGGCCTAAGGCCCTTAAGAAACCCTCCATAGGGAGGGTAACTATAAAAGCCAACCCGCCGTGAGGCGAAAAAGAAGGGGTTCTTAGGGGATATATCCCCTAAGCAGGGTCTGGGACAGCGTCCCAGCGTTCCCTCTCCGTTCTCCTCACTCTCTCCAAAACAGACCGACGGTCGGTCGCTTTTGCGCCACGTTTCGCGCGGGGAGCGAACTTTTTTACATTTTTTGCCGCAAAATGGTGATTCCTTTCTTGCATTCGCAGACAAGAAAGGGTAGAATAACAATGATGCAATGGGTGCTTCCGCCCATGGGGGCGTGGAGGCGTGCCCCATAGTTCTTGAGGGGGGTTACGGCATGAAGAATATGTCGGTGGCGATCGACTTTGGCACATCCAAGGTCGTCACGCTGGTCGCGGAGAGCGGCGCGAACCGCCGGTGCGACATCATCGGTTCCGGCGTCGTCCCCTACGATGGCTATATGGACGGCTATTGGAACCAGGCGGACAAGGTCACCGATGTCATTCGCTCCTCTATAGAAGAGGCCGAGTCCCAGGCCAACCGCAAGATATCAGAGCTGCACGTCGGCGTGCCGGGCGAGTTCTGCCGCGTATATGTGACGGAGCCGCAGGTGCAGCTGCAGGGCGTGGACCCGGCTGTCAGCTCTTCCGATGTGGAAAGGGTTTTTGCCGCCGCCGAACAGGAGATACAGCCCGTGCGCGGCGTGATCATCCACCGCGCGCCCGCGTGGTTCACCGTGGATGACGGCAAAAAAACGATGGAACCCGTCGGCATCAAGGGCTCGACGCTGAAATCGCTGATCTGCTTCATCGTGGCCGATGAATTTTTCCTGAATGATATCAACCGCCGTATGCGCGAACTGGGCATGACGGTCAAGGGCTTTTTCTCCGCCCCGATGGGCGAGGCGCTGCTCTTCCTTCCGCCCGAAGAGCGCGACAAAAGTTCCGTCCTCATCGATGTCGGGTATCTCAACAGCGAGATCATGATCGTCGAAGGGGACGCGCTTGTTTTCCATAAAGTCATCCCGCTGGGCGGCGCGCACATCGCGGTGGATCTCACCTACGGGCTTGAGGTTTCGCTGCAAATGGCCGAGCAGATCAAGCGCGGTTACATCTTTGGCGTGCCCTCCGGAGACAATATAGACGCCGTGGACGCTACGGGCCGGCCGGTCACCTTCACGCGTGACGACGTGGCCCGCGTTTTGGAGCCGCGCGTGGATGAAATTGCCGAGATGATCTCGGAAGAGCTGGGCAAAAGCGGCGTGCGCCTGGCCACCTGGTCAAGCATCTACCTGACCGGCGGCGGGCTTGCGCTGATGCGCGGCGGCCGTGAATACCTGGCGCACCAGCTGGAAAAGCCGGTCCGCCTGCCCCAGCCCAGAACCGCCAAGCTCAACAGCCCAATCTATTCAAGCGCCCTGGGCCTGATGGACCTGGTGTTTGAAATGACCGAGCAAGGCGGCGGTGGCGGCGGCGTAATGGACAAACTTCGCGGGATATTTGGGAAGTAACCTTGTTGGTAAACCCCATTTCCGTTCCGGGGACAGTGTGAACTGAACCCCCCGTTCCTTCCCGCAGTCCAGTGTGAACTGGAAACCTCGTTTTCTTCTTGGGGTAGCACGAAGGGGCCAAAGCCCCTTCGTATTCAATCGTATCGACCGGCTTTGCCGGTCGGGCGGGGAGTTTTCCGTAGGAAAACATTCCTTTCACGGCTGGAAAGCCGTGAGGGGGATCATACAAGGGGGACGTGTCCCCCTTGTACATCGTCTAGTATGAGGGGGATGGCAATGCTGGAGTTTGAAGTGGAACAGGTCGGCTTCGCATCGATTAAGGTTGTCGGCTGCGGCGGGGCAGGTGGGAACGCCGTGAACCGCATGGTTGAGGCCGGGCTGAAGGGCGTGGAATTTATTTCCGTCAACACGGATAAGCAGGCGCTGGCCATGTCTCTTGCGCCCACAAGGCTGCAACTTGGCGACAAGCTGACGCGCGGCCTTGGCGCGGGCGCGATCCCCGACATCGGCCGCCGCGCGGCGGAAGAAAGCCGCGAAGAAATTGCGCAGATGCTCAAGGGCGCGGACCTGGTGTTCGTGACGGCGGGCATGGGCGGCGGCACCGGCACCGGCGCTGCCCCGATCGTTGCGGAAATTGCGCGCGATCTTGGCTGCCTTACAATCGGCGTGGTCACAAAGCCGTTCATGTTTGAAGGCAAGCAGCGCATGAAGAACGCCGAGGGCGGCATACAGGATTTGATGCTGCGCGTGGATACGCTTGTCGTGATCCCCAACGACCGCCTGCTCCAGGTGGTCACCAAGGGCACCACGATGCTGGAAGCGTTCAAGACCGCAGATGACGTGCTGAGGCAGGGCATCCAGGGCATTTCCGATTTGATCGCGCTGCCGGCGCTGATCAACCTGGACTTTGCGGACGTGCGCACGGTGATGGAATCCGGCGGCATGGCGCACATGGGCATCGGCGTGGGCACGGGCGAAAACAGCCTGATCGAAGCCGCAAAGGGCGCGATTTCAAGCCCCATGCTGGAGACCAGCATCGACGGCGCGCGCTCCGTTTTGATCAACATCACCGGCGGCGCGAACATGTCCATTGTCGAAATCAACGAGGCGGCGCAGCTGATCATCCAGGCCGCCGATAACGAGGCCAACGTCATCTTCGGCGCGGGCATCGATGAAGAGATGACGGACGAAGTCCGCATCACCGTGATTGCCACAGGCTTTGAAAAGACGCCGTTTCCCCCGCGTGAGCCGGCCCGCCGCCCGCATGAGCGCGAGCGCGACCGCCTCTACGGCGATCCGCAGCAGCCACAGCGCGCGCCGCAGACGCCATCCTACGGCGGGTACAGCTCCGGCTGGCGCGCCCCCGCGGGCCGTCAGGAAGACGCGGAGATCCCCAGCTTTGTCAACACGCGCGCGCCGGCCGGGCGTCCCGCGCCAGCAGCGCCCCAGCAGTATCGCTCCCAGGAGGAGCCCGCGCCCTACATGCCCCAGCAGCCTGTGCAGCAGGAGCAGCCGGAAGACCGTTCCGGCGTGGGGAAGGATGTGCCTGCCTATCTTCGGCGGCCGCCGAAGCGGTAAAAGGGGGACACGTCCCCCTTTTAGAAACCCCCTCACGGCCTTGC
>JAVBPC010000058.1:0-28780 GCA_031549905.1 Eubacteriales bacterium
CATCCCCATGCAGGGATTCTTAAGGGCCTTAGGCCCTTAAGCGGGGTCCAGGGGCGGCGCCCCTGGCGTCCCCCCTCCCAGAGAGGGTTTTTCTGTCAGTTTGGGGAATAATACGCCGTGCAAATCTTCTCAAGGAGGCTGCCCATGATCACCGTGCTTTCCATGTCCCCCTGCATTGACCACCGGATTGAGTTTGAAACTTTCCGCCTGGGTGAAACCAACAGGATTGCCGCGCAAACCTGGGAGGGAGCGGGAAAGGGCATCGATGTGGTGCTGGGCCTAAAGGCGCTTGGGGTGCCCACGCGCTGCATCGGACTGCTGGCGGATCAGGGAGGGCTTATCACCGACCGGCTGACGCGCCAGGGGATCACGTTTGATTTTCTGCCCGCGCCGGGTACCGTACGTACCAATAGAAAGCTGCGCGATCGCTCAAGCAGCATCGTCACTGAGATCAACGAAACAAGCCCGGAAGCACCCAAAGCGTTGCTGGCAGCGGCAATGGAGCAGGCGGTCACCGCCGCGAAAGAGAGCGACTTCTTGGTGCTGAACGGCAGCTTGCCCACAGCCTGCCCGCCTGGCTGGTACGCCAATGTGATCCGCCGCATACACGAAGAGGCGCCATCCTGCCGCTGCGTGCTGGATGCCGACGGCGAGCGCCTGACCCTGGGCATCCAGGCAAGGCCGTTCCTGATCAAGCCAAACTTGTCGGAATTATCGCAGGTAGCGGGAAGACCGATCAAAACCCTGGAAGAAATCGAGGCCGCCGCACGCGTGATGCGCGGGAAAGGCGCGGAAATTGTCGTCGTTTCAATGGGGAAAGACGGCGCTTTTGCCGCTGATGGTGCTACTTCCGTGCATGTTCCCTCCATACCCATCGCCACAAAAACCACCACCGGCGCAGGCGATGCGATGGTTTCGGGCCTTCTGGCCGCTTTTTCGGCGGGAGAAGGGTTAGAAGCGGCGCTGCGCATGGGCACGGCGACCGCAGCCGCGCGCTGCCAAAGCCCTTCAGACGCGTTTATTGACAAAAACGTGGTGGATTCCTTTCGCAAGTAAACGCTGATTTACCCGCATGGCGGCAGATACGGCGAATTTTCGACAGGCGCGGCTGCCAAAGGCGGAATGCGGAAACCTTCGCGCAGAGCCATTTGCAAGGCGGAACCTGCAAAATCCGCTTTTTGCTCACTGAAAAGCAGGTTTCATGCTGCCCCATTTTGTCGATCACCCGCCATTGTTCGCGGCGCAATTCAACAATGCCCACCCCCGCGCGCTAGTATACTTGTTCCATCATATTATATAATTTGGTGGTGGGGAATATGGCCCAACAGCAACGGCGCGCGTGGGCGGAAATTGGGTATCTCAACAAGGGCGCAGACGGCTGGTCGCGATTTACGCAGGCCGTGATGTCACAGCTCAATGCGCGCGGCGCGCTGGCACTGCTGGCCGCCGTGCTGCTATCCCAGGCAACGCTTCCAGGCGGCGCGATGGCTTTTTGCGTGCCGCTGGTGGCGGCTTTGCTTCTTTTGGAGATGCCCGCATGGCCCGCGCTCATCGGGTGCGCAGTGGGCATTCTGATCCGGTGGCAGCCGATTACCTTGGCAAACGGCTGGCAGCTGGCGGGGTGCGCGCTGCTGCTGGTCATCATCAGAAAAGGCTGGGACTGGAAGCCGTGGAAGGTGTCGCTGATGGCGGCCGCCGTGATGCTGCCGCCGCTGCCGCTGGCCGTGGGCCGTTTTGACCAGATGATTATCTGCCTTTCCGGCGCGCTGGCGGCGGGCCTGCTGACGCCCGTGTATATGCGCGCGCTGTCCGCGATGACCACACAGCAGCCGTCCATCTCCAACGATGACAAGCTGTGCTGCCTGCTGATGGCGGCGGCGCTGGCGCTTGGCGCATCGTGGGTGCAGGCGCAGATGCTGTCGCTTTCGGTGGCGCTGGCAAGCCTTGTGGTGCTGGCCATCGCGCTGGCGGGGGGGCCGGGGCTTGCGCTGCCCGCCGGGGTTATGATGGGGCTTGCGCTGATGGTAGATGGCGCTTCCTTTGAAATGCTGGCGCTGCTTGCGGTGCTGGGCGGCCTTACGGGCGCACTGACGACCGGGCGCGGGCGCATTTTACCGCTGCTGGGCGGGCTGACCGGCTGCGCGCTGGTGGCGTATTTCCAGGGCGAACTGAACGGGGTCATTCAGCAGATTCCCTCGCTGGGCCTGGGCGCGATGCTGGCGCTGGCGCTGCCGCCCCGCGCGCTGGATACGCTGCGCGGGCTGCTGGAGCGCGAAATCCCTTTGCCGCCGGAAGCGGATGCCACCGCCTCCGCATATCTGCTGGCCAACTATGCGGAAGCTACCGCCAGCATGGCGCGCGCGCTGCCCATCCCGGACGCCGCGCAGGATACGCCGCCGGTGGAGCTGCTCGCCTGCCGCCTGTGCACGGGGTGCGACCAGCAACAGGCCTGCTGGGACGCCCGCCAGCGGGAAACGATGAACCTGCTCAGCGGCGTGCTGCAAGCGTGCGCCGATGAAGCCGGGCCCGTAGAAGCGGAGCAGGCCGCCGAGCTGTTCGGCTGCGTGCGCGCCGGGGAAATATTTGGGCTCGCGTCATCTATGATCGCGGGGCAGCTGCGCAAGGAGCGCGAGGACGCGCGGCGCCTGGAGGCGCGCGGCTGGGCGCTGCAACAGCTGCACGGGCAGGCGCGGTCGCTGCTGTCGCTGGCGGAGCAGATGGGCGATGTGGATCAGGATGCGCTGCGCGCCCGCCAGGCTATCTGCCTGGCAATGCCCGCGCTGCGCGGCAGACCGGATGCGCTGACCGTGTGCACGCTGGATGGCAAGCTGCATGTGTGGCTGGATATCCAGTGCGGCGACGGGCAGGCAGACAGGCTGGCGCAGGCGCTGGGCGCGGCGCTGGACAGGCCGATGGAGCTATTGGAACTGAACCAGCGGCGGGATGCGCTGCTGTTTGTGGAAAGGCCCAGGTTCCGCCTGACGATAGGCCGCACGGGCATGCCCATCGAAGGGGAAGAGATTTCCGGCGACTGCACGCTGTGTGAGCGGCTGGGCGCGAAAAACTACATGATTGCGCTGTCGGATGGTATGGGCAGCGGCCGCGCCGCGCGCGAAGAAAGCCGCGCCGCGCTGGATCTGCTGCACCAGGCGCTTCGGGCCGGATACCGCCGGGGAGACGCGCTGCGCACGGTCAATGGGCTGATGGTGGCCTGCCGCGGCGATGAAATGTTCTCCACAATGGACCTGTGCGTGGTTGATCTGGATAGCGGGGAAGCTTCGCTTGAGAAGCTGGGCGCGTGCTCTTCATTCCTGCTTAGGCAGGGGCGGTGCAAGCGGATTTCCGGCGACGCGCTGCCCATGGGCATCCTGGAATCCGTAAGGCCAAGGACGCTTGCCGCGCGCCTGCAGCCGGGTGATCTGCTGCTGATGGTATCCGACGGCGTCGTGGATGCGTTCGGCGGGGATGATCCGCAATTCCTGCGCGCGCTGGGCGGGCTTTCTTCGCAGGAACACACGCCCACCCCGCAAAAGTTCGCCGATGTGTTGCTGCGCCGCGCGTTTGAAAAGACTGGCGGGGCGGCGCTGGATGACATGACCGTGCTGGTTGCCAGGGTTGAGGAGCAGTAGACTGCCTGAAAGAACCCCACCCCATGTAAGCCATACCACACAGCATTGCGATACCTTTGCTCAATTAAACACCCACTCCCCTCATCTTCACCGCGCGGGCAACACGCCCGTGCGGTACTTTTTACGCTATGAAAACGTTTCACTAATATTTCTCCAACAATATGCGCGATCCGTATGCAATTTGTAAATCCTACCGTAATATGCTTAAGAAATTATTTTTATTTTAGAGGATTGCTATTATTTCCCAAATCGTGTACAATAAATCCACAAGTGAAACGTTTTCGTAACGTTCGCAAATTGAGTAGGAGGAAGATCGCATGAGAAAAACCCTTGCGCTGATTCTGTCCCTGGTTCTGTGCCTCTCTGTAGGCCTTAGCGCCACGAGCGCCCTGGCCCAGGAGGATATCACCCTCCGTTTCCTCGCGTGGGGCATTGGCACCGCCGAGGAAAACGGCGTCACCCGCCAGATGCTGGCCGAGTTCACCAACCGTTTCGGCATCAAGATTGAGATCCTCGAAGTGCCCAAGAACGCGGACGGCACCGACATGAGCTACACCCAGTACCTGACGACGCTGGCCTCCCAGCAGCAGCTGCCGGATGTGTTCATGCAGACCAGCATTCCGGATACCGTATCCAGCGGCTGGGCGTACAACATTTCTGAATACGCGCAGGATGACCCCGAGTACCTCTCCGTTGTCGAAGCGCTGCGCAACGGCGGCGTCATCAACGGCCACGTTTACTCCGTGCCCGCCAGCATGCACATGGTCGGCATGGCGCAGAACCTGTCTCTGATGGAAGAGCTGAACCTGGACCCCCTTGGCTACACCTACACGATGGATGAGCTGGCCGCGCAGATCGCCGCCTGCACCACCGCCACCACCAAGGGCATCCACGGTATCTCCATGGCCGACTGGGGCGTATTCGCGCTCGATCCCTCCAAGGGCATGGGCTGGTTCACGTTTGACGGCGAAAAGTACAACCACGCCAGCCCTGAGTTTGCCGAGGTCATCGGAATCTTCCGTGACATCGTAACCAAGGGCCAGACCAGCCACGACGCGTACACCGACCCCACCACCTGGATGCCCGAGGGCATGACGGCGGGGCAGGCGTGGCCGCAGGGCTTGGTAGGCTTCTCTTACATGGCCACCTATGAGCTGGGCGCCATGATGCGCGGCGAGCTGCCCTTTGAGGCGGACCTGTTCCCGCTGCCCAATGAGACGATGGTCGTGCTGCCGGACAACTATTTCATCGGCGCCAACACCGCTCACCCGGCGGAGGCGTACAAGCTGGCCTCCTGGCTGACGTACAGCACCGAGGGCGTGCTGCAGAAGATTGAGTTCATTAAAAACACCGAAGGCGCCTCCTTCAGCGGCGTGCCGATCAACCCGGGCTATGTCCCCGAGGTCGACGCGTTCTTCCTGGAGAGCTACCAGAACATGCCCAACTTCATGAAGATGTACAACGCTTTGAACGAGAAGCCGGAAAATGTCGTTGTTGAAATCTTCAAGACCACGCCGGGCTATGCCAACTCCCGCTGGGATGCCGACACCGGCGTCATCGGCACCGTGGATGGCGAGCAGAAGTCCCTGACGATGTCCCAGCTGCTGACGCAGATCATCAAGGGGCAGCTGAACCTGGCGGACTACGCGGCGGATATCGAGCGCATCACCAACCGCTGCTACCAGGATGCGGTAGAAGTGCTGAAGGATTTCTAAACGCGATCATCAAACATAAACCTTTACGGCCGGGGGACGCTCTCCCCCGGCCGCATCAAAAGACTCTCACCACGCGAAAGGCGGGATACGCATGAGCAAGAAATGGAAGCGAATCATTTTCCTTTCCGTTTTTGCCTTGCTTCTCGCCTTTGTTGCGCTTTCCGCACAGTCCGGCGCGGCGTATAGCAAGCGGTTGATAGAGCAATCGACAGTTCCGACGCTTTCCGCGGCGATTGGGCCAATGGAGGCCGTTTCCCCCGCAACGGAAAGTCGAGATAGCATCCTCGGCACACTGTCCACGCCGGAAGGCTTTATATGGAACGATGTTTCCACCGTTAGCGCTGTCTTTTCCATCCCAACAAGCGGCTGTTACCAAATACAGATCGATTACCTGCCCCTGCACGAAAACTACGAAACCATCCTCATTGACCTGTCGGTGGACGGCATCCCCGCCCCCGCCGCGCAGCAGAGCATTCCTCTTTACGCCGCGTTCGGGTTTGAAAGCATGGATTTCGCCGTAAACGACCGGGGAGATGAACTGTATCCTGAGCAGTACATTCTGCCGGTATGGTTGACGGAAACCCTGCGCCACGGCACCGAAGCGCACGACGCAAGCCGCATCACGCTGGATCTGTCCGCCGGGGAACACATCCTTACCCTCGCAGAGGGCGACGGCGCGGTGCAAATCGGCGCAATCCGCCTGATTCCCGCGGGGGAAATGCCCACCTATGAAGCATACCGCGCCGCGCTGCCGGATGCGCCCGTCATCAACACGCTGAACATCATCCAGGCTGAGAAATTTTCATACAAAAACAAGAACGCTATCTCGCTGGTCAACAACGCAAACCCCGTCGCCACGCCTTACGACACCCATAACCTGTTTCTCAACACCATTGACGGCAAAACATTCAAAAATCACATGGACCGCCTGGCGTACGTTGTTGATATCCCGGAAACGGGCTACTACGCGCTGGGCCTGAAAGCCGCGATGCCGGGCAAGACCGACTCGCCGGTGTTCATTGACATTGAAATTGACGGAAGCATCCCTTTTGATGCGTTCCAAACGATAAACCTGCCTTTCCATAAGGGTATGTACAATCATCTTCTGCAAGATACCCCCGTCTACCTCACCCAGGGCACGCACGAAATTGCCATCCTGCTCAATGACAAACCCTACCACGATATCATTCTGCCGCTGCAAAGCATTGTGGATGAGGTAAGCGCCCTGGGCATCAACCTGCAAAAGATCAGCGGGGGCAGCCAGGATAAAAACCGCGAATGGGTCATTGCCGATTACCTGCCGAACATGGTAACTGACCTAAAACGCTGGAACGGAGAATTGGCGCAAATCGAAGCTGCGCTGCTAACGCTGACCGGCGGCGTATCTTCCGAAGAGATTCAGAATATCTCCATTGCGATGCGCCAGATCGAAAAGCTGATCGCAAAGCCAAACGACGCGCCCAAGCGGCTGGCGCTGCTGTCTCAGGGCAGCAGTTCCGCGCTGCAGGTGCTGTCGAAGGTGCTGTTGCTGGTGCACGCGCAGTCGCTTTCGCTGGATGCGGTGCTGGTCGGCCTGCCGGCTGATCCGGCCGAACTGCCCATCACCACCGGCAACTATGCATTTGCCATCTCCGAAACGGCGAAGCAGCTGGCCCGCTCATTCAGCAACGACGCGAAGGCGATGACAGATGACGACAACACCATCGAGATATGGGTCAAGCGCTCACGGCAATATGTGGATGTGCTGGCTTCGCTGACGGAAGAGAGCTTCACGCTGAAAAACGGCACCAAGGTGCGGTTCTCTTTGTTCACCGACATTTCCAAGCTTACCTTGGCCAACGCCGCGGGCCGCCAGCCCGACCTGGTGCTGGGCCTGGACTCCTACGCGATCAACGACCTGGCGCTGCGCGGCTCTCTGACCGACCTGCGCGGGCTTCCCGGCATCAATGACTACATCGGCCGTGTGGCGCCCGGCTCGCTGCTGCAAATGATCATCGACGACGGGCTATACGGACTGCCGGAAACGCAATCGTTCAGCCTGCTGTTCTACCGCAAGGATATCCTGGATGCCTACGGTTGGAAAGTGCCCAGCACCTGGCAGGATGTGACGCTGATGCTGTCCGCCCTGCAACGCTCCGGCATGAACTTCTACACGCCGCTGGCGTCATCGGATGCGTTCAAATCCTGGCCCGCAACGATGCCCTTCTTTGCGCAGTTTGGGTCGGATATCTTCTCTACTACGCGCGTGGGCACCGCCATTTCGGAAGAGGCGGGCATCCAGGCGATGTCCTTCATGACCAACCTGTTCAAGATTTACGGTATGCCGATGCAGGTCGCAAGCTTTTACAACGATTTCCGTTCGGGCCGCATCCCCATCGGCGTGGCAGCGTTCAGCACCTACCTGGAGCTAACCTACGGCGCGCCGGAACTGACCGGCCACTGGAGCGTGGCGCTGACGCCCGGCATCCCGGACGCATCGGGCGAAGTGCAGCGCTGGACCACCGGCGGCAGCAACGCCGTGTGCATCTTTGAGGCAAGCGACAAGAAGGCGCAGGCGTGGGAATTCCTGCAGTGGTGGCTTGCTACCGATACGCAGGTGCGCTATGCCGAAAAGCTGCAAAACATGTACGGCCAGGAGTTCCTGTGGCTCAGCGGCAACCTGGAGGCGCTGGCACAGCTGCCCATCCCCAAGGAACACCTGGATGTGGTGATGGAGCAAATTCAGTGGATTCACGAAGCCCCGAAGATCCCCGGCGGCTACTATACCGAGCGGCAGGTCAGCGATGCGTTTTCGCACATCGTGTATGACGGCATGGATGTCAGAAGCGCGATGGACCAGGCCGCGATGATCGGCGACCGCGAAATAGAGCGCAAGCTGCGCGAGTTTAAGTACATGGATGACCAGGGCGTGCTGGTAAAGCCCTACACCGTGCCATCGATTGAGCAAGTGAGGGGGTGGCTGGATGCTGGCCGCTAACCGAGCGAAAAAAGCAAAGACAGCGCCCACCGCGGATATCAAGCGCCGCGCCATACGGCGCAAGGATATCACCGGGTACTGTTTCATGGCGGGCTATTTGGCCCTGTTCATCACATTCATCATCATCCCGGTGCTGGCGGGCATGGGGCTTAGCTTCACGCAGTTCAACTCCATTCAGGCGCCCACGTTCGTCGGCATCCGTAACTATGTGCAGATGCTGACGCAGGATTTGGTGCTGATGCAAAACGTCATCCCCAACATGATACAGTTCGCGCTGTTTGTGGGCGTAGGCGGGTACATGCTCAGCTTCCTGCTGGCGTGGATACTGGCGCAGCTGACGCACCTGCCGCGCACCATCCTTGCCATCATCATCTATTCGCCGTCGCTGACCAGCGGCGTCGTCATGCAGGTGATCTGGAAGGCGATGTTCTCCGGCAGCGAGTTCGGCTACATCAACAACATGCTGCTAAGCTGGGGATTCATCGACGCGCCGGTTCAGTTCCTGCAATCGCCCGACTACCTGATGACAGTGATGATCATCGTTTCCATCTGGGGCAGCATGGGCATCGGATTCCTGGCGATGATGGCCGGCATTCTGAATGTCAACCAGGAGCTGTACGAGGCCGGCGCAATCGACGGCATCAGGAACCGCGTGCAGGAAGTGTTCTACATTACAATCCCTTCCATGAAGCCGCAGATGCTGTTCGGCGCGGTGATGAGCGTGGTCAACACATTTAACGTATCCAACATCGGCGTGGCGCTGTCGGGGAAGAATCCAACGCCGCAGAACAGCGGGCAGCTGATCGTCACGCACATTGAGGACTACGGCTTTTCGCGGTTCGAAATGGGATATGCGGCGGCGCTGTCCGTGGTGCTGCTGTTTCTGGTATACATGATTTCCAAGGTGGCTTTCCGGCTGTTTTCTGAGAAGGATTGAGAGGGGGCAGTTTCATGGCGACCTTTGCCCGCACGCAGATGAACCCCCGGCGCTTCCATCGCTCGCAGATCAAGTTCTACATCATTTTGCTGCCCATCGTGGCGTTCATGCTGCTGCCGATCATCTACATCTTTTCCACCGCGTTCAAGCCGATGGATGAACTTTTCCTGTTCCCGCCGCGCTTTCTGGCGCAGCACCCGACACTTGATAACTTCTCTACGCTGTTTGAGCAGACCAAATCCACCGTGCCGATGGTGCGCTACCTGGTCAACAGCATCATCGTGACGGTCGTGGTGCTGTCGCTGTCGGTGGTGTTCAGCACGATGGCGGGTTACGCGCTGTCCAAGCTGACCTTCCGCGGTAAAAAGATGTGGTTTGAAATCAACCAGCTGGCGCTGATGTTCGTCACAGCATCGGTCGCGATCCCGAAATACCTTGTCATCGAAGCGCTGGGCCTGGTCGATACGCTGTGGGCGCACATATTGCCGATCATGGCGATCCCAGTGGGGTTATTCCTGGTCAAGCAGTTTGTGGATCAGATCCCCGATTCGCTGATAGAAGCCGTGCGCATCGACGGCGCGGGCGAGTTCATGGTCTACCGCAAGATCGTGCTGCCGATGATTCGGCCCGCGATCATGACGCTGGGCATCCTGACGTTCCAAACTGTGTGGGGCAACCTGGAAACATCGCAGCTGTACATCAACCAGGATTCCATGCGGTCGCTGGCGTTTTACATGTATACCTTCTCATCTTCGGATGCGGGCAACACCATCGCCGGGCAGGGCACGGCGGCCGCCGCGTCGCTGCTGATGTTCATCCCCAACCTGCTGATCTTCATCATTCTGCAAAGCCAGATGATGTCCACCGTGGCGCATTCGGGGATCAAATGATGAAAAAGAGCGTCATCTTGTTCGTTTTGATAGGCATTCTGCTGGCCGGTACGGCATCCGCCGCGCCGTACACCAGCTACATGCTGGACCGGGATGGTTGGTACCGCTATTCCCCATCGCTGTATGAGCCTTCGCATGTGCTGAACATCGATGTTTCGGGCGTAACGGACCTGTTCATCGGCGCGGATGATACGCTGTATATCCCCCGGCTTGGGTCAAACGGCGGCGAGGTGCTGGTGGTGTCGCCCGATGGGGAACTGCTGCGCACCGTGGGCCAGGGGACGCTCAAACGCCCAAACGGCGTGTTTGTCGATGATGAAGGTACGATCTACGTCGCCGACCCCACGCTGTTTGAAGTGCTGGTGTTTTCGGCGGATGGGGAACTTGTTCGGCGCATCAGCCGCCCGCAAAGCCCGCTGATGAGCGCAAAAAGCCCGTTTGTGCCGCTGAAAGTGGTTGTCGATCTGCAAAAAAACATGTACATCCTCAGCGAAGGCAACGTGGATGGCATGATCCAACTGGATGAAAACGGCGAATTCCTGGGCTATTTCGGCGCGAATACCTCCGTCGCCAGCTTCATCAAAACGCTGCAAAATCTGTTTTACACGGAAGACATGATGAACCTGTTCGTGCGGAACATTCCGCCGTCGATGAGCAACCTGGCCATCGACAAAGACGGGCTTGTTTACGCCACCACCAAGGGCGACACCGCCGAGCCGCTGAAAAAGATCAACATCGCGGGCAAAAACCTGTTCCCGGATCACCTGACGTACCTGTTTGACGAACCCAGCACGCTCTCTCTGGAGAGCGTCACGGTGGATCAGTACGGCAACGTGTTCACGGTCTCCGGCGAAACGGGCCTGATTTTCCTGCTGGATAGCCTGGGCGACATCGTGGGCATATTCGGTGCGCGCAGCTACCTGCCGGGCGAAATGGGCATATCGATGAACCCGGTGGGCATCGCGGTGAACAGCCAGCAAACGGTGTACCTTGCCGACAAGGGCCTTGGGACGATTCAAGTGTACGCGCCTACGCCGTACATGCGGCTGATTTTTTCGGGGCTGGACCTGTACCGTCAGGGCAAGTACCTGGAGGCCGAGCCCATCTGGCAGCAGGTGCGAAATCGCAACACCAGCATCGCGCTGACCAACCGCGCGCTGGGCCTTGCAAGGCTGAAGGAAGAGGACTACGCGGCCGCGCTTGACTATTTCCACCTGGCCAACGACAAAGCGCACTACGCCGACGCGTTTTGGGAGCTTAGGCAGGCGTTCATCATGCGGCATTCGACCACGGCGATTGCGCTGGCGGCTGCGTTGGTTTTGCTGCGCACGATCCTGAACATCATTGGCAAGAAAACGCGCGCGTTTGACGGCATCCGCCGTTTCAAGGCGCGATACAAGGCCACGGCGTTCCACCGGCAGGTGGCGCTGTGCGGGCGGGTGCTGAGAAAGCCCGCAGATACGCTCTATGATGTGCGCAACAGCGGTGTCCTCTCCCCCGTTACGGCGCTGGCGCTGCCGGTGCTGGCGGTCGGCATGCTGATCGCCGCCGCGTACCTGACCGGGTTCCAGTTCAACCCTGTCAACGTGCAAAATACCTGGGCGTACTCGCCGGTGCGCACGGTGGTCACCTATGCGGTGATCGGCGCGCTGTTCGTGCTGAGCAACTTCCTGGTTGCCTCCATCCGCGAAGGGCGCGGGCGGTTTGTTGATGTGTTTAACGGCACCATGGTGTCGCTGCTGCCCATCATCGCGCTGTATCCCATCTATATGGCGTTATCCAATGTGCTGTCGCTGCAAGAGGTGTTCGTGCTGGATTTCTTCCGCGTGTTCATCTTCCTGTGGATGGGGCTGCTGATCCTGATCATGACGATGCAGATACACGATTACGACTTTGGCGAAGCGGTGCTGAGCCTCGTGCTGACGGTGCTGACGATGGTCGTGATCTTCGTGGTAACAATCGTGATTTTCATCCTTGCGCGGGAGGGCGTGGCCTTCTTCCGCTCTATCTTTGAGGAGGTGTTCCGCCGTGTTCAGTAAACGGATGCTTGCGCTGCTGCTGACACTGCTGCTGGCGGCGGCAGCTCCCGCGGCGCTTGCGGATACCGCGGATGCGCGCCTTGCCTCCGGCGCTTTCACGGGCGTATACTTAGGCAGCGCTCCGGTGCCGGTGGCCTCTGACATGGCAGACTTTGACCTGATCGCCGAAAACGAGGCGCTGCGCCTATACCTGAACCCGAAAAACCTGGCCGTGCGCGCGCTGAACAAAAAGACAGGCTACCTGTGGAGTTCGAACCTGGATGACTACAGTGAGGAGCGCCTCAACGCCCGCTGGCGCGGATACGCCGATTCCGGCGTGGTCATCGAGTATTACGAGTTCAAGGACAAGATGACGGACATCAAGGTCAAGGAAGAATCCGTGCTGACCAGCGAAAAGACCGTCACGGAGGTCACGAAGCTTCCAAACGGCGCGCATGTATCCGCCACATTCGGCGAGGCGGAGATCACCCTTGCATACGATGTGCTGCTGACGGATGACGGGTTTGAAATCCACATGCCCGATGACGCCATCATTGAGGAAACAAATAAAAAGCTGGTTTCGGTCACGCTGCTGCCCTTCCTCGGGGCCAGCAAGGTGGGCCAGCAGCCCGGATACTTCGTGTTGCCAGACGGAAACGGCGCGCTGGTGGGCTTCAAAAAGACATACCAGGCCATCTCTACCGCGTACCAGAAGCGCTATTACTATCCCGATCTTGCCTTCAGCACAGACCCCTACGACAACGGCAACCATCCGGGCCGCATGCTCAGCTTCCCGGTGTACGGCATCGTGCACGGCGTCAGCAGCGATGGGCTGATGGTGGAGATTGCGGAAGGCGACCTCCACGCGGAGCTGCTGCTCTACCCCGCGGGCGTGCGCACCGATTTCTATTTCCTGAACAACCGCTACCTGTTCAGGCAGCAGTACACGCATCTGGTATCCGACCAGAAAAAGAGCACGCTGATCACCAAAGAGCGCGAGCATTTTGACATCCGCCAGCGGGTGACGCTGCTGTCAGGCGATGACGCAACCTATTCCGGCGTGGCGCGCGCCTACCGCGCAAGGCTTGCCGAAGCCGGCCTGCTGCCAAACAACGCCACCGGCGGCGAAGACATCCCGCTGGGCATAGATGTGTTCGTCGGCGCAAACCTGGAAGGCGTATTCTCCAACCGCGTACAGGTGATGGCGACCCTTTCCGATGCCGGCGATTTCGCGGATGACCTGACAGCCTCCGGCGCCAGCCGCCTGCATCTGATCCTGCGGCACGCCAGAAAAAGCAACCTGACCGGGAAGGCAAGCGACCTGTATAAGCTGTTGCCCAGTATCGGCGACGAAAAGGAACTGCGCGCGCTGTCAGACCGCCTGACCGCCGCGGGGCACACGCTAAGCCTGTATTTCAATGAAAATTTCGTTAGCGGCCGCATCGCGGAAATCGACCTGCAAGAGGATGTCATCCGCAAATTCAACCGCCAGTACATGATCTACACGGATCGCTACGGCGCGGTTTCCACTCGCACCTATGTGCTGAACAGCAGCGGGTTTCAAAAGCTGGTGGCGCATGAGGCAAAGAAGGTGCGCGAAATGGGGCTTGGCAGCCTTGAGATTTTCCTGCCGCTGCCAAGCTCATCCTTCAACAGCAAGTCCACCTACCTGCGCGATGCTCAGATGCCGCGCATGGCAGCCGCGCTGATCGCCGCGCGGGAAGATACCGGCCTTCGCTACATCGTGGAACAGACAAACCTGCACCCCCTGTACCTGCCGGCGGTCGATGTGCTTTCCCGCGTGGATATGGGCACCACGCTGCTGCCGTACATCACCGATACCATCCCGTTTACGCCGCTGATCCTGCACGGGGCGATCGACATGATGGCCGATTCGCTGAACCACGCATCCGATCAGGAAGAGGCGGCGCTGCGGCTGGCCGAATGGGGCCTGTCGCCGCACTTCATGATCACCAAAGAAGACCCGGCGCTGATGCTGTACACCGACAACTGGTGGCTGGTATCCAGCCAGTATGACACCTGGCGGCCGGTGATCCTGCAGACGTATGAAACGGTGAACGGCGCGCTGAAGGGGCTGAACGATGTGCCGATGTACGATCACCGGGCGCTGGCCCCCGGCGTGGTGCAAATCACATACGAAAACGGCGCGCGCGTGGTCGTCAACTATACCGAAAAGCCTTACACGGTGGATGCCGTGACCGTCCCCGCGCGGGGAGCGGAGGTGACCTACCCATGATGAACGCAAAGCAGAAAGGCGCGGCGCCCGTGCCCCCCAAATCGGCCCAAGCCAGGAAAAAGGCGCTTCGGGCCGCCGAGAAAAAGGCTTCCCGGGTATCCCGTCGCCACGCGCGGATGGGTTACCTGTTCACGCTGCCGTGGCTGATCGGGTTTCTGGCGTTCACGGTATACCCCCTGATCTACTCCATGTACCTGTCGATGCACCATGTTTCCATCACCGCCAGCGGCATTCAGACCACGTTCACGGGCTTCCAGAACTACATCTACGGCCTGACGATGGACCTGCCGTTCCTGATGGCAATCTATGAGCAGGTGCAAAGCATCGCGATCCTGACGCCGCTGATCCTGATCCTGTCGCTGATCCTGGGCATGCTGCTCAGCCGCCCCATACGGGGCAAGGGGTTCTTCCGCGCGCTGTATTTCTTCCCGGTGATCATCGTTTCCGGCCCGCTGATGTCGATGCTGGAAACGAACGGCGTGTTCTCCATCGTGGAGCTGACCGAAAGCGGCGTGCTGCGCTGGATGGGGCAGATGGACTTAGGCGCGTTCCTGGGCATTGTGCTGTTCCTCATCGAGCGCATTTTTACCGTACTGTGGTTTTCCGGCGTGCAGATTTTGATCTATCTATCCGGTATACAGAAGATCAGCGGCAGCATTTACGAGGCCGCGTATATGGACGGCGCATCCGGCTGGCAGGTGTTCTGGAAGATCACGCTGCCGTCGATGAACCAGTTTACCATCATCAACGTGGTGTACACGGTGGTCATGCTGGGTACGTTCTCGACAAATCCGGTGCTGGCGCTGATCAAGAAAAACATGTTCATTTCAGACCCCACAAAGGGGTACGGGTATTCCACGGCGATGTCGTGGATGTACTTCCTGGTGGTGGTCGTGGTGCTGGTGATTGCGCTGGCCATCGTGGGCCTTCGCCCGAAAAGGAGGGAAAAGCAGTGACGCAAAGGGCCGCTTTGCTTCGAGAAAACGCGGTAGCGCTGCTGAAGCGCAAGAAAAACGCGACCTTCCTTTCGAAGCTGACAACGTACCTGTTGCTTGCCATCTTCGGGTTTGTGTTCGCGTACCCGCTGGTGTATATTGTGCTGAAAAGTTTCATGCCGCGGGATGACCTGTTCAACCCCATGGTCGCCATGGTACCAAGCGTGTTCACGCTGGAAAATTACAACCTGCTATTTGGCAAGTTTCGGTATATTGAATCGTTGGGGTATACGTTTTTTCTGGCCGGGGTGTCCTCCGCGCTGCAAACGCTTAGCTGCGGGCTGATGGGGTTTGGACTGTCGCGGTACAGATTCAAGCTGAAACCCGTATACATGGCGCTGGTCGTGGTGGCGTTCATCATCCCCGCGCAGGTGCTGATGATCCCGACCTACATGCAGTATTCGCGGCTGAAAATACTGGGCAGCCCCATCGCGTTCTTCCTGCCCGCGCTGCTGGGGCAGGGGCTGAACAGCCCCATATTCATCCTGATATTCTACTCTTTTTTCAACACCATCCCCAAATCGCTGGATGAGGCTGCCCAGATCGACGGCGCAAGCCCCGCACGCGTGTTTTTCGGCATTTTGCTGCCGCTTTCGCTGCCTGCGGTGCAGTTGACATTCATATTTTCCCTGGTATGGTATTGGAATGAAACATACCTGACGACCCTTTATATTGGAAGTTCGGCGAAAACCATCTTGAACCAGATATCCCTGGTGCTGTCCACCCTGGAAAATGACGCCGTGCGCGACCCCAGCGAAGCGCTGATCAACGTGCCCATCCGCATGGCGGCAACGTTCCTGACCATCGCGCCGCTGCTTGCGCTGTACGGCGTGATGCAAAAGCAGTTTGTAGAAAGTATCGATAAATCAGGTATCACCGGCGAATAAATATTGACACCTGGAAGGGGCAACACATGAAAACAATCCGCGACATCGCGCAGGCGGCAAATGTTTCCATCACCACGGTATCCCGCGTGTTCAACGGCAGCAAGGGCATCAGCGCGGCCACCTGCGACCGCGTGCTGGCCATCGCAAAAGAGATGGACTATTCCCCCAACCGCTCCGCCGTGCAGCTGGTATCCCGCAGGGAGGATACGGTAGGCGTACTGCTGTCCCATTTCGGCAAGGAGATGTCCAGGGATGAATACCTGATCGGCCTGATTTCCGGCATCTACAACGAAGCGGAGCGGCAGGAGAACCATGTTTCGATGTTCAGCGCCGATTCCATCCTCAAAAGCAACCAGAACTATGTGCAGTTCTGCCGCGCGAATAACCTGATCGGGCTGATCATCCACGGCCTGCAACTGGATGACGCGCACATCGAACACCTACTGGCAAGCGAGGTGCCGTGCGTGTTCATCGATATGTTTTTATCGGGCGACAAGGTGACCAGCGTATCCATCGATAACATCACCGCCGCGCGCGAGGTTACCGAAAAGCTGCTGGGCCTTGGACACCGGCACATCGTATACGTCGGCGGCTCTGAAAAAGCGGCAGTCAACCTGCACCGGCTGGAAGGATATCGCCAGGCGATGGATAGCTGCCCGGAAACGACGGCAGCGGCGCTCAGCTGCGATTTTTCGGCGGAGCTGGCGAGCAAGCAGGTGCGCAGCTACCTGCTGGATCACCCGGACGCCACGGCATTCTTCTGCGCATCGGATATCATGGCGGCGGCGGCGCTTGGCGCTTGCATGGACCTTGGCTACAAGGTGCCGGAAGATATCTCCATCGTCGGCTTTGATGACCTGACGATGACAAAGCTGATCCGCCCCACGCTGTCCACCGTGGATCAGAACTTCTTCGGCATGGGCGCTGCGGCAACCAAGCTGCTGCTGGACCTATCCGAAGGAAAAGACGTGCCCCCGCACTGCGAGGTGCCGCACAAGATCAAATTCCGTGAGTCAGTCGCGAAGAGAAAAAACGTGTAAAGGGGTGACGGCATGCCGCGCGCGGTTTCGATCGCTTCGGGCGGAATGCGGGCAACGCTTCTGCCCACGGGCGACCTTTTTTTGCTCACCTATGAAGGGCTGATGATGGGCCAGCTGCCCGGCAACCCCGTGGATGGGATGGCCGCCAATGTTTATTTCCGCATTCATGGGGAAAACGGCATCCGCGCCTACCCGCTGATGGGCCGCGCCGCGGGCGCTTCGTGGGCGGTGACCGGTGAATCACAGGCCGCGTATAGCGTGACGCTGGAAGACGGCCGCTTTACGGCGCAGACCACGCTCACCCTTCAGGATAACGGCTGGCGGATTGACATTTCCCTTGAAAACACCGGCGGGCGGGTTTTGTATGACCTGATCTACGCGCAGGATATCGGCCTGGGCACGATGGGCCATGTGCGCGGCAACGAGGCGTACAACAGCCAGTACCTCGACCACACCGCACACAAAACGGGGCGCGGGTATGTGCTGTGCACGCGCCAGAACCAGCCGCAGGATGGGAAGAACCCGTTTCTGCAATTGGGTTGTTTTGGGTATGCTGATTCCTTCGCAACGGACGGTACGCTGTTTTACGGATTGACCTACCCCATTGACGGCAAGATCGCAGCCCTTTCGGAACCAAAATTGTCCAACCGCGTCTATCAGTATGAGTTTGCCATGGGCGTGCTGGCTTCAGCGCCTGCAATGCTGGATGGCACCTCGCATGTCGGCTTTTATGGGCTTGTGCTCGCGGATCATCCGGGCGCGGTGACTGAGCCACTGGCTGCACCTGCGTGGGGTATCCCCATGCAGAAACCGGCATCGTGGCACACCCCACCCTGCCGCCCGGATTTCGGCCCGCCGCTATCTTCCTTGCCGATGGATGAAGCATCCCTTTCCGCGCGCTACCCGGACATGCGCCATGTGGAGCGCGGCGAGGACGGCGCGCTGCTCTCCTTCTTCACGCCGGAGGATGCGCACATCGTGCTGATGGAAAAGGAACGCCTGGTGGAGCGTCCGCACGCGAACATTCTGCTGGCGGGCGAAAGCGATTTCATCCGCGAGGATCTGCTGACCACCACAAACCGCATGCACGGCGTATTCCATTCGCATGTGGCACTGGGGAACACATCTTTCAACCTGATGGTATCGGCATGCCGGAACGCACTGAATGTGCAGAAGCTTTCCGGCCAGCGGGTGTACCTGCGCAGGCCAGGGGAGAAATGGCGGCTGCTATCCGTGCCCGCTGTGTATGAGATGGGCCTGAACTACAGCCGCTACCTGTACCGCCTGCCGGATGATGTGCTAGAGGTGCGCGCGTGGGTACGGCTGAACAGCCCGCACGCGCTGCTGTCCGTCCGATCCGAAAACGGCGTGGTGTACGAAATGGCGCTATCCACGCAGCTGTGCTCGGAGCTGAATGATCTGGCACCGTCCGTGTTGGTAAGCGAAGAGAGCGACGGTTCCTTCACGTTCACGCCGCCGCCGGGCAGCCTGTGCTCTGCGGATTACCCGGCGCTGCGGTTTGGCATGCGGCTGTCCGTGCCGTGCAGGCGCGCGGACGCATCCTTCTTCTTCACGGAAGAAGACGTGATGGACGCGCCTCCCTTGGTGCTGGTCACAGCGCCGGTCGCCGAGCTTTGCTGTGTCATTGAAGGCCGCCCCACAGGCGAAGCGCTGCCCGCCTTCACCCCTGACTTTGCCGCCGACGCCGCGCAGTACCGCGCTTTCATCGAAAAGGGCCTGCATGGCCTGCGCCTGTCGCTGCCAGACAACCCGGATGCTGCGGCCGATCTGAACAAGCTGAACACCACCGCGCGCTGGTACAGCCACAACACGCGCATCCATTACGCCGCCCCGCACGGGCTGGAGCAATACGGCGGCGCGGCCTGGGGCACGCGCGATGTGATGCAGGGCCCGTTTGAGCACTTCATGGCGCTGGGGAGGTTTGATGTGGCGCGGGATATCCTGTGCCGCGTGTATGCGCACCAGCTGGCTGAAGACGGCGGTTGGCCGCAGTGGTTCATGTACGACAGATACGCCCGCATCCACGCCGGGGATGCGCACGGCGACGTGATCGTTTGGCCCATGAAGGGCATCGCCGATTACCTTGCCGCCACCGGCGATACGTCGATTTTGGAAGAAATCCTGCCTTACATGAAGGGCGGCGCGTTTACAGAACCAGCGCCGCTGCGCGCGCACCTGCGCCGCCAGCTGGATGCCATCCTGGCGCAGCTGATGCCGGGCACGGCGCTGTCCAAGTACGGCCACGGCGACTGGGATGATACCTTGCAGCCGGCGGACCCATCGCTGCCGTCACAAATGGTCAGCAGTTGGACGGTTTCGCTGACGTATCAGGTGCTGACGGCGCTGGCGAAGGTGTTGCCCGGAAGCGACGCCGCGCTTATAGCGCAGCTAGTTGCTTTATCGGATGGCATCCGCCGTGATTTCCACGAATACCTGATGCCGGACGGCGTGAGCGCGGGCTTCGCGCTGTTTGACCCGGACGCGCCGGGAAACCCGCCCGTGCGCTATCTGCTGCACCCGCGCGATACGGAAACGGGCCTGCGCTACCGGCTGATTCCGATGACGCGTTCGATCCTATCCGGCCTGTTCACCAAGGATGAGGCGGAGCGACACCTTACGGTCATCAAGCAGCACCTTCTGCACCCCGACGGCGCGCGCCTGATGGATACCACCTGCCCCTACCGCGGCGGCGTGACCGCGCACTTCAAGCGCCAGGAGATGGCCGCCAACTTTGGCCGCGAGATCGGCGTGATGTACGCGCACGCGCACATCCGCTACCTTGAAGCGCTGTGTGCAATGGGCCTTGCGGAGGAAGCGTTCCATGCGCTGATGGTGATCATCCCCATTCTAAACCGGCAGGTGGTTAAAAACGCGCAGCCGGGGCAGAGCAACTGCTACTTCAGCAGCAGGGACGCGATGTTTGACAACCGGTATGAAGCGATGTCCGGGTTTGATAAGCTGCGCACGGGTGATGTGGGTGTAAAGATTGGCTGGCGGCTGTATTCCAGCGGGCCGGGCATGGTCGTGGGGCAGATCATCGGCAGGGTGTTGGGCCTGCGCGCCGTGGATGGCGGGTTTGTGTTTGACCCCGTGCTGCCCGCGCGGTTTGACGGGCTTGCGGTGGAAACGGCGGTGCGCGGCGTGCCGGTCACGGTTCGCTACCATCTGACCGATCCGGCGCGCGAGGGTGTCTATATCGGCGGCGCGCGCGTGGATACCGACAGGGCTGAAAACCCCTACCGGCCGGGCGGGTTTATTGTGCCCGCCGTATGCATTGCGGGGCCGTGTACAGTGGATGTCTACCGCCCGGCAGAGGATGCGCCGTGACGCGCCGCATTCTGTCAGGATTGCTTATCCTTACATTACTGATGACAGCAGGGGTCACCCCCGCACTAACCGAGGCAGGGATTTCTTGCGAAATCCCTTTATGGCGCGATATCTCCGAATTCGCGCCACGGAAGGAGGACGCCACCATGATCCAGCCAGCCGCACTGCGCCCATACCAGCCCGATCAGGATACGCTTGCCATCCTGGAAGCGGAACTGCGCAGCGGGTTCGATTTCTTCTGGGAAACGGCCAACGGTAACCCGGACAGCCCCGGCTTCGGCCTGATCCCCGACAGGATGCCCAGCAACCCAAAGATGTGCAGCATCGCGGCGGTAGGATACGGGCTGGCGGCGCTGTGCATCGGCGCGGAGCGCGGGTATGTCGCCCGTGAGGAAGCCGAAGCCCGCGCGCTGGGCACGCTGAACACGCTGCTAAACAACGCCGAGCAGATGCACGGCTTCTTCTTCCACTTTCTGAACATGAACACCGCAAAACGCTTTGGCGAATGTGAAGTCTCCATCATCGATACCGCCATCTGCCTGTGCGGCGTGCTGGCCGCGGGCGCGTACTTTGGCGGCGAATGCCAGGCGCTTGCGGATGAAATCTACCGGCGCGTGGAATGGCCGTGGTATACGGACGGGCAGACCGGCCAGTTCTACATGGGGTACAACCCCGGGCGCGGGTTTGGCGGCGCGTGGGATATGACGGCGGAACAGTTTATGATGTATTTCCTGGGGGCCGCGTCGCCCACGCACCCGGTGCCGGGCGATATGTTCTATAAGTTTGCAAGGCCCAGGGCGCGCTACGGCGCATTGCCGGAGATCATCCACAGCCCTGGCGGCTCGCTGTTTGTGTACCAATTTTCGCACATGTGGTTTGATCTTCGGCACACCGTAGACAGGAACGGCGTGGACTGGTTCCATAACTCCGCGCTGGCCGTGCACGCAAGCCGGCAGTATGCCATCGATATGGCGTACGCGTACGGCACCGGCGCGCTGGACTGGGGATTTTCCGCGTGCGACGGGCCGCGCGGATACCGCGGCAGCTACGGCGCGCAGCCTGCCTTCGATACCGGCAACGACGGCACCATCGCCACCTACGCGGCGGCCGCCTCCCTGCCGTTTGCACCGGAGGCCGCTGCCGAGGCCGTCCGCGCGCAGACAACCGTGCCCGGCCTGACCGGCCAGTGGGGCCTGAAAGACGCATACAACCTGACACAGGACCCCGTGTGGATTGCCAGCGATACGCTGGGCATCGACAAGGGTTCTTCCATGGTGATGATTGAAAACTACCTGACCGGGTTCATCTGGTTGCTGATGGATTCGATCCCTTATGTGCGCGAAGGCATGGCCCTGTGCGGCGTCACCGAACGCGAAGATATTGCGGAAGTGTACAACGTAGCGCTGGCAGGCGGGCGCGCCGTGGGCGACACGCTGGAGGTCATCTACGAAGCATGGCCGCAGCAGGGTGATGTAATCGTGACCGGCGTTACCTGGATGCGCGCGGATTCCTCCAGAGGCGAAAACGCCGCCCCCATTGCGGAAGCGGACGGCCTGAAATATGTGCTAACGGACGAAGATTTGGACAAGTTCATCTATTGCGTGCTGGATAGTGCATTGGTGACCAGCGCAGGCGTCACGCCCCTTGCGCAGGTGCAGTCAAACAGCACCCCGCGCATTGTCGAGGCCGTACAAAGGACAGGCGCGGAGGAGAGAAGGGTTACGAAGGGAACGCTGGGACTCCGTCCCAGACCCAGCCAAGGGGAGACGTCAGAATACTCCTGAACAGTCCACTGGACTGTTCAGCCCTTGGAACCCCTGCTTCGCCTCACGGCGGGTGGGGGGGGTTATGCCTCCCCCCATGTCACTGTCTCATCACTATCCACAATCGGCCCTTCCTGGCCCACAATCCGTACGTTTTGCATCACAACATCTTTTGCATTTCTGATGAAAAACCCTGCCGCCTCCTGATCGGGGAAGTCCGCCAGCATGGCCGCCTGGCCGGGCCTTCCTTTCTGCATCGTTACCGTCACATCGCGCAGGGTCAGGCGCTCCACGGGCATTTCAGGCAGGCCGTAAACAAACCCGGCGCTGACGCGCGCCTCGCGCACGGTCACATCTGTGATGCGCACATCGGAAATCGCGGGCGTGCCGGCATCCACCGGGTGCGGCGCTTTATCGGAAACGTACGGCGCCTTCCCCTCTTTGCCGCAGAAATAATACATGTTGAACACGAAGGGGCAGTCCACCCGCCGCATCAGGATGTTCGAAAAGGCAAGATTTTCCACATGGCCGCCGCGTTTGCGCCGCGTTTTCACGCGGATGCCGCGGTCCGTGCCCTCGAATATGCAGGCGTTCACCTGCACATTGCGCACGCCGCCGCTCATCTCGCTGCCAATGACCACGCCGCCGTGACCGTTCAGCATCTGGCAACCGGTGATCAGGATATTTTCAGACGGGAAGGGGGTTTCGGTATCCTCCGTGCCGGACTTGATGGCGATGCAGTCATCCCCCACATCAATCAGGCAATCGCTGATGCGCACATTGCGGCAGCAGTCGGGGTTGATGCCGTCGGTGTTGGGCGAATCGGCGGGGTTGCGGATGGTTACGCCGCGCACGGCGACATCCTCGCACCGCAGCGGGTGCACCGTCCATACCGGGCTGTTGAGCAGCGTAACATCCTCTATGGAAACATGCGTGCAATTGCGGAAGCAAACCAGATAGGGCCTTGCGTGCTGCAGCTCCCCCGCACGCAGCGCGCCCCACCAGGATACGCCGCACCCGTCTATCGTGCCGGGGCCTACAATGCGCACGTTTTTCTTGCCATCGGCGAATACCAGCGGCCGGTAGGCAGTGCCGTGGATGCCCTCAAATTCCATCGGTATCGCGTCATAACCATCCGGGCCGGGCAGGAAGCGCAGCGTTGCGCCGCTATCCACTTGCAAGGTCATGTCGCTGATCAGTTCGATTGACCGCGTCCAGTACAGGCCGGCGGGCACGCGCAGCGTCCCCCCGTCTATGCGCGAAAGGGCGTCAATCGCCGTGCGGAAGGCCTCCGTCCAGTCATTCCCCAGCGCAAAGGAACGGTAATCGAGCAGATTCATGCGCGCATCCCCTTTTTCGTTTTGATTATAGAAACATTGTACCATAGGACGCACACACTGTAAATGATTGCCAAGGAAAACCTTGCCGGGAGGCCGCAGGGCATGTACAATGTACATGACTCATTTTTTTATTCGGCATTTTTGGAGTTAAGAAAGGTGGGGTTTGATGGGTACGTTTTCTGTCAACAGCGGCTTTCTGTATGCGCTGGCGGCCATCGTGATTGTGTTCGTCATCGTGCAGTCGGCGTTCTTCCTGGTGCGTGCGCTGAAACAGGCCCGCGTGCTTGGGATCACGGCCGCTGCCATCAGGCGCACGGTAACATCCAGCGCGGTGTTCAGCATCGCGCCGGCGGTTGCCATTCTGCTCGGCGTCATCACGCTTTCCAAGTTTCTGGGGTTCCCGCTGCCGTGGATCCGGCTGTCGGTGCTGGGCGCGCTGACGTATGAGCTCCCTGCCGCCACAACCACCGCGACCGCGATGAACCTATCCACCAGCGTCACCGTAACCGACCCGCGCGCATTCGCATCCATCGCGTGGGTGATGACGCTGGGCATCATTCCAGGCATCTTCCTGATCCTGTTCGGGCTGAAAAAAATACAGTCCGGCATCATCAGCCTGCGCGCGAAGGATCAAAAGTGGGGCGATACATTCCTGACGTGCATGTTCCTGGGCATGATCTCGACATTTCTGGGCGTGCTGTTCGCGGATATCCGACAGGGGCTTGCCGGTTGGATTCCGGTGTTCGTGGCGCTGTGCTCTGCCGCAATCATGGGCGTATGCGGGCTGCTGCTGAAGGCGTTCAAGTGGCAGTGGATCGAGCAATACGCGCTGCCCATCAGCATGCTGGGGGCGATGGCGCTGTCCATCCCCATCACGCACTTCATTGTGTAAGGAGGCGCGCGCATGAAAAGGTCATACATTGAAAACACGCATTTCTATGGGCGCATCTGGACGGCGCTGGGCATCCTGGTGATGCTGATGGTGCCGATGGCCATCTGCCTGTACTACAACGCCTGGCCGGAGATGACGCATGTGCTTAAGGGGCTGCTGGGCGTGGCGCCAATCTTCTGGACGGTGGGCATCATCGAAGTGTTTACCTTCACCCCGATGCTGGGCAGCGGCGGATCGTATCTGGGGTTCATCACCGGCAACCTGACAAACCTGAAGGTGCCCTGCGCGCTGAACGCCATGGAAGCGGCGAAGGCATCCCCCGGCACGGATGAGGGCGAAGTGATCTCCACCATCGCGGTGGCGGTGTCGGCGATCGTAACCACGCTGGTGATCGCGCTGGGCGTGCTGCTGCTGTCATACCTTACGCCCATCCTGGAGTCGCCCACGCTGGCGCCCGCGTTTGAAAACATCCTGCCCGCGCTGTTTGGCGGGCTTGCCGTGGTGTACGTCAGCAAAAACTGGAAGCTGGCGATCACGCCGCTGGTGTTCATGCTGGCGCTGTTCCTGATCGTGCCCAGCCTTGCATCATCGGTCGGCATTCTGGTGCCTGTGGGCGCGCTGATTGCCATATTCGCGGGGCGCATGCTATACAAGAGGGATATGCTATGAGTATCTGGCTGATTGTGCTGGGCGTCATTTTGCTGTGGATCGCGGTGCTGGTGGTGCGGGCGCTGCTGTTCCATCCGAAAAAGACAGACGCCGTCAACCCGGAAGAAGTCCGCACCGACCCTGCCGCCGCCGCGCGCCTTGCCGCGATGATCCGCGTGCCCACGGTTTCACACACCGACCGCACGCTGGATGACGAGACTGCCTTCGACGCGTTCCCCACGCTGCTGGAATCGCTGTACCCGAAGGTGCATGCCGCCTGCACGGTGGAAAGAATAGGCGCCCGCGCGCTGCTGATGCGCTGGCCCGGCCGCGTGGAAGGCGAGCCTGTGGTGCTGATGGCGCACTACGATGTGGTGCCGGCAGAGGCCGATCTGTGGCAAAAGCCGCCGTTCGCGGGCGTGATAGAAGACGGCGTGCTGTGGGGACGCGGCACGCTGGATACCAAGTGCACGGTAGCCGGCATCCTGGAAGCCGCCGAAGCGCTGATCGCGCAGAAGTTTGTGCCGGAGCATGATGTGCTGTTCGCGTTTGGCGGCGATGAGGAGATCGGCGGAGGCGGCGCGCCCGCGATTGTGGAAACGCTGAAGCTGCGCGGAATCCGCCCGTCGTTCGTGCTGGATGAGGGCGGCGCGGTCGTGGCAAGCGTGTTCCCAGGCGTGGCGGCGCCCTCCGCGCTGATCGGCATCGGCGAAAAGGGCAACGCAAACGCAACCTTCACGCTGGCATCCAAGGGCGGGCACGCGTCCGCGCCGCCGCCGCACTCCCCGGTGGGGATACTGGCAAAGGCCGTGGGGCGCGTGGAAAACAAACCCTTCCCGTTTAAGCTGACGAAGCCCGCCCACGCGATGTTCGATACGCTGGGGCGGCACGCAGGGTTCCCTTTGCGGCTGATATTCGGGAACCTGTGGTGTTTCTGGCCGGTGTTGAACATCATGTGCAAAAAGAGCGGGGGCGAAATGAACGCGCTGGTGCGCACCACCGCCGCGTTCACGCAGATGAAGGGCAGCGACGCGCCCAACGTGCTGCCGCCCGCGGCGTCGGTCACGGCAAACATGCGCATCATCGGCGGGGAAACGATGGAATCGGCGCGCAGGCGGCTGATCCGCACCATCGACAATCCGGATATCACCGTCACCATCGAGGGACGCGACCCCTCGCCCACATCCAGGGTGGATGGCGCAGGGTACGCTTTGCTGTCCCGTGCGATCCGGGAGACATGGCCGCAGGCAATCGTATCGCCATACCTGATGATCGCGGGCAGCGATTCCAGGCACTATGCGGAAATCTGTGAGAGGGTATACAGGTTCTCGCCGGTGGCACTGACGAAAGAAGAGCGCCAGCTGATCCACGGGCGGGATGAGCGCATCCCCGTGGACAAGCTGGCAACATTGGTGGCCTTCTATCAGCGGCTGATGAAAAACCTTTAATCTGTATATTCAGTACCTAAAAATTGCGGCGCGTTGCCCGACAGCAAATCGGGCAGCGCGTTTTGCATCAGTTGCGGCATGATCCTGATTTCGGGCAAGCGTGACAGCGCCACCCATTCCAGTTCCACAGCATCATAATCGATCTCTGTGGGTTCAATGCGCGGCACATCCTCCCGAATGTCGCACAGGAACGCATGGTAAACGCGGTGCACATGGTTCGGATATCTTTCGCGAAGCAGCGGATTCAAAAATATCTCTTCCGAAAGCGCCAGAAAGCTGCCCACCTGGACGGTATAGCCGGTTTCTTCCAAGCACTCGCGGATGATGGCCTGTTCCAGGCTTTCACCCTGGTTCTGCCCGCCGCCGGGCATGTCGTAGTATGTGCCATAGCCTTCGGCAAAGCACCGGTTCAGCAGGATGCACCCATCCCGCACGATAACCGCCTTTGCTGCGGAGCGAATCGGCATTGGTTATTCTCCTTCGGCCAGCTGCGCCTTGTATTTTTCATGCGCCAGGCGCAGCAGCGATTTATCCTGCGTGTAGGTAATCAGATCCAGCGCCGTTTCAATGGGGTACCAGCCCCCATCGCCAAACCCCTGCTCAAACGCTATGCGGAACTGCGGCGATTTCGCGCGCATCGTGTACCACATGATGCGGTTGCAGACGGGCGTGCGCCGCGTCACAGAGTAAAACTCATAGTTCGTTTCGCCCACAGCCTCCAGCACGTCGGCGTTCACGCCGGTTTCGGCCTGCACGCGCTGCATGGCTACCTCCTGCTGCGGCGTTTGCCCCCGCACCACGCCCTTGGGCAGCACCCATTCCCCTTTTTCATTCTTGAGAAGAAACACATCGCTTCCGTGAAAGACGACCCCGCCCGCGCATTTGCGAAACAGCATGCGGTTTCCTCCTTTCAGTTATTATCTCTTAATCATATTTTACAAGAAAGCCGGGCGGTTTGCAAGGATTGGTTTTAGCATGCGCCTTATCGCGGTTTTCATCGAAAAAAAACCTTGCATTTGCAGACGCAGCATGGTAATATAGCTGTTGCGATGCTTTGCCAAGGAGGTGAAAAGAAATGCCGAATATCAAATCCGCTATCAAGCGCGTGAAGGTCAATGCGAAGAAGAATCTCCGCAACCGCATGGTCAAGTCTTCCATGAAGACGACGATTAAGAAGTTTGATACCGCTGTCGCGAGCGATGCCAAGCAGGCCGTCGTTCTGCTGGACGCTTCTTACAGCGCTTTGGATAAGGCCGCCACAAAAGGCGTCATCCATAAGAACGCCGCTAACCGCAAAAAGGCCCGTCTGGCCAAGCGGCTTGCGAAAGCTGCCGCCGCCAACTGATCGCGCCCTTTGAACCGCCTCCGCCGTGGGGGCGTTTTTTATTGCCCGCACGTCAGGATCATGCCAGTTCCCGTTGCCATTCCCGGTTCAGCAACGCGTAAAAATAGCTGTTTACATAAATAGGATTTCCGTTATCATCCTGTTTGAAAGCCACATCTTCAATACAATGCGCTTCCCGGCGAAAACCAAGCCGCTCCAGCAGCTTCCACGAGTTTGTATTGCCTTCGTTGCACCCCGCATACAGCCTGCGCCCATTCAACACGGCAAAAATATGCGTGATCAGCACCTTGCAGGCTTCTGTGGCATACCCCTTTTTTGCGTATTTCCCGTTAAAATCATAGGCAATCTCATATGTTTCATAGTCCCCTTTGCGGTAGCACAGATCGCCTATAACCTTGCCTTCCGATTTTAACTCCACCACCCAAAACGCATCGTTTTGCAGCCTTTCTTCCACCGCTTTTTCGCACTGATCAAAGGTATACGGCGCAAAATCCTCATGAAGCGCCGTGGAATCCAGGCGCATGTATTCAAAATAGTCATGAACATCTTTAGAGCAATTTTCGGAAATATGCGGAGTTGATTTGCGAGAGATTTTGCTTTCTCGCTAAGCCGCGGTAGCAAGGCGTAGCAGCGCTACGCCGCGTGGACGAG
>JAVBPC010000068.1:0-6800 GCA_031549905.1 Eubacteriales bacterium
GGATCTTTTGTCGCCTCGCGTTGCCTCTGACGCCCCAGCGGCGGCGTAAACTTGCCGCCGGGCATCGTGGGCAGAATCGAAGGTTCTACCCACTCGGCTTGACCTTCGGTCAAGCGCTATCCACGCGGCGTAGCGCTGCTACGCCTTGCTCCCTCGGCTTAGCGAAACGGCAAAACTCTGGCAAATCCATTCCGAATGTTTCCGAAAATTGCTCTAGGCCAAGGTTTGGCCAAACAAAACATCTTCCATAGTATACAGCCCGGGAGCGCGCCCGGTGACATACCGCGCGGCGCGCAACGCGCCTTTTGCAAATATGGCGCGGCTTTCGGCGCGGTGGGTCAGCGTCAGTTCCTCTTCTTCACCCAGGAAGAACACGCTGTGCTCACCGCAGACGGTGCCGCCGCGCAGCGTGTGCACGCCGATCTCGCCGGGGGTGCGAAGGGCGGTGCCTTCGCGTCCGTACACCACGGGCCGCGCGCCATCCGGGTTGATGGCGGAAAGCAGCAGATTCGCGGTGCCGCTGGGGGCGTCCGCTTTCATTTTGTGGTGCGCCTCAACGATTTCGATGTCATACGCGTCGCCCAGCGCAAGGCTCATTTCGCGGGAGACACGGCGCATCACCGCCACGCCCGGTGAAAAGTTTGACGACCAGCAGATGGGAATCTGTCCGGCAGCTTCGCGGATCAGCGCGCCCTCGGCATCTGTAAGCCCGGTGCGCCCAATCACCAGCGCAATATTCCTGCGGAGAGCGGCGGCAAGCACGCCCTCCATATCGCCCGGAAAGGAGAAGTCAATCGCCACATCGGGCGCGTCCACAGCATTAAGGGATGCCGCGAAGCCCGCGTCAACGATCCCGGAAAGCGTCCATGCATCATCTTTTTCCATGCAGGCGGCAACCATGCGGCCCATTCGGCCATAGCCGATCAGCGCGGCGCGCATGTTAGCACCTCCATCGCCTGGCGCAGCTTCTCGCGGTTTGCCGGCGCCATCTCGCACAGCGGCATCCGGTACCCGCCGACCTCCATGCCCATCAGGTTCATCGCTTCCTTGATGGGGATTGGGTTCACCTCGATGAACAGCGCGTCAATCAGCTGAAGGTATTGCAGTTGCAATTCCCGCGCAAGGGCGGCGTTCCCTTCAAGCCACGCGTCCGTGATCCGGCGGCAGATGGCGGGGCAAAGGTTGGCGAATACGGAGATCACGCCCACGCCCCCAAGCGACATCACCGGCACAATCATGTTGTCATTCCCTGAAACCAGCGCGAACTCATCCGAAACATGCCGCGCGACCTTGGCGACATAGCCGATGTCGCCGCTCGCTTCCTTGATGCCGCGGATCAGCGGATGGCGCGACAGCGTTTCCACCGCGGCGGGGGACAGCGCGCAGCCCGTCCGGCCCGGCACATTGTACAGCACAACAGGGATGCCCGCAGCGTCCGCGACCATCTCAAAATGGCGTGCCATGCCGGTTTCATTCGCTTTGTTGTAATAGGGTGTGATGACGAGCAGGCCATCGGCGCCCATTTCGGCGTACCGCTTGCTCTTCATGATGGCGGTTTCCGTGCAGTTGGAGCCGGAACCGACGATGACAGGGATGCGCCCGGCGACTGTATCCAGCACGCACTGGGCGACATCGTCGTCCTCTTCATGCGTCATGGTGCTCGATTCGCCGGTGGTGCCCAGGGCCACGATGCCGTTGGTGCCCTGATCGATGTGCCAGTTGCAAAGCTCTTTTAGCTTCTCGAAATGAATGGACCCGTCCGGATGGAAAGGGGTGACAAGCGCTACATAGCTTCCTTCCAGGAACCTGGTGCCGGTCGTTACTTCCCCATGTGATGGCGCCTCCTCGCAAAACGTATTGCGCCTATCCTACCAGAGATTGGGGAAATATGCAAGTAAAATTTTCGATTCCTGCACTTGCGACAGAAAATCTCACGGTTTTGGGTGGTTTATAACGTGTGTACGAAGGATCTAAGACCATCCAGCCCTTTTTTCAGCGTCTCCTGGCCCGTGCAGTAAGACAGGCGGACAAACCCCGGCGCGCCGAAGCAGTTGCCGGGCACCAGTGCCACGCCCTTCTCCATCATGAACCGGTCAACGAAGGTCTCGTCATCCATGCCGGTGCCGCGGATATCGGGGAATGCGTAAAACGCCCCGGCCGGGCGCGCGCAAGGCAGGTTCAGCGAAGCGAGGCAGTCAACCACCAGATCGCGGTTTTGCCTGTACGCTTCCGCCATCGCATCCACAGGCACATCAAAGATATCCAGGCAGCCGATTTGCAGGAACGTGGCAACGCCGACGGTCAGCGCGGCGTGCGCTTTTGTCAGTTCCGGAATGATGCCTCGCCCGGCCAGCACATAGCCCATCCGCCAGCCGGTCATCGCGTATGTTTTTGAAAAGGCATTGATGTAGATCAGCTTTTCGCCAAGGCGCGCCGCGTCCGGGTAAACCATGGGCCCGTCATAGCAGAAGTGGTTGTACACGCCATCGAAGATCAAAAACAGGCCGTGCTTCAGGCAGCACGCGGTGGCCGCGTCCAGGCTTTCCCTTGAGTACACCACGCCCGTGGGGTTGTTGGGCGAGTTGAGCAGGATAGCCTTCGTGCGCGGTGTAATCAGCGCTTCCAGCGCGTCCGCGCCAATCTGGAAATCATCCCCCGCCGTGTAAAGCGGCACCATCGTGCCCCCCGCCAGCGCGATTTGCTGCGCATACAGCAGGAAGCCGGGCGTCGGCACGATGACCTCATCGCCCGGGGAGAGCAGCGCGAAGAACGCGCAGGCCAGCGCTTCGGTAGAACCGACGGTTACCAGCGCCTGTTCCGGCGCAAAGGCAACACCAAGGTTCCGGCTCTCTGTTTCGGCAATTTTGGCAGATAGCGCGGCCACCCCCCGGTTGGGCGGGTAGTGCGTATGCCCCGCATCCAGCGCGCGCTTTGCGGCTTCGCGAATGGGTGCGGGCGTATCGAAGGAGGGCTCCCCAAGCGTCAGCGAGATGCAGCCAAGCTCGCGCGCCTTCTCCGCAATGCGGCGGATGCCGCTGGCGGGCAGGGACAACAGGGCAGGATTCAATCTATCGCGCATGGGCAGCGCCTCCTTCGTATTACAGTGCGGTACAGGCTACTCCACGGCGGGTTTGCCGTCCCCGAGGCGGCTCATGCCGACGGACACCGCCACGCCAAACGCGAAGCACAGCAGCCAAATCGGGATATCCCATCCGGCAGCCGTGGCGCCGATGGGCAGAATGCCAAGGGTGGATGCGATCACGATGCCCAGAATCGCGTGCATCGCCTGCGGATACTTGCGCTCAAAGATGGCGTTGACCCCGCGCGCCAGCACCAGCACCGTCAGCAGCAGGCCCGCGCCCATCGGCAGCAACACCGCAAAATCCAGCGCCCCGATGGCGGCGGTCATCGGCTCATACAGACCGAAAAAGATGAACAGCGACGACGGGCTCATGCCCGGCACGATCAGCCCGATGCCCCACAGGAACCCGCACAGCAGCCACCACCACACGTTCGGCGTAACCTTCTGCCCGCTGCCGCTTAGAAAATACATGATCACGCCCATCACCGCCGCGCCGGCAAGCAGCGATATCCACGCGGATTTGGGCCGCCCCTGGCTGCCCGCCTCCCGAAACAGAGAGGGAAACGTGCCCACGACAAGGCCGATGAACAGGCATACCGCAGGTGTCTCCTGCTGGCGGAACAGCCACGACACCGCCTTGGAAAGCCCCAGCACGCCCAGCACAAACCCAACCAATATCGGCAGGAAAAACGCCGCGTTTTCCTTAAAGGCATGAAAGGGATGCGCCAGAAACGCCATCATCTGCCTGTAAATGCCGAGCACCACGCACAGCACGCCGCCGCTGATGCCAGGCAGAATCGCCCCCGCGCCGATGAGCGCGCCCTTAAGCGCGCGAAGCAACCAATTACGCAAAGAATCGCCTCCTGTTACCGCCCGTTGGGGGCGGCAATGTTCTTCGCGTATAGTTCCCCCAAAAAAGAAAAAACCCTTTCCGCAGGGCAATTTTCTTGCGGAAAGGGCGATAGGGTTACTTTTTTTCTTTGATGATTTCGTCTTTATTTACCGAGTGCGCGATGAGGTTCGGGCCGCCCTTTTGCTCCGGCAGGATGAGGTTGAGCAGAATGCCCGTGATCACGCCCAGGCCGATGCCGCTAAAGCTGAAGTTTGCGCCGCCGATGACCGCGCCGCCGATAGCGAACACCAGCATAACTGCCGCGATGCAAAGGTTCCGGTTCAGCGCGAAGTCAACATGGTTTTCAACCAGCGTGCGCAGGCCGACGGATGCGATCATGCCGTAAAGCACCACGCACGCGCCGCCCAGCACCGCGTTGGGTACGGTTTCAATCAGGCCGATGGCCTTGCCAAAGAAGCTGACGATGATGGCGATGACGGCGGCCACGCGCAGCGACGCGGGGTTGTAGTTGCCGGTGGCGGCGAGCACCGCCGTGTTCTCGGAATAGGTGGTGTTCGCGGGGCCGCCGATGAGGCCGGCAAACACGGTGGCCAGGCCATCGCCCATCAGCGTGCGGTGCAGGCCGGGCTTGCTGACGAAATCCTTGCCCACCACCGCGCCGTTTGCATATACATCGCCGACATGCTCCACGCAGGTAACAATGGAGATCGGCGCGATCAGCGCGATCGCCGACCAATTGAACTTGGGCAGCACAAACTTGGGCATCTCAAGCCAGTTATGCTGTGCGATGGCGGCGGTGTTCATCAACCCTTCCGGCGCGCCGAACACCTTGACAAATACAAAGGTGGCAACATAGCCCACCACCAGCGCGATGACGATGGAACTCATTTTGATCATGCCCTTTCCGTAGGAAGAAAGGCAGATGGCCAGCAGGCAGACCAGCAGCGCGATGCCCCAGCTCCAGTAGTAGCCGGAGGTGAACATCTCAAAGCCGTTGTTGGACTGGATGTTATTGATCGCCACACCCGCCAGGTTCAGCCCGATGATCGCGATGCCGACGCCGCGCACCAGCGGCGGGAACAGCTTATCGATGAAGCCGCGCCCGATCAGCCTGACCAGCAGCGCAAGCACCAGGTAGATCACGCCCGCCGCAATGATGGCGCCCATCGCCGCCGCGATCTGCTCGGTCTGTGTCGCGCCGTACGCGTCATTGCCGATGATGGCGCACAGCGCCGCGATGAACGCGAAGGAGCTGCCAAGGAAGGTGGGCATCCGCCCGCCGGTGCACAGGTGGAAGATCAGCGTGCCGCCGCCCGCGGCGAATAGCGCCACGCCCACATCCAGCCCCGTGAGCAGCGGAACCAGGATGGTTGCGCACGACATGGCAAATGCGTGCTGCAGGCCCAGCGTCAGCGTCTTGGCCACGCCGTTTTTGGGATACTCCTGTGCTCCCGGGAAGAGGGTCCTGTTTACCTTGGAGAAAAATTCCATGTGCCTACTCCTCCTCAACGTTCGGGTGTATGGGATGTATGCCAGAGCATTTTGCGAAAACATTCGGCATGTCTTTGCGGATCTTTTGCCGCCTCGCGTTGCCTCGTCCACGCGGCGTAGCACTGCTACGCCTTGCTCCCTCGGCTTAGCGAGACAGCAAAACCTCTCGCAAATCCATTCCGAATGTTTCCGAAAATTGCTCTATGAACATGCCGCATGCGCGGCAGGATCATCAGGTTTCCGTGCGGTACACGCGCACGCAGGTTTCGGCGTCGAACGGCGGCAAGCATACGGACACCGTTTCGCCTTTGCTGGTTTCGATGTTTTTGCCGACATAATCCGCGCGGATCGGCAGTTCCCGGTGCCCGCGGTCAATCAGCATGAGCAGTTCGATTTTAGCGGGCCTGCCGAAAGAAAATACCGCGTCCATCGCTGCGCGGGCGGTGCGGCCGGTGTAGAACACATCATCCACCAGCACGGCGCGGGCACCCTGAATGGGGAAAGGAATATCCCCGGCGGAAACGCGCGGCTGGTCGGACATGGGGGAGAGGTCATCGCGGTACAGCGTGATATCGACGCTGCCAACGGGCACGGTCAGCCCCATCAGCGCAAAGATGCGCGCGGCCAGCATCTGCGCAAGGGGAACGCCCCGCCGCTTGATACCGATCAGACACAGCGGCGCGCCGTCCAGTTGCCTTTCCAGCAGCTCATGCGAAAGGCGCGTGACCGTGCGGGCAACCGCCGCTTCATCCATGATTTCGGATTTGAAAACCAGCATGCACGCGCCTCCTGTTGCATGAAAAAACCGGGCCTTGCCTGCACGACAAGACCCGGTCACACTTGCGCTGTGGGTGTCCCGCATCTTGTCAGCCTCTCGGGCTGCCTTAAAGATCGGAGTGATTATACACTGTCAGCGGCCGCTTGTAAAGGGAAAAAACGACAAAATGCTACAAAAGGTGCGCTATGCTCTTCGCTTCGGATGCCGCGTGCGGACCGGGCGCGCTTTTCGGGCCGCTTCGCGTTGAAGCTTATGGTATGCGATCAGCCGTTTTTCCGGTAGTGTGCCTGTCTCAACGGCCTGCCGCACCGCACAGCCGGGCTCTGTTTGGTGCGCGCAGTCCGCGAAGCGGCATTGGCCCGCCAGCGCTTCAATATCATGGAACACCTCGGCAAGTCCTTCTTCCGCATCCCAAAGGCCCAGCTCGCGCATGCCCGGGGTGTCGATGATCTGCGCGCCTGAGGGCAGCGTCAGCAGCTGGCGGTACGTTGTGGTATGTCTGCCGCGCGCGTCATCCTCGCGGATATCGCCGGTATCCATCAGGATTTCGCCTGCCAGCGCGTTGACCAAGCTTGATTTACCCACGCCGGATGAAC
>JAVBPC010000113.1:0-8975 GCA_031549905.1 Eubacteriales bacterium
AAACCTTGGCTGGCTCAACACCCTGCAGGCCATCGCGCTGCCGCTGTGCGTGAGCGCGTTTAACATCTACCTGCTTCGGCAGACAATGATGCAGATTCCGGATGAGCTGTACATCGCCGCCCGGATCGACGGCCTGCACAACCTCAGGTATCTGCGCAAGGTGGTGCTGCCGCTGACCAAATCAACCCTCTACACCGTGATCATCCTGACGCTGATCCGCGTGTGGAACACATACGCCTGGCCGAACCTGGTCACTACGCAGGACAGCCTGCGCCTGGTATCAAACGGCCTTCGCAACGCGTTCTCCGACAACTCCGGCAGCAACCGGCTGGAACTGGAGATGGCGGCCTCCACCCTGGTGACGATCCCGCTGATCGCCGTATTCCTGCTGCTTCGAAAGCACATTTTGACCGGCATTGAAAGGGGGGGCGTGAAAGGATAGATATGGCGCACATGCACTTACTTTCGTATGGAACCAGAACAAAAATAAAAGGAGAGTTCCCCATGAAAAAGCTGATTTCCCTTATTCTTTGCGCTCTGATGCTCACAGCCTGCGCCGGCCTTACCGCCTATGCGGCGGATGATTCCCTGGAAGCCGCCATTGTGAAGGTGCTGGATGACAAGGTCCCTGTCAAGATTTCCTTCTGGACAGGCACCGGCGCGGCCAACTTCCCGTTCCTGGAGACGATGGTGCAGGCGTTCCAGGCGCAGTACCCGAACATCACCGTCGATTTCTCCAACCAGGGCCCCATCGGGGAACTGACCGGGAAGCTGACGCAGAACATCGTTTCCAAGTCGACCCCGACCATCTCCAACCTTGCGCCCACAACCTTCTATGAATATGTTCGCAGCGGCGCGATCGTGGACATGGCCCCCTACTACGATAATGAGCGCATCGGCTTCACAGAGGAAGAAAAGGCCGCATTCTACCCCCATTTCATCGAGCAGGGCCAGAGCTACGGCCCCGAAGGCACGATGTACGGCTTCCCCACGAACAAAAAAACCACCGACATCCTGATCTACAACAAAACCATCTTTGATGAAAACAGCCTGACCGCCCCTGCGACCTGGGATGATGTTGTGGCAGCGTGCGAAGTGATCAAGGAAGCCACCGGCATCCCGGGCCTTAGCTTTGACGGCGGCGCATACACCGAGGCGGTGTTCAAGACCCTGAGCCAGCAGTGGGGCAGCCCGTACATCACGGCGGACGGCGTGGTGGATATAGACAACGATGCCTCCCGCGCGGCCCTTGCCTTCTACAAAAGCAACATGGACGCGGGCCTGTTCACGCAGGCGGCGCTGATGCCCAGCGCCAGCGGCAACTACAGCAACAACGGCTTCCTGATGGGCGAATGCTTCATGAACGTCGGCACCGCGGCGGGCGCGTACTATTCCATCCCGAAGGCGGAATCCGGCCACAAGATGTTTGAGCTGGGCGTCGCGCCGCTGCCGCAGAAGGACCTTTCCGCGCCCTACGCCTTCTTCAAGGGCGAAGACTACTGCATGTTTGCCAACTCCACCGCCGAGGAGCGGGTGGCTGCATGGCTGCTGATCAAGTTCATGAGCCAGGATGAAAACAACATCGAATGGCTGATCAACTCCGCGAACCTGCCTATCACGAAGACGATGCTGGATGTGCCGGAGTACGCAGCGTTCCTTGCCACCGAGGCCGATGGCAGCGTGCAGTATTACAAGGCCGCCGCAATTGGTGCGGTGCTTGAAATGCAGGATTTCCTCAAAGTTGACCGGATCATCGAAAACACCGCCGCCGTCGCGAAGGAATGCGGCGTGCTGTGGGAGAGCGTAATGATCGGCGGCGCGGACATTGATACGGCGCTGGCTGACGCGACGGCGAAGCTGAAGTAACGCGGGTATCCAATCTTACCAACGGGAGGTGGCCGCATGGACAGGCGCATGTTCTTCTTCGATTTTGACGGCACGCTGTACAGCCATACTGTAAAGTGCGTGCCGAAGAGCGCCAAAGAAGCGGTTGCGCGTCTGATTCAGCAAGGCCACCTCGTGATTCTGGCAACAGGGCGGGGTTTTGAATCGGTGGAGATGATTCGCCGTGAGCTTGGCTTTTGCCCTGAAACCATGATTTTGTTCAACGGGCAGGTCATCCTGGATGGCGATCAAGTAGCGATGGAGCGCTTTATCGAACTGCCTTCAATGGAAGAGATCATCCGTATCGCAAATGCCGGCGGCTTTGCGCTGGGCGGTTACGGCCCCGATGGCCTGGTGGTCAGCGCATACAACGCGCGCGTTCAGACCGTTTGGACGGAGTTTGCGGGCCCGGCGCCGAAACTGGTTGATGATGCGCAAAGCCGGCCCCTTTTGTACCACGGGCACCTCTACATCACGGAGGAGGAGGCCGGGCTTTTCGAGCCCTTCCTGTCAGACTATGTCACCAACTGGTCTCACCGCTTCCTTGTGAATCTTATCCCCCGGCAAGCGGGCAAGTCTCAGGCTGTGCGCTGGTGCATGGAGCGGGCGGGCATTACCCCAAAGAACGCGTATGCGTTTGGCGACGGGTACAACGACCTGGACATGCTGCTGGCCGTCGGACACGGCGTGGCTATGGGGGATGCCAAGGATGACCTGAAAGCGGCCGCGGAGTTTGTAACCGCACCGCCGGAGGAGGACGGAATTGTTAGTGCATTAGCGCATTATGGCTTCTAGCATCATGGCCGTTTAACCGAGAAAACGGCAAAGAGAAACAAGCAGTACACAATACCCGAAGATTCTGACACCGCCATTTTAGGATAAAAGGCGGTGTTTTCACTTGTGTTTTTCAGCAACCGGCAGTAGAATACCAAGAAGAATGGGAGATTTGAGACCATTTTCGGCAGAGGACTATGAAAAAGATATAGACAAGGGATTTTTCGAATGAGTATGAAAAAAGAACCATCGATACGCTACAAACCTAGCGATATCAACGATTCTTTATGGCTTGGTGCCGAAGACGGGACTCGAACCCGTACACCCTTTCGGGCAGGGGATTTTAAGTCCCCGGCGTCTGCCATTCCGCCACTTCGGCACAATACCCGATAACAGATTATACTAGCAAAAGCGCTCATTTGCAAGAAACAGAGGAAAAACGGATGAAAATGATTTTGCGGTGGTTCCCTGGCGGCGATGACAGCGTATCGCTATGGCAGATTCGGCAGGTGCCGGGCGTAAGCGGCGTGGCAACGTGCCTGCCGGATATCCCGGTGGGTGCGGTGTGGCCGCTTGACCGCCTCCAGGCGCTGCGCAGCGAAGTGAATGCCGCCGGGCTTTCGCTGGAGGTCATCGAAAGCGTCAACATCCATGAGGATATCAAGAAAGGTCTGCTAACGCGCGATGGGTACATCCAGGCCTACCTGGATACGCTGACCCACCTGCGTGAAATCGGCATCAAATGCCTGTGCTACAACTTCATGCCCGTGTTGGACTGGGCGCGCAGCGACCTGGCGCACCCGTTGGCGGATGGCAGCACTGTGCTCAGCTACCGCCACGAAGAGGTGCTGAAAATGAACCCTTCCGCAATGGCGGACCGGATGGCCGAAAAAGCGCTGGGCTACTCACTGCCCGGCTGGGAACCGGAGCGCCTTAACCAAATGCAGGCCGATATCGAATTCTACCAGAGCATGTCCGCGGAGCAATACTGGCAGAACATGCGCTACTTCCTGGATGCGGTGATCCCGCACGCGCAGGCTTTGGACATACGCATGGCAATCCACCCGGATGACCCACCGTGGCCGCTGTACGGCCTGCCCAAAGTGATCACCGGCGCGGAGAACATCCGCACATTTCTATCCCTGTATGACAGTCCAGCGAACGGCCTGACGCTGTGCACAGGCAGCCTTGGCGCGAACCGGGCCAACGACATCCCCGCCATTGCCCGCGAGTTTTCCAAAGCGAACCGCATTCCGTTCGCGCACATCCGCAACATCAGGCACCTGACGGACCGCGATTTTGACGAGGCGGCGCACCCGTCGCCCTGCGGCGGTCTGGATATGTATGAGATCGTCCGCGCGCTGTACGAAACCGGGTTTGACGGTTATATCCGCCCCGACCACGGCCGCATGATCTGGGGCGAAAAGGCACGCCCCGGCTACGGCCTGTATGACCGCGCCCTGGGCGTGACCTATCTGCTGGGGCTGTGGGAGGCAATCTCGAAACGATAACAAGCCCCCCACTGCCCTATTTCTTCAGTTCAAACCAGAATGTGCTGCCCTCGCCTACCTTGCTCACGGCGCCATAGCGCGCGCCGTGGGCAATCAGTATTTCCTTTACAATCGACAGGCCAAGCCCCGTGCCGGTTCTATTCCTGCGGTGGTTCTGCGATTTGTAATACCGCTCCCAGATGCGCGGCAGGTCCTCCTCCGGGATGCCTTCGCCGTGATCGGTCACCTCAAAGCGCACCGCGCTGCCAAGATCCTGCACAGTGATGTAGATGGTCTTATCCTCGCCGATGTGGTTGATCGCGTTGCCGATCAGGTTGTACAGCACCTGCGTCAGTCGCAGCTTATCGCACAGCGCGTACTGATCCGGTTCTATTGTGGCGTGCACATGGTAGCCCTCATGCTCCAAAATCGGCTGGAAGCGGGATACCACCTTCTTCACGGCACCTGATAGGTCCACATTTTCGGCGCTCAGCTTTTCACCGCCGGACTGTATCACTGACAGGTCCAGCAAATCGTTGACCAGCGTGGTCAGGCGGTCGGCCTCGCCCGCGATGACGGCCAGGTGCGCCTCGCGCTTTTCCTTGTTGTCGCCGGAGATATCGCGGATCATTTCGGTATACGCCTTCACCATCGTAAGCGGCGTTCTCAGATCGTGCGATACGTTGGCCAGGAAATCGCGGCGCAGCTTTTCCACTTTGGATAGCTCCTGCGCGGTCTCCTCCAGCGCCTCCGCCAGGTGGTCCAGTTCCACGCAGAACCCCTTGTCAAACGGCTTGTCAAACTCGCCCTGCGCCAGCGCACCCGCCTGCGCGGTGATTGCCTGCACGGGCTTTGCGAACTTCTTCGCGATGAAATACGCGATGACAAAGCTGACGAACAGCGCCAGAATGGTTACATACATCAGCTGCGTGCGGATGATATCGGTGGTGGCGTTCAGTGCTTCCAGCGGGGTACTTAGATACAGCGTAGAGCCATCCTTCAGCAGCGCGCCGAACACCTGCGTTTTGCCCTGGTGGTTCTGGTTATTCAGGGTGTAGCTGACACGCCCGCCCGGAGCGGCGGTCAATTCAGTCAGAAAATCGGAAAAATTCTGCGGCAGCGCGCGCGCCTGCCACTGGCGCTGTCCGGGCAGGAGCAGCCCGCCGCCCGGCCCGCCCGAACCGTGTTCATCGGATGTGTATGCCAGCTGCCCCTGCGAATCGGTGATCACCGCCAGGATCATATTACGAAAGGTCAGCTTTTCCAGCTTTTCAACGAAATCCTCTTCACCGTAAGACGCGGCCAGCTCATCCCCGACGCGCGCAAGGTCGCGCGCCTTCATATCCTCATAAAAGCTTTGCATGAAAACGGTCTGCAACAGCCACAGCGCCGAGAGGATGACTGCTGCAAACAGGATGAAGTATGCCCACAGCTTGACAGCCAGCGAGCGGCGTTTAAGCTTCAAACTTGTACCCCACCCCTCTGAGCGTGACGATCATGTCGCGGTACACGCCAAGCGTTTGGCGCAGCAGCTTGATCTGGGCATCCACCGTGCGGTCATCGCCAAAGAAATCATAGCCCCATACGGCGTTAAGCAGCTGATCGCGCGTAAGGGCAATACCCTTGTTGCGCGCAAGGTACAGCAGCAGCTCGTACTCCTTGGGGGTGATTTCCACGCGGGTACCGTCGATGGCCACGGTGCGGCCCAACGTATCGATGACAAGGCCCTGGAACGTCAGCTTGCCGCTGTCATCCGGCCCGCCTGCGCGGCCCTTGTTCCTGGTGATGATGACATTGACGCGGGCCATCAGCTCCTTGGGTGAAAAGGGCTTGACGACGTAATCATCCACCCCCATCTCGAAGCCGAAAAGCTTGTCATACTCCTCTCCCCTTGCGGACAGCATCAGCATGGGGATGTTTTTTGTTTTGCGGATTTCCTTGCACGCGGAAAAGCCATCAAGCTTTGGCATCATCGCATCCATGATGACGATGTCAAAATCCTGTTCGCGGCACAGGCGCACAGCCTCCATGCCGTCACAGGCTTCCACGGCCTCGTGGCCTTCAAATTCGGCGTATTCCCGGATAACCTCGCGGATATCAGGCTCGTCATCCACGATGAGCACCTTGTACATGAGATAGCCTCCCTTGGCACTTGTTGTCACTGTAGTATACCATGGCGGCAGTATAGCTAGCAAATATGAAACGGCGATGACGGCGGCATGAAGGTATGTTATACTGATGATATGGCAGGGTATACTAATAGAGCAAAACGCGCAAGGAGTTTGACTATGCGGCTACAGAAGGACCTTGAATGGCTTGGCGCACTGGACCCGAACCTTCGGGTGTTCGATATCATCATGCGCACGGAATATGGCACCACATACAACGCGTATTTCCTCAAGGGATCGGACAAGACGGCGCTGTTTGAAACGGTGAAGGCCGGTTTTGCGGATCAGTACTTTGATGCGCTGGCGGGGCTTACCGACATTGCCGCCATCGATTATCTGATCGTCAACCACACCGAGCCGGACCACTCCGGCAGTGTCGAAAGGCTGCTTTCCATCAACCCGAACCTGACCATTGTGGGCACGATGGGGGCAATCGGGTTCCTGAAGCAGATCGTCAACCGCGAGTTCAATGCCAAGGTGGTGCGCGACAGGGATACGCTGTCCCTGGGCGACAAGACGCTGACGTTCTTCGCGCTGCCGAATCTGCACTGGCCGGATACGATGTTCACCTATGTGGAAGAGATGCGCACACTGTTTACCTGCGATGCGTTCGGCGCGCATTATGCGCACCCGGGCATCCTGCGCAGCGCGGTAACCGATGAGGCAGCGTATCTTGCCTGCGCAAAGTATTACTTTGACAATATCTTGGGACCGTTCAAGCACCCATTCGTAGTAAACGCGCTGAACCGGGTGGAAGGGCTGCCGCTTGACATGATCTGCACGGGGCATGGGCCGGTGCTGGATTGCGGCATCAAAGAGATCTTTGCGCTATACCGCCAGTGGTGCGCGAAACCGGACAAGCCCATCAAGCTGGTTGTAATCCCATACGTCAGCGCATATGGGTATACCCGTCAGCTGGCCGAAGCCATTGCGCGCGGCGCGGAAAGCGGGGGCGCAACAGTCCGCCTGCATGACCTGGTGGGCGCGGACATGGACGCTGTGCAGACTGATCTGCTTAACGCGGATGGCATTCTGCTTGGGTCGCCCACCGTAGTGGGCGATGCACTCCCCCCTATCTGGGCGTTGATGAACGATATGCATGCCGTTACCCACGGTGGAAAGCGCGCTGGCGCGTTTGGCAGCTACGGCTGGAGCGGGGAGGCCGTGCCAAACCTGATTGAGCGGCTGAAACAGCTGAAGTTCAATGTAGCGGATGAAGGATACCGCGTGCGCTTTAAGCCCACCGAGGCGGACATTGCGGAAGCGGTTGCTTACGGGGAAACGTTTGCGCAGATGCTATAGGTGCCTTTGTGGGTGTACGCCAAGGCAAGATACAAACGGGAGGCGCGGCAATGCTACGCTTCCCGTTTGTCAACTGCAAAAGCGCTGTGCTTTTCGATTAACCGCAGCAGCATAGCTTCAGGAACGCTTCCAGCCCCTCCTTGGTAATGCCGCGGCCTTCAACGGCATCCAGGCGCTTCCCGCCGCAAACAAATGTGGGCACGGCCCAGACTTTATTCTGTTCGTACGCGTAATCGTTTGCGGCACGCTGCGCGGCTTCATAGGTGTGATCTGCCAGCGCTTTGCGGAAGGCTGCGCGATCGTATCCCAGCTCCTCCGCAAGGCTTGCCAAGGTGTCCGGATCATCCACCTTGAGGTGCTCCTCGAACTGCGCGCGGTAGATGCGCTCATGGTAGGCAAGCTCGTCTCCATGCTGCGTGCGCACGAACAGCGCGCCCTGCACCGCCAAGTCCTCATACGGTTTGTGGTAGGGTTCCTCAACCTTTGGATGCGCCTCGATGGGGCGCCATAGGATTTCGGCGGCGGGGAACGCTGTTAGCAGCGATTTGAGCATGGCATGTCCCCGATAGCAGTAGGGGCAGGTATGGTCAAAAAACATTTCAATGGCGGACATTAGCGCGCCTCCTTTGCGGATTTTATCGAATTATAGTATAGCACGGATGCGGGTAAGTTGCACGGGGTTCGGGGCTTTTGGTTTGTGGCAGATGCGCGAAAAGGGCGTGTGGTTTTGAGAGGATGTCTGTTGAAATGGGGGTATGGAAAGCTTTGAGCGCTATCTCCGGGCTGGTGTTTCGATGGTTGAACCCATGTAACCGCAAATCTGTCTGGCGGGTGAAATGCGAGATGAATTCCCATCAGATGTGGCCGCAAAACCCAGAGATATGGCAGCGTTACATCGAGGATTTTGTAGGTCGTAGATGACGGAAATTTTCCCGGCAAGCGCCGCGCGGATAAATCGGTGGTTACCTAGAAAACCGCTATTTATTCGTTCGTTGGGGGGCGAGGCGAATTTCCGTTAGATGCGGCTTGCAAAAACCGAGAGCGTAACAGCGCTGCGTCAAGGGTTCTGCAGGTCGCAGATGGCGGAAATGCACCCGTCAGCCGCCGTTCGAATGGATTGGCAGTTACCTAGGTTTTGTTCTGGGGAGTGTCCTTTTTATCCGTGAGATGATAAAATGGGAGATATGGGAAGAGAAGAAAGAAAGTGCCCGAGATGTGGGGCGACAGAGAGACAGCACAGCATAGGGAAAACGGTTTCAGGAAGCAGGCGATATCGATGCACGATATGCAAGCGCGAGTATACCCCAAGTCCCAAGAAGCACGCATACACAGAGAGTGAACGAAAAGAGGCACTCCG